>JAJYRA010000072.1 GCA_021794355.1 Thermoplasmata archaeon | reverse complement strand
TCTCCCGGCGTTTCTGCAATAAGTTTAATCATTCTATTAATATAATGTATTCATTATATAAAGATCTTTCGGTTCATTGTACGCTGCTTCTAAAGATCCGTGCACTTTAGACTGACCTGTTACGATTGGGTGGAATGATGGAGAATATGGTGTCAAAATTCGATTAGATTCTATTGACTCTGGTGGTTCTTTACAACACGACATGTATGCAGTAATCAAGTGTTTTAGGTGCAATACCTTCCGGAAAAAATGGTGTAAAAATACCGGTGTATATTATGCACCATTTATGACATTCGTATGGGGTGATCTGCTCCAGTTGAGTTAGCATACGTTTTGATATCTTTTATCGATCAATCCACTTCACGCTTTTCACATGTATGTTCCACAATCTTATATCGCTACACCTGCACTTCTAGATCCTCAATATGACAGATGGGAAACACAGCGTATGAAGTGTTCTGCTTACACTTTTAAGAATAAAGGGCTATAGGATGAAAAATTGAGAGATCATAAGCGAAATGCCAGGGAAGAAACCGAATTTAGATTTTTCCAATAGGGTGGATTTGGGTTTATATAGGAATTTCTTATCGATAACAATTTATTACATATGTTTCCATTTCTGACTATGGATAGTGTTACTTTAAGCATCATAGATATGTCGGAAAAAATTGGAAAGAATGGAGTGGGAGAAAAGGAACTGGAAGAACTTAAAAAGAGAGTTGCGGATATAGCCATTACTTCCTTTGGAGCTTTTAATGCAGAACCTGTAAAAATAGGAATGAAAACCCTTTTGCCATCCAGCGGAAAAAGGAACGCAACCGTATTTTTTACTAAAAATAAAGCTTCCGTTGAAAATGCAACTTTTCTGAACGGCACAATGACCAGGTACCTTGATTATAATGACACCTACCTTTCAAGGGAGGCCCTCCACCCATCGGATAATATTCCACCCTTAATTGCAATGGCTGAGGCAGAGGAGCTTTCTGGAAAGGAAGTACTTAACAGCGCAGCCGTTGCGTATGAAACCATATGCGCACTTTCAGATGTTGTTTCCATAAGGGATAGGGGATGGGATCACGTGACATATATCAGTATATCGTCAGCTGCCGGGCTGGCCCATCTACAGAAACTTGATCATGAAAGATTTGCCCACACCCTGAATCTTGCCATAAACAATAACATAAGCCTCAGGCAGACAAGGGCCGGAGAATTGAGCATGTGGAAGGGAGCCACAGCAGCCAATGCCTCAAGGAACAGCGTTTTTGCAGCCAATCTGGCCGAATCCGGTTTCACAGGACCTGCACCAATATTTGAGGGAGAGATGGGATTTTTTAAACAGGTTTCTGGATCATTCAAGTTAGATTTCAAGCAGAGCAGGATTCTAAAGACAATGATCAAAAACTACCCCGTGGAATACCATGCAATGAGCGCTGCAGAAGTTGCTTCCAGTTTGAGAAAAAAAATAAAGGGAAATGTAAAGAGTGTGGATGTGGAAACCTTCAGGGTGGCCTACACCATTATCATAAAGGATCCGGAGAAATTGAGGCCTAAAACAAGAGAAACTGCAGATCACAGTATGCCCTACATCATTGCCCATACCCTGGTTCATGGCGATCCCACGCCCAATTCCTATTCCCGTGAGTTTTTGAATGACAGAAATACCCTATCCCTGGTGGACAAAATGAATTTTACAGTTACAGAGAGATTTGACGGTATGTATCCTGAATACCTTCCCGTGAAGATCACAGTTAAGACAGATTCCGGTACATATGAAGAGGAGCTGGATGCACCAAAGGGTCACAACAAGAAACCATACACATGGGATGACCTGCAAAAGAAGGCGGAAAGGGTTATGGACACGGACAGTGCAAGAATAGTGGTGGACTTTGCCAAAACGTTCCAGAAGAGGTCGATGAATGAATTCATGGAGGTACTTCTAAATGTCAAGGCTTAAGGATAACGTAAATGGTTCAGCTAAATCTTTCAGTAAGATGCTTGGAAAGGAATTCATAACCATTCCCGGTGTATACAGTGGGATTTCAGCCATAATTGCCGAAAGGGCAGGATTCAAAGCTGCATACCTATCAGGTTCTGGAGTGGGAGGCATGATGGGCTTACCTGATCTGTCCGTTACCTCCCTGGACGAGGTAGTAAGGGAAGCGGGAAATATCACTTCCATCTGCTCTCTTCCCCTTGTTGTGGACTGTGATACGGGTTTTGGTGAGGCACTGAATGTAATGAGAACCGTGAGAATGATGGAAAGAGTCAATGTTGCCGCAATTCATCTTGAGGATCAGGAACTTCCAAAGAAATGTGGACATCTCAATGGAAAAAAGATTGTACCCATGGAGGATTTTATCTTGAAAATCAGGGCAGCTAAGGAGGCATCCAAAAACCCTGATTTCTCTATCATAGCCAGGACAGATTCAAGATCAGTGGACGGTATGGATGAAGCCATACAGAGAGCAAAGGAGTATCTGAGGGCCGGAGCTGACATAATATTTACTGAAGCACTGGAAAGTGAAGATGAATTCAGGGAGATGCGTAAAAAAGTAAATGGTTACCTGATGGCCAACATGACGGAGTTTGGAAAGAGCCCCCTTCTTTCAGTGAGTGAACTGAAAGATATTGGTTATGATATGGTGATTTTTCCGCTCACAGCCTTCAGGGGAATTTTAAAGAAGACGGAAGATATCTATTCAAAATTGATGAAATACGGGACCCAGAGGGACTTTGTGGATGAAATAATGAGCAGGAAGGAATACTATGATGTAATCGGCTATTCCCAGTATGAAGATGAGGATTATGCCATGGTAGATCGCAAAAACCTTCCTGATTGAAGATTCAGATAGCAAAAGATTGTTTGGACCGTGATCTTTTTATGCTGAAGTCCAAATTTTTTTCCGACTACTTCAGCTGATTTCCGCCCACCAGGCCTACCTCTATTTCCTCACCCTTCCTGTTGAAGAATTTATAGTCTGTTTCCCTGTATGGATAACCTACGATCATATGAATCGGCCCCGTGTTTTGAAACATATGGAGGTCTGCATCCGATGGCCTGATAACACCTGAGGGATGAGAATGAACTGATCCTATGATGGTGAAGTCCACAGGCTTATTTCCCATCCACATGATCGTGTGATGATCTCCCTGAACTGTTCCTGGAATCATTGCAATTTCATATATGACGTCATGTTCCCCCTTTAGCATGGCTCCAAATTCCATCGGATAGGAATCCCTGGATGCTTCCATTATCATCAAAATCAGCCTGTGCCTAATTGACCACATCTTTTAACAACTTCTCCCTTAACTTTGAGTAGAAATCCCCTCTCAAGGTAATAAATTTATAGGACTTTGATGCCCTTGTTATGGTTACCTTATCGGTGGACTTGAAATTTACCTCCTTCTGGCCATCAAGAATGATGACGCAGTCCTGATCAGAGCCGGATACCAGTATTTCCAGTGCGGATGTAGATGGGACCACCATGGGTCTTATCCTGAGGGTCACCGGAGCAAGATAGGATATCACCATTGCCTGGGTTGCTGGCATAACTATAGGCCCTCCGGCACTGAGGGAATAGGATGTGGAACCAATGGGCGTTGCCACAATAATTCCATCTGCCCGGGTTCTTTCAACGAATGAACCATCCAGATACAGCTTAAAATTCCTCACCTTTGCTATCCTGTTGCTGTGAACTACCACTTCGTTCATGGCATATCCAACTATCTCTCCGTTGAGCATAACTTCAAGGCGCATGAATTCCACGAATTTGTGTTCTCCCCTGATTATTCTATAGACGGTCTCTTCAACCCTGCCCACTTCAACCTCGCTAAGAAACCCGAGAGAACCCATGTTTATTCCTAATATGGCACCCCTGGATTTCTGGGCTGCCAGTAGAACGGTCCCATCTCCCCCGATGGTAAAGAGTATGTCCGCCTCAATTTCTTCCAGTGGCCTATATTCCTTGACCTTCAGGTATGGCCTTAACGCATCTTCATAAATACGTTCCCATTCGGCTGGGAGGATGTCATCTATTCTTTTTACAATTTTTGCGCACCTCGGGCAGTCCTTTCTTATTATGAATGCAACCCTCATGATGACGGGATCTCCTTAAGTTCTTTTTCGTAGAGAGAGGATAGGGCAATCATGTTTTTCCTTTCCCTCACATCCTTTCCCATGTTCATTGGTTTAAGACTGCCATCGAGTATAAAGCCTCCCATTTCTTTTATAAGTAGTACACCAGCGGCTATATCCACATTCCGGAGTTTCTTTTCCCTGCCAAGATAAGCAACATTGTCCAGGGAACCGTTGGCCAGGAGAGCCATTTCCATTGAGGCACACCCGAGAATTCTTTTCCTTGTTATATTCTTCTTGAGAAAATCGGGAACAACCGTTTCTTCCAAGTTGTAAACGACAGATGCATTGCTATGCTTCTTTACCTTCTGCATTCTCGAACCATTTCTATATGAACCGTTATCCTTGGATGCCCAGAAATAATTTCCCGTTGCAAGATTCATTACGAAAGCTTCCTCGAGGCTTTCAAAGTCATCCTTCATAATGGCAAGAGACATTGAATACAGAGGTATCTGGTTTTCCGCATTGTAGGTTCCGTCCAGAGGATCCATGATAATATTTTTCTCATATCCGCGATCCACAAACCCTATCTCTTCACTTATAATGTTAAAGGGTAGATCGATTTCATTTATCCTTTCAATGATCATATCCTCTGCAAGCTTATCCAATCTTGATGTGAGGGTTCCGTCAGCACCCATGCCGGTGTACCCAATGCGCTGTTCTTTTCTTTCCAGCGCAGATATTTGCTCCCGTATTTCTATGCCGGTATCTATAAAATTTTTAAGGAATGTCATTACTTAGTAAATGGAAAATTGATATTTAATCAATCTGGAGAGATTATACTTTCATGTAAAATATTCAATCTTCCCGGTAACCTTAGCAGTGCAATCTTTATTGTTTCCTTTGCGCTGAGTGAACCATCTGTTTCAAACTTGAATATGAACCTGTTTTTATCCTCCATAATTTCCACAGGTTTTGTCTGGTTGATCACTGATCTGTGAGTAGAAGTATTTATGAAATTCATTACGCCTCTCTGCTGGTAATCATCTGTTATTGTGAGGAATTCTTTGGTCTCTCCCACCACGGACTTTGGATAATCATTTTTTACTTTTTCCCATCCCTCATTCTCGTCCTTGTTTATTTTAAATTCCCTGTGATATTTAAATGAAACGCCAGAGGTGACCTGCCATTTTGCATGTGTTTTTCCGGTTCCCATGGTTGCCTCAGCCGTAACAAGTAAGGCCTGTTTTGGACCAAGTTTTATTATGGGTATGAAAGGATCTGTTGGCTTCAGTTCCACATTACCGGTAAATGGAACCAAATCTCCACTGTAAACTTCACCAGGTCCTGTCTTGTCTATATTATATGATACTGTACACAACGAACACCCACGTCCTTCGCAGCTACATTCCTCCCTGAAGTTCATTTTTGAGTCTGTTTTTATGGGTATTAATCCAATCCTGTGTGCCACTATTTCATCAAAGAGTGGTAGGGATGAGTCAAATACGTTTCCCATTGAATCCCTGATCTGGCCATGCCTGAAAACTACCTTATCAATAGCCAATTTTGGTATATCATTTATCAGGGTTCTTCTCAAGGCGTTGGCAACACCCTCGGTTATGTTGGATATTTCAAACCTCATGAAATTATCCCTAACTTCCATGATAGAAATTTTTTGTTCCCGAGTTGATGACATTAAACCCTCCTTCCCCTCTTTCCGCCTTTCTTCTTCGTTCCATCATGGGGAACTGGGGTTACCTCTTCAATTCTTACGATCTTGAATCCAGCTCTTGATAGAGCCCTTATGGCTGATTGTGCTCCCGGTCCTGGGATCTTTGACCTGTTCCCGCCTGGTGCTCTTACTTTAATAACTAGATCGGTAATTTCCTTTTCCTTCAGCTTTTCCGATATTAAATCAGCAGCTTTCATTGCCGCATAGGGGCTTGACTCGTCCCTATCATTCTTCACCACCATTCCTCCCGTTGCCTTTGCCAGTGTCTCGGCACCTGTTTGATCCGTTACTAGGATTATGGTATTATTCTGTGATGAGTATATATGTGCTATCCCTGTTTTATTCATTCTTTTTAACCTCCTCTGAACTTTCCTGATCCTGTTGTTCCTCCGGCTGTTCCTCTGGTTGTTCTTCTACCCCTTTTTGCTCCCCTGCAATTACCAACCGTATTGGATGCTTGTCATCAATGAACGGAGAAAATTCACTGTATTCTATGGAATCCTCGACCATGGCTTCCACCATCAAACCGGGAACCGTGACCCTTCTCCCATTTAGCAATATGTGACCATGTGTAATCATCTGCCTGGCCTGCTTTACGGTCTTTGCAAGATTCTTTCTGAAAACTATGGTCTGCAATCTTCTTTCAAGAACGCTTTCTATTGTCAGGGATAGAATATCATCCAGTGACGCATTGGAACTGGAAATCTTGTATCTATTCAACCTTGAAAGCAACAGGTTTAACTGCTTCATTGCAAGAGGATCATTTCTTCTTGTCCTAGCCTGCAGCTCTCTTGCCTGTGCCCTTATGGTATCCAGTGTTGCCTGGCTTCTCCACAACTCTTTTTTGTTCTTCAAACCATAAAGGTTGATTGTCTTTCTCTCTTCATCTATTCTCTCTTTCTCCCAAGGATGTCTCGGGGTTGAGTATAACTTTTTTTGAAATTTTGGATCTCCCATCTTTAATCACTCCTTCTTTCTTTGAACGCCCACTGTGAGACCTTTTCTACCATTGCTTCTTGTCCTCTGCCCCCTCACCTTGTGATGGGTTTCATGTCTTATACCCCTGTAGGACCTAATCTTCTTCAATAAATTGATATTATCCTGAATCTGCACGTTTAAATCGTTTCCGACCAGGTTCATATCCCTACCCGTTACGGGATCTGCCCTGTTATTTACCATCCATCTTGGGATATCTTCATATTCCTGAGATTCTATATAATCCCTTATTTCTTCGATCTTATCTTCGCTTAAATCTCCCAATCTCATGCTTTCATCAATATCCAGCTTCTTTGTCAGGGTCTCAGCCAATCTAATTCCTATTCCCTTTAGATCAGCCAGAGCCAGAACTACGTCTTTTTCTCCATTCAGATCCATACTTGCTATTCGTACGATGTATTGGAAATCAGTTTTCTCTTTTTCATCAGGCATTAATTCACCAGTCCTTTAACATGCTTAAATGTTATCCCTTGCGGTTGCTCCCTATCTTTAAAATCTATATATTCTTTTTGTAATGTTTTCCTATTTGTAGAATGTAAACTTCCTGTAATCCCCATCTGTTTTAAATATCCCCAATCTTACACCACTGTCTATCCATCCGTATGAATAATTCAGTGATGATAGGGCATTTATAAAATCTCCCTGCTCAAGGAAGTGATTTGCATCGGAATAGTATGATTTAATCATTTCCATGGAACTCCTTGCATAATCATACAGGGAAGAGTTTTCAGGGACACATATGGAAAGTACTTTCAGGGCTTCCCTCTCTATCTGTAAGTATCTTTTCACCCTTTCTATCAACAGGATTCCCGTATCCCTATCTGTAGGTTGAGTAGTCATTCAAAAGATTCCATATCTGCTTCTGTGTGGCCTCATCTATTACGCTCTCATCTTTCTTCTTTATTACAAAGTCCCTTGCTTCCGTTATTCCTTGCCTGGAGGCAATGGAATAAATACCTCCTGCTATGGATCCCCTGATACTATCAGGCAGGGATTCCACAGCCTTGGAAAGCATATAGTTGAATTCCTCACTTTTTCTCATATCTAATTTCTTAACTCGTTTTGGTCTTGGAGTCTCATTCCTATCATTATGCCCATAATACCTGCTATTATTTTTCTGACCCGGTTTTCTGGGAGTATATTTTCTTCTTGCCGCCATATTTTCCTTCCATGCATTATGTTAACGGTGGTTTTAAACCTTGTTGTGGATTGAAAAGAACTAACTTTGCTTTGTTTTTATGTTTATTTTTTTAACTGTTCCTTAGAGAATTAACTGCTTAATGCCATGTGACTCTGAAGAGGGAACTCATATGCCAAACGTGGGGTGAATATGATTTTACCACGTGGCTATCCATGGGGATCAGGTTATATCCAAGCATTCTCCCGGTCTTCATTATTTGCATAATACTTTCATACCTGTTTTCACTTAATTCCAGGTGGTGCAGAATAATTCTTCCGTTTTCCGACACGTGGCCCAAACCGGAGGCAAGATAATCCTTGGACTTGAAGTTACCCATGATAACAAGATCAAATTTTTCCTTGCTTTTAAAAAGCCTGCAATCCAGATTTTTACATCTTATTTTCTCCTGGAATCCGTTTATTCTGGCACTTTTACTGAGGTAATCAAGGGCTTCCCCATTAATATCCAGGCACTGAACTACTTTAACTGAATTGAGCCTGGCCATGGGAAGCGAAAAGTAGCCTATTCCCGAGAACATATCCAGCACCCTTACAGGACGGAAATCTCCCATGGATGGAAGACCTCTTTCCACGATATTGCCCTTGCTCATCATCAAATTTGCAGGATTTGTAAGGAAAATGACTCCATTCTCCCTGTATATGGTATCGCCAGCTTCTCCTGCCACTAAAAGCAGTGTTGGTTTTCTTATTTTTCCGTCAATTTTCCCATGATTTACATAAACCTGCTTTACCATTCCGCTTTCAACAAGGTTTCTGGCAATTGTTTCCAATCCCCCATAATTCCTGCTAAAAATTATGGCTTCCCCGATCCTCTGCCATTTTGGTTTCTCCTCGCCAGAATGGATGTTTTCACTTATAACACGGTTAATGCTTGATTTATACCGTGACTGAAAATCCGTGAAACATGGGACAGCTCCTCTGAATTCAACCCTTTCAGTAACAGGGATGAATACCTTACCGTCCTTCTGAACTATCCTCAATCCCCTTACCAGTTTTCCTTCCTTGATGGCTTTTTTTATGAATACATCAGCATCGGAGTTGTCGACCTGCATCGCCAGATTTTTCAAATACTCCCATATTGAATCTGTCTCTAAAAGTTAGTGATCAAAAATGAAAAGCATAAATTCACTGAGAAAATATACCCCTATGTCTTCAGAGGAACTTTTTAAAAGAGCTTCAAAATTATTTCCAGGGGGTGTAAATT
Source organism: Thermoplasmata archaeon (assembly GCA_021794355.1). Taxonomy (GTDB): domain Archaea; phylum Thermoplasmatota; class Thermoplasmata; order Thermoplasmatales; family Thermoplasmataceae; genus Cuniculiplasma. The sequence goes on along the minus strand of JAJYRA010000072.1, from coordinate 85,756 downwards.
CTCCTGTAAGATTTTACCCCCCATATCCTACCTACTTTTCAAGAGCATCCGGATCAAGGATATTTGATGTTGATGGCAAGGAATACCTGGACTTCTGCATGGGCTTCGGTGTTAATTTTGCGGGATATTCCAACACAACAATTGCAGAGGAGATTATGTATCTTCTTGATAATACTATCCCGGAAGGTGTCCCAACTGAAAATGAAATCATCCTTGGGGAGATCATTCAGAAGTCCGTCCCATCAATGGAAAGAATGAGGTTTACCAGTTCTGGAACGGAGGCAACAATGCACGCCATCAGGGTTGCACGGGCATTCACAGGAAGAAAGTTGATTCTCAAGATGAACGCTGGATTTCACGGTTCCCATGATTACGTTCTGGTTAATGCAGGTAGTGGAGCCCTGAATTTTGGTACTCCATCCAGCCCTGGAATACCAGAAGAAATATCGGGGACTGTACTTGTTGGAGACTTTAACAATCAGGATTCCATAAGGGATCTGTTCAAAAAACATGGAAAACAGATTGCCGCCGTAATAACAGAACCGGTTCTGGGCAATCTGGGGGTCATTGGACCAGAAAGGGGTTTTCTGGAGTTTTTAAGGGAAATTACGGATGAATATGGAGCTTTACTGATTTTTGATGAGGTGATTACTGGATTCAGGTTCCACTTTGGGGCCTACCAGGATATGATTCATATAAGGCCTGATCTCACAACTATGGGAAAGATAATAGGTGGAGGCATGCCCGTTGGCCTTTTTGGAGGCAGGGGTGAAATCATAGATAAAATAAGCCCCAGTGGTGATGTATACCAGTCTGGAACGTTCAGTGCCAATCCCTTCACCGTTGCCTCTGGCATTGCGACCCTTAATTTTTTAAAGGACAGGGATTATGAGTATACCATAGGTCTGGCTTCATGGGTGGAGGATAAGCTGAAGAGCTTTTCTGACATGGGCGTTCAGGTAAACCGGATGTACAACATGTTTACAATTTTCTTCAATGATGGACCCGTTATTGATTACAAATCCGCCTTGAGGTCTGATAGAAATAAATTCATGAAATTCTTCAACCATTCCAGGGATCATGGGATATACTTTTCACCGGGACAGTTTGAGGCATCCTTTATTGGAATGGCCCATACACCGGAAGAGGTAGAAATGGCTCTGTTTAAAATGGTATACACACTGGAGTTTGATATGAATGAAAATAGGAACAAGGGAGAGCAGGCTAGCGTTAATTCAAACTGAAATGTTTATTTCCCGATTGGGGGGTAACCATGAATTAGTTAAGATCAAAAGTGCAGGTGATATGGATAGGGAGAACCCCCTTAGGGACATAGGTGGCCAGGGGTTGTTTGTAAATGAGATTAATAAAAATGTCCTTAAGGGTAATATAGATTGCGCAGTTCACAGTGGTAAGGATCTTCCTTCCTCCATTGACGAAAACCTTGAGATAGTTTCTGTTTTTGACTGGACCAATTACCATGATGTTATTTTGCTCAATGAAAATTCCGTAGAATCAGGGGAAAAGAAGATCGGAACATCATCACCGAGAAGGGAAAACCAGATTAAAAAATATATGCCGGATTGCAGGGCCTTAAATCTCAGGGGAAATATTGATACCAGGCTTAAAAGGCTGGATAGTGGGGATTTTGATGGCATCATATTATCGGAAGCCGCGGTCAAAAGGATGTACCCCATGAGGGAATATGGGATTTTACCTGAGAATGTCTTTGTTCCGGCACCCTGCCAGGGCATTATTGCCGTGGTTGCAAGAAAAGACTCACCCCATATCCAGCAAATTAAGGGCACTGAAGAACCAATGGCAAGAAAAAGGTGGGATATGGAAAGATGTGTTTCAAGAATTTTTGACATGGGATGCTCTGTACCCAACGGCATATTTTATAATCCTGAAAATGAAATGCTGTATATTGATATCAATGGGGAAGATCAGACTTTTACTACGCAAAAAAGGATAAGAAGTATGGAGGATGGAGAAACCCTTGCCATGCAGATTAAGGAGATACTGAATTGATAAGAGTTATTACGTTCAGGCCATCGGAAAAAAACATTTCACTGCAACATAACTGCGAAGAAATTATAAACATACCCCTTGTAAAGGTGAAAAAACTCCACAAAGTAGGGGATTTAAACCTGGACGAATATGATGGAATTGCTTTTACAAGTTCCCTGGGAGTTAAATGTTTTTTGGAATCCTATGGCAAGATACCGGAATATAAAAAAATTTACGCCATTGGTAGAAGCACGGAGAATGAACTTAAGAAGAACTCATATCACGCAATTTTGCCTCAAACACCAGATTCCCATTCCCTTGCCCTGTGGATTGCTAAGAATGGTTCAAAGAATGTACTGATACCCAGGGGAAAGGTTCACTCTGAAGTACTTCAGGAAGTTTTAAGGTTAAACCATGTAACTTCCAAAAATCTCTACCTCTACGATTATGAAGTTTTGGACAGGGCAGACAGTATAGGGGAAAAAATTTCCGATTCATCACATACTGTACTGCTTTTCACATCATCCCTTGAGGTGAAGATATTCACGGAGGAAACGTGTGGGAAATATTTAGATGTTTCCTGCTTTCCTGTGGGCAATCCAACCCTTAAGACCTTACGGGATTTGGGATATTCAAGAATAAGGGAGACAGAGGGGCACAATATTGAGGAAATTCTGGAGATTATATGTAAAAATAGCGGGGAATGGATTTGAACCATTGATCTACGGGTTATGAGCCCGTCGGGATTTCCTAACTACCCCACCCCGCTTCCTTCCCCTATTTATTATTGAGATATATATCTTATCAAAGGATTCAGCGTTTTAGAAGAAAACAGATGTCCCCGGTTTTGCCCAATGGAGAAACAGTATTCTTTTGTTTTTAATGGGAAATTAAAGCCAAAGGTTCTTCAACGGAATGCTTCGCTGATCCTTTCAGCCTTTAACTCTTTGGCCCTGGATTCCAGAAATGTGTAAACTGTTCTCTGTTTTTTCCCTTCAATAATCATCTGAACTGCCTGAAGGGCGTATCTCATGGAAATATAATCACCTATAATTGAGACTGTATCCCCATAAACACACACAAAACAATCGGTGATGTCTTCAACGATCTGCCTCGTTTTTCCCTGCCGTCCAATTATTCTTCCCTTTATTTCGTTTATCCTGTTTGATCCTTTATGCGCAAACTCCCTGAGGGAAATTACAACAAGCTGGTATCCGTCATTATAAAGATAAATTGCCCTCTCTGGACTGAATCCCCTGCCAATGGCCTTAACCACCTCGGCGGTTGAAACAATCTTAAGGGCATCTGTGACTCCTCCAGATATGATCAATACATCCCCCTGCTGGGAATCTATATCTAACTTACAACCCGAAATCTCTTCAATTTCGCTCTTTGTTTTACCTTCCCTTCCCACAAGTGCCCCTATCCTGTCACGGGGAATTCTTATGTTCGTTGAATTTGTACTAACTTTTTCATCTTCACTCATTGGTATCACCCGGAAATTTTGGCAACACAATTTCATCTAAAGTGAGTTCATTCCTTTTTGCAAAGGATTTCATATTAACCATATCTCTGGTGAAAAACTCCTTAGCCTTTGGATGCTTGTATGAAACTGCCTGCCCCATGTCAATGATGTATGACCTCTTCCTGTAGCATAATACATTGTATTCACTCATATCAGCATGGATCAGTTTGGCCTTTTCCACCATCTTTCCATATTCTATCATAGCAGAATTGAAGTACCCCTGCAACTGGCTTTCTTCAATATCCTTTAACTTCTTAGCCGGCGTTCTTCGTTCTCCAATGTAACTCATAAGTATGATGTTATTCACAACAGCAAGGGGTTCCGGAACCCTGACCCTGAACTTTCTGCATTCAAGAAGATTTGCGTATTCCTTTCTGGCCCACACATAGATAAGTGTCCCCCTTGATTTTCTCTGGTTGGCAAATCTTGGATCGCCATCTATATAATCATTAATGTGCTGAAAGCGGAGGGTTGATGTCTTGAAAATTTTCATAACTATACCCTTTTTGGCCCCTTCAACCTTGAAAACGAGGGATTCCTTCCCGGAGGAAATTGGATAATCCACATATTTTATATTGAACTGCTTGAACAGTGTGTAAATGTTATCTAGGGTTCTTTTATCAAAAACTAAACCTTCGGTTTTCTCCCCAATAAAATCATTAAAATTAAATTCATCCCGATCAATCAGTTGTTTTAATGCGCTTCTATCTTCCATTTCATGCTCTATTTAAATATATTTATAAGTTCCGGGAGAGCGGAGTTTCTGCTCAAATAATTTGCCTGTGTTTGAGTATACCTATAAACTATGTCAGCCTTTTCGGTTTGAAATTGCCACGGTTTTACTATGACAAGATCATTCTCCCTTATCCACATCCTCTTCTTCATCTTCCCGGGGATTCTTGCCGTTCTTGTATAGCCATCTTCACACATTACGGACAGATGGGAACCTCCGGATAGCTTTTCCACTATACCGTACAATTCCCCCTTCCTCTTATTGGGTACTATAACCCTTGTAAAATTTTCATCGTTGTTATCTGGACGTTTATATGGCATTATTACCTCTCATCGTGTCTTCTATTATGTGATCAGCGTATATTTACTTTTACAACGAATAGGGATAAAATGTGGGAATTATAAAAATTCTTGTCTAGGCGGGTTGTTTTATTCCAAAGTTCTTAACTTCATAGAATCTTGAAACGATTTCTTTCATAAGCTTGATATTTCTTCCTTCCTTACCTATGGCCTTACCAACTTCCCCTATATCCACACCAACCTGCACATCCACCGAACCCTGCTTCCAGGCTATTTCTATCTCCTTCACTCCGAACCTGAAATATAAATTCCTGATGAATGTTAGGAGGTCCCTGGAATATTCTGCTACAAGAATGTGCTTGTTGATCTTTTCCCTGAGATTCAAAATGACATTCTGATTTCTCTTAAACATCTCTGCCATTCTTCTCTCTCCCACGATGAAGATCACCATGTCCTCATTCTCCATGCATTCTTCAGCCTGCACACCCCTGGTAACCTTCTCAAAAAGTGCTCGGTACTCAATTATTCTGTTGTCTATGACTATTCCCTTGGATGCCAAGTTTATTCACCCTTATCAGGTTTGTACCCCTTATAGATGAGGTCTACTGCACCTGTTCCCAGTGTGATTGGTTGACCCACTATAATATTTTCTGCAACTCCCGTTAGGGAATCTGTTTCTCCGATAATTCCTGCTCTCATCAGGTGCTTTACGGTAATTTCAAAGGCTGCCCTTGCCAGGACGCTGCTCTTCTTGCCTGATATTCCTTGCCTTCCCACGGCCCTGACCTGGCCCTCAAAGGTCATCATGTCTGCGACAACCATCAGATGCCTTTCATCCACGTCTAGAGACTGTTCCTTCAATGTGTCCCTAGATTCTTTCAGAATGGCGTTTCTGGCTGCCTCAATACCAAGAACGTTCGCTATTTCAACTATATCGTTTGTAGTTGTTTTCACCGCATCAACTTCCTCTATTTCCAGTACCTGCTTGAGGTTGGATCCCTGTGTTTGCAATTTATATTTTCCGTCTCTTTCTTTTACCGCCACTGCTCTCCTGATTCCCGGAAGCCCTTTTATATTTACAACTTTAAGCTGTTCCTGTAACTGGTAGAGACGTTTATAGGATTCCTGCTGGGCCTTTACCTCAATGTCCCCATTCTCATTTTGAATTATGGTGGTAAGTTTTATTCCATCGAGGGCTTCCATTATATCCTGGATGTTTATTCTTCGTCTGTCCATGAGCTTCTTGTTTGGCCTTATATTAACAGTCATTTCGTCCGTATCCGTTATAATATCTGCCACGTCAATGATGCTCGTATTTTCTATTTCCTTAATCACCCTGCTTACAGCCTCGTCATCCTTCGCGTATTCGTCCTTCAGAAAAATGTCCATTGAAGGGGTTGATGGAGTCCTCCTGGCATCTACAATTTCAATGAGTCTTGGAAGACCCAGTGTAACATCCACTTCCTTAACTCCTGCATAGTGAAATGTTCTCATCGTCATCTGTGTTCCCGGTTCCCCTATGCTCTGTGCAGCTATTATTCCTACAGCCTCAAAGGGATCAATCTGTCTTGCTTCAAGCTCACTTTCCACTCTCTTGAGAATCTTCTTGAAAAATTCGTCCCCCTTATCCTTTTTAATTTTCACAAGAGTTTCCGCAATGGATAATGGCAAAACCACGCCTTTTTCCATTTCCTTGTGGATAAGTGCTGAAACAGCTGGAGCTATATCCTCAGAATATTTTACTTTGTGCGTTATTATTACCTTGTCCAGTTCGGCTTCGTAAAAGGTGTCCACTGATGGTATTTTGTTGCGTCCAAGATTAAAATCTGAAGCCGGTATGGGTGGTGTAAGCTTTTCCAAAGAATCCAGAACAAGTATGGTTTTCAGGCCCGTCTTCTTTTTCATGATCAGGTCTTCTGCCTTTTGTCCTTTTTGTGCAGACTTTTTCCTTGTCCCTTCCACCTTTGCAGAAGCTGGTTCATATTCCCTCTTTTCAAGTATTTTCGCTCTAAAGGAGACTTTTTTCTTATCAGTACTGATATAGGCTTCTTCTATGGATTCATCCACCGGAAAATCTACAGCGTAGGAAACCCTACCATGTTCTTCCAGGAGATCCATATTTTTCTTTGTGTCTTTCCAGAGTATTACTTTCATTATTGACCACCATTCTCTTCGTCAAATAGGATGTAGTTTATGTCAAGCGCCTCTCCATTTTCACTCTTGGTGGGATCAATGCCATCGTCACCGTACTTGAACTGAATGATTTCCCCCACCGTATCCGTTACCTGTCTCTTTTCGTTAACCTTCAGATCCTCAAAGGCATTTATTAATCTCCTCTGCATATATCCACTTCTTGATGTTCTAACTGCAGTATCTACCAGACCTTCTCTTCCTCCTATACTGTGAAGAAAATATTCCAGAGGATTTAATCCAACCTTATATGATGATTTCACAAACCCCCTGGAATCAGCTCCAAGGTCGTCTTTCTTGAAATGCGGAAGTGTCCTTCTGTCATAACCTCTGTTCAACCTTTGACCTCTTACAGACTGCTGTCCAACCATTCCTGCAACCTCCGATATGTTAAGCATCTTTGCCCTGGCTCCGGATCTGGCCATGATGACTGATGGATTAGTAAGACCCAGATACTGTGAGGCGATCTTTCCCGATTCATCTCTTGCCTGTCCGGTAACCTTCATAATTTCCTCTTCAAGAGTCTCCTCAATGGATTTTCCCTCTCTTGGGTTCATTCTTTCTTCCTTGAAGTCCCTTACATAACTGTCCACATCTTTCTCTGCTTTGATTGAAATTTCCCTTATCTCGCTTACTGCTGTTTCAGGAATGTCGTAGTCACCGATTCCCGTGGAAAAGCCCCTGAAACTGATGAAAGCAACGGCAAGCCTTGTCATCTTGTCAATGAATTCAGCTGCTTTAGCAGATCCAAATTTTCTATATATCTTGTCAATAATTTTTCCAGCGAATGGAGATATGGCCGTTTCGTCTATGGTGCCATGAATCATCTTTCCGTTTATGATGACAACGTCTATGTCATCCTGATTTTCTTCATACTCGCAGTGAAGAGTTCCATCCTCGTTTCTTTTTGCGCCTGAGCATAACTTACTCCTGAACTTTATGTTAAAGTCTTCTGGAAGAATGATTGAAAATATATCCCTACCTGAGTAATACTTGACTCCATTTTCAACTCTGACTGGCTTCAAACTGGTATTTATGGGCAGATAACTCATTATGTGAACAGTTTCCTTTTCTGTGAATTCTGGGTTTCCATGGGTTAGGAGGAACATTGCAGTAACATGATCGTGTATACCTCCTATTATGGGTCCTCCAAATCTTGGAGACATTATCTGTTCCTGAACTTTCATTATGATTCTCGCTTCAGCCCTGCCTTCCTCCTTCTGCAAAACGTGAAGATTCATCTCATCTCCGTCAAAATCTGCATTATAGGGTGTACAAACCGCAAGGTTAAATCTAAATGTCTGGCCCTTCAAGATCCTGACAGTATGCCCCATCATGGACATTCTGTGCAGGGAGGGCTGCCTGTTAAACAATACAATATCTCCCTCGCTTAACTGTCTTTCAACAACCCATCCTATATCGATCTTCTGGCTGTTGTCCTCCGCATTCATATCCGTTAACTTTATCCTACGACCGTCCGGTCTCAATATGTAATTTACCCCTGATTCGTAGTTACCATTCTCTTTGGTTGGAGCTGGACCTCTCTTTACCCATTCCTTCATCACATCTATGTTAAACTGGTTAATGGTTACAGGAACGGTGAGCTCCCTGGCAGCTTTCTCAGGTACACCAACTTCATTTATGGAAAGGAACGGCTCCGGAGAAATTACTGTTCTTGCCGAGAAGTTAACTCTTTTTCCGGAAAGGTTTGATCTAAACCTTCCCTCCTTACCCTTCATTCTCTGAACCAGGGTTTTTAAGGGCCTACCTGATCTGTGCCTGGCAGGTGGTATACCTGCAGTCTGGTTATCAAAGTAGGTTGTAACGTGGAATTGTAGGAGATCCCATAGATCCTCAATGATCAGCTGTGGTGATCCATTGTCTCTGCTCTCCCTTAATCTCTGCGAAATTCTTATAATATCCACCAACTTGTGTGTTAAATCATCCTCACTTCTATCACCCGTTTCAAGCGTGATGGAGGGCCTCACATTAATGGGTGGAACCGGCAATGCAGTGAGGATCATCCATTCTGGCCTCACAAAATCCTTGTTGAGACCAAAGTAGATCAGGTCACTATCAGGGATCTTTTCCAGCCTTTCCCTAATTTCCTTTGGAGTGATCTTCTTTTCTGCTGCACCACCTGATTTTGACCCTTCCCTGAAGGTTGTTGGCTTATCCAGTATAACTGTGAGATTTTTATAACCACAATGTGGGCATACTTCCCTCTTAATGGCCTGATCCAAATTTTTCTTGATGATTAGAGTGAGGAGCTCCAGATCAAACTCTTCCAGTTTTTTCTCCGAGAGTCTTTTTCCGTATGCTTCCATTTCGTCATCCGTGAGTTTTACCCTGCTGCATTGTTTGCAAGTTCCGTCAAGGAACATCTTGATTTCCTTCACAAACCCAACCTGAACAACAGGCATTGCGAGATCGATATGGCCGAAATGTCCGGGGCATTCATCCACCTTTCCTGAGCAGGTGGCACATTTTAGTCCAGGCTCTATTACACCCATGTGGAGATCCATCAGACCTCTTTCTATGGGGTAACCATCGTCATCATAGGTATCTGCCGTTATTACCCTGACCTGAGACATTTTCCTTATCTCGTCTGGAGATAGTATGGCAAATTGAATGTTGTTGATTCTTTTTGATATGAAACTATTCATTTTAAATCACCCAGTATTAATCTCATCATTACACCCATTGACATGAGTTCATCCCTCATGAGTTTGAAGGCATAACTTGTTTCAACGGGATGGATATTTCCTGTGTTCCCACAGACTGGACATCTAAGGGTTCCTTTTCTCCTATCCATAATTGCAATATGACCACAGGATTGGTTACCGCAGACATAAAGGATTGTCCCGTCACTCTGGTCTAAAAGCCTGTCTTTTATAACCATGGCTGCCCCGTGGGCTATGAGTGTATCTCTTTCCATTTCTCCAAATCTCAATCCTCCCTGTCTGGACCGTCCTTCCGTTGGTTGCCTTGTGAGTATCTGCACAGGACCTCTTGATCTTGCATGGAATTTTCCTGCCACCATATGGTGCAATTTTTGATAATAAATTACTCCGGTGAATATCTGAGCTTCCAGTCTTTTGCCTGTGATCCCATCGTACATTGTTTCAGTACAATCATAGGTTAATCCATATTTCAAGAGTTCTTCCCTGAGGGATTCTTCGGGCTCACCCTTAAAGATTGTACCGTCAACATTACTTCCTCTCATCGAGGCAGCCTTTCCTCCTATCATTTCAAGGATGTGACCTATGGTCATTCTTGAGGGAATTGCATGGGGATTTATGAGAATGTCTGGTATTATTCCTGATTCCGTGAATGGCATGTCCTCCTGTGCAATTAATGCACCAATTACACCTTTCTGACCATGCCTGGATGCAAATTTATCTCCCAGTTCAGGTATTCTATCGCTTCTTACCTTAATCTTCACTATTTTACTGTTGCTTTCTGAAACCGTGAGTATAACATTATCAACATATCCATTTTCGTTAGGCCTCATGGTGATGGACGATTCCCTACGTTTCTGAGGGCCAAGTCTTTCATTTCCCTCTTCAAGAAATCTTGGTGGTGAAGTTTTTCCCACCAGAACGTCCGAGCCTTCAACATACGCTTCAGGATTGATTATTCCATCCTGATCCAGGTTCATATAAAAGTTTTCCATTCTTGCACCCATCACGTCATGGGTGGGAATTTCAAACCTGTCTTCCTGACCGCCAGGGTATCTCCTCTCCTCCGCCGTATAAGTCCTGAAGAAATTGCTTCTCCCGAGACCCCTCTCAACAGCCGATTTGTTAAATACAATGGCATCTTGGATATTGTAACCCTGATACGAAACTATAGCTACAACGAAATTTTGTCCAGCAGGGCGTTTTTCATAATGAACGTAATCCATTACATGTGTTTTAACAAGGGGAACCTGTGGATAGTGCATAAAATGCCCCCTTGTGTCTGTTCTGATTCTGAAATTGGTTGCGGATAACCCAATGCTCTGCTTGGTCATGGCTGATGCCATTGTTATCCTTGGAGATGAGTTATGCTCAGGGTAAGGAATCATGGATGCAGTAACCCCAAGAATCATAGATGGATCGATCTCCATATGAGTATGTTCCTTCGTAAGGAGAGATTTGCCTTCGAATTCCTTCCCGCACTTCTGGCACATGAGTTTCATCTTTGACTCACCCTGATTCACCCAGTCCACAATACCTCTATAAAGCAATGTGTCACATTTTGGGCATCTTTCCGGGAAATCATATGGATATAGGGCTATGTACAGGTTCTCTTCCTCCTCAGCGTCTATCCATTCGATGGCCCCAATGGATGTCAAATCTCTCAATTCCAGATCTCCCAGCCTCAATTTCTCCAGAGTTTCTCTTGTAATGTTTGGCTTTCCATTTTCAACAACTACTAGGGGTCTTCTTATTCTTCCTCTGTCACAGTTAATGATGACCTCATTGGTGGAATCATCATATCGAACGTTAATTTCAGATGACAATTCACCACGCCTGCGGGTCATCCTCAAGGTTTGAGTTAAACCTATGGGGTCTTCGTGATATCCCACCAAATCCCCGTTAATATACACTCTTCCCATCTGGCCTTCTTCCTTTGTTGGTTCCCTTATGCCATTCATATTGAGAAAGTCCATTATCCCCAGTATATCTGAACCTTCTGAAATGTTCATAAGAAGTGCTCCGTTCTTGACCAGACCACAGTTCTGTCCCTCCGGCGTTTCGTTTGGACATATTCTTCCCCACTGAGTTGGATGAAGATCCCTGGCTTCAAAATGTGGCTGTGATCTTGTGAGTGGTGAAATAATTCTTCTTAGATGGCTCAGGGTGCTCACATTTGATACCCTATCTAAAAGTTGTGATACTCCCGTTTTTCCACCTATCCAGTTACCTGTCGACATTGCATGGAGTATCTTTTGCGTAAGAAGATCCTGCCTTATTGCAGGTTTAATTCTCAAACCTTTCTTTCTGTTATAGGTCTTTTCAAGTTGGTACTTCAGATCTTTTACAACGGATTGAAACGCATTTCTGAATAATTCGTCCATCAGATCCCCCGCCAACTTTACTCTCTTATTTGAAAGATGATCCTTATCATCCTCCTTTCTAATTCCGAGATTCAGTTCAAGAAGTGATCTGGCCATTCTTCCCAGATAAAGTGCTTTTTTGTATCTATCCTCCATCTTGTCTCCAAGATGTGGAAGCAGTGACTTATCTATAATCTGTGAAATCTTCTTCTCCCTGAAGTCCTTTGCCTGTCCTGCTGCAAATCTCTTTTCAAGGTAATTTATGGCGTCTTCTGTGGTTACAACACCATTGGGAGGGTGAATCTTCGGGTCCCTGGCTGCTTCAAGATTGTAATAAATAATTGGATTCATGCTATTTACAGAAAATATTGAGTCGTGAATTTCATTATCTTTTGGCATTCCCAGTGCTTTCATCAGGATTACCAGTGGAATCGAACCGGGTACACTGGGAATTGAGACATTTATGTCCCCATCCCTACTCTTTTCCAGAGCAGTCATTGCCCTGTATCCACCAGCTTGCGAGAAGACCTTGGCTATCTCCACCTGGGTTTCATATTTCTCTTCTTTCTCAACGAGGATTTTATTGGGCGCAAGATCCTCGAGGGAAACTATAACTCTTTCACTACCACCTATTATGAAATATCCTCCGGAATCTGTTGGGTCTTCACCCACGTATTGTAATTTCTGCTTTCTTGTACCATTAACAGGTGCATTATTCTTTTCTCCATTGGTCTTTTCTATATATCTGTCAAGGTTGGAGCCATATAGGGTGCATACCTTTGTTCTTACCATTACTGGCATTTCTCCAATTTTTATGGTTTCTGGTTCTCTTTCAATTCCATCTTCCGAAACTCTCAGTTTTAAACTAATTGGAGCTGTATAGTTTAAATCCCTAATTCTTGCTTCTTGAGGTGTTATTTGGTTTATGGCACCCGATGCTTCCTTAATTTCTGGCATATCTATTCTTATGGTTGTGTCACCGATATATCTGCCTCTTTCCTTCTGCCTCCCAAAATAAATTTTAATTTCCTTTCCACCAGTTTTAGTCTTGTCCAGAACAATAACTCCTGACTCATCTTCATCAGATAACCTGGTTTCATCCACTATTTTCTGCATTAGACTGTCTGGATTATCTGGGGTTGCAACGAATGCATTCATTGAGTCAATCTGGTGACTTACAATACTCTCATTTTTAAAAAACGATTCAACAATTTCTTTCATTTAAAAACCTCACTGGCTGTGATCCTGTAATATTCGGTAATTCCCACATTGGGATTCTTTCTCACTATCTTTATAATTCTATTGGGTCCAATATCCCCATGTAATTCCATCAAAGCCTTAATCGCAGGGTCCGTTACATTAATTTTTGGTAACTTTGACTTCTCTGTTTGAAGCTTCTTGAGGATAGAACTTTCATCTTTTTCATCAACCAAATAATGTTCTGGGACCAATTCGTGGTGCAACACGTTAAATTTACTCATATTTTATCCCTCTTTACGGGCCCAAGGGGGTTCGAACCCCTGACCCTCTGGTTAAAAGCCAGATGCTCTACCTAGCTGAGCTATGGGCCCATATTTTTGCCGGCGATGTGAATAACTTTTTCCAATATAAACATTCTTTATAATTGGTAAATTCCTCACGAGAAAACCCATAAAAATCAATTAAGACAAGCATGCTAACTTTAAACCTTTTTGTATACATATCGTGATTATCATTTGGAATAAAAGGTTAACTAATATTTATTGAAATGGATAAATCTTGCAGATCGGTAAACATGTTCTTAAATCAGTAATCCTATTGATACCCATTTTAGGATTGTGATAACATGAATTTTTATCCGGATTGCATTCAATGAATTATTTTGCATGTTTTTGATTAAATTTTGCATGTCTACAACTTTAAAGAAAAATTATTATTAACACTGATCAATTTCCATTTAGTGAATAGAGAAGATGCAATAAATCGGATTAAGAAGATATCGCCCAATGAGGAGCCGGAGAATCCTAAGTTTTCTGTAAATTACATGGATAAAAATGTCGACCCTCTTGACAATTTTTATGAGTATAGCAACGGAAATTGGATCAGAACTCATCCCATACCTGAAGATAAGGCCCACTGGGGCGCATCCTCAGAATTGGACGAAAGAAACATATACATACTTGGAAAGATACTTGAAAAATGTTCTCTTAATAACACGCAAGGCGAAGGCAGAATGGAGCAACAACTTGGAGATTTTTACATTTCCTCGATGGATACTGAAAAAATAGAAGAACTTAAATTCAGGCCCCTTAAGGAAATTGCTGAAAAAATTGATAATATGAGAAGTTCAGAAGATTTGATTTCGGTTACTGAGGAATTGCACAGTATTGGAGTGAAGACACTCTTCGGGTACGAATCAGAGTCCGATGAAAAGAATAGTACCGTCTATGCTTTTTATGCCAATCAGAGTGGACTTTCTTTGCCAAACAGGGACTATTACCTTGAAGAAAGATTTCAGGATATAAGAAAGGATTTCTTGAAGCACGTAGAAAAAATGTTTTCACTGTACGGTTACGAGGAGAAGGATGCCAGAGAAACTTCCGTTTTGATATTAGAAATGGAAACAGCCATGGCAAGATCCAGCAGAAAGCCGGTTGAATTGAGAGATCCTGAGAAGAATTATAACAGGATAGAGATGAAGGACTTGGAAAATACCTTTGGTTCCCTGAATATGAAAGAATACTTCATCAGATCTAAAATGGCAGGATCAGATTATATTATAGTGGGACAACCCGAATTTTTCAAAAACCTAAATGTGATGTTGGAAAGATATGATCTTTCTCAATGGAAAGCCTATATGAAATGGAAATTGATCCACTCCTATGCCCCATATCTTCACCAGGAGGTAGAAGATGAGGATTTCGACTTTTTCCATCGAAAATTGTTTGGACAAAGGGAAAAGGAAAAGAGATGGAAAACGGTTGTAAGAATCATAGATCAATTGATGGGAGAGGCGCTCGGAAAACTCTATGTTGACCAGGAATTTGGGGAGGACTCAAAGAAAAGGATGGATGACATGATAGAGGATTTGAAGGAGGTATTCAGGAAAAGAATCATGAACCTAACATGGATGAGTGACGATACAAAGAAAAAAGCCCTGGAAAAGTTTAACAGATTTAGGGCTAAGGTGGGATATCCATCAAAATTTATTGACTACTCATCCATAGAAATTTTCTTTGAAGATTTTATTGGAAATATTATGAGATGCAACAACTTTGAATATAGAAGGGCCATGGATAGGGTAGGATTGCCTGTGGATAAAGAATTATGGTTTATGTCACCCCCAACGGTAAACGCATACTTTTCGCCCACAGATAATGAAATTGTATTCCCTGCAGGAATCCTTCAACCACCATTTTTCGATCCGGAGTTGGATGATGCCGTTAATTATGGGGCTACTGGCGGGACAATTGCCCATGAGATATCACATGGTTTTGACGACCTGGGAAGGAAATTCGATTTGGAAGGGAATCTGAACGAATGGTGGACCCCGGAAGATGATAGGACCTTTATGGAGAAAGCAAAGGAAGTCGTTGAATTGTACAACGTACTGGAGGCTCTACCCGGTCTAAAGGTAAATGGAGAATTAACCCTTGGAGAGAATATTGCGGACCTTGGTGGTGTCAGCATAGCTTTTGAAGCTCTGCAAAGGAGAATTCAAAGGCATCCGGAGATGAATAAAGTCATTGATGGACTTACCCCCGAGCAAAGATTCTTTATTGGCTGGGCCCAGGGCTGGAGAATGAACCTCAGGGACGAGGCCCTCATATGGCAGGTATCCAATGATCCCCATTCACCTAATAATTTCAGGGCAGAAATACCGGCCAGGGTACACGATAAATTTGAGGAGGTTTTCTCTAATCTTACAACCAAGAAGGATAAAAAATTCAAAAAGATAAAAATCTGGTAACGTTGAGATTCAAGAATTATTTTCATTGATGCCCCTTAATTTTCATTTCTTGCACTTTAACATTCCTTTCAACTATGATGACACTGATTCATTTTTCAATATGTGTTTTATTGGTATTTTCATCCCTGATAACTAATCCTTTCAATTTTTGGAACATGTGTTTAATATGAAATTGAAATATTAGATGGATAAACTATGAAGATAAATTTTGAGGGAGAAGAGAGGAAATTCAAGTCTGTATGGTTTGAAAATAACACAGTGATGCTCATTGAACAGAGAAGCCTGCCAGAAAAATTGGAATTCTTCAGAGCAAAAAATTCTGATGATATTGCCTACGCCATAAAGCATATGGTGGTTAGGGGGGCTCCGGCCATCGGTGTAACTGCAGCATTTGGTCTCGCCCTTGCCAGGAAGAATGGAGAAAACATGGAGGAAGCTGTTGAAAAGATAAGATCAACCAGGCCAACCGCCTTTGATCTGTTCAAGGCCATAGAATTTATGAAGCAAAATGGCTTTGAACTCAATGCCGCAGAAAGATACAGTCAGGAGGTGAGCGGAAGATGCAAAAAAATCGGGGAATATGGAAACAGCCTGATTGCAGATGGTTCAAAGATCCTCACCCACTGTAATGCAGGTGCACTGGCCGTTGTTGATTGGGGTACTGCTCTGGCACCCATGAGAGTTGCGAAGGAATCGGGAAAAACCATATTTGTTTTCGTTGATGAGACAAGGCCAAGGCTTCAGGGTGCAAAACTTACAGCCTGGGAACTGGGACAGGAAGGAATTGAACACGTCATAATTGCCGATAACGCGGCAGGATACTTCATGAAGAAAGGAGATGTGAACCTTGCCATTGTTGGTGCTGACAGAATATGCGCCAATGGTGATTTTGCAAACAAAATTGGAACCTATGAGAAAGCTGTTCTTGCAAAGGAAAATGGAATTCCTTTCTACGTGGCAGCTCCGGGAACCACGTTTGATTTCAGCCTGAAGAGCGGAGAGCAGATTCCCATAGAAGAGAGGGATGAGGATGAGGTTCTGGTGGTAAACAACAAAAAGATTGGGCCTGAAACCAGCAGAGCCAGAAACCCTGCGTTTGATGTTACACCCAATAAATACGTTACAGGATATATAACAGAATACGGGATTTTCAGATCAGATCAGCTGGGAGATCTTCAAAGAAAGGTTCAGTCCGACCTTTTCATGAGAACGGAACCACTAACAAAATAACCTTACAACTCCCATTTATTGACTCTTTCCGAGACACGTGAAGACTGAAATTTGTTTTAACTGGATTCTAATAATTTTTCAAAATTGCCTCTAAGGTTTAAAAACATTTTTCTGGAACATTTTTGAATTCCCTGCCTTACTTACCTGATTCGTTTCAGAATAGGTTCGCCTGATAATTATAGACGATATTAAATGAGGAGTTCATACTTAATTTAAAGAATATATTCGAGAAGCAATAAAATGTGACAGCGAACCACGCTTTCCATGCCCTCGCGGAACATAGTACACACGTGATACGTAACGGGCTTTACCATCGGGTTCGGAATGAGACCGGGTGTTACCCCGTCACTATGACCGTCACAATTGGATATTTATCAACAATATTTTAATGTTGTTGTCTATGCTATGACAATTATATACAGTTGATACTATAATTATATTTTATCCCATTTCTTGTGGAAAATACTGGATTCATTAGCAATCAAAATGTATTATGTAACTATCAGTTATGCTAACAACTGCAAGAAAACATAAGAGCAAAAGTGGAAAAGAATGCTTTGAATCTGGTTGATAAAGCAGTAGAAACAAAGATCAATAATTCATTGAGCGAGAATACATACAATAATGAGACGATGGACAAAGCCTATCTATTGCATAATTTGAGTGATGCCAGTTAGGAAGGTACGGTAGAATTAACCAACAATTTCCGCCATAGATTGAGATATTCTCGATGGTATTCGTGTTCCGTTTAGAGGAGCTTCAGGAATTCATCCACCGTGAGACCGACTTGTTTTATCAATATCCTTAATGTACCCGCTTTCATCTCTTTATGCTTTGGAACCGATATTGTAACGGGTTTACTTCCCTCTTTTCTCATAATTATGTGGCTTCCTGTCTGATGGTCTACGGAGAAACCGACCCTTTTTAGAGCCTTGACTGCCTTTATGCCGGAAATGACTGGAAGCTTAGGCATCTAATGGTACTTCTACAGATACTTCCACTGGAATGGGTTCTCCATGCTTTTTTAGGCTCTCTATATAGCCAGAAATGGCATCTTTAATATTCTCAATGGCTTCTTCCTTTGTGTCCCCCTCTGATATGCATCCTGGAAGTATGGGCACGGTTACTGTATAGCCCCCTTCCTCTTGGGGTTCAAGGATTATGGTGTACTTCATTGAGAGACCATACCTAACTGGTGTATAAGGTTTTTTCCTGATGTTATGGCGGTTATATATAGTTGATACTATAACTATATTTTATCTCATTTCTTATGGAAAATACTGGATTAAGAAGCAATCAAAACGTGTTACGTAATTACCAGTTATGCTAACAACTGCAAGAAAATATAGGAGCAAAAGTGGGAAAGAATACTTTGAATCGGGTTGATAAAGCAATAGAAACAGAGATCAGTAATTCATTAGCCGAGAATACGCACAATAATGAAATGAGGGATAAAACCTATCTATTGCATAATTTGAGTAATGTGAGTAGACGGTTGTAGCAAAATCAACCATCCATTTTCGCCCTATGTTCGCTTTCATCCAACGACTGAAGTCGTTGGTTTTCCCGCTCACTGTCATAAATTTTAAAGCATTCCCGTAAAAAACTAAATTTTTTATACTTCCACTGCCTTTTAAACTATGTCTATCATTATGGTTACCAGCAGGGGTCCTTTTTCCAACGAAAAAAAGATGGGAAAGGTGGTGAAGCAGCAAAACGTTGGAGGAGTGGCCACCGGACTGAAGAAAATTATTGAACGACATGGTGGAACATGGATCTGCTGGGGAGATGGAAATGCAGATCATCTGTTTCAGGAGGAATTTACAGATCATTATAAGATCAAGAGGGTGCTGCTCAACTCCAGGGAAAAAAAAGGTTTCTATGATGATTACTCCAACAGCACCCTATGGCCGCTATTTCATTATTTCCGGGAAAAGATTGAACATGATTCCACATCCTATGGCTTTTACAGGCAGGTTAACAAGAAATTTGCAGAAATGATAAGGGATAGTGCTGAAAAGGATGATATAATTTGGGTACACGATTACCAGTTATCCTTGGTTCCACAGTTTCTCAAGGAAATGGGGGTAAAAAATCCCTTATTGTTTACGTGGCACATACCCTGGGTATCCAGTGAGTTTTATACCATCCTACCTGAGAGGGAAGATATTGTGAAAAGCATAGCGATGTGTGATAGTATTACATTTCACACCCAGAAATATAGAACAAACTTCAGGCATTCCTATGAAAGAATTTATGGGTATAACAAAGAGCTCGAAAGAAAAACGTTTACTTTCCCCCTTGGAATCGACTACCGCTCTTTCTCCCATGAACAGGTGACAATATCCAAGAGGCCTTTTGCAGACCAGAAAATTATCTTCTCCATAGACAGGCTGGACTATACTAAGGGACTGGTTGAGAGGGTTAATGCCATTGAAATGTTCATGAAAAAGTATCCGGAATTCAGGGAGAAATTCGTATATTTGATGATGGTGACTCCCAGCAGGACTGGCGTGGAAGAGTATGAAAAATTAAAGGAAAGGCTTGAAATGAATATAGGAAGGATCAATGGACTATATGGAAATCTCACATGGGTCCCCATAGTGTATATGTACAGACAAATAAACGAGGAGATCCTGAAGACCTATTACTCTTGGGGAGATATTGCCCTTATAACTCCCATGAAGGATGGACTGAATCTTGTTGCAATGGAGTATGTGGCTGTAACCAAGAAGGGGTTGCTCATCCTTTCGGAATTTGCTGGAATTTCTGAGTACCTGAGAGGGGCCATTAAAACCAACCCCAATTCTGATGATGATGTATCTGACAAGATTGCAATGGCCATGCGCATGAAGGGAGATGAAGTTCTGAGAAGACTGAGGGGAATGAAAGAGTTTCTAAGAAAACACGATGATAGGTGGTGGGCCAATAAAATATTAGGCACTCTGGAGAGGAACTGAGTGATTGAACACGATCTTCTTTTAGCCTTGGGAAAAATCCGAACAGGTTCACAGCTATTTATCGATTATGATGGCACTCTTGTTCCCATCGTGATGGATCCTGAATTGTGCTACGCAGATGAGGGACTGAAGCATATTCTGAGTTCTCTGGATCAAAAATATATGCTATACATAGTATCTGGGCGAACTCTGGAAGATCTGAAAAGATTCATAGGACTTGACCTGAATTACATTTATCTTCATGGTATGTTCGCTGATCTCAAGGGAAAAACCATTGCGATCAAGAAAGATGCCGAAACCTATTATGACGTTTTCAGGAAACTTGAATCTGAAGTAACATTTCCGGAGTGGAGCGGAGTGAGGATATATCATAAGCCATACGGCATAGTGTTTCACCTAGGCCTTGTAGATCCTCATAGGAGAGAGGGATATGTGGAAAGAATCAGGAATATAGCTTTCCTAAACCACCTTGATGTTTACTATGGGATTAATCTTGTTGAACTGAAGGTTCCTGGAGTTGAGAAGGGTAAGGCCATCAGGGTTGTAAGGAACGAGAAAACATGTCTCATTGCAGGGGATGAGGAAACCGATGAATCTGGATTTAATATGTGTTCCGAATGCGTTACCATTCACGTTGGGGAAGGAAAAACCGCTGCAAGATTTACTGTAAAAAATATCGATGCTTTCAGGGAGATTTTGAATTTTCTCTCTCACAAGCCTGAAACATCATAGAAATCACGCCTTCTGGCTGTCAGAACATTTACTTTCTCCCTGTACCTTTCAACCTCTTCCAGATCTATTGCGGTGGATATGATATCCTCCTTTTCTTCCAGTTCTGCCACAATCTTACCTTCCGGAGTGATAACCACAGAATGCCCTATAAATTCAGGACCTGATTGGGATGATGCAATTACAAACACGCCATTTACCATGGCCATGCTCTTAAGCAGTGACTGCCATGTTTCAATTTTGTAGTCTCCCTTGAAGAACCCTGCCTGAACGGTAATAATTTTGGCTCCCTTCAATGCATATAATCTGGACAGTTCAGGGAATCTTATATCATAACATATTTCCATTCCCATAGAAATACCGTTTAGGGATATGGTCTCTGGTCTTCTCAATCCTTCATTGTAAACCGCCGATTCTATGTATCCGTAGGAATCAAAGAGATGTAACTTTTCATATCTTCCGAAAAGAATACCCATTTTATCAACCGCAAAGGATGCGTTGAAAGGCTTTTCTGTAGGTCCCCTGTTTTCAACAATATTGCACATTACAGCCACACTATTTTCCTTTGCCGCTTTCTTGACGGCGCTGACAAAATTACCCTCCATACTTTCTGAAACCTCAATCATATATTCTCGATTGGAAAAATCAGGTTTTACCATTGAGTATTCCGGAAATATTATGAGATGGTGATCTTTTCCGCGCTCTGCTATTTTTTTAGTTATGAAGTCCAGGTTTTCATCCTTATTTTTTCCAGAATTAAATTGCACAACTGCAATTTTCAATTTATTACCATCTTGGGAACCGTTCATCCTTTCACTTAACGTTATGTTTTGAGCGTATAATATTTTTGTTAAAAATGCTCACCTTTTAAGGTTGAGCTTTTCAGGTAGATATGTGTCCGTAACAAAATTCAAACCGTATTTTGCAAGGGCCTGCTGTTCTGCCTTCTGATTGATCTTCAGCATTGTTTCAATTTCGGATTTCCAGAATTCGTTGCTGAAACGCGGATCCTGAAGTTCAGAGTTCAGGGCGGCAATATCCTTATCGTTTAGCTTATCCGTTGGTAGATCATAATTAAGTATATCGGATGCGCTTATACCCACAAACTCTGCCGTGGGTACAGCCAACCAGTGTGATATATGAGCGGTTTTTATCGCACCATAGGCCACAGATGCATAGATCCTGAATGACCATGGATCTCCATCGGTGAATATGTAAACCGGTAGACCCATTTCTTCATTCATTCTCTTGAGCATCCTCCTCGTGCTTCTGGCCGGTTGTCCCTTCAGGTGAACCAGAATTGCCCGGAAATCTTCATCAAACTTATTTTCAACCAGCCTGTCAAACATTCCACCCGTTTCAAGGGCAACTATCATATCCGCATCATGGGAAATTAGCCTGACCTTTTCCTCCTCCACATTATAGGGTATATTATACCCGGCATCTCCTACGTCATCCCTGCAGTTTATTCTCTTGAACTCATTCTTTCTGTTTTTCTCTTCAATAGTTATATTGCCAATGATACTTGCCCCATTTTCCTCTGGCCTGAGATGAAAGTCCTCCCTCATGAGTTCCGTAAGGACCTCCATGTCCTCGGCCAGAATATTTGATTCATCCTGTGTTGTAAACTTAAAATCTTTCCATCCTTCAGAAATGTAATACATCTCCCTCAGGGTAGATGATTTTGATTCCTTGAGCATATCAAGTATGAAATTGATGGTGTAAAGGGATTTTACAATGAATTCTGCTCCATCCATTTTCCTTGCGCTTCTACGCACTTCCTGATCCCCATATTTCCAGACTCCATACAGGTTGTCAAGAACAATATTGTCTCGCGTCCTTGATTTTATTTTCACTTCTGGTATTTCCTGGTCTTTTATGGCGTCATATATGGTTTTAACAAAATTTCTCAGCTGTTCCTCCGTGTGTTCATTCCTGGCTATTCAATTCACCTCCTTTAAGATCCCAATCTGCCGGTAGTTCATCCGCACCCTGTATATATAGGGGGTTTATGCCTGTTACAAAATATTCAGCCCCTCCATAGGCTCCCTTTAATACATCCAGATTCTCTTCATGATTGAAAGTCCCTGCAGATTTAAGGTTCTCAATCCTGATATCTATCTCCTTAAAGGGCAACACAATCTTAAGATTGAATGTTACAGATTCTGTGGTATAATTTATCACTGAAGTTATGGATTTCTTAACCCCAGTATTTTCCACCTCTTCCCTTATGAAAACAACATTCGCTATTTTACTTATAGTCTTATTGTAATCTGGCATTTCCAGATTCAAGATCTCGGAGCTTTTTTTTGCTATTTCCGGTATAATCTTGCTCACAAGCCTGAATTTTTCACCCATTTTTTTATTTCTCTCTATCCTGTTGTTGAATCGCCTGAGTTGCCTCATCTCGGATTTCAGCACACTCTTTATCTCCTCAACAATCTCACCAATGGGTGCAATAGCTTCCTTGGATTCTGAAACGTAGGGTATTTTAGGACCGTACACGTGCACCAGAATTATGGCAGGCCCGTAGGGTACACCCTTTCCCTGTTTCTGTTCCATACCATACTGCCTCCAGTCCAGTTCCGAAACTGCCTGGGTTATGGCGCATGATCCCGGTTGAAACAGGAGTGGAACCTTGTTGGCATATCTGATGACCCTCGCAGGCTGGTCTGCTGGCAAATCTCCTCCATAAACCATTCCAATCTCTACAGAAAATGGATTTCCCTTATGTATTTTAACTGACCCGGAAAGTGGTTTCCCATAAAAACCAGGTCTTTCATCACCATATACTGATAACATTCCTAACCTGATGAACTGCTCAGATATGGGAGAAAGGCATTCGGCTGAAGGTGGCATCAACCTGATGTTTCCTATGCTATCTATTATGGATTCCGCCTCCGATCTGGTTAATTCTGTAGGCTTCTTTTTTGGCTCCACGGAGGCTTTTTCCAATATTTCATGTGCAGTGTTGGAACTGACTCTGGAAAAATTGTCAACGAAAAGGTCAGTCATCGTGCTACTTGTGGTATCCGAAGCCAGCGAGAGAAGTTCACCCACCTCAAGACCATATGGATGTGGCTTAATGGCTTTTGACTGCTTGGATGGTTCATCAATTGATCTTTCAAATACCTTTTTAGTTCCTTCAGGGTCTGTAAAACTGATTCTTGCATTGGGATTTACAACTGCAACTTCCTTAAGGTATTCGAATACGGACTGCCTTCCTGTAATGTACTTCCCCTTTGCCCTTATTCTCACTTCCGTTCCATTCTTCTTTGTCCATATCACTGGCTCCTCAGTCTTTATGTGGGCCACGTTGTTCTTTACATCTATTCCCAGTTCAAAATGGTATGCCACGTCGTCTGACTCCCTTTTTGTCGTTATGTGAGAATATTCTCCCGTGGTAATTTGCCCGTAGAGTATGGCAGCGGTTATTCCAAGCCCCTGTTGTCCCCTGGTCTGACGCATAACATGAAATCTTGATCCATATAACAGCTGTCCAAAGGCCTTTGGAACCTGTATTCTATCGATACCAGGCCCATTGTCTCTCACCGTCATTTCGTATATATCGTTTGAAATCTTGGTTATAATAACCTCCAGATCGGGAATGATGCCATGTTCCTCGCACGCATCCAGGGAGTTGTCTACGGCTTCCTTTACCATGATAAAAAGTGCCCTTTGAAGAGAGTCAAAGCCAAGAATATGCCGGTTTTTCTCAAAAAACTCTGAAATTGAAACCTGCTTGAATTCTTGTGTTTTCTTCTTATCCTGCATTAGGTTCCCATAAGCCAGAAGGCATATTAATTTATTCCTTGCTGGATCATCAAATAATTGGCTTCATTATTGGTCCCAGGGGTGTCAGACATGAAGTGCTTCAACCTAAAATTGCACTCCTGGAATTTCAGTGTTGATATTTGAAAGAATGAATGGACTAATTTCTAAAAAATGATTATATGGTTTACTGAAAATACCCAAGGTCCTCCTTCTTTTCCTTATCCACCATTTCGCTCTGCATCTTTTCTGTCAATTCTGAAAGGTTTTTGCATCTCTCCACCAGTTCCTCAAGAGATATCCTAAATCCTATGATCTTGGACAGTGCCTTGAGAATCTCCAGAGCTGCCTTTGGATCGGGGAAATAACCTGATGTTTCTCCCATCAAGCAGGCGGCTTCCAGATGAAAAAACTTGTACGCTAAACCAACAATAAGTCCATTAGAACCCACAATTCCTCCACCTGGTTCACCCTCCGGGAACTTGACTCCGTTTTTAATCAGGTTTTCCTTCATTTCCAAACTTGTAAAAGCGCCAAGAATTCTGGGTGTATCCACAAGTTTACCGACTCCGTATCCACCTAGGGTATATATGGTACTGACATTCATTTCTCTTGCAATTTCCAGCAATTGCCACGATAAATCATACTGTCCTTCTGGAGTGTTTCCCTGAAAATCTCCGGTAAATACGAACAGAGATTTGCCCTTATTCAACTTCTTATAAAATAGTGTGTTCCTGTTGAGATGTGCCTTACCCTCCCTGTCAACGAAAACTTGAGCTGGAAAATGGGTTGAATATATTTCAAGAACCTTTTCCATTTTCAACTTGTCCACCATATAATCAACCGTAATTCTACCAACATTCCCAATACCAGGGAGTCCACATACAAGTACACTTTTTCCCTCGGGGATGATATCCATCATTTTTTTTATCTTAATTTTCTCCATCTTCTTCCTCCTCCATCTCCTCCAGTCTGAACTTCTGAAACCTGTCATTTGTAGAATATTTCATAGGCCCAGCTAATCTGGTGGGGTCTCCACATTTAGGACAGTTGCTCTCAAGGGTATAGGTTCCACATTTGGTGCATTTTCTTATTATGCCTTTCATTTTTCTTTGCTATCCCTTGCAAACTCAAAGGACACTCCATTTTTCTTGCAGTTGTCAGAAATTGTTTGAATGATATTCTTTAGCTTATCTTCTGCACTCTTATATTCCCTGTCCCTAACCTTCAGGAGATAACGTGGAGCTCCTGCATATTGAATTGTTGCATCCTGGACCTCCTTTATGTCCAGGCACTCCTTAATTTTATCGATTCCCCTGGGTTCAAGGGAGTACATTTCAATTGTTCCCCCTATTTTTACAAATGGTGATTGAACATTTTGGGTTGCAATTTTTACGAATGCACCTCTCCACTTTGCACGTGTTCCTTTGTAAAAATCCTCCTCTTCAGTGGCAGCTTCTTCAAAGGCCGAATACAGGCTTCCATATTTTTCCACCAGTTCGTCTCCAAAATCCTTCATGCACTCTTCTGGAGTTTTTTTGAGAGTGGATGATACCAGTTCCATTAACTTTTCAGCCTTCTGATCATTTTTCCATTCAGATATTTTCTCCCTTTTCTGATGTTCATTTACTCTCTTTAAGGATAAATCAACGCTCTTCCTTCTGCTGTCAACCTGTAGAACCTTGCATACAGTCTTCTGCCCTTCCCTGAGATGATCTCGTATGTATCTAACCCATCCATTAGCCACTTCAGCGATATGGATGAAACCATTTATATTTGTGTATTCGTCCAGCTTTACCTCAGCACCGAACTTTTCGACCTTGGTTACCGTAACAACTACCAGATCGCCTACTTCCGGAACATCATTAATCCTTTCCATTATTATCAGAATTCTTCCGTAATTTCGCAGTTGGTCATTATGGTTCCGCCGGTTGGTTTTGCAAGTTCAGATCCGCATATATTGCATGTTACAAGACTTGAACCTTTCGTATATGTAATCTGCTCATTTCCGCATTCAGGGCACTTTAATTTTATGAATTTATTGCCCTTTCCCTTTAGTTTTTTCATTATTTTCTCTGTCATTACCTCACCTCTATTAT
This sequence comes from Thermoplasmata archaeon, assembly GCA_021794355.1. Classification (GTDB taxonomy): domain Archaea; phylum Thermoplasmatota; class Thermoplasmata; order Thermoplasmatales; family Thermoplasmataceae; genus Cuniculiplasma. The sequence continues at coordinate 59,217 of JAJYRA010000072.1, read as the reverse complement.
CTCCAGCTTTTTTGCCCTCTGTGACGGAGGTGTGCTTGCCTTCTTGCACTTTGTGCATCTATATCTCAGGTTTACTCTCTTTGTTGGTTTTTCCCTTCCCTCTGGTTTAGGCCTTGGGAAACCTCCGAACCCGGATGTGGCCCTTCTGAATCTCCTCTGACCAAGATTTAATTCGCTTGCCTTTTTCTTTCTTACCCTTTCGACTTCGTGCTTTGTGTGTTCCTTGCAGAATTTGCAGTACATTTTAACTGTTTTTGGTATTTTCAAGTTATTCACCCAGTTATCCAACACGCATTAACTTGCTGGACTATGTGTCAGGATAACTATATGAGATATAAGTATTTATTCACAAAATATCCTTTTGAGTGGAAAGGATACAAACTGAAATTGACCCCTACCACACCAACCACTATTTCCCAAACATGATACACAAAGCACTGGAATTTTCCATCATTAAATATAAAAAGGGAGATATGAGAACCAGTTTTATGGCTGTTTGAAATGTTGCAGGAATGCCCTGTGGCAATCAGCAATTGTATACAAAATACTTGTTACAGACATGAAAATTATAACGAAGTTGACTGACGCAAGTATCCGAATTTCATTGGGATAGGTTAAACCCCTTATTCTTTGAGAGGAAGACTGAATTCAGAGCCAGAAGCAAAACGAGAATTGAAACCGGGAATTGATGGAATGTAATGAGAAAATCGTAAAATATTCATAAGAAAATATTATTTCAAAGGCTATCAACAGTGAAACTGTTCATTGTCCTGATTCAATGGACGCAGGCCTGGACCTTTCTTCCTCTTGCAATTTGTTGTTGTTATGAAACTCAGATCAATGTAAATATGAAAATAATTATTATTAAAATTTATTTCATAAAATACATTAAATAGTATTAACGCAATATTAAATAAAATTTAAATAACAAAATACCCATGTTATACTATGGAAGAAGAGTCAATAATGGAGAATTTCATAAAGGCATTGGAAGGGGCAAAGGGCTCGATGGAGTTTAGTTTCACAGACATGACTATTAAGCTACCTGGAATGAATGCAAGTGTGGTTATAAATGGTAAGCTGGATGTGACGGCGATGCCAGTTCATGAAAAACCAAAACAATAAATCCCTTAAATCTGAACTTTCCGGAATCTTAAATTCTGGAAGCTTGAGTATAAGTGTTAATGAGAAACCGTTCTCTGAAATGAAATTCCGCGAAGGAAATGTAGACATAATTATGAATGACAGAAAACTTACCAAGAAAATTTCAAAAATGGTGCCCCACACTTTTAAAAGGTTAAGGTACATACATAGAATATCATCGTATCTTGACCGATCAGGGGTTACACTAACTGTCGAGGACAAAAATGGGCTAATATTGAGAATAGGAAAGGGTGCACATTCAATGTTTGGAAATTTTGAAGCGAAGCTCATCAAAATAAAGGAATATTTCTGAGTCTAAGAACGATCTTTCTTTAAATTTACTGTGCTTGGGTAATTTTTTGTATAATCAATAGGTTTTTTCTAAGGGTAAGGCCCTAAATTAAGGATACTGGTACATCCACTTGATAGTGTTTTGAAACTGCTGTAAAATTAAAATGATCCTGCATACTTCAGATTTTATGGCTCTTGACCATCCAGATTGCTTATTTACTCTTTCAAGAGATAATTCAAAATCTGAAAATGCAGATTGAACTGGAGAATACTAAAATAAGATATTTTTTTATATGGTATTACAATGACACAGCAATTAATATGCCAACATATCCAAATACCGGGATCAAACCGTTAGATGCCTTGAGGGCGTCAACTGAGAAAAATGTGCTAGTGGATGTCAAGGGAAAAAGAGGATATTCTGGAACCCTTGAGGGCTACGATGTTTACATGAATCTCGTACTAAAAAACGCCAATGAAATTATAAATGGGGAAGTAAAAGGAGTGCACAACAGAATACTTGTCAGAGGAGACAATGTAATTTTTGTATCTCCTTCTTCAGGTGATTAAATATGAGTAATGGAACAGCAGTAATGGGAAAAATGAACAATAAGAAGGTTCATATAAGGTGCAGAAGATGTGGTCATCATGCTTACCATATAAGGGAGAAGAGGTGCGCTCACTGTGGATTCCCAGCTCCAAGATTACGATCCTATAAATGGGCTAAAGCCAAGTGAGAACTGTGCCGTTATAGGGATATACGGCAATGAACCAGTTTTTTTAAAGATTTACACTGCCTTAAGGACTTTACAGCACAGGGGCCAGGAAGCCTCTGGTGTTGCAATATTTGATGGAAACAAAATAAATGCCCTGAAGGTGGATGGACTTGTTTACGAAGGGTTTCGTCCTTTCATCGAGAAAGATAGCGTTCCGAAAGGGAGTATTGGTATAGGGCACAATAGATATTCAACCGCAGGGATGAAGAACATTACGGGAGCCGGCCCCTTTCTTATTTATACCGCCATGGGTGACATGGCCATAAGCCATAATGGTGAAATAACCAACTACGAAAGTATTAGAGATGACCTGAAAGAAAAGGGTGTGCCTTTCATTACGAAAACTGATACCGAGGTAATGCTCAATCTTATTGCCCGATATATCAGGCAGAGAGGGATAAAGGCCGGAATTAGGCAGGCTATGGAAACCCTTCAGGGTTCTTACTCTGCAGTCCTGATGGTTCAGGACAGGATGTATGCCATAAGAGACCCCATGGGATTCAGACCATTAGTAATGGGAAGGGTTGGTAATGATATCATAATTTCTTCTGAAAGTTCAGCCATAGATGTACTGGGCGGAGAGGTAATAAGAGATGTACAACCCGGAGAGGTTCTTGAAGTTTATAATGGAGATGTCAACACTCTTTTCACGGTGAGAGCCCATAGAATTTCCCATTGTATGTTTGAATATGTTTACTTTGCAAGACCAGACAGTGTTATTGATGGAATAGAAGTTTACAATTCAAGGTACAATCTTGGTGTGAACCTTGCGAGGGAATCTCCTGTGGAAGCCGATGTTGTGATCCCTGTGCCTGATTCAGGAAGAACTCAGGCACTGAGTTACGCCAGGGAGCTAAAAATGGAGTACAGTGAGGGTTTATTCAAAAACAGGTATTCTGAAAGAACCTTTATTATGCCCGGTGACAAGGAAAGAGATACGGCAGTAAAACTTAAATTGAATCCAATCAAATCCGTGGTACAGGGTAAAAGAATTGTGCTCGTGGATGATAGCATAGTGAGAGGGACCACCATGAGAAGAATTGTAACGCTCCTGAGAAACTTTGGGGCAAAGGAGATACACGTAAGAATTGCATCCCCAAAGATAATCGCTCCCTGCTATTTTGGTGTGGATATGAAAACTAGGGATCAGTTCGTTGCCCTTAACAGGAGCGATGAGGAAGTTTCGAAAGAGGTTGGTGCTGACTCCCTGGCCTATTTATCCATAGATGGACTTATAAGGAGCATTGGACTCCAGAAAAAATCGTTGTGCCTTGGATGTCTTACCGGAGAATATCCCATTAAGGTAAATGGGGAAAAGGAAGACGTACAGACAACCCTAGAATTTTAAAAATTAATTGATTTTTCCTTTTCTCAGGTGCTATAGGGTGATCTTGCTGAGGATTGATTCAATCTCTTCCTCACTCATGATCCTTCCGTAACCATCGGCCTTAAGTGTCAGGGCAATCTTTGATGCCAGTCTTCTAGCCACCTTTCCCCTCCTGCCTGGAGGGCTTCCAGATACCAGATGTGATTTAAAAATAAAACCGTGCTTTGGATTCTTAATATGCCTGGTTTTACTTATAAAGAGTGATTTTTCGGCACCAGCCATCTGAATTGATGATGATGGCGTATTTACAAGGCGCTCCAGTGTTGAGAAATGGGACAGCAGCTCTGCACATAGAATGGGATTCAGTATTCTTGAGGTGTTTGGAAATATTTCCCCTACCATAGAATTTAATGACCTTTCTAACTCCCTCCGCTTTTCATGCATCTGAACCCCAAGATTACCTATGGCTGATAGGGCTGAATTTGAATTTAGACTCAGGTTTTGAAAGAATTTTTCCGGATCCTGAGATTCTCCAGCGATTAAACCCAAGGACATGGATTTTTCAAAAAGAAGATTTATTATTTCATCCATGGCATTGTAAACATTGAATATTTTCACAAGGTTCCAGTCTTTTCCCAGTGAAAGTTTCAGCCTACTCCTGGCATATTTAAGCATGAGCTGTCTGAGATCTGGTATTTCGGCATTTACACCTTCTTTTTCCATATCTCTCCTTCCGGAGGAAAGCAGGTCAAATAGTTCTTCAGGATTTGATCTCAACAGTTTAAAAGTTTCAGTTTTTCCCTTCCTGGTTGAACCATACCATTTATCTCCTTCTGTCATTTCTACCCTTCTTTCTGAATTTTTGGTCCGGTTTTCTTTCCTCGTATTTCCTTTTACCATCGCCCGACCTCTGGTAATTGCCCTGTCCGTTCCTGCTGCTGTTAAATTGTCTTCCCTGCCGTTGATCCCGTTTATTTCCCTCCCTTGAAGCAGTGGCTTTATTTTTTCCCGTATTACCCTGATCCATAAGATGAATATCGGGAGATTTTTCAACAATCCTTTTGTTTCTTGACGAAGATGGTTCAGGATCTATCAAAACTCTGTCCAGATCCACTATCTTTGTGTCGGAGATCTGGTTGTATGATGAAATCATCTTTCCAGTGCCAACTAAGGAACCGGATTCAGAAATCACCGCGACCCTTTCGCCTGCAAGAGGCTGACCTATAATTGCCTTTATGCCTCCAGGGAAAAGGTCAGACCCATGGGCTATGGTCTTCATGGCAGATGCCTTGATAACGACTTTGCTGAATTCAGAAAGAAGAAAATTTGACTGATAAATAACAGACTTTAAGGAATGATCGTTTCCCTTCTTTGCCATTTCTATTCTGTCACTGAGGTCCTGAAGAGTTATGGACATATTCTCATTGAATGGGCCTGTTTTTAAACGTCTCAGATCGGTCATATTTGCCTTTGTTCCAAGATAATATCCAATATCGACACAGAGTGTTCTGATATATGTTCCAGACTGGCATTTAACCCTGAAAAGTACATCCCTGTTTCTGATCTCAAGTATTTCAGTTTCATATATGGTTCTGGTTCTCAATTTTCTGGCAACCGCGCTTTTCAAGGGTGGTAATTGATATACCTCACCGCGAAAGTGATCAAAGGCTTTTCTTATGGATTCTTCATCTGAATCTGCATGTAATTTCAGGGTTGCCATATATTCCTTCGGATATTCGTGAGCTATATCCACCAGCCTGACACACTTCCCCAGGGCAACAACAAGAAGACCTGTGGCCTGAGGATCCAGTGTGCCTATGTGCCCCACTCTATCCACTCCCGTAATTTCCCTTACCCAGTAATCAATTTGGTGACTTGTAGGGCCCTTTGGCTTGTCAATACATATAAAGCAGCCTTCTTCAGGCATTGGAAAAGGCCAATTTGTAGATTTCGTTTGCAATTTCATCCGCACTTCCTAGTTCTGTATTCATAACAACATCATATATGCTTTTATCGTCCATAAAGAACTGGAAGTATTCTCTGAACCTGAAATTTTCTGATTCTTCCCTGAGCACAACCCTCTGTGCTATTTCTTTATCATGTTCCCTGATGCTGACCCTGTTTATCCTGACCTCCCTGGAAGCGTCAAGGAATACCTTGAATGCAGGAATATTTGAAGAATGGGCAATCCATCCCGCCAGCCTCGATTCCACAATAACATTGTCGTTGTTCTTGAGAAATTCTTCTATGAGGTTGTTCAGTGTAACGTCAAGTTTACTGTCCTTCTCGGCCATTATGTTCATCTCCTCCAGTGAGATGTCCATGTCCTCTGACATTTTCCTGAAGAAATATCCCCCTGAATAAACCTTGAAAGATGTGAGTTTTGATAAAATTAATGAAACTGTAGTCTTCCCGCTGCCAATGTGACCGCTTACTGTAATTCTCATTTAACAGTCATGGCCTCAGAAGGGTTCATTCCCTCGTACTTTCTCAGCTGATAAGAGAAATCTACATACTTTATGACCATGGTGATCATATATCCCACCACCATATTTGAAATGAATGAAATGACAATCCAGCTGGGAAAAAATCCCACAACAGCATTAAGGTCTACATTTGTGGCCCATGGAAACGATACGTATGGGAATGTTAGGTGTGCCAGGAAGAAATATAGCCAGACAAAAATCAGCAGGGTAAACATGGAAAGGATGATGAGAGGAGCAGTGCTGCTCATCTGTACCATCTGCTGATCCATCATGCTTTCCTGCTGAAGTTTTCTGAGCTTGTTTATCTTATCCCTGTCGTTGGCCTTGAATGCTGCATTCTGTGCTTTTCTGAATGCCTGGGATCTGTTCTGTGCCTTTCCTATTTTCAGCCAGTCAGTGAAAAAATATCTGGGAATACCACTGACGATTCCTGTTAGAATACCTGAGAGAGCTATGGTTAGAACTGGAAAATTATAATTAAAGCCGATTAGGGGGAAAAGGGCAAATTGAAAAACACCGCCTATGGCGTCCCTTATGGGAGTAATATAAATTACAACTAGACTGAAAATGAACATGAGGAAATACATGCCCTGAAATTTCAACATTTTTTTCTGCATTTCCTTCTGCCTTTCCATTTTATCCATATTTTGATCCTTAATTTCCGTCATTTTGATAACCTCTCAACAATTTTTTCAGCCACCTCATCCGCAAGACCGGGTAAATTATCTATAAATGAAACAGTCGCACCCGTAAATATGGAATAGGAAACAGCGTACGACCTGTTTACCGTCTGGTGCATCTCAATATCCTGTACACTCTCTTCATCCCTTAACCTGCTGGGATCATTATTTCTCCTTTTCCTTATTTCTACAGGATCTGCTTCCAGAAGGAAAAAAGCGCTGACCTTCAATTCCCTAATAACCCATTCTGGAAGACCGGGAAGAAAACCTCTCGGTCCCCTGATAGCCATGTGCGTGTCTATGATGACATTGTCCATTTGACCTATGGCTGCTGCTGCTTTCTTCTGCAAATTGATCTGCGTGTCCACATTAAGTCTTCTTATCTCATCCCTGCTTTCAATCAGTTTTATCTCCTTGGCCATTTCAAACATTAGGGTGCCAAAGTTGATGATGTCGTAACTGGTCAGTTTTTCAACGGATTTCAACACCGTTGATTTTCCAACCCCTGCAACACCGGCAATGACAACCCTCATTTTACCTTACGCCCCCGAAAAGAACTGCCTGATCAGCGGATGCATTTCCATCATCTGTTCCCTTCCCATGGCCTCATAAAATTGGATCACTATACCTACGGCAAGCAACAGACCGGTTCCCGATGTCTGTCCAACTGTTCCTATGAGATCAGCAGATGCAGCAAGGAGACCTACAGCTGCCCCACTGAACACTGTGATCACAGGTATGTACTTTTTCAATACCCTTTCCAGAACCTTTGGGTCCCTCCTGAATCCGGGTATTTGCATACCGGAAGAAATGATCTGTTTCGCTACTGCCGATGGACCCATGTTGGTGGTTTCTATCCAGAATTTGGCGAACAGTATACTGGCACCGGTCATAAACCCGACGAACACTACTATGTGAATGACTTCTTCCCAAGCCGTGTGATTAAATAGCACAGTGGGGCCATATACTGCAGGCTGTAATATTGGGAAGAGCCAGTCTGCAATACCGTTTGGTGTGTACAGGTAGAAGGCAAGTCCACCGGTGGGTTGTGATGATGAAACGCTGAGTGCACTGGCGGCCGAAGGCGTGAGATATGACCCTAACATGGGATTATGCCCCAGTAGGGGAATATGAGACAAAGCCGGACTACTCCAAAACAAAAGCGTCCACATTGAAACGTTGGCCAGTAGGGCTGTTGCCAAGATAACCGGTATATTGGATGCATAGAAAAGTTGCAATGGATACCTGCCCCTTGCACCCCTCACCCTTTCATGAGCTATGGGAAGTTCAACCTTGCTGCTCTGGAAGAATGCCACTATGAAGAATATCAACAGCGTTCCTATGAGCGCTATTATGGGGTTTGGAGGAGAAAATAGTAATCTAGGTATACCCAGGGAACTCTGCAGGTAGGAAGCCGAACCAAATATAGATGTGTATATTACGTTAGGTATGGTTCCTACGGGTGGGTTGTTTAAAGACGCTGTTGTTGAAAGAGCGTATGGCAGCTTTGTGTTTACAGGAGCCCAGTTAAATGCTCCGGTAAATAACTGTTGTGAAACTCCGGCCGCAATGAAAAGAGATATCCCAGAACCAATTCCATACTTGGAGACCAATTCGTCCATGAGGAAGACAAGGTAGGACCCGAAGAATAGTTGTGCCACAATTATGGATTCAGATAAGAAGTATCCATATCCTGGATACATGGAGTTAAGAGAAGTTATAAGTGCAGGATCTGGAACGAGATATCCAAATGCCTGAGGTATAGCTTCCACAAAGATCATCAATATAACAATCAATTTCTGAACTCCCTGATAAATGGCCTTGTCATCAGAGTTTGTCAGATCAATATTGAATATTTTAGCCCCTGCAAACAGTTGCATAACTATACTGGCTGTAACAATTGGTCCTATTCCCAGATCCATCAGTGATCCTTCTGCTCCTGCAAATATAGCTCTGAAGGAGGCAAAAACATCAACTGTTTTACTCTGATCCAGTCCGTAAATGTATATATTTGTAAGAACGAAATAGAGTACAACAACAACGAATGTCCATAACAACTTGTACTTAAATTGCACGTGCCCTTTTGCTTTCTTGACTGCAGGCAATTTAGCGGTAAGATTTTCCAGTCCGTAAAGTTTAGATTTTTTTGGTCCATTGTAACTTAGGACCAAGTAAAGAATTCCAAATAACGGAGCCAAAAAGGCAGCCGCTATGAGTAACTGTTCAAAGGGTAATTTACTGAAATACCAGAAGCCCACCATAACCATGACATAAAGGATTATGGTTGGTATGCTGGAGGCTTTATTCCGCTCTATCTTTTTGCTCATCTACCTCTACCGATACCCCTGTAACCATAAGCTTATTTATGCATCTTTCGGTTGTTTTGGGCACAATAATCTTAGACTTAACCTTAAAATCCCCAGTTGAAAGAAGCTTCGTATACCCGGCAGATTTTAGATCCACCACTGTCTGCCCGTTGTCCTCTTTTACAAACCCTTTGTTTTTTAGTATTTCCAGGGATTCAGTAAGTTCTTTCAATGTAATTGGGATTTCGAGTTTTCCCTGTTTATGACTTTTAAAGCCGTGTACACCGAAGTGATCTGGATCATATTTTATTACAAGTTGAGTTCTATGCTTTCCCAAACCGGCGAGACCAGAACCTCCTCTCTTTCCCTTTCCTCTACCTGATTTGAATCCCCTTCCGTATCTACTTCCTCTCTGTTTTTTAGTTTTAGTTCTTACCATCTAGTTTCACCCCCGGAATTAACATTTTCCTAATCAGAATGTTTATTTCTGAACCCCTGTATCCTAGGGTTCCTTCCTTTTTGTACTGTGATCTTATGTATTCGTAGCCACCCTTTGGTGGGTGAAGTCTCAGTACTGGCACTATGCCTGGAATGTCAGAAAATTTAAGCTGTCCTTCCATCATCTGCTGTGCAAGATGAGAAAAACTCTCAATTCCCATTTTTTCCTTGACATATTCCTCCGTAAGTGGTTTTCTTCCTTCCAGCAGTGCCCTTGTTTTCAACACTTCAATAAGGGTTTCCTTATCGATTTCTCCCCATGTTATATAATCCTTCGAAGTTTGGAGCATTCCCTGAAGTGTCTCCGATTCGTTCATTAGAGCCATGTGGTTTATGTGATGCAATCTCATAAGCGAACAGGATTTTTGAGCCTGTGGCCTTACACCTGTTGTTCCTCTTACCCTAATTACCGCCAGCATTTGCAACACTCCCCTTGTATATTGGTGTACTCAGTACGATGCTTGGATTTATCCTCATCTCTATGGTCTGCTTCAGAGCAGCGAAGGTTGCCTCGGCGTAATTTACCGTTGTTTTCGTATGCCCCTTGGCAAATCCCCACGCATCCTCTATCCCGGCCATTCTCAGTATGGTTTTTGCAACATCACCTGTTGCCCTGCCGACTCCCTGAGGAGATGGCTTTATCCTCACAGTAACAGAACCTACGTGCCCTGTGACCTGAAATGGAACTGTGTGTGCTCTGCCACATCCACATTCCCAAGATCCACAACCTCTCCTGATTTCCACTATGTTTAATTTCGCATTGTTTATGGATTTTCTGATGGCAGGTGCTGCTTCCTTGGCCTTTCCTCGTCCCAGCCCAACAAATCCATCCTCATTCCCCACAACTGCGGTAATTGAGTAGTTCATTCTCCTTCCTGAGTCAGTCATTCTTTGGGCTCTTTCTATGTAAATAATCTCATCCTTGAGTTCCGGCATCAATATGTCCACAATCTGATATTCCCTTAAGGGAAGTTTCATTTTGAGAGCTTCTGACATGGATTTTATCTCTCCAGATGCTACGAGTTTGCCAAGCTCTGTTTTTGGTGTCCATTGTTCTCCTTCCATTTTATTTCACCTTCTCATCTATTTTTTTCTTAAATTCTTCCAGGTTCAATGGTGCTTTAAGATGCTTTCCATTTAACCTTTCCTTATTTGGGAATATTTCCTCTGAGCAGGGCACCTCGACTCCAGAATCTATAAATCCCTTAAGAACTGAGGCGATTCTTCCACCCTTTACAAGATCAAACCTACCTATATCCAGTATGGCATAATCAATGTCCTTTTTCTGTGTTACTTTTCCCAGATAGTATCCCGCAAGATAGCACGATTGAGTATTGTTCCCCTTCACACCAAGATTCTTTTCCAGTACTCTTGACGTAACCGTGCCTTTTATTATATCCCCATCGGGATCATATTCAGCTATCTGTGCCGTAAGTCCTTTTCTGGATACCCTAACAACCAGCCTGGGGCTTTCGGATTTTAGTAGATTCAGTCTTTTACGATAATCCGTTACTCCTTCTTTTTTTCGTTTTAATAGTGTTGGCGTTTTCATTTTATTCACCTAGCAGTCCTGCAAGCCTTATCTGAGATCGTAATTGTGCTCTGGACTTAATAGTTCCACCCTTTACGATCCTGTAATACTTACGGTAGGTTTTGGCATCGATCTTGTTTTCTGCCTTTAATGTTCTCAATTCATCCCTCAGCGCTCTTATGGTCTTTATCCATCGTCTTTTCCTTGGAAATCTGGCGTTCCTCGTTCCTCTTACAGAACCTGGACCCCTTCTTCTTTCCTTTGCAAGTTGTTTAAGCCTTTTCTTGAACCTTGCATTGGAATTCCCTTTTTTGGGCTTTGCCTGTATAACATGCTTTTCCATAAGATTTCTGACATCTTCTCTCGTTGCTGCTTCCTGTACAAGGGTAAGACTGTCCATGTCAATCCATATTCTTGATGTTCCGGATTTATATTCATCAGCAGCTATTCTCTTAGCAGTTTCTATCCTCATTTACTGCACCTTCCTGTTTAATATCCTGATACCCAACTCATCGGCTCTGCCTTCAAGAACCTCCCTCTTTTTAAGGCCAACCGTAGCTGAAATTCTGCATGCTTCCCTCGCTGGGTTTATGGCTTCAAGTTCTGCCAGATTATGCACCAAGACCTCCTGAAAGCCGGATGGGTGTAAGTATCTAACGGCCTTTGGTCCCCTGTATCCAACATCAACAACAGGTGGTCTCCTGGCCAGTTTTTCCCTCATTTTGGAGTGATATCCTCTCGGCTTCCTGTATTCTTCACCGAATTTTTTATACCTGAACCATTCCTGTCTCCTGAATTCTACTCTTTTTCTTGCCTGTTCATTTTTCTCTTTGAGCAACTTCTTTTCTTCCTTGCTCATGGTCGGCTTAATTGAGGATGTCATTATTCTTCTACCTCCGTATCTATTGGGAAGATCCCATCCTGGAATATTCTCAGATCAAATCCCCTTATCTTTGTTGCCCGTTCTATGTTTGAACAGGTTTCTCCTATTTCACGCTTGTCAATGCCCGTAAGTGTAATTCTGTCCCCCTTAATTGAAACCTTTGTTGATCCAAGTATCTTTGCCTCCCTTGGACTCCTTTCACCAAGGAAATTTTCTACCAGCAATATGTTTCCTCTTACAGAGACCCTCGTAGGGAAATGCGTATAATCAACTTTCATTGTATATGTAAAGCCTTCCTGCACCCCCTTGAACATATTCTTGATCTCTGAATTCCAGGTTCCAGATATTGCCCTTGTGTACCTGTTTTCCTTTGATTTCTCAATTGAAACAGATCCGTCCACGACCTGGACTCTTACGTAATTATCTGCGAAATTTCTGGTAACTTTACCCAGCTTACCAGTAACTTCTAGAACACCCTCTTTCATCTCTGCTTTTACTCCTGATGGTGTTTTTAATTTCTCCGATTCTTTCCAATTAACCATTTTTTTCACCTAATATATGTAAGCCAGCAGTTTTCCTCCTAACCCATGTTTCCTTGCCTCCACGTGACTCATGACACCCTTGGTTGTTGTGACAATAAGTATCCCAAAATCCTGGGCGGGCAAGTACCTGGACTCAAACATATCAAGATTCACTTTCTTAACAGAGTATCTTGGCTTTATGGTCCCACAATTATTAATCGTGCTATTCAGCTTGATCTTGAACTTTCCTCCCTGACCATCCTCTACGACTTCAAAACTTGAAATATAGTTATAGTCCTGCATTACCTTGAGAACGCGACCAATCATCCTTGCTGCTGGCCCTACCTCGATTTCCCTCTTCCCTATACTTGAAGCATTTTTTATTGTGTTAATTATATCATTTAATGGATCATGTCTCACATTATCACCTCAACTGAATTTTTTAAAGCCTATGGAGGGCGCTGTCTCCCTGAAGCACTGCCTGCACATCCTAATTCCATATCTCCTTACCATTCCTCTTTTTCTTCCGCATCTCACGCAACCTTCAACTCTTCCGAATTTCTTGGTTGGCCTCAGTACTATATTTGACATTAATTGATCACCTCTACCTGGTATTTTTCCTTTAAAAAAGCCAGGGTTTCTTCCTTTGTTATGAACAGCTTGGAAGAAAGATTTTCTTTCCTGATGTTTCTTTTTGCATTTCTAAATCCCCCTTTTCTCTTGAGTACTACGGCAACATCCATGCCGAATATTCCAATTTCCGGGTCATATTTCATTCCCTTGAAATCAGTATATTCTGATATTCCAAAATAGGCATTTCCCTGTTTGTCCACAGAATAATGTGGGAATTTGTATTCCCTGGCGTATAGTGCTTCCTTCAGGAATTTATCCGCATCAGCCTTTCTGAGCGTAACCTTAGCACCTATGGTCAGACCCTTTCTCAAATTGAACTCCCTAACAGTTTTCTTAGATGTGGTAAGAACAGGCTTATGCCCCGTAATCATTTCTATAACCTTTACGGCCTTGTTTAATCTGTCACCAGCCTGTCCAACGCCGATATTTACCACTATCTTATCAAGAGTTATTTCCCTCATTGGGTTTTGTGCATTCATTCCGCATTACCTCCCTTCAATTCGATACTGTTGAACTTCAGATTTCCAATGGGAAAGACGTATTCCTCTATGGTTGCAAATCCCTCTTCCATAGATATGAGGTTTGACGATGAGGATTTACTTACTTCAATGGACTTTACCGTTGCAACTGAGCCCACGTGATTACCACCCGTGAGGAACACCTTAGATCCTTCCTGAAGCTTTATGGTTCCATCAATCTTTTTTTCTTTTACGTTGAATAATACGACGTCTCCTGTGGATATTGTCTTATTATCACTTATGAAATTATATCCATCATGGCAAACTATCATTGTTTTGTTCCCCTTTACGGTAAATTTGTTTAGCACCTTTCTTGGCTTAACATTGGAATTTTCATCTCTTTCAGGTACAGGTGTTAGCCTACCCAGCCTGTCATATAGAATTCTGTAACTCTTTTTCATACTGGGTATCGTGACAAGATCCATGAAGCCAGTGGGATATTTTTTTTCCTTTATGGCTTTTCCATCGACATTCACGAGCTTATTATTCAATAGTCTTGTGATTTCTCTCTCCTTGTCTCCAAGAGATAGGTAATCTCTTAATATGTGCAACATAGGAACAGATGCATTCTTCTTATGTGGTCCAGCCATTGAGGTTGATCCCCAGAAATACGACTTCCTGGGTATTTTCACGACTCGTGGAATCATCTGCCTTTTCGTCTTGTTAATCATTTTTGTTCATCTCCTTCGGTTTCATCATCTGGTTCATCTTCGTCACTTTCATCGTCCTCTCCATCATCCTGAGCTTCCTTTTCAGGAAATTCCTCCGCCTCTGAATCTTCGGATGCCTGATCGTCATATACCTCATTCTCCTGTATTCCCATTTCTTCTGTTTTCAACTCTTCAGATTCCATTGGAACTTCAGGTTCTTCTGGTTCACTCTTTGTGGAATACTCCTCAAGGGTCTGATCGTTCAGAACTATATTCTTCATGGACGCAAGTTCCCTTATCCTTCCGGACCTTTCTTCCATGGTCAGGTCAAGTTTTGTAATTTCTATCTTTTCTGGCTGTATTGGAAACGACTTCTCTTTTCCATCGGCCTTTGCTATATTTATTCCGTCTATTATTATCAGTGAGTGCCTGTGGTCTACTGATGCTACCTTTCCTCCTTCTCCTCTTCTACTTCCCTTTATTATTTTGACAATATCTCCCTTCATAATGGGAAACTGTCTGATCCCTAATTTTTTTCGAAGGTCCTTTTCAAGCGTTACTTTTACTTTATTCATCATGTTTATTCACCTACACTATGGTTGATGCAATGGCCGCAATTCTTGGCCATCTTTCAGCTGCTTCTCTTGCAACCGGCCCCTTTATTTCTGATCCTCTGACCTCTCCGTCCGGTGTAACCAATACTGCGGCATTCTCTTCAAATGAAATGATTGATCCGTCTGCCCTTCTATAGGGTCTTTTCTGTCGTATTACCACTGCGTAAACCACCTTAGCCCTTACGTCAGGACCTCCCTTTTTTACGCTTGCTATAAACATATCACCAACACCTGCAGCTGGATTCCTCCTGGCCACACCGTGCCATGCCTTTACGTTTATCAAACTGACTATTTTTGCTCCGCTGTTATCAGCGCAAATCATTCTTGCTCCAAATGGTAACCCTCTTGACTGCCTTCCGGCTATCCCTTTCATTGATCTAACCTCCCTACAACAACATGCGATATCGTTTTAGACAACTTTCTGCACTCGGTAAAAAGTACCCTGTCCCCATTTTTTACATCAATGCATGGGGGCAGATGTACATGGTAACTGGAAACAGACTTTATATTTCTCTCATATTTTGAGTTAAATGTCTTAAATTCTCTCCTAACAACTACGCTATTTACCATTCCCTTTGAAACCACAGTTCCTATGGTAACTCTCCCTCTTACACTCAGATTTGAGTGATATGGGCATTTCTTATCTTCACATTCCTTTTCGGGCGGGGCTATATCCAGTCCTATGTTTCTTGTCATTTAGTTCATCCTCCTTAAGTTTTTGTTAATCCTTCTGAGTTCTTTCAGGCGGTTTTCTGGCCTGTAGCACATTACCTTTCCATCCAGCTGATAGATTTTATTATCTACCTCCAGAGAAAATTGACATATATTTTTTGGAATAACCTTCACCTGGTATCTGTCCAGCAAACTGAAGGTATTTTTGGTCTCTTTCACCACTACCCCTTCCACTCCGGACAGATTGCTATTGGTTGAAGAGGTAACTTTCATTATCCTCCCCAAGAATTCCTCCCCATATATGTCCACTACCATTATCCAACTACCTCTGTTTTAAACCCAATTCCTTCAAGATATTTCTTTACTGAATCCCTATGGTCTCCCTGGAGTTCAATAATTCTTCCTTCCTTTACTGTTCCACCAGATGCAACCTTTCGTTTCAATTGCTTTGCAATATCGTCAATGTTCTCCATCTTTGGATCGATGCCCTCTATGATGGTTACATTTTTTCCATATCTTCTTTTATCGACGGTAATTCTCACTGCCATTGTGTCCCTGGTAAAACCGTCCCATGGCTGCAATTCCTTTGGGATTCCCGTAAAGTTTTTATCCTTCATCTTTTTGTTTCCTCCTCATGCTCTATAGTCCTGATCCTGGCAATCTGCCTTCTTATGGATCTTATTAGACCAGGATTAAGAGGTGAACCTCCCATGGCCACACTGGCTCTCTGCCTGAGGAGATTTTCCTTAAGTTCCTTCATTCTCTCCCCTCTTTCCTGTTCACTCATTTTTCTCAGTTGTTCCGGCTTCAATTCCGACATTTTCTTCCTTCACCTCATTTACCTTTAAATTAGCCTTATTTACAGTTATATCATCTGGTAGTTTATAGTCCCAATTCAGGATCCTAACGGATACACCTATTATGCCAAGTTTTAGTTTTGCAGTGGAAAACCCGTATTCAATCCCACTTCTTGCGGGTTCTCCTGAATATTTTATAGAACCAAAGAAAAACTTCTGGCTTCTCGCCCTTTCTCCCGAGATCTTTCCTCCGATTTTAATCATGACGCCTCTAGCATCACTTTCGATTATTCTCCTTAATGCTGTGTTTCCGGCTTTTCTGTATGCCCATCCCTTTTCAAGGGACATTGCAATTTTCTTTGATACGATTTGTGGATTTAGATCTGGTTCCTTGACCTCCTTTACCTCTATCCTCGGACCTTCTATTTTAAATCTGGTTCTGAGCGTTTCTTCTATTTCCTGAACCTTAGATCCCCTTCTTCCAATGACAAGTCCAGGTTTATTGACAACTAATTGAATGGATGTGTCAAGAAGGTTTCTCTTCATTTCAATCCCGCCAAATCCAGCAATATCCGTTTCTCGTCTAATATATTCTGAGACCAGTAATCGCTTTATACTCTCATTAATAAATTTCCTTTCCTTCATTTTTCGACCTCTTCAACTACAATGGAAAGATGAACCATATCTCTGTTATTAGCCCCAGCCCTTCCATAAGCCTTGGGCGTAAAACGCTTTAACATAGGACCCTTGTCTGCCGTGACCATTACAATCTTCAGGGAATCGGTATCCAGCCCCTTGAATTCTGCATTAGCCTTAACGTTACCAATCAATGATTGGAATTGCTTTACTGCCCTAACCGGATAACGGCCTGGACCGTATCCCTTTCTATGGGATACAGAATCAAGGTAACGGAAATACTTAATTGGTCTTTCCTTTTTCATTACTGCCTCCAGAAGGTCTTCTGCCTTTGCCAGGTCCATACCTTTTATATTGTGGGCAATGTTTACTGCATCCTTAAGGGAAATGTTGCAGTTCTTCCTTATGGATCTTGCTGATTTTTCCGACATTTCTATTATTGAATATCCTTTCATTTTACATCACTTCAATGGCATGAATTTAGACGATCTGGTTGCGCCTACTCCAGGACCAGAGTGCTTAACTTCCCCTCTTGTCAGGGCGAATTCACCAACATAGTGCCCTATCATCTCGGCCTTTAATTCGAATTTGACGTAGTTTTTACCATTGTGTACATGTACTACTTTACCCACATACCTTGGCAGGATTATTAAGTCCCTAACATGCGTCCTTATTTCAGTTTTATTGCCCATCAATCTTTTTGCAACTATTTTCTGGTCTGGCCCCATCTCTCTTTTCAGGCTTCTTCTGACTCTAGCCGGAAATACCTCTATTAATTTCTCTCTATCCATTTTCTGGAGCTCTTCCAGAGTATAACCTTTGTATTTGAACTCCTTCGATCGCCCCATAGCTACTTTTTGAGACTTCCTGCTCCTTCTCCTTATGGATTTTGCAGATGCCTGTCTATTTGTTGTCATTTAACTTTCCTCCTCTTTGGTGATAATCTTCCCACTTTCCTGCCTGGCGGTGTCCCTCTTCCAACTGTGCTTGGTCTACCGACATGCTGGTGATTTCCTCCACCATGCGGGTGATTGACTGCGTTCATGGCAACTCCCCTGACAGAGATTGCTTTTTTAGCCTTGCTCTGGAGATAGTGAATGTGCCTTCCAGCCTTAAGAATGGGTATATCTTTAGCTCCTGTCCCTGCAACAGTACCAACCGTTGCCCTGCATTGGGGATTCACACTCTTTATGGCTCCTGAAGGCAATTTTATAGATACAAATTCGCCGTGACTTATTACCTGTGAATAGGTCCCTGCAGTCCTGCACAATTTTCCTCCGTCTCCCGGTACGGTTTCAATGTTATGGACCAGGGAACCATCTGGTATAAATCCTAGATAGGTGGAATCCCCACTTTTTGGATTCTCTATTTTACCTATGTTTACCTTTTGACTTACGTATGCTCCATTAAACGCTATCTGGTACTGATTCTTCTTTTCCCCTCCATCCAGAACTAATACTGGAGAATTTCTCCCTGGGGCGTGGATTATATCCTTGATTTGATAATTGCCATCCAGAGGTATTCTCATAGCGCTAACATGCCTGTGGCTCGGACTTCTATAAATCAGTCCCCCCTTTCCTCTTCTTTGCGGTATAATTAGTTTTCCCATTTCAACACCTCAGTAAATTCCTATTCTCTCTCCAATCTCCTCTGCATTGAAATCTCCAGAAAGCTTTATTACCGCTTTCTTTCCTCTTTTCGTGTAAAGGACATTAATTTTTTCAACCTTAACGCTAAACTGCCTTTCAACGTCTTCTTTTATCTGTTTTTTCGTTGCTTTCCTGTTTACAATAAAAGTAAGCTTGTTTTCAGTTTGGCTCTGGATCATTGTTTTTTCTGTTGCAGTAGGGGCTATCAATACATCTTCCATTCTCATTCCACCTCCATATTTTTAATTGAACTCTCAGTAAATAATATCAGTCTTCCTCCAACACCTCCAGGTGCAAGTTTTGATATAGAAATATTCTTGCTGAATGAAATATCCACTCCTGGAAGAGACTTGAACGCCTTAAGGCCGGATGGTTTGTCTGAAACAATGAGAATACTTTTTGGTGTTCTGTAGGTCCTGTTTCTCATTGTTCCTCTTCCAGCCCTTATTTTTGTTTTTTCCTTGGCCCTTTCAACATCTTCCCATACACCAAGGGACTGAAGGAAATTTCTTGCATCTCTGGTCTTGGTTATATTGTTAATCTCGTCATCCACAATTACGGGAAATGTTAATTCTTCAGAAAATATGTGTCCTCTCTTTTTAACAATATCTGCATTTGCAGCCATGGTAAGTGCGGTTCTCCATGCTACAACCTTCTCCTTTTTGTTTATTTTTAACTTCAAGTTCTTTTCAGCTCTGGGCGAGTGTGGGCTTCTTCCTCCCTTCGTGCTGCCCAGTAAAACTGCCCTCGAACTTCCGGATACTCTGGGCATTCTCGATATCCCCATACCTGGACCTGATGTGTGACCGACCCTTCTAAGTCCAGCGTTTGGAGAGGAACCGTAGGGCTTCCTGTATGATAGAGAAACAGCTCTGAAAGCCTTTTTCATTATATCTTCTCTCATTTCAGAATAGAATATCTGTGGTACATCCATTTCTCCCTTTACTTTTCCATCCACATTGTATATTGATGTTTTCACTCTTAATCACCCTGCTTTGATTCCCTTGATATATATGCAATCTCCAGATTCTGAACTGAGGGTGACTTCTGCCTTGAAGGATCCCTGAATTTAATTAGCCTTTTTATGGAACCAGGTACTGAACCGTGGATCAGGACATAGTTTGTTCTTACAAGTCCGTAATTCACGAACCCACCTTTCACATTTATATCATCCTGTCCCTGTGATTTGGCATACTTGACTACCCTCATGTTTTGTTGTGTCCTCTGATGAGAACCCATCTGTCCTGCTTGCGGAACCTGCCATCTTATCCAGTCAGGGTGCCATGGACCGAGAGTTCCAATCATTCTTCTATGGTTTCTGTTTTTTGTGGGTAATAGTTTTACTCCAAATCTCTCCACATGCCCCGTAAACCCTTTTCCCTTTGTAACAGATATTATATCAACAAAATTTCCAGGCTTTGAAAAATCTGTGAACTCAATTTCCTTTCCCAGTTTCTCCATTCCATAATTTAGCCTTGCCTCAATGGTGGAACCACCTATACGTGCTTCATATATGTCAGGAATTTTCTTTGATACCCCTGTAATTAACCACGGTTGAAGCATCAGCATAACCCTGACTTCTGAAAGGTCAGTAGGAACCTCTTTTTCGTTTCTTTTCTTCGTTTCCGGTATTATTTCAAACAATTCCTTGTCAAGATTATCAGACCATTTTTCATAGGTTACCTTTAAGCCATCCTCGGTCTCGCTATATCCTCTGACACAAACTATCTTCGCTGGAGGGACTTCTACCACAGTGACTGCGGCCATTATATTTCTACCGGCGGTTGTACTGTTTTTTCTGTAGTCGACCATTTCGATATGTGTCATTCCAACCTTGTATCCAGCAAAAGACTGAATTTTAACATTTCCTTCAATCTCTGGCCAGCTTCTGATTGTAGACTTTAGACTAGGCTTTCTCTTTCTATGATAGTATCCAATAGATCCTCTTCTAGGATGATGTGGTGTTGCCATATTTTATCACCTTTACCGTTACACCTGCCTTGCAGCAAAAATTTTTGTGCTTGACTGTGGTTGCCTTGGCATTGCCACTGGTGTATGGTCTTTTCCCTCAGATAATATATGACCATATTTAAAGATTTATTAAGAAGATGATTTTTTTTCAATGAACTTCTGCTCTTCCCGAAAATTATGAGTTCTATTTTTTTAATGACAGGTTCAAAGCTAGTTATGGTTCTTTAACTTTCGATCTGGATTAACCCGTGGATTCAAAGGAACCCATTTTTATTTTATATCTAAATGAATTGTTAGCTTCCTACACATTATTCTGCTCCATTAGTGTAAGGTACAGATTTATGTATGGCTCCATATTTTTCATGAGTTTGCTTTTAGCCTTATTAAGATGCTCTTGTGCAGTTGATACCGAAAGACCACCTCTTTTAGCAAGATGTGAGATGTGGGTATTTTTGGGAATTTTAAAGTAACCTGATTCAATTGCAATCTTTAGCATATGCGCCTGCTTTTCCGTTAATTGATTGAAGAGACTTGAAATTGAAAGAGTATAAGTGCTTCTAAGGGAATCTGGCATCATCTGAATGCTCTTTATCAACGAAACATTTCCATTTTTCTTGAAAACTGAGATAACATCCATGAGATCGTGACCCTCCACAACGATCAGAGTTAATGTCTCTACTCCGTTTGCATACATTACTGGCCCTTTCCAGAGGCAATTTAATGATTCTGCAACCCGGATGGATGAGTTGTGAATACTGCAACTGCAGCTGAGCATCAGAGTCATTTTAGAAGGCTGTCTGCTTTTGTAGATCGTTTTTGTTCCTAACTTCTTTTCAACTTTATCCAGTTTTGAATCGAGTTTGTCCAACTTTTCATTTTCCCCATAAAACTCAAGATAGTCAATGCTTGAGTTGCACCATCTATAGAATTTCAGTTCTTTAAAGTCCTTTGAAATAATGTTGAAAGGAAAGGTATTGTCTATTTCGAGAACTATTTCCTGCATATATGCCAATACACAACGGCTATAAATATATAGCCCAACCATTGATATATTTCTAGTGAAAAATATGACAAATGTAATTGTTGAACACAGGTGGAAAACGCATAACGCAGAAGAAGTGAAAAAGGTTGTCGGAAATTTAGTCCAGATGTCAAGAGATAAAACATTACCTCCAGGATTTGAACTAAAGTCAGTAAACATTCTTGGCTCAGAGCCTAGAGCAATTTGTAACTGGGATGCACCCAGCGTCAGAGATATGAAAGATTTTATTGAGAAAATAAATCCTCCAACAAAGAACGAAGTTTCAGAAGCTCAGAGAATTGTTTAAACCACTCTTTTTTTTAAGAATATTTTTTTTGAAAACGGCATTTCTTATTTTGATTATGGCATGTATAAGGGTTTATAGATCAAATAAAGAGTAATATACCAATACATAACGGCAGTATTAATATATGCAGCATTTTAATAGTATACATGATTTAAATGGCAAATATAATAGTTGAACACAGGTGGAAAAATCATGCTAATGAAGAAGTTAAAAAAACCATAGCTGGCATTATACAGATGGCTAATGACGGGAAACTACCAGAAGGATTTCAGCTTAAGTCTATCAATGTTTTGGACTCAGAATTGAAAGCAATTTGTAATTGGGAGGCACCAAGCATAAATTCCATGAAGGAATTTTTAGAGAAGTTAAACCCGCCAACTAAACACGAAATTATGGAAGCGCAAAAGGCTTACTGAAGCTGACTCTATGGGGTCAAATTTATAATTTCCGAAATCTCATATTTAGTGTGGTTATGGAATGAGAGTTTCAAAAAATCCTGTACGGTTTTTCTAATGATCTCATGTTAAGGTTGCCAATATGGCAATTGAAACCAGAATGAAACACATGAATAGGAAAAGGGCTTCATTTCCTCTGGAAAGTGTAAGATCACCCATTATTTTCCTATTTCTACCTATAATCCATAACATCAACATGGGTGCAATAAGAGCAAACACAAAAAAGATTAAAAGATAAAGCACAGATATTATGAGAGCGCCAGGATTTATAACCATTACAGCAAGAACGGCCGGTGTGCTTTCTATTAAATATACAATCCATTGCGATCTTTTTGGTATATTCAGAGATTCAGAGATCCCCCAGGCACTCCCAAGGGATATTGTAATGAGCGCGATAAATCCTGCTGCGATTATTCCAACTCCAAGAATATAGGGAGAAAAGGTTCCTGCTATGGGTATCAGGACTTTCCCCAATTGGGAAGGGGTTGAAAAAAATGATGAATTGGAAGCTCTGGGAATTCCGGTAAATGCCATTTCTACTATGATCATTAGCAACTCGGTAACTACAGCGCCTGCAAAGGTTTCTTTCCTCATTATTTGCACTGCTCTCTGCCTATCAATTTTGAATCCCCTTGATTGAATTCCTTTCATTTTAGTTCCGATTGCGGATGCCTGAAAAAAAATCATGAAAGGCATTATAACGGCCCCTACATTCGCCGCTATTAAGAAAAAGTATGCTGCAGTGGGTTCCATTAGAAATGGATTGAATAGTGGAGATGAAAAGGGCTTTACGCCTCTGTTCCAGAGTGATATCAACATGGATGCGATAAGAATAAGAGATATCATGATCATGGGCTTTTCTGCACCATCATATTTTTTCCTTATCACTATGAATAGATGAGTTACATAGATCACTGGAATTGTATAATAGAGTGATAATCCCATTATCTCAAACCCTATTCCAATGCCAAGATATTCAATGCCATAAGTTAACATATCAGTGATTGCCATTGGCAGTGCAAGCAGGGAAGATATCTTAATTCCATAATTTTTTCTTGCCACATTTCCCAGACCTTCTCCTGTTGCAATGCTTATTCTTCCTGCAAGCTCCAGGATAATATATAACGGAAAAATTAGTAGTATCATTACCCATATGAGGCTATATCCTAGGGTTGCTCCTGTTTGTGCAGCTCCTATGTATGAAGAGGCATCCATGTCAGCCATCATTACCAGCCAAGCAGGTCCAAAGAGAAGAAGCGTATCCTTACGGAAGAATTTACGCTTTCTTTTTACACCTCTATTCATTTATGTTCCTCCTTTTGTTATTCATTTATTTTAAGAAAATTTGTAAGGATATCCTTACAGTAATAAACTGTATATAACCATTTGTTTAAAGGAAAAATTCTAAAGCTTTCTTCATTCGTTCTATTACTTTCTAGAATGCTAAAAATTAAATTGAACTCCCTGAAACAATCCAGATCCAAATGCTAAACACTTTGTCTGGTAGTGGTTTCCTCCGTTGTAAGAAAGAAGTGATTATTTATTAAAATGGATATTCGTGAGGAGAATAAATGACTCTACCCTAACAAAGAGAAAGCCTGTAATTTTTGGGTTGTCGAGATTCGCGGAGTTTTATTAACCCCTACATCCTACAATGTACATATTGTAGTAAGTTTACATATCAGGCTGTCCCGTTAATACCGGAGGTACGATGAAATGATTGGTGTCAAAAATGACGGAAAAAGGGATATCAATTGTTGTTTCGACTGGAACGGAGGAGAAGATGATAATGCTGGGAGTATTAACACAAACGGCAGCGAATCTGGGCATGCCCCTTAGAATATTTGTTACGGGCACTGCGTTGCAATGTTTTCTTAAGGATGGATACAAGAAAGAATCCGTTTCGCCTGCTGGTTTTTCGGAATACATGAAAGAACTTAGGGATGGATTGAAACGAATCAAGTTCGAAGGCTGGCATGAACTTTTAAAGAATTCCATCAAGGAAGGAGACGTGAAGGTGTATGCCTGCTCACTAATGTCCAGTGCGTTGAACCTGCAGAAGGGTGATCTTGATCCAATGATTGAGGATATCGTTGGAGCAACAAACTTCATGATCCAATCTGCTGAGAACCAGATAATTGTATTGTGAGATGATAAAGATGACGACAATGAATGTTGATAGTAGAGGAACAGCCTGCCCCGGCCCAATTACTGACCTGATCAGGGCTTACAAGAAGTCTCAGAACGGAGACACGATTGTGATTATTGCAAACGATCCAGGGGTAGTTCCTGACTCAAAAGCATGGTGCGAGAGAACGAGGAATGAATTTGTGGGATCAAAGGAAGTGGATAATTACTTTGAAGTAACACTCAAGGTAACTGGAAAGAAATCTTAAAGTGAGTGATCCTATGTCTGCTATTCCTTTACTTATTTACGCTCCAATAATGGCCGTAATTTTTTATGCAGTACTGGGCTTCTTGTTTGGAGGATATGCCGAGAAAAAAACCTATTGCATGGTAATAGCAACTCATCAGGTAATGGGTCTGAGATACAGTAGCATTTATGAAATAATTCTGGTTAGCATCGCAGTTTCATCGTTGGGAACAGGACTTCTTGTAGCAGTTGGTGCTGTTCCCGTTGTTGATGCATATGCCTTCCTACCAGGTGCAGGATGGTTCACCCTTCTGGGGTCCTTCATCTTTGGTTTTGGAATGATGCTTGGTCAGGGGTGCATGGTCGGGATGTTGTGGAAATCCGGATCGGGATACGTTGTAAACTGGATGGAACTCCTAGGTCTTGCATTGGGTTCAATTATATTCGCTTTTCCAATTTTCAACTGGCTGGATCTCGCCCATTGGTGGAAGGTTACGGGAACTGGCAATGTTGGAAATGGAAGTACCCTGAACTATGTACCCAATTTGTTACCGGGAATTACTGCTACAGCAGGTGCAGCAATCGTGGGAATACTATTCTTCCTAGCCCTCATTTGGGCTGCACTCATCCTTAGGAAGAGACGGGTAGGAAGTCTAGGAAACTCCGCTCCCAAAGGGAAAAAGGCTATCATGAACTCACCATACTTCATTGGAACAGTCTTCTCTTTTGCAATGATTGCTTCATTCATATTCGCCGCAGGTCATATGTTTAATTACCTTGGAGTTACGACTCCAGTTGCACTCTTCTCACAATATCTTCTTTCACCCTTTGGTATATATCTTGGCGGAAGCGGTTTGTCCACTAATTGGTACCAAACAATACCTGTGATAAGTGCATTTTCATTTTTTATACTGATGATTATTGCAGGATCGACAATATTTTCCATGGCAAGAGGCACTTTCAAAATACGGCTTCCATCAGGGTCCGCCAGTAAGGCGGGCGATTTATCCATCGGCTTCTTTGGTGGAGTGATAATTGCAATAGGAGCCAGAATTGCACAGGGTTGCAGTGTAGGCGGGTTCTGGAGCGGTCTGGCTGGCCTTTCATTGTTCGGTCTCGTTTTCACAGTAGGAATAATACTTGGAAGCGTTGCAGGATACTTTGCTTATATATTTCTCAGCACCAGACTGGCCGGGAACAAAGTCAGGAAAACAAATACTGCAAAGGATGTCTCAATATATCGTTCCCTTCTGGAACAATGCATATTCTCTTTGATATTTGGGCTAATCCTCGTGGCGATTGGCCTTGAGAGCCTGAGCGCTAATTCCAGATATCTTGTAAAAATACCCTCCTCCCTTATAACTCAGGAAAGCAACGCAATGATTATCGCGGGTTTCGTTGTGATGATATTGGGAATCGGGATATCAACATACCATTACGTCGTACTGAGAGAAGTCAAGAAAATAACCCCGATACCCATAAAAGGTGATGTAAAATGAAAAAAATAGCAATAATAGGAAGTGGAGCTGGAGGTTTAATAACCTCAAGCAAGTTAGCAAAGAGCCTGTCAGGTGAAATTAAGAATGGAGAAGTTTCCATTACAATTTTTGATAAGAAGAAGGAACAGGAATTCCAACCAGGATACCTTGAGGTTGCCTTCCGTGGAACAGATCCCTCCAAGATCAGGAGACCTATGAAAAAACTATTATCAAACGGCGTAAACATTGTTTATGATAACTGCGAAAAGGTAGATCTCGCAAACCGGTATATAAAAACAGAAGGGAGCAACGAAAAGATCAACTTCGATTACATCATAATATCAACTGGGTCATCTCCCGATTATGATCAGATTCCAGGACTTAGGGAAGCAAATATGGACTTCCATACAAATGCCCAAAACTCCAGCCTGATATATCAACAGGTAAGAAAGATAAAATCAGGCAAGATAGTGGTGGGAATAGGAGGTCTTCCATATAAGTGTCCTCCATCCCCCAACGAATCTGCATTCATGCTGGATGAACACTTTAGGAAGGCCGGAATAAGAGATAAGGTAGAAATAACCTATATAACGCCTTTCACAAGGATATATTCGGCTGAACCAATAAATGAAGTTATCAAGCCTTTGTATGAATCCAGATCCATAGAGAGCATAACCACATTCAACACAGATTCAGTCGATTCAGGTAAGAAAGAGATAACATCCCTTGAGGGAGAGACCTTGAAGTATGATTATCTGTTCCTGACACCACCGCATAAACCTGCAGGATTCCTGAAGGGATCTGAAATTGCTGATGAAGATGGATGGGTTAAAGTTGACAAGAGGGATCTGCACATTACAAGCTATGATAATGGATTCGCCATTGGGGACACAACAAATATCCCAATTTCAAAGGCAGGTGTAGAAGCCCATCTTGAAGGCGTTGTAGTGGCCAACAACATAATAGGAGAAATCAAGGGCACAAAAAAAAGATATAAGTTCACGGGAAGAACACAGTGTTCCATGGAAACAGGTTTCCATAAGGCGACTTTCGTAGTTGGTACCTACGATACCCCCGTGGAAAAGATTGTTCCATCTAGAACAAATTACATGGAAAAAAAGGTAATGGAGAAAATTTACTGGGGATCATTGCACGGACATTATGAGTGGCTCTTCAAGTATCATTTCAAGAATGACTATTTCCAGGAACTGGAATAATCACTCTCACCTTTTTTTAATTTTTCTAATAAATGAAATTTCTGGAACCTCCATAAGAACTAATACCTGCTGAAATCAGAAAAATAACATATGTCAGGCAAACGCAAACCTGCTTTCCGTTGCAGGATCACACCATTATCTATTTTCCTGAAAATAGGATTTTAGCAGA
Source organism: Thermoplasmata archaeon (assembly GCA_021794355.1). GTDB lineage: Archaea > Thermoplasmatota > Thermoplasmata > Thermoplasmatales > Thermoplasmataceae > Cuniculiplasma. Next base: position 31,614 of record JAJYRA010000072.1, on the reverse strand, counting down.
ATTTCATGGAAATGAATGAACCAAACTAATCAGGAAGAAATGCTTTAATACTGTATCTGATGAGCGAAAACATGAGAAACAATTCTGTTTCGCTGAATATCCACGAGTTTCTTAATAGCTCATTCAGTCAAATTTCTTATCATCCAGAAGTTTCATTATATTTTTACTGTCTTTTACTTCACCAAACCATTCTGAAGTGATGCTATTAACGAGTGAAATCATCTGTTCTGCACCTATATTTTCCCTGTTAAAAGTACTGTGCCCGTCACCTGCAAGCAAGATCTTGTAGCCGTGGGCAAAGGCTGATCTTACGGTAGTGTCAACACAATATTCTGTCATTAGACCGCATAGGACAAGACTTTTGATACCTTCACTCTTCAGAATCATATCCAGATCAGTTTTATAGAATGAATCGGGATATTCTTTATGTATTACAGGCTCGGAATCTTTAGATAAGAACTGGCTGTAAATTTTCCAACCCTCGGTTCCTGGCTCCAGATCACTACCCTTTTTTTCTGCATGTTGAACCATGAAAACAGAATAATTTCTCTTTCTTGCTGTTTCAAGGATTCCTTTCACATTGTCAGTAAAAACTTCCCTATTATGAATTGGTCCTTCCATAATGGCATTCTGGAGATCAATCGCAAGAACTGCTGTTTCTTTCATTTATTGTCATCCCCAACATGTATTAAGTTTTTGAGATTTTCAGATTTCATAACTGGTTTTGCTCTTTGCGTTATATTTTTTATCCTTTTCCCTCCTCTGACATGTTTTCAATGAGAAAGGACGAAATATCAACCACTGTGTTATCCTTATTCAGGTTTGAAAAACAGATGGGACATGCAGTTATTATTTTCTCAGTATCGGTTTCTTTAAGTTGGTGAAACCTCTCTTCGGATATTTTTTTTGAAAGATTGCCATAGAGGAGTTCATCGGGTCCACCACAACAGAAAACCTTCTTTCCTGAGCGGACAGGCATTTTGAGATTTGCGATGGATTCAAGTATTTCTTTGGGCTTGTCATATGAATCCTTTCTCAGGACAAGGTGGCATGGCTCATGGTAGGTTATGTTTTCATGGGATTTCCTAAAACCACTTTCGTTTATGAGATCGAGGTAATGCACAACCTGGAAGTCAAAGTTCTCAACAATCGACGGTATTGTGCTCTTGAGAAGATCATAAGTATGAGGGTCCACTGTTATGATTGTCTTAATATTTTTCCTGTGAAAGAGTTCGGTTAAAAATGAAGCGTATTCCCTGAATTCCTTTTCGTATCCCAGGTCGTGAATAAAAGTTCCCGGATAAGGTTCCTCCTTGCCAAGGTAATTGAATTTTACATTGGAAGCTTTCAGAAGAAGGTATATATCTCTGAGATAGCCATTCATCTCTTTTTCCATTCCTGAATTCTTGAAATATTTCAGGTGCCTTGACATGCCTGTGTGCCCTGAGATGTACCCAGCCATAGTTTGAGAAAGCCTGTTACCGAGAAATCTTTCCACCCTGCCCAGTGTTTCATTGTATGCCATCATCTGATACATATTTCCTGTGTAAAGCAGATTGGTTGATTCTGAGTCAAATTCAAGCCCTTCGGCCCATTTTGCACAATGCTCCCTGATTCCAAGTGGGTTTCTGTTTTTCATGGTGAGTGCCACGATCATTCCTGCGATGGGATTTTTCTGATCTGTTTTCATCAGTTCCCCTGATGCTATGAGTTCCTTTCCCATTTCACTGACCTCTCCAGCATTTACCCCCGCCGGGCATACCTGAAGACATGCGTAGCAATCCAGACAGGTATAGAATGACTCATCTATTCTCAATTCAATCTTTCCTTCATTTTTTATTTCCCTGAGAAGTTCCTTACCCAGATCAACCCTTCCCCTTGCACCAATGGATGATCTGAAGCCGCTGGATGGAAGCGTAGGGCATACCGATTCACAGAATCCACAGTTAATGCAACTGTTGACCTGATCTTCCAGCCGTTCAATGATCTTGATACTGTATTCAGATCTTTCAGTCAAATATCTTACCCCTATTCATTATGTTTTCAGGATCGAATGCTTTCTTGATTCCCTTCATCAATGGCAACAGATCCATTGAGTTCCTTTCCTTCAACTCTTCTAAAAATAACTCCTTCTTTTCAAGTCCTATACCATGTTCAGCTGATACGGAACCATCGTGCTTCAATGCTATCTTTGCAATGGCCATCTGGAATTTCTCGACTCGAGCTACATGATCTCTGTTGTTCAGGTCCACAAGTATATTGGCGTGAATGTTTCCATCACCAATATGGCCAAACAACACAGCTTTAAGGTTGTACTCCCCTATGGAGTCCTGAATTTCTTCCAGGGAGTCGGGAAGCTGACTTGGTGGGACAACCAGGTCTCCAATTTCTATATATTCGTCCTTTGTATCCCTGAGGCCAAGAGAGGATGAGTACAATCCTTTTCTTGCCTCATACATCCTGGCCATCTCTTCCCTGTCCCTTGTAATTTTGATGGATATAGGCCCCTGAGACTCAATTATTTTCCTAGCATCATCCAGCATCCTGTCTATTGATTCATGGGTAGATGCTATATCGATCATCAAAAGGTAATTGCTGCCTTCTGGAAAATCTATATTTTTTGCTTTTTTAATTGTTTCAAGGGATAGTTTATCCATAAATTCGGCAATATATGGTATTATTCCTCTTCCCTTAAGTTCGGATATGGATCTTCCCATGTTCCTTACATCTTTGAAATATGCCAGTATCCTTCCGATTTCCTCAGGTATGGGCCATACCTTGAGGTAAGCTTTTGTTATTATGGCTAATGTTCCTTCATTTCCAGCCATGAGAGCGGTTATATCATATCCCTTTGTTCTCTTTAGAGTTCGACCACCAACCTCCACTATCTGGCCTCCAGGTAGAACCATTTCAAGCCCAAGTATCCATTCCTTTGTTGTTCCATAGGTGCACGCCCTCAGTCCTCCGGCATTTGTGGATATACTTCCACCGACCGTTGCCGCCATGGAACTTGCAGGATCTGGAGGGTAGAAAAACCCCAATCTTGAAAGATATAAGTTCAGATCATCCAGTCTTACTCCTGGTTCTGCCACTACATATCCATCTTCCACATGGGTTTCCAGAATTTGGTTCATCGCCGACATGCTTACAAGTATGGAATCTTTATAAGGAACGGGGGAGCCTGTAAGTGCGGAGCCACCTGCTCTCATTACCACCTGAATCTTTTCTCTTGAACATATTCTCATAAGTTTTGACAGTTCTTCTGTTTTCTCTGCTATGACAGCAGCCATTGGAATATTACCCTCGAAGTATGATGCATCTTTCATGTATGGAATGAGATCTTCCTTCCTGTCCAGAAACCTTTTCCCGAAAATTTTTCTTATTTCTTCCAATTTATCTACCATTGAATCCACTAACATTACAGAATAGGAATAGAAAATTCTTAACTTTATCGGTCTGTATGGAACACGTAAGTAAAACTGCATTAAACAATGGTTACGATGATAGTTTATTTTATAATGGAACTAAAAATGCAGGTGCCGGGATTTGGACCCGGGTTGAAAGCTTGGAAGGCTCTCGTGCTAGACCAGACTACACTACACCTGCTTCACTGGACATTATTTCGTCTTATTTATTTCTATTTATAGGGTGCCTCAGGAAAAGGTTATGGTCTGTGTTTCGTTGAAAAATCTTTTGCCAGATCTCAGTTCGGTTACAAGTTTTGCCGTTGCAAGGTTTCCAAGGTCGTTTAAATTAATGTTAAGAATTCTTGTATTGGTATGATAATGGTATCCTAAAATAGCGGATGAGGTGCCAGTTATCTTAACAAATGAAATGTTTGCATTAAATGTAATAATATCCCTCAGGCTATAATTCGCAGGTCCCGTTAAGAGAACATATTGTCCGTTTGTCTGATTTGCAACAAACCAGTGCCCATTGTGCTCATACTGCAGTGTTAGATCTGGCGAAGTGTTTACGCTGATTGGTGGGTTCAGGGCGATGGACCAGAAAAGAATGGAAGCCAGAAGGAATACCATTAAAAGATAGAACTTATGGCTTCCCTTTGCAGGAAGAGTGAGATGCATATATCCCAGAATTCTGAAAAGACCTACTATCAGCACAATGAAAAGAAGCATGGAGAGATAATAATATCCACTTACCTGTAGGAATCCTTCAAGAAGACCTGAGCCTATGGCCAGGAGAAAAACAATTATAGTACTCTTTGCCCTTTCCTTTTCATATCTGAGGAAGTTTTCCTCGCTGAATTCAGGTTCTTCAAATATTGGTTCATTTTTAGGTTTAGGCACTTTTTATGGGAATACTATATCATTAATGAATTTAACGAGAGAAAGGGGTCATTTGATTTAACGATACCCGATGAAACAAGGACGCCAACAGCACCAAGTTTTTTTGAAGTTTCCACATCAATTCGATTTTTAATTCCAGCCCCCACTAACAGTTTGGACCCATATTCTCTGCACAATTGAGCTATTTCTTCTATGATCCCAGGTCTTGCCATGGACACTGAAACGCTTCCACCAATAAGTTCTGGTGGCTCATAGGCAATGGTTTCTGCCCCAATTTCACAGAGGGCTTCAGTTTCCGCCATGTCCTGAGAGCATGTTATTATGCCAAAGTTCAATTCCTTCGCTCTCTCGAGTGTTGATTTTATAATAGGATACGGAAGTCTCCTTTCAGAGTGGTTTAAAAGGGATTCCATGACTCCGAGAGAAATTAGATCCTCCATTATAATATGACCAGTATGGGCCCCATAGGTTACGTAGTCGACATGCTGTGATATGACACTTTTAAATTTTGTTGCAAGATGTAGCTGTGGAATTGATAATGCAAACTTAACTTCGGATTCATAGGTTTTATTTGAGAGCGGGTTCATAAAATTCTCTGTTCTGCTTCCTGTGGATTCCTCATATGTTTTTAGATTGATTACATATTGAAAATGTGTCATGACTTCCCCTATGGTTGAATATATAAAAATCTGATCAAAGATTTTAACCCCCAGTTTGGAAGACTCCAGAAAAATATTAAATAAATTGTATTTTAGAGATTTTTAGTAAAGGATAAATTTGCATTACAGCAATGAAAATCTTTAAACCAATGTTAAGATTTAGGTAAAGCTGGGTCTGTAGCTTAGCCAGGTAGAGCGATGGACTCTTAATCCATAGGCCGGGGGTTCGAACCCCCTCAGACCCGCTTTGTTTTACGTTTGTTTTTTTATATTATTCTAATTTAATCCTCTTGTCGCTATTACCCTGTAGAAAGTTACCTTTGATGTAGATGATCCACCTACTACCAGGATAGATGATTCAGCATTCTCGAATTTTTCTCCGATACACAATTTCATTTTCCTCATATATTGCTGAAAATTGAAATTTAGTGAGGAAAATACCACGAAAGTCAGATATGAATAAATAAAAATTACAGGTTACATGAAAGTGATATCTAATATTTACAACATAAAATCCACAGTTTACAAGGGGCGAAGAGGTGGGACGGTGTATTACTTGATGAGTGCACCCATCCGCAAATCCAGAGGTTGTGGTATAATTGATATTAAACCTCCAGATCAAGACAATAGGAATTCTAGTCCGTGGAAACACCACCTACAATCTTTTAGGTGGGAGTTTTCCTGGGTTTATTTCGAAAGGGATCAAATGAAATCCCATACCCCCTGTGAATAGGGGATAACAGTCTTAACAATTACCTTATTGTCTGTTTCATCTGCGACTTCGTAGAGAATGCTGTAAAATTCATATAAGAAATCCGTTGGGAGAAACACGGTCACTTCGATTTTTCCATTCTGAAGTTTTCCAAAATATGCAATTCTAATTATGTGCTGGATATTTGCCTTATTTCTCACGATGAAAGGGAATGGGCTTCGCAATTCCATCTGGTATAGATTTTCTGACAAATCAATGGGTATTAGATCTTCCACAGGCATATCCGTTGAAACAACTAGGTTGATATCACCCTTCATTGCACCACTGCTCTTCACTTCGCATAAGATCTTTGGACTGGATGGAATTTCCCTGACGTGTATATCTTCCCTATTAATGGGTGTTGAATAGGTTACTACTGAAAGCGGGTATTCCTTATTTATGTCATCCATAATTTTCATTATTCCTGGACTAGGGCCCAGCCATTCAATTCTGGCATTTTTTGAGGTGGACGTGTATCTGGCAAGCAATTCGGATACCTTTTCTAACTGGCTGCTATGGAATCTTGCGTAAACATTGAGAAAGCCCCCATATACGTCTGATCCATTTATGATCAGAGAGGGAATCTCAACCAGCTTATCAATGATTGATAGCTCATTTTGATTTTCAATCATTGTATCAACCACATAGGTCTTTTCTCTTTCTGAAGCTTTGAATTTGTTTATAATTAGATTGACTTTGGGAATCTTTAAATTCTTTGGAAAATAAGTACTCAACCACGTCTTTCCATCGTTATCATAAATGAATGAGGGGAGTTTTAGGTCGAGATCTGAGATTGCAGCAAAAAACTCAGACTCCTGCCTTACCTTGAGAATGAGGTACATATCCAGTCTCCTGTCAATTTCTTTTATAAGCACAGAGTTAGTATCTATTATTAGGTAATAATTCTTTATGTTCATATGATCTTGTGAGAAAAATCAGTGAGTTTTTTCGTTTCACTGACTTCTCAGACTTATTGTGCTTATTGATTCACATTTGGTGGTATCTGAACCACTGAAAGGTGGATGAATCATTCTCACTTTCCTTGAGCGAGATTCCACAATTTATTGAATGGATAACTGTGCTCCCATTTACGATATACCAAATTCGGAGAAAAGTCACGCAAGTTAAAATATTCCGGCATAATAGTAAAGTGATTGAAATGAATTTTAATGAAATCATGGACGACCTTTTTCCAGGAATACTTGAAATTTCCAAAAAAATATATTCCTTTGCCGAAACAGGAAGCAGTGAGTATGAATCTTCAACAGTCCTTAAGAAATATCTCGAGTCTCAGAATTTTAACGTGGAAACAAAGTATATGGATATGGAAACTGCCTTCAGATCAGAAAATGGGAAAAAAGGTTTGAGAATTGGGTTACTGGCGGAATATGATGCTCTACCTAATGGTCATTCATGCGGCCATAATCTCATATCTGCCTGGGCTGTAGGTACAGCTGCCGCAATAAATAGGATTGATAATGATATCTGTGTAACCGTTTTTGGCACTCCATCGGAAGAGGGTATTGGCCCTTACGCAGGGAGTAAATGTGTAATGGCAGGAAGGGGCGCCTTCAAGGATCTGGATCTTGTCATAGGGGTTCACCCTGATGATAAATGGGGTGTGGGTTCTAAGGCTTTAGCTGATCTCACACTTGAATTGAGATTCCTCGGCAAATCGGCCCATGGAGCGGATTCGCCTGATAAAGGGATAAACGCACTGGATGCCGCTGTGGCCACATACAACGTTATAAACAGCCTGAGGGGGTGGGCAAAACTTGATAAGCACCTGGTTGTTGGAATGATATTTACGGAGTCGGGAAAGGCAACAAATGTGGTACCGGAAAGAGCAACGCTTCAGGTGGAGATGAGATCTACTTCAACCAGATTCCTTTCCATTTTTGAGAAGAAAGTCAGGGATGCAGCACTGGGAATAGGTGAAGCTTATGGAGCCTCAGTGGACATAGAACAGGTAACACCCCTCTACAAAACATACATAAATAATAATTCAATTAATCATATACTACAGGAGAACCTATTGAAACTTGGAATCTCAGCTTTGGATGAGGGTATAGCAGGTGGGTTTGCATCAGGAAGTACTGATGAAGCCAATGTTAGCTGGAAAGTGCCAACCGGCCATCTTGATTTTCCCATAGGGTATCCGGGAATTGCAGGGCACTCCGATGAATTCAGGGAAGCTGCCGATCCGAATAAAGCTGCAAAATCCCTCAGAATTGCCATAGAGGCAACGGTTTTGTCGGTCTTGCAGATTAAGGAAGAAAACAGAATGGGGGAAATAAAAAAGGAATTCAAGGAAGGGGACAAAGATGAGTTCTGATTTTAAGGAGATAAGGGAAACCGTGACTCCGCCTCATCTCAAACCAGGTGATGATATTCGAATTATAGCACCGGCTAGTGCTCCCGACATGAAAAATCTCTCAAAAACCATAACCAAATTGACCAAGTTTGGATTTAGAATATCTCTTGGCAGGAATATTAGAAGGCTTGTACAGAGAAACTCCCTGGCTGCACCCATGAAAGACAGGGCCCAGGAAATTATGGATGCATTCAACGATGATTCGGTGAAGGCAATTCTCTGCTCAAGGGGTGGATATGGTTCCATTCACGTGTTACCCTTTCTGGATTATGATACCATAAGAGAACATCCTAAGATATTCATGGGTTATAGCGATATAACGGCACTTCACATGGCGTTCAACAAGCTTTCTGGACTTATAACGTTTCATGGGCCTATGGCAGCTTCAGATCCAGATGAATTCCAGAAATCCTCTTTCAAATTGCTCACAGAAATTCTCAGTGGAAATTCCACAAATATATCGGGATTTGTCGAAAATGTTGTAAAATACATTCACAAGGGGAAGGTTGATGGAAGGTCCACCGGGACCAACATTTCAGTTGCGATTTCACTCATAGGAACACCCTATATGCCCTCCTCTGAAAACAGAATTCTCTTTGCGGAAGACACTGCCATAACATCTGGAGATCTGGATAGATATTTCTCGGTGCTGAACCTGACCGGGCATCTGCATAAGTTTGCAGGCTTTGCATTCGGTGAGTTAAAACAGATAAATAGTAGTGAGGAACCCATGCCCTATATTGAAGATATAATACAGCAGTATATGGATCAACTGAAAAAACCATCTATTTATGGACTGCCATTCGGACATGGCGAGGATCAGATGCTCATACCTCTCAACGCAAAAATGACACTTTCTTCTGAAGTTCCATACATCGAATTAAAAGAAGCTATTGTTAACTGATCCATTGCAATTACGGTTTAAATTGAATAAATCATAAAATTTCACGGCAGATTTGAAATGACGAAGTTTCCAATTTTATAATTAGACATTAAAAGTGACTTTCCCCATGAAAAACCTTTTTGGAGAGCTCAATCGTTGTAATCTTCCACTTCCTCTAGAGACCTGTTTACCAGATCCATTACGGATGTTGCATCTTTCATATCATGGAACCTATTTGCGTGTGCACTTGCATGGTCCATCACCTCATCCTTGCTGCTTGAATTAACCTCATAGTCGCATGCTTTACCACTGTTTTTGCATCTAAATCTGAATTTTGTCACATGGATTCATTTTTAATGTGCTATTAAATTTTTGGTAGGAAAATGGGAACTGATATGGATCGAGACTGTGTAAAAATTATTGAACACAGTGTTTCACGGTCTCCGGAATCTATAGGTTTATTCATGAAGCCGCAACACACTGTATAATGAGTGGATCATACATTTCGAAAACAGACAGAAGACAGCAATTACTACTTCCTGACATGATTGAAAACTATATTGAAGAAGACAATCCCGCCAGATTTATGGATACCTTTGTTGAAACCCTTGATATGCATGAACTTGGCTTCAAATTCTCAACCCTTGCATATGGTGCAGGAAGACCATCTTACAATCCAAAGGATATGCTCAAACTCTATCTCTGGGGGTATTTCAACGTGATAAGATCCTCAAGAAAACTGAAGAAGCAATGCCTTGTGAACATGGAAGTCATGTGGTTGCTCCACAGATTAACACCGGACTTCAAATCCATATCCGATTTCAGGAAGGATAACATAGATTGCATGAAGAAGGTGTTCATAGCATTCAACAAGATGTGCATGGAACAGGAACTCTTTGGAAGAAAGACCATAGGGATAGATGGAACGCATATGATGTTGAAGTTTTTGCGTATGAAAATGGAATGGAAGAAAGACCATAGGGATAGATGGAACGAAGGTGAAGGCAAATAATGGAAGAGATAAGACATATACAAAGGATAACGTGGATAAAAGGATCAAGGAGATGGATGAAAACGACAGTAAGGAGAAGGATAAACCTGAGATAGTCAACATGAAGGAGAAGATTGAGACCCTGAAGAAGAGAACGGAAGAGTTGAAGGAAATCCAGAAGAAGATGGATGAAAAATCACTGAATGAGATCTCACTCACAGATCCTGAATCAAAATTGATGAAAACACGCACAGGAATGGATGTCTGTTACAACGCACAGATATCCGTGGATGATAAACACCACCTTATTGTGGAATATGAGGTGCATAATGATCCCACCGATTGTTCATCCATGGTTCCCATGTCGGAAAAATCAAGGGAAATGCTGGAAACAGATGATCTTGAAGCACTGGCAGACAAGGGATATTTCTCTGCAGAGAATATAAAGGAACTTCATGATAAGGGAATAAAAGCTTTCATTCCTGAACCCAAGCATGGAATGCCCCATAAGAAGACCGGTGTTCCCGCACCTGAATTCCATGAATCAAGATTCAGGTACAACAAAGAAGACGATACATACACATGTCCACAGGGTAACATCATGCATTTTATGAGCAAAAGGAGAAATGAGAAGAAACTGTTCTTGGTATACGGAACAGGTGCATGTGCTCAATGCCCTGTGAAATCAAGATGCACCACATCGAAGAATGGAAGGCGCATGTACAGGTGGGAACACCAGGAACTGCTTGATGACCATAGGAATAAGATGCTTCTTCATGGTTCAGAAAAGATGAAGAAACGCAAGGCACTGGTTGAACATCCATTTGGAACCATAAAGAGAGCACTCAATTCCGGATATACACTCTTGAGGGGTAAAAGAAAGGTATCGGGAGAATTTGGATTGATTGTACTCGCATATAACATGAAGAGGGTGATCAATATCAGATCAGAGGAAAATAATATAAAAATAGCAGGAGATAACAGGAATATTACCCTTTTCCAGTTTAACATGGCATGAATAACACGGGAATCATGCATCCCATGCAAATAATGTGATGTAAATCCAATAAATTATTGTTCATTCATCATTCCAATAGACTTCTTGCCCATTCTTTCCTAAATAATTTTTACACAGTCTCGATCTGAGTATATTATTCTTGGAGGCTAAAGGTTAAGACAAAAACGTTAAATCATTTGAATATACTTAGGGCCATGGCTGAACAAAATTTTATTGAAATTGATGGGTTCTCTCTGGATATAAAAAAATTTGAAGGGATTGTGTTCAAAAAAGATAGGGTGAGGATTTCAAGGGAAGCCGTGAAAAGAATAGAAAAATCACGGACTTCCCTAATGGACCTCATTGCCTCTGGAAAAAATATTTATGGTGTGAATACCGGTTTCGGCAGCTTACTCAATAGGAAAATTAAAGCCGATGAGGCAAAACAACTACAGGTAAACCTCATAAGAAGCCATTCTGCAGGTTTTGGCAAACCTCTCAGTGAAGAAAAAGTTAGGTCAATAATGCTGGTAAGGGCAAATAGCCTCTGCAGAGGTCATTCAGGTTGCACTGTTGAACTTGTTCAGAGGGTTGTTGATTTCCTGAATAATGATATCCATCCCTTTGTACCAGAGTTTGGATCCGTGGGTTCCAGTGGAGATCTTGCGCCCCTATCCCATCTCTTTCTCGCAATGATGGGAGAAGGAGAGGTGATTGAAAATGGGGTAAGGATGCCTTCAATGGTTACACTGAATAGATTTGGGATGGAACCCTATGAGCTGAAGGAAAAAGAAGCCCTTGCCTTCAATAATGGGACCGCCGCAATTACTGGCATAGGAATGGTGGAACTGGTACACGCCAGAGAAAACTTAGCCCTTGCAACAGGATCAGCCATTCTATCCATGGAAGCTTTAGGATCCACAAAAAAGGCCTTTACCCCATGGGTCCTTGAGGCCAGATCCCAGAGAGGACAGTCCATAGTCGGATCGGCACTTTACAGAAAACTGGACGGAAGTAAAAGCATTGAAAAAGGGGATGAAGAAAAGGTCCAGGATGCATACACTGTAAGATGCACTCCACAGGTATATGGTGCTGTGTTTGACACCATTCAATATGTTGGAAATGTTCTGGTCAACGAAATGAATTCAACCACTGATAATCCCCTTATAAAAGATGAAGATTATATATCAGCAGGAAACTTCCACGGAGAGCCAGTTGCTCTGGTATGCGACTTTCTTGCCATTGCCCTCATAGACATGGGGAATATGGTTGAAAGGCGTATTGCCAGGATCACCGATGAAAATTTGAGTGGCCTAGACGCATTTCTTGTGAAAAACAGTGGATTGAATTCTGGTTATATGATAGCACAGTATACTACAGCGGCATTGTGCAACAGGAATAAAATACTTGCCTATCCTGGAACTGCGGATTCCATTCCAACCTGTGCCAACCAGGAAGACCATGTGAGTATGGGTGCAAATGCTGCAAATAAACTTACAGAGATAAATGAAAATGTAAACAGAATCATAGCCACGGAGTTTGTCCTTGGAGTGCAGGGAATGGATCTAAAAGGTTCTGCATATTCCGAGTTTTCAGAGAAAATGAGAAAAATTATAAGAAAGGAAATACCGGCACTGGAATCTGACCGGCCTATTTACAGGGACATGGATAAAATGCAGGAGATAATGAAGACCATTCATCTGGAAGAAGAATTTAATCTTTTTTGATTCATTAAGCTGATTCCTCGGAAGGATGTGCCTTTTTTCTGATAGATCTTCCTGAAAGCGTTTCACTATTTATGTACATTCTACTTCAATCATCATTCAAGATCTTTCCCGCTAAGAGCCTTCACGTCTCTGATCTGCCCTTTTTCTGGAACTGTGGTATTTCTTTACACACTTAAGTGAAGTGATTTTTCAAACGCTTTTTAAGTTCTCCTTCTTTCGCAACGAAACATTCTCCCTAATACTGAATAAATTGGCTACAATCCTTTATTCACATCAACGAACCACAGTTTGGGCAGAACCTGGCATCTTCGTTTACCAGAGACTGGCATCCCTTGCATCTTATTTTGATTATCTCCTTAACTGGTTCCCCCTTTATCAGTTTACCTTCCTGTATTGGCGGTGCATTCTGAAGAATGATCGATGGTTGTGACGATGTACCCTCATGGTTGAAACTCAGATTCCCAGACTTTGCAGATGCGATTTGGTTTATCCACAGTTGTGGTTCCTTCACCTTAAAAGTCATTTGCTTTCCATCCGCGTTTATTCTGAATTCGTGACCCTTGAAAATTATGTCCTTCTTTTTATCAGCGATCAGAACAGAAGATAGAGGAACGTTGAGTATAACCACGTCCTGACGATCCCTGACAAAAACCATCCTTCTACTCTCCCGTGTTGTTTCCAGAACGATTCTCTTATTGGTTAATATGAGGTTTCCCTTTTCTCTGCCGTTCCCTGTTTCCACTCCGTGCTCGGTTAGCAATACCGTTTCCCCGGCATCAAATAACATTTCTATCTTATGACCAATGGTTCAGAATATTTAAAGTTAGTATTTCCTTATTCCGTAACATCAGTTTTATTCTCATTAGTTATCTTAAATAAATCTGAATTTTCTCCCATTTCACCAATCCATTCTCCCATAGGTTGAATCCTTTTCAGCACTGGTCTCAGAGCTATATCATTAAGAGAACTCTTCCTGAATATGTCCAAAATTTCCATTGTAAATATGAATGGAAAACCTACGAAGAAATAAAATCTGGAATCGTGAAATGAACTAATTCTCATTACCACTGGAATTCCTGCATTCGTTAGAGCACTACTGAATTCTGAAAACAGTAGATCTTGAGTTTTTCCCTCGTACATCATACCTTTTTTTATTTCATTCAATTCGGGACGTACTTCATCATTCTCCCCCTGTTTAAAAAAAATGCTGTGAAAGAACTCGCCCTCATAGGGGTTTTTGATTATTCTGATCAGGTTTTCTCCAAATCTCTGCGAGTCCGAAAATTCTCTTCTGGAAAATGGATCAATAACCAACTCTGCCACAGATATCATATTTTTCTTCCCAATGCTTTTCAGTGCTTCAAGGTACCCACCACTTGGCCCAAGATATTTAATTTTAACCTCTTCAGCTTCCAGCATCCCTTCCATAACAATCTCAGATATTTTATCCAGTTCTTTACGACTGAAAATGAGGTCAAAATTAAAGAAACCGTTCTCAAGCCATGAAAACATGAGTACTGCAGATGGCACATTGATTAAATCCTTTAAGATTTTTATGAATCCATAGGGTTGATCCAGTTCACTTCTTATCCGCCAGATATTGTCTTTTAATTTGGCCTTATTTTTATTTAGAAAAATAGCCATATCTCGTTCCATGTGAGGAGAATCCTTGAAAAAAAGAGTTAAATCACAACCATTTTCTTTCATATATAGACCCATTTCGGAGGTAATTTTGAATTCTTTTGAAGCCGCTGTCAGATCTGATTCCAGATCCACCGAAATGCGAATCTTCCAGTCAAGATCATCTAATACATTCAATCGCCTTTATCTCTCCTTGAGTTACTTTAATTTTAATACCCTCACATTTTTTGGTGTTTAAATCATAACTCGTTCTGGACTATTTCTAACAACTATTAAATTTTCACTCATCTCTCTTCCCTTTCTGAAGAATTACGATAAATTTCAACCTGGATTGGGTAGAAGTCGTCTCTCCCTGTTTCATTAACTTGATTTTCGTTTGGCTTTACTTCTATTCCAAAAATTATGACCTTTCCAACCATTCTTCCAGAGTTTGTATTCTCTCAAACGTAGAACTCCAATCAGTAAATTGTGCGGCAACTTCCAGAAGCAGTTCGGTTATACTCTGAACGAAAATTTCTGGCACTATGAGATAAGGCCTCAGGTATTTATTATCAAATACCTGAATTCTCCCAAGTGTAACCAATCTTCTTTTATGTATTTCTCTGTTGACTGCCAATATGTAATTTGTATGTGCTCTTGCATAGTATATCCTATTCTTTTTAATTTCCTTTACATTTTTATCGTGCGCCGGTGTACCATCCAGAAAATAAACCGCATCAAGATTTCCTGTTTCAATGGGTTTTTTTAAAACTCTTATCCAGTGGTCACCCATTGATTTTAAACTACTTTCATTTTCGCGTTCTTTAACGTTTTTTAAAACCATTTGAATCACGCTAAGAGGATTTCTTTCGTTTATTTTTCTCAGTATTTTTTCATAACCATCGCTTGGACCCATGAACTCAACGGAAAACATCAAAGATTCTTCATTAAAATCAAGTATAATATCAGAAACTTTTTCCATTTCTGAATAATTAAAAATGAATTCAGAATAATATTTGCCGTTTTTTAGCCATGTTGACGTGAGCACACAGGAAGTTATCCCAAGGAGTTCCTTTAACTTCTCTATAAAGGGAGTGGCTTTTGAAACCTTTCTCTGAATTCTCCAGACATCTCCTTCCAACTTTCCCCTTGACCTGGAGATAAATAAGGAGAGATTCCTATCCATATTGTTAGGATCATTCTTAAAATAGAGATTAATCTCGGCTGGATTTCGATCGAGGTAAAGACCTATTTCAGAATTGAGGCCGTACCGTATGGAAGCAATGGAAACCTCTGTTTCCGGTTCTATAGAAATGATCAACTTCCAGTTGAGTCCGTCCAGATTTCTTAATAGCCTCTGGCCAAACCCGTTTTCGTCCATTGTTTTCCTCCTAAACTCATTAAAACGCACTCTTTAGAATTGCTTATTGATATACTGAGATCCTATTTCCTTTATTTATAAAAAATATTTGGTACATTTTTCTTAGATATGTAAACAAAACGTCTTGATGTTAGAATAATTTTATATAAATATAACAGATAAAATTTTTTTGTTGCAAATCTTTCAAGGAAACTTAAATTCATGCGTTCAGTCCCGTACTTTGTATTATTATAGTGCCCCAGAGTCTGGAACCAATTTTTCCGTATATATCCAGTCTCCAATGGTTTGGACTCTTACTATTTTCAGATTCCATTCAGGAAAGGATAGGTTAGTTTTTCTCAGTATGTCTATATATTCATTGGTAAATATTTTAGGCACAGCAGTTAGGATATTAAATCTATTTCCCGTAAGCAGGTCCACGCGTCCTATGGCCGGAATCCTCTTTGAAGCAATCAAACTATCTACATATTCCATCAGAGGATTTGGCGTTTGGGCAAAATATATACCATTTCCTATTTTTTGGACAGTCTTATGAGAAATTTCGCGGGTCGTAAAGTATATCCCATATATTTTTCCATTCCCAGATGGAGTTTTTTCCATACGAATCCATTCATTACCGACTGGATTTCTTTCCTGAATCAATTCTTCTTCTGGAGGGTTTGCTTCCGTGACTACAAGAGAAAGCTCGGTTCTTTTCGAAATTTCCCTGATGCAATTTCTGTATCCCCCACTGGGACCCATATATTTTATACCAACCTTACTGGCACTGCCTCCAGTTTTACTTTCTAATTTTTTTATGAGTGTATTGGATACCGCTGCTATTTCTGAATCGTGAAATATCAATTCCATGTTATATTCACCTCTTGATACCATGAATGATGACAATACTACTGAAGGTATCCTGAGAAGTTCCTTCGCTATTTCCGTTAGAAGAAAATTTGGTTTGGCTACGGCCCTGATTCTATATATGCCATTGGCTTCCAATGCCTTTGATTCGTTTATGAATATAATCAGGTCCCTCTGCATTTCTTCTCTTTTCTTAATGAAATAATTGATATCTGTCTGTTCTTCCCCAAATTGCAATCCTAACTCAGACTCTATGCCAAACCTTTCCGTTTTTTCTGCTATCCCGCCCTTTGGTCTGACTGAAAGGGTAACTTTCCAATTTAAATTATCCAAAGCGTCCATTCTCTACCCCAACTCATATGCTTATGGCTATTTATGATAGAAAATACCTCAGGGTATTCCCTTTCCATTTTCTTGCATACATTCTATTTATATAAAGATATGCTAATATTTTTAAAGGACATTGCTTGAGATTAATCACCATCTGACTTTAATAGATAATTTCTAGTATTTATGAAAATCGGTTAGTAGGAAATACTTATGAAAATATGCCCAATTGAAAGACCCATCAATTTTATATAGTTAAATCTTTAGTGCTTCAGGAGTGTTCAACCCTTATATTCGGTTCTGAGCGTAATTTCTTAGACTCTCCAGTAACTAAATGTTGAGGGTGTAAGTACATCAATTACCTCATTATTAACATTTAAATAGTGCACCGGTGATATCCGGAACTAATGACGTTCACAAAAAAGGAATTATATGCAATAGTCTCAATAGTTGTGGTAATAGTTGTCATATTATCAGCCTTTGTTGTGGTTCCAAACCTTGAAAAGCCAAAACAGGAAATAATTCTTTCAAAATATATCAAAGTATCAAATGGTGATTTGCTGAGTAATGGTCAGGATCACATATATTTCATTTCGTGGTATGGATGCCCCATTGGTGCCGATAATTCATGGGTACTATACAGCCTCCTCAATTCAACAAAGAATGTTAGTTCTGATGTTGAACTACATAAGTCCATAGCAGGTACTCCAGGGCTTCTGTTTCTCAATGGAACCAGTAATTATGGGGAGAACATCTCTTTCCAATATGCGGGTGTACCTTTCACATTTACCTCGTTATATTTGTATAATCAAACGATGACGGGGACGGTTTACAACCACACAATGAACTCCAGCAACAGGGTAAATTATGGCCTTTCCCTACTCAAAGGAAACCTCCCAGCCACTGTTTATCAGATCGCAAAAACATGGGAGACACAGGTAGGGGTGGAAAACAAAACTATCAAAAACAGGACTGGTACCTGGTCGGCTATGACAGGACACCTGGTTACAATGCTTATAGTAACCGGTCCAGACGGCACTTTTGTCCATTTCTGGTTCATGTACCCATCGTTAAGCAAAAATGTTTCTTCTCTCACTGTATATACACATTTGAATAACTATCCTGAAATACAGAGTGCAGAAAATACCCTTCTGTACACCATAGGTGGTTCAAACATAGCCTGTGCCTAATAATAATTTTCTTAACACATTATGTTTTATCCAACGGAATTAAGAATGTTATTTACATTTAAATCAAATTTTTTTGCCGTTTCCTGAAAATTCAGAAGATTGTGTTCTTTAACTATATTTTCCAACTTTTTAAAGACGACTTCGGTTTCCCCCGTGTAATAAATAAGCATTCGTGCGGGAAGATCTAAGGCAATCTCAGGTTCCGCGTTCATGAGTTGAGTGCCGCCCTCCGGTTTACCAAATAGTATAACTTTTGCAGGGAACATTTCCGTTCCTGAATCCTTTGCCGCAGATTCATGATCAATTTCACAGAAAATCTTGAATCCTTTTTCTTTTAGTTCATTCTTTAATATTTCGAACGTTTTTTCAAAGCCAAATTTTGATGTGATCCTATAAACCGGTTCATCTTCAATATCTACCATATTCTTAAAACGCTTCATTCTTAATAAATATCCGTCCCGTTTCATTTGATAAATAAAATAAGATCGTGCCATGAAAGGATAGTAATATTTTGGAAACAAATTAAATGAAATTAAAAATTTCTATTTTCCCAATTCCAGGTATTTTGAAAAAATATAATTTATCTCTTCCAGTTTCCTGAAGATTTCTCTTCCAAAGGTTGATAGAATTAACTTATCCTCATCGTCATATTCTGCAATATTCACTTCCACCAAATAATCTGTAACTTCAACTGGATCGCCCTTGAGGTGTTTTTTCATATTTTCCTTATCAATGTAGCCGGTTGTGCCAAGTTCGTAAATCGATCTTAAAATACCAGGTTCCCAATCAAGCCATTTCAAATAGTCTTCATCCATATTATCACCATAGAAGAATGCTTTATCCGTTTTATAAGGCATAACATTATATCTGAGGCATTTTTCCCTCATTTTATCTGAACATCTTTCATTCAAAGAGAATTTTGTACAATGCGTATTTAAAAAGGCTTCCCGGTACCTAATTTTTATGCATCATAACAACATGAAGAAAATATGAGAATTGTGAGATATGATATTGAGCTGGATTATGACGAAAAGACAAAGAATTATAATGGGAAGGAAAAAATAGTTCTGGATGGAGATGAAGAAACCTTCAAAATAAACACCCTGAACCACGAATTCATCAAAATTGTTCTCAACGGAAATCCCATTGGAATGGAAGATGGCAAGAAGGAAGATGAAAAGATCCTGAGGGGAAAACTCATGCAAAACAGTGTTCTTGAAATTGAATTTAACGGTAAGGTGCCAGAGGCTCTCACCGGAATGTATCTTGCAAGGGCACAGGATGGTTCAGAAATGGTCAGCACACAGTTTGAGTCTATTGGAGCCAGAAGGGCTTTTCCATGCTTTGATGAACCTCTCCTGAAAGCACAATTCAACATAACCCTTAAGATAGCAGAAGGGCTGGATGCCATCGGGAATATGCCCATAAGTAAGATAGAGGTTGAATCCGGAAGAAAAAAGGTTGTTTTTGAAACGACTCCCAGAATGCCAACCTATCTTCTCTATATTGGTGTGGGGAAATTCAAAACAATTGAAAGGAAACATGGTAAATTGGGCATATATTTATCAGGGCTGGAAAACAACATGCACACAACAGAATTTCCTTTGGATGTTGCTGGAAAAGTGGTTGATTTCTTCAATGAATATACGGGAATAGAATACATGCTTCCTAAGATGCACCTCATCTCTGTACCAGAGTTCGCCGCAGGGGCCATGGAAAACTGGGGTGCCATAACTTTCCGGGAATCTGCCCTTCTTATCAACGAGAGCTCGGGAGGTTCATCGAGAAAGAGGGTTGCTTCTGTCATTGCCCATGAGATTGCACACATGTGGTTTGGAGACCTTGTGACAATGAAGTACTGGAACGATCTGTGGCTCAATGAAAGCTTTGCCACTTTCATGGCAAATAAGGCCATTGAACATCTTTTTCCCCAGTGGAATATAACCGGTGACATGCTTCTTTCCGATTCAAGGGGTGCGTTTCTGGTGGATTCGCTGGAAAGCAGCAATCCTGTGGCTCCATCAGAAAAGGATATGGATAAAATGGGCGAAAGATCCACAGAAATAACCTATGGAAAAGGAGGTATGATCCTGAGGATGATAGAAACCTATGCAGGGGAGGATGCTTTCAGGAAAGGACTGCACAACTACCTTAAACGGTTCTCATATGATAACGCTGAGGGAGAAGATCTGTGGAGGGCCATTGCAGTCAGTTCAGGAAAACCTGTGGATACCATTATGAAAGAATGGATAGGAAGAATGGGATACCCGGTTATAAAGGTAAATAGTGGTGCTAAATCCTATGTGGAACAGGAAAGATTCATGCTCAACGGAAAGAAAACGGAAGAAATATGGCCAGTGCCCCTGACTGTAAAGGGGAGATCGATCAAATCAATGCTCATGGAAGGGAAAACCATGGATATGGAAAAGGGAGATTTCATAAAATTGAACGCAGATGAAACCGGTTTTTACAGAGTTTTTTATGATAAGGAGTTTTATTCATCCCTAGGAAAGAATCTCAGTCACATGAGTTCATACGATATTCTTGGATTGATCAGTGATCTCTTTGCATTCCTGCTTTCAGGTAGGATAGAACTTGACTTTTACCTGAAAACCATTACTAATTTTTACAATCTTCAAGATCCAAATGATCTGATGCAACTGTCCAGCGATCTGGAAGAATTACACAGGATCCTGTGGAAAAACAGAAATGTGGAGGAGGCTTTCAGAGCATTTCACGAAGGAGTGAACAGAAAACTTGACGCAATGAAGGAGAAGGATGACAATGTCAAGATCCTGCACGGTACAGTGAAAAAAAGGCTTTCTGAAGTAGACAAAAAAATTGAGATAGAACTTGCCGGAAAATTTGATGATCTTGAGAAACAGGATCCGGACATGAGAAGTGCTGTTGCCTTTTCTTATATAAACTATGTTTCTGACACAGATGGGGTTATTAAGAAATTTGAATCCTTAAAAAACGATAATGACAGGGTCGCCCTCCTGAGCTCAATGGGGAACCTTTCTGGAAAAGAATCCATGGAAAGAATATTCACAATGATATCAGAGGGGAAAATAAAGAAACAAGATGAAAGCAGGTATTACACATCTCTTGGACTGTCCAGGGCAAATAGGGATCTGGCTTTCTCAAAATTAAAGGACATTGTGAAAAGACTCATGGACATATCCCCTGGAGGAAGAAATGCTTCCAACTTCCTTGCCACCGTTCTTCCCTATGTTGGGGAAGGAAGAACGGAACAAATTCGGTCAGTGGTGGATGAAATTAAAAATGACAAGTATGATCTTGGTATAAGAAAGGGCATGGAAAAGTTAGGAATCTTCGAGTCTCTCAGGGGAAAGTATAACAATTGAATCCTACCTCAACAAATTAAAATGTGTAAACCAAAAATTGCCTTTCCTGAGGCATAAAAATTTATTGTAGTTAATGATGTTAGCCCGATGTCAGAGACGCAGCCTTCAGTTGAAAAAGGTGAGAAATATGGAAAGCTCTTCGCTTCCCAGAGGGATGTTATTGCAGTGAAAGTTTCAGGTGTTTTGCATGACCTCGATGAAATAAGTGAAGAGACTGCGTCCGTGGAACCTGTTTTTCTTAAGGACAGAGAAGGCGTTAACATTTTAAGGCATTCTGCTGCCCATTTACTGGCCCATGCAGTAATGGAAATATATCCGGATGCAAAGCCAAATGCTGGACCTGTGGTTGAAAACGGTTTCTATTACGATATAAAAATGGATCCTCCTGACCAAGATGATCTGGAAAGGATAGAAAGGAAAATGAGAGAACTCTCACAGAAAAAAGTTCCCATTGTAAGGGAAGTTCACAATAAGGAAGAATTACAGAAGATGTTTAGGGATAACAGGTTCAAGATAGATAAGATCAGAGAACATGTGGAGAAAGAGTCCACAGTATACAGGCAGGCTAACTTTGTGGACTTCTGCACTGGACCTCACGTTCCGGATACATCTTACATAAAATTTTTTAAGCTGCTCAATGTGGCTTCCTCAAACTATAAGGGAGATATAAAGGAGGAAAAGCTTGTGAGAATATACGGGACAGCATTCCCGTCTGAAAAGGAGCTGAAAACCTTTTTGAAAAACAGGGAGGAAGCAGCCATGAGGGATCACAGAAAAATAGGAGCAGAGATGGACCTGTTTGTTTTCAACTCCGAAAGGGCGCCAGGGCTTCCAATGTACACTGCCAGAGGGTCTATCATTAGAAGCGAACTCATCAATTTCATGCGGGAAATGAATACAAAGTTTGGATGGGAAGAGGTTACCACACCTCATCTCTTCAAGGATATCATGTGGAAGACATCTGGACATTATTACAAATATAAGGATGATATGTTCCTTTTTACCCTTCCTGATGGAGATTCCTATGCACTGAAGCCCATGAACTGCCCAGGACATATCACCATATACGAGAATTCAGCCCATTCATACAGGGATATGCCGGTAAAGTTTAGCGAGTTTGGCACTGTTTATAGATATGAAAAATCCGGTGAGGTTGGGGGATTGACAAGACCAAGAACATTCACTGTGGATGATGGACATGAGTTCATGAGGACAGATCAGATTGAGGGGGAGATAGGGAGTGTTCTGGAGATGATGAAGATAACCTTTGAAACCTTCTTTGAGAACATAGATGTTAGATATGATCTATCCGTAATAGACAAAAGTAAGCCTGAAAATTACCTCATATCTTACAAATGCAGGGATTGTGGTTTCCTCAATGAACCGAGAAGAATGAGTTCAGAATCGGATGAACTTAAGTGCCAGTCATGCGCAAAAAATAACCTTGAGCCTGATTTTTCCCTGTGGGACAATGCAACTGAACAGCTAAGGAGTGCACTCATTTCTTCCGGAATAAAATTTGAAGAGTACCCTGGTGAAGCTGCATTCTATGGACCAAAGATAGATGTTCACATAAAGGATGTACTGGGTAGATCATGGCAGTTAACCACAATCCAAATCGACTTCTTCATGCCCATCGCCTTTAACCTATATTTCATAAATAGAGAAAGCCAGAAGGAAACTCCAGTTATGTTGCACAGGGCCATATACGGATCCATAGAAAGATTCCTGGTTATACTTCTCGAGAACTCCTATGGGAAACTCCCCCTGTGGTTATCTCCAATCCAAGCCTATGTGATACCTCTTTCGAATCAGCAGGATTCCTACGCACAGGAGATTACCCAAAAGCTCAAGGAGAAAAATATCAGGGTTTATCTTGATAGTGGGAATGAGAGCGTTTCCAAGAAAATTAAGCTTGGAAGGAGATTTAGACCGTTCTATTTTCTTATAATTGGTCAGAGGGAACAGGAAGGAGGAGAAGTTTCAGTGAGGGACAGAACCGATAAAATTCAGAACTTGAAGGTCGATGACTTTATTGAGAGAACTCTCGAGAATGTTAGGAAGAAAATGCCTTAGAATTTCAAATATATCTCCTGCATCTAATCCTCTCTTAATAGGATTTCAATGGAGAGTTGGAATTTGATTTTGTCCACCTATTGCAGAAAAATCTCAATCTTTCATCTCCTACCTTTCCACAGGATGGCCCCACTGGAAAGACTAGATTTTAACTTCCTTTGCGAATTCGGAGATTCATTAATCGGTGAGACGTGGTTAAGTTTTTACTTCCCCTTCCTTAACTTCATTTTCATCTTTTTTCGGCTTGGAATCCTTTGAAACAGAGTTTTTCCTCTTTCTTATTTCTTCAATGATCTTTGGGATCACCTCATAAAGATCTCCAATAATTATATAATCGGAAATTCCATTAATTTCTGCATCCGGATCTATGTTTATGGAGACAATGTTCTGGCTCAGTTTCATTCCCATTAGATGCTGGGCCTTTCCTGAAATTCCACATGCCATATAGAGCTGAGGCCTGACAGATTGACCGGTCTGTCCTACCTGGTGATCTCTGGTTATCCAACCCAGATCAACTGTTGGTCTTGAGGCACCCACATAGGCCTCAATTTCATCAGCAAGTTCCTTGATGAGATCAAAACCCTTAGCTTTTCC
The DNA here is from genome assembly GCA_021794355.1 of Thermoplasmata archaeon. Taxonomy (GTDB): domain Archaea; phylum Thermoplasmatota; class Thermoplasmata; order Thermoplasmatales; family Thermoplasmataceae; genus Cuniculiplasma. The sequence continues at coordinate 7,523 of JAJYRA010000072.1, read as the reverse complement.
CAGTCCTAACCCACCGCTGACAATATATTTTGCAGACGTGAGATCCACGGTTGTTTTTGGCTTGAAGCCAACAACCTCTTTTTTCAGGTATTCTTTTTTGATTTTGGGCTTTCTCAGATCGGTTTCATACCTGACATCGCTCTTCCTTTCAGGCACTTCAAAGATGCCTGGTCTCGCAGTTGCCATCTGAGGTCTGTGCTTCCTGCAAAGTATTTCCGCCAGGGTACTTTCTCCATAGGTTGGTCTCCTTGCTTGAAGTATTCTTCCATCGGGGTCCACATCCAGTTCAGTACAATCAGCCGTAACACCCGTTCTTGATCTTACTGCTATCCTTGAGGCAAGATCCCTCCCGTTTCGTGTGGCTGGTATCAACAATATATTTGGCTTGAATTCTGAAATGAGATCACTGAGGAGTGTGGCATAGGGAATCGTCCTGAAATCTTTGAGATCTGGGGATTCATAACCAATGACCTTATCACATCCATACTCCCCGGCTTCCTTTAGCAACTGACCAACATTATCCCCAAAAACAACACCAATCAAGATTTCGTTTACCTTATGCGCCATTCTGGACCCAACTGAAATCATTTCAAGACCTGGTCGTTTTATCTTTCCATCCCTGGATTCCAGGAAAACCATCACATTTTTGTAATCATCAATGCTTTCAGGTGCCTCCGCGTTGATAAGACCTACCATTTCACTCATCTCCCAAATTGAGTATTCCCTTGGAAATCAATTCATCTACAAACTTATCCATCTCATCAACGCCAAACTTCTTTCCTTCCCTCTTTTTCTCATTAATTGTCCTCATGGATTTTACAATGGTTGGTGATCCTTTTAATCCAACCCATTCTGGCTTCAACCCAATGTCTGCCAGCGTCCATGTTTCTATGCCTTTTTTAATTGAATCTATTTTCATTCTCAGGGTTGCTTCTCTTGGAATATTGGCGTTGGTCAGAACCGTTATGAGGCATGGGGGTTCCATTTTAACAGTTTCAACACCATCCTCAAGCTGTCTCTCTGCAAATACAAAACCATCTTCCACCCATGAGTTTGAAGTGTATGAAGCCTGTTCATTGCCAAGAAACTCTGCAACTCCAGGACCCACATGTCCTGTTGAAGAATCTGTAGATTCCTCTCCTGCATAAATGATATCAAACTTACCCATCTTTGTGATAGTAGCTGCCAGTGTGAGGCCAGTAGGATAAGTATCTGCTCCAGCAAACGCTCGATCTGTAACGAGAATTGCCCTGTCAACCCCCCTGGCCATACTGTCTAAAAGGGCCGTTTCTGCAAAGGGTGGCCCCATGGTGATGACCGTTATATGAGTGTCTGGATTCTTATCCTTAATCCTGAGAGCCTGCTCAACGGCGTTTTCATCTGCAGGATTTATGACATTTCTTGCAGCACCCCTGTTCAGTGTAAAGGTAACTGGATCGATGACAACTTCTGAACTGTCCGGTACCTGTTTGATCATAACAATAATTTCCAGTGCCATTTCAATCATCCAAATTTATATTTAACTCCGTGCCCACCCTTGGTGTTTGTCCACAGGACGCTTCCGTGGGAGCAGGCGATATCGCATGTTCCGCATTCAACACAATCCTCATATTTAAAATTCAACTGCCCATCGATCAGTGTGTAGCACTTTGCAGGGCATGCAAAAGTGCAGAAGTGATCAGGACATACGGCACATATATCGTGATTAACAGTTATGTGCTCATAGGACTTGTCTATTTTATAATTCAGCAGGGATAACCTGTCTTCTATCTTTTTCATTTCACAACCTCTTCATCATTCTGTACATATCAATAATCATTTCTTTCCTCTTATCTCTATTCTTCATAGCGGATTCCATTATGATTCTGGCAAGGTGCTTCTTGGGTTCCCCATTCTCTGAGAAGATATTCAACATGATATCTTCAGCCATGTTTGGAAAGGTTTGATGAATTGAATTGCTCCATGTAACCCTATCTGATCCTTTGAAAGTTTCCATGTCCCTAAGAACAAATGTCTTCCTCATGGAATCCCTATAGATTTCGAATCTATCAGGAGATGTGCTTTCCTTTGTGGCAAGGTATGCATCTGCTGCCCCGATCCCAGAAATTATGGCATAATTCATTCCCTGAAGGACAAGACCATTGCTGAACGTAAATCCTGCGGCATCCCCGGCTATCATATATCCATCCCCATATATGGAATCCACTGACTGCCCTGCTTCAGGAACAAGATGTGCACTGTACTCTTCAACCCTACCATCCACAAGCAGTGGTGCAATGAATGGGTGTTCCTTGAATTGCTCGATAATGTTGAAGGAATAAGTCTGATTATTCTTTCTCAAATCTTCCATTGATATTACAGCACCGATGGATATGGACTCTTTGTTTGTATACAAGAAACCTCCAGCCTTAACACCTCCTTCAAGAAATCCGAGAACATATTCCGATGCGAATCCCCTCTTTGGTGATGTTAGGTTGAATCGCTCCGTGATGACCTTTTCCGGAAGCTTGATCACCTCCTTCACACTAATGGCCATATGCCTATCATCGGATTTCGTCTTCAACCCAGAATCTATGGCAACTCTAGAGTTAGCCCCCTCAGCCAGAATCACTGCATCAGCAGTAACAGTCTGGCCATTCTGCTCAACTCCAATGACCTTCTTTCCCTTCATCGCCAGTTTATCCACTGTTATTCCTGAGACGACCATTGCACCGGAATCTTTGGCCTTCTTTGCTAACCATGCATCAAATTTTGTTCTGAGAACTGTGTAACCACTTTTAACTTCTCCAAATTTGCTTGATCTGAAATCCAGGGCAATCTTTGAATCCTTTGTAAGGAAGGTGACTCCTTTCGCTTCTATGTATCTTTCAAGCATATTGCTCTTCTCCCAGTCCGGTATCACTTGTCCGAGAGAGTCTCCCCAGAGTACACCTCCTGAGACGTTTTTGCTGCCAGGAGGATCAGCTCTGTCAATCAATAAAACATTGGCCTTCTGGTTTGCCAGTCGGATAGCCGCAGCTGATCCGGCTGGGCCTGCACCAACAACAATAACATCAAATTCACTCATTAAACCTTACCCGTTGTGGTATAATTACTCCTAACGTAATAACTGTTTTCCAAATATTTAAATCATTTTAAAAATTAAATTAGGAATTGTGCCTTCATCCTTAACAATTCACGTTAAAACTTCCTCTGCATAATCCTATTTTATTTTGCTTCACCTCAGAAGAACTATATTTTAAACAGAATCCAATTTTCTTTATCGAGACTCTCAATGGAGCACTGCTTTATGACTTAAGAGCAGGGAAATACAGGGTTTTGATGAATATAAAAAGAGAAACTTTCTCGATATCTATCCTTGATATCAGAAACAGAAAGAGTGTGCATGACGGTTTATAGTTAAATTATGCTGTCTCACATGTCTTTGACATTCTGATCCAATTTTCAGAAAATTTTTCTGGCATACCGGTCAACTTCACAAATCCAGCGTGTTCATAGAATCTTACTGCCTGTTGGTTAATCGATGGTGTATCGACGATGATAGCCAATGAGTCATCCGTAGGTATCTTACTTAGCAGGGAGCCGCCGACACCCTTTCTCCGGAAAGCAGAATCCACCACGATTTCCTCAAGATAAAATTCCCTGGGATTACATCCATGTTCTGATAGTATTTCTGATCTGCTACTCCCGGACAGCCATCCGACAATTTGAGAATTGACCTCTGAAACGATGGTAAAATATCTGTTGTCGATTATATAACCCTCAACTGTTCCTTTATCTATGACTAACTGATTATTCCTGGAAGAAGTTTCGTTGACTACCAGAAACTGGCTTAGCGAACTTTCCAAAATATCATACATTCTATCTAAGTCCCCAATAAATGGCTCTCTGAATATGAATGGAGTGTGATTCGACATAATCCCTGTAAGATTTGTCCTCATATTAAGTCTTTTACAAACAATGTGCCAATGAGCAGGGCATCACGCCAAAATATGGATAGAGGAATCGTTTGAATAATAAGTAGATATCAGAGTTCTTACACTTATGTTATCCTCACAATAGTCTTTAAACGAATCGCCTGCTCAGGCAGCTTACTTCTCCTTTTTAACTCCAGATTTGACCATTATAACTTCGTTTTGTTGTAGTTGCTCAACTCTGTTTTAAGTTGATGAACAAAACACTTGTTTTTCATAAGAGACTATCTCATTCTGTCGTTTTTTCTTCAGAAAATCCACCATCTTATTGAACGATTAATATTCCTTTCAAACTCTTCATACCCATTCTTCAGTCCTTCCCTTTTAACCAAAAGGGGGGCATTGTCAAATCTTCGTTGATAATTTGAAAATTGAAAACACTCTGTAACAGTTACTTTGAGCAAAAACCACACTATTTTCCAGTTCAACCGAATGTTCATAAAGTTGGTGAGATCTGCAAGAAGAGAAAATCAACTAAAAGTTGACAATGTCAAAAGGGGTGATAATTTACCTTTGTGGTCATACAGGGAAGATAAAGTTTTATAATTTGTTTTAGATGTTATACGCATTCTGACAAAGGAAACAACACAGAAAAGTGACATTCTAGTTGCGAAAATAATCAACAAGGCAATTTATAGTAAATTCAAAATGAAAGCAACGGAAGAGAATAGAATGAAATGTTGGGGAAGTGCTTAATCAAGCCATGGCTAATTGGATTAAAAAACAGGAGGAAAGAGAGGAAGCATGTGGAAAATATGTTAAAAATGAAGGGGCTTGTCAAAACAAAGGAAACGATCAGGTGGAGTGATGGGATAAATGAAACACTCTTTGGTGAATTCCATTGATCTTTATTGATACAAGCGTTTTGGTTACTTACGTCGTGGAGAAGGATAGCAACCATGAAAAGGCAGTTTCAATAATGGGAGAAATTATCAAAGGGAAAAATGGTTCAGCGATCACGTCAGAATATGTGTTTGATGAGACTGTAACCATTGTTCTAGTGCGTTCAAAATCACTGGAATCAGCAATAATGTGGGGGAAATTGATAAAAAAAATCTATAGGTATGGTAGATGTTAACAGCAGTGTATTCAAAGCCTCATGGGAAAGATTCCAAAGGCAATAATCCACCAGATTAGGCTTCACTGATTGCATAATTCGGGAATTTGTTGAGGCGAATCACGTTGAAAATCTGGCTACTTTTGACAGGGGATTCACAAGCAGCGAGGGTTTCAAAGTCGTGAAATAATCATTCATGCACTGAAATGGGAAACAGAGTGATGAGCATTCATCTTTTCCAATAGTGAACGGAACAATTTTTCTATGCAACTTATATTTTCAGAACCTTATGTTTTTTAAATAAATGGATACGAAGTGTAAGTTGTTATGAAAAAAACCAGTAAATTGGGAATTCAGAAAAAAACAGAAACACGTGACATCATTAGATAAGAACACAACAACACTTCAAGACCTACGATCAGAGATGTGGTTGATCGAAGGACCAACGTAGGTAAGGAACCTTATTCTTTTTAGGTTCATTTCAAACTCATCTTGACAAATGTCCTTATCTGGTTCGCCTCTTCTGTGTTAGGGTAATACGAAGACTCAACAATGGATTGGGCCTCATTTGCATATGCTTCAGACTTTTCAAGGTCTTTCTCTTTATATAATGCAGATAAAACAACTAGCCTCTTGGCGAGCTCAGGTAGTTTATTTGGGTCAAGTTTTGCCTCGTCTCTATGGGCACTTAATTTCTCTTCTAAAAGACTCACTGTATGCGCCCTATCTGATGTGGATGTTTCAGTGATTGAAAATCCTTTACCTATTCTAAAATGACTGCTTTTTTTAAAAAGGAGCCGGTATGAAAAATATGCTGTTAATACAATGATCAGCGTCGGAATGACAGCAAGATAGGTGAAGTCGGTAATGGAAAAGTAAAAGAATGCAAACTGATCATATGCGTAGAGAGCTATAGCACCAGCAATAAGGAAGTTTCTCACGTTATTTATAGTCATTAACCACTTCTCCGTTCTAATTAAGAGTGTGTAGTTATTCGACAGTCATTAATTTTTTCGTAGTTATATAGCTTTAATGATACAATATCTGTTCTCTGACTCGTAAATAGAGTAGAGCTCTGTCGTTACACAGAGCCCCCTCGTGTAGGGTAAAAGGCTGGATTACTCCAGCCCCTTCCACCTCAAACAGTGCTTGCGGTTCTCCCGCACACTGCTTACCGGGGAACTTCACCGGGGGCACACGGAATAGGGATGCTTGATCCTGCCATATAATGGCAGGAGACCGTAGGATCGGATCTTGTCATAATCAATTCCAAGATGATTCAGCTTGTGTCTGTATCTCATGAACTGGGTGAGCCTGAAACAGACAAATGTCCAGAGACCTGAATAGACCCTTGTTGCATGACTGTGATTGAAGTAGTTTGTCCATCCTCTTATGAGAAAATTGAGTTCCCTGATCACGTCAGCCTCGCTCTTTGTGTGTGCATGATGCCTGTGTGTGATCTCGCTTGCCTTTTTCATGAATGATGCTTTAGATTTCTGTGATGGGAAGAAGAATGTCACCTCTTTTCCCCTATGCTTGTTTTGCCTTCGTATGAAGTGAAACCCAAGGAAGTCAAAGCCTTCTTCTGCTGTTGTTACCCTTGACTTCTCTGCACTCAGGTTGAGTTTCAGCTTCTTCAGGATCGACTTCAGGGCGTTCATGATGTTCCTTGCATGTTCCTTCCCCTTGAAGAATGCGTGTCTTGGGCTTTTCGTCAGGATGACAAGATCGTCAGAATAGCGTATCATGTGCGCATTCTGTCCTGCATTGTCATCCATGCCCATCTCCGTCCATGCCTGATCCAGTTCGTTCAGGTAGATGTTGGCAAGCAACGGAGAGATCACACCACCCTGTGGGGTTCCTTCAGTCGGATTTGTTCTTGTGTTCATGTAGACAACACCTGCTTTGAGCCACTGCTTGATCAGTGAGATCACATATCCGTCCGTGACTCTTTTCTTCACGAAGGATATGAGAAGTTCATGATCGAGATGGTCGAAAAAGCCTTCAATGTCCACATCGATCACATCCGTAAGACCGAAGTTCAACCATTTGTATATTTCAAGGGAGGCGTCCTTTGCCGACTTGTTCTTTCTGTATGCATAGCTGAAATCCATGAAGTCTGCCTCATAGATGGGTTCCATGATTAGTTTGACTGCCTGCTGCACTATCCTGTCTTTTACTGTAGGAATGCCAAGAGGTCGCATCTTGCCGTTTGGCTTTGGAATGAATACCCTCTTGACGCATTCTGCCTTATATGTTCCTGCTTTCAGTTCTCCTTGTATCTCTTTGAGGAATTGTTCGTATCCACCTGCTTCTATGTCCGGTATTGTCTGATTATCTATTCCTGCTGTTCCGTTGTTTTCCGATACTATTTTCCATGCTTCCTTCAACACATCCATGTGATATATTTTATCATGAAGTGTGTTGAATTTTGCATCCCTGTTTTCCTTAGCCCTCTGGTAAAGACCGCTCTGCAACTCTTCGAGCATGCT
>JAJYRA010000060.1 GCA_021794355.1 Thermoplasmata archaeon | reverse complement strand
CTTATTTTCCGCACTTTTTAGATCGCTTATTTTTTTATTTTCTCGAAGGCTGCCAGACTGAGTTTCTCCACTTTATTGATGATCTCTTCCACCTTTCTCATGTTGCAGATCCACTTCTCAACCAGTAGTGCCTGTTCCTCCGTGAGCCTGACTGTTTTTGTCTTTCCGTCCACCCTTCTCGTCCAGTCGTAATATGGGCCATGAAGCTGTGGAGGATCAGAATGGCATTTGCACCCCGGATGCCCGCATCTCATGGAATGCTTCCTCACTGTTCCATGAATTAGGAAACCCATATTGGATATCTCCCGCAGGAGTTCTGACACCTCCTGCCTGAATTCATCCTTTTCCGGTAACATGGTTACATGGATATGCTATAAGTATTTATACGTATAGCATATATGCAGCTAATGGATGGACTGAAACCTTCCGATCTCGATCTGCGAACCTGGAAGCTCTCTGCAATTCCCATAATAAACCACTATCTCAAGAGAATGGGAATTGAGGATCTGATTTCAAGCAGGATAGATGGCGGTGGTCTTGTAACCCATTCCAAATGCCTGATGATATTGCTGAGGAACATAATACTGGAGAGGGAACCTGTGTATGGGATCGGGAAATGGGTCTCACGTTTTGAACCTTCACTGCTTGGGTTATCAGCGGAACAGCTGCACCATATGAACGACGACAGGGTGGGAAGGACACTCGATGTGCTTTTCGATGCTGAACGTGCCTCCATGCTCAACATGAAGAGCATACCCATATATTCAGAGGAGAGGGAATGCTTCTCACCCACAAGCGGCAGGATCCTGTCGGAATTCCATGACTTGGAGGTTCATCGCCTTGTAAGTCATGGAAATGAGGTGAGGAGATTCTACACAGAATCAAGCGATCTCCAGAAACTGATAATGTCGTTGCTTGGCATATCAGAGGAAGAATTCCGGCCGAAATGAAATTCAAAAAATATACCCTTTTAAAAGTGCGGAAAGTAAGTTTTTAATGGTGAAAAGAGATAAATTTGAATGGGAGATCTCAGTGATCCCTCCCTGGAGGGGATTAATCTTCCTGATAAACTATGCGTATTCTTCCCTATTTTTACTGTCCAGATCGATTCTTATAACCCAACGTAATTCCTGATCTATGTTTTGATGCAATCAAATGATTGAAGTGGGATCCTGTGTTGCAACATTTTCTACAATGTTGTTTCCATAGTTCTCCCTATTTTACCGCTTCAATGGTTCGGTGATTCATTAAATCGTAGACACCTTCGTTATGCTTAAAAATTCTAAATTTCTTAAAACCAAATTTCTCTAAATGTTTTACAATCTCTTCTCGTGTTCCAATTGCTATATTTCCAATATGAGTGGAATATTCTATTCTTGCCATTTCAAAATTTGAAATAGAATCTTCCTTGATCACTTCAAACTCCTTCCCTTTAATATCTAACTGAAGTTTTGCGTTAATTATATTCACTTCTATTATACATTGCATTGAAAGCATTCCTTGATGACCTGTAGGGATTGGTTAATGATGCTTCAAGTGCATCAATAAAACGGTTTCCGAATCTTCTTGCTGTTTTTACCATGGATTTTAAGAGTTCAAATGAAACCCATCTCTTCCTCTTTTCCACGGAATCATTGAGACCAGGATATTTACACAGGGATCTTATGCTTGAGATTTCGAGGAGCACCCTCCCGGTAACTATGAGACGGAGGTACAATTCTGTCTTGCATAGCTTCCTGAGGAATATGTGCCCTAACCCGTCCTGCTTGAAATCCCTGTGCATGACTTCAATATCCCATCTTTGAAGATATGTCTCCAGAATTCTCTTAGCACTCCATTTTATGCGGTCGGTTACATAGTATCGTTTTCCGTTGGTTCCTTCAGAGATTATGACCTTTACTGAACCTATTCCAGGCATCTCTCCATCTATTTCCCATGTGGAATATGTGTTTCCTGATATCTTCATGGTTACAGAATCATGGTAACTGAGAGGAACGAGATCAAGGGTGTTCCATCTCCCCTTGATCTTGATCTTCCTGTTCCCCTTGCTCTGAAACACCCAGTTCAGGTTCTTCGAACTGAGGAATCTTGTCATGTCCCAATACTTTTGCAAAACGACCTTAAAACGCAATGAATTTAAGCCACTTCACTATGTTTGTCAGGTGATTGTATGACATCTGTTGGTTCTGTAGCTTCCATCGCTAAAATGATAGGTGAATTTTCTGATCTTATGACGACCGGCATGAAGAAAAAAGTAAGGAAACATTTCAGGGAATATTTACTGGGCATGATGATACCCCCAGAGATAAGAAGGAAAAGTATTTCCAACATATCCTCTCTGGTCTCTGAATATGACCAGAGTACGTTGAATAGGACATTTCATGCCGTTGATCAGAAGACACTTGAGGATAATTACATTACATATCTGAAAGCAAGAATTGGCAATCATAGGATGCAGTTCATAGGTGACGATACCCTGCTGGGCCATCCAGGATCAAAAGTAATGGAGAATGTAGGATGGTTTTATGATCATGCATCCGGAAATAACGTACTGGCACACCAGTACGTCACAACCATGCTTCACGATCTGGACAGGGATGAATTCTATCCTTTCTTGGTGAAGATGTATGTGAAGAAGGATGAAGACAGCAGTAAAAACAATGGGTTCATGACAAAGCTTGAGATCATGAAGGAGGCTTTCAAGGATTCGTGGCTGGACAAGGATATCCTGTTCATGACAAAGCTTGAGATCATGAAGGATATCTTCAAAAGAGCAATGGATAACTTCAACATAGTAGGTAAGACTGTGGACTCATGGTATTCAAGCCACAGGCTCCTTGAGGATCATTATGTAACGGAGATGAGAAGCAATAGGAAGGTTTCCCTAGTGAATCTGGGAAAGATGACACGTAAAAACAGTGATCTGTTTTACACAATGGATGAAATTCTTGAAACAACATTCCTTATGTATGAACGTGATTCAGACATTCTCAAGGATTTCCCACTGTATGCAAGAATAAATGCATGGCTTTCCAATGGTGATGCCGTGAATCTTGTCCTTTTGTACAATCCGGAAAATGGAAGAAAGAAGTTCCTTGCCTAAGACTATGTTGAGGGTGAGGAACTCATAAAGGCATGGAACAACAGGTGGCCAATAGAGACCTTTCATAATGATGCAAAGGATATGGGTCTTGGAGCGTATCAGGTAAGAAGCAGTGAAGGGTCGCTTATACACGCGAGTATCACTGTCTCTACCTATACTCTCCTTTATGTCATGATGAAGGAATCCAAGAAGATTTTCGGAAAGGTCTTGGAAACAATAGGGGAATGTTCAAGGGCCATAAAGGAGGTTCTGCTTTTCAAGAAGAACTACAAATCGAGGTTGTTCCCAGGATAGAACCACGGTGTTTGTAGTAAATGGAGCTACAAACGCCCTCGATTTTCAGTAAAAATGCAAAACTATTGATGTCCTTTGTGAAGTACCATATGTCTCCCACAACAGTATGGAAATTAAGCCCTGCAGATATGCATTTCCCTATGGTTTGAATCTGCATCTCTATCTTGGTTATGTATTCCTCCTCTTTCTTTTCCTTTTCAAGAGATTCAAGCCTCCTGTATATGTCTGCTGATATTGGATAGAATCCATATTTTCCCGAGAATGTACATGTGGCGAGCTGCATTCCGAACACATTCTTTCCCACAGAATGATCGAATATCCAGCTTGCACCCTCCATGTGTTTACCTGTCTTCTCCACAATGGTATCATCTATTGCGAGTATTCCATCCTTCTCAATGGAATTGATCAGATCAATGGTTTTTCTGAATATCGTTTCCATGTCAAACTTCGATTCAAGAAACCTGTTCATGTTGGACTGGTTCACATGATCTGATACGATGGAATTGAGATGGGCCACGCTCCTCTTCCCTGAAATATTCAGGGCAGAGATCAGTTCAGAGAAATGTCTGAACTGTCTGATTTCAGGGAATGCTGATCTGTAATTGCTCAAAAGTTCATCAAGAATATCCGGGTTCTTCACGATTGGGATTTCCATATGTCATACAAACGTATGACAAATTATTAAATTTTTCGAATTTCAATAATAAATTGTTAAGTGTGAATAAAATTAACGCAAAAGTTTAGATATCTAAGTCAAGGAGAAACGGTTCTTTTATGGAAAATTCTTTCAGAATACTTGAAATGCTTACACTTTTGACTTTAATCGTGCTCTTACCCTCAATATAATAGGCAGAAGAACCACCACTCCCATTGGGATCTACAGGGAAATCTATCTCTTCATCTTTTCCTAGGGCATAGTTTTTCATTATAATGTTTTTAGAAAGTTCAGAATTTAATTTGATATTTTCCAGGGCTAGATTGTATGAATTTTCATCTGGTTCAAAGGAATATACTTTAGCACCTCTAGATGCGTAATATAAAGCAGTATCTCCAATAAAACCACCAGCCTAGATTATTATTCTATTATTCAAGTCGAAATCAGAAAAATGTATATCACTTAAAAACGTCTCCGAGAAAATTACTGGGTCGAACATGGCTATACTGAATCTAATGCCATTAGGGGTTGTGATAACACTGTCTTCATAATTCCAATACCCCTTTTGATTAGAAAAATCCACACCATATAACGTTGAGAATTCATATAATTTTTTTACATTTTTTTGATTTGTACTCAAGAAATTAAGTATAAATTCATTCGGGCATATAAGACTACCTTGTTTTCTCAGTAAACCAACAGAGTTCTTTAATCCATGTTTTTTACGCAAAGTTTGTAGTAACAATTTTTTTTTCATTAGATCCTTACCCTTATCTTATTATACACCCTAAGAGTGTTTCTCCCTTTAACCTTTTATTGTTGATCTATGGTGGAAATAGATGGTTGATATTACTACTGATGCGCTCCCTTTAAACTTGGACACCTATTGTGATCTGATCTGTTTTCTGTAATGCTGCACTCAGAAGGGCTGTTATACCTGCAACTTAGCATTCAATTTAACCCTTAAAATATTCTGATGTGTCTTCCATTATTCTTCAAATTTATGGGTTCACTGATCAGTTATTACTCCTTTCCAATCAGTTATATGTAGAATCTGAATGAGGAAATAATAATTCACTGACTTTAATATATCTCATTGAAATTTGTCCAATGTTAAGGGGCTCAGATCAACTACAACCTTCTAATCACATTACTCAAATTACGCAAAAGATCGGCTTTATCCCTCATTTCGTTATTGCATGTATTCTCAGCCAATGAATTACTGATCTTTGTTTCTATTGCTTTATCAACCAGATTTAGAATATTCTTTCCTACTTCTACTCTTATGTTTTCTTACAGTTGTTAGCATAACTGGTAATTACGCGATACATTTTGATTGCTCCAGAATCCAGTATTTTCCGTAAGAAATGATACAAAATATAATTATAGAGTCAACTGTATATAACCGCCATAATGAACAAAGATAAATCAATAGAAAAGGAAACCCAATTTGTACCAATCTATGTTTTTCCAGAGAAAGATGTGGTGAAATAAACAACCACTAATTATTTGTTTCCTCACATCACAGTATTATCTTCTGTTTAAGATTGGAGTATTTTTTTAGTTCTCCTTCATATCCAATGAGTTTTTTGTAATAATCAACTGTATGCATTTGCGGAATGTCATTAAGCCCGTCGGCACATTTTTGGATAATTTCGTCTATTCCATCTTCAATGCTGTACTTCGTCTCAAAACCGAGAAGTTGTCTGGCAAGGTCAAATTTTACCTTATACGATCTGTTGTCAGCATCGCCATAAAGTTCAATTTTGCAATCTTCACCAATTTTTTTCTTAATGACATCTGCAATATCTCTGATCTGTACATTCTGTTTTTCATTTCCCATGTTAATGAATTTTCCACCTATTTCCTCATTGGAGGATTCAAGGGCTGCCATAATAGATCTGGAGACATCCCTTACATGGATAAACGGCCTGTACTGGTTTCCATCCCTCATCATCTTTATTACATGGTTTTTGTATCCGTAAAAGGTCATCGCATTTATAACAAGATCAAGCCTGAATCTTTCAGAATACCCAAAGACTGTAGCAAACCTCAGCGCAATGCTCCTGAAATTCTTATCGTTGAGGGTAAGATTGTCCTTTTCCACCGCAACATTTGCCTCAGCATAAGCAGTGAGTGGATTAACGGGTGTGTTCTCATCTGAATATCCTTCCCTGAAGCCGTAAACAGAACATGAGGACGCAACTAAGTATTTCTGCGTGCCCAATTTCTTTGAAATTCTTGCAATCCTGACCCTGCCGATATAATTTATGTCCCAGGTGGCCATCCTGTTTAAATCCCCTGCAGGGTCATTGGACAGGGCTGCAAGATCAACAACTGCATCGTAACCCTTCAACAGGTCTGGATCGCAGGTTCTGATATCTTCCCTTATAATATTTACAGATTCACCATAGTCATCAGCCGGGTTGCTATAGTCCAAAAAACCTCTATCAATAACTGTTGCTTCATGGTTTTTCTTAATAAGATCTGGTACAAGGACTCTTCCTATGTATCCGGTTCCGCCTGTAACTAAAACTTTCATTTCTATCCAGACTTAATTGGTAGGAATTAAATTAATTTTGTTATAATTTCAGATCTTCGAGAGATGGCCAAAGTTTGTCCTTACCTGAGATCTCTGCTGGCTTTGCAGGCCATTTAATATTAACGGCAGGATCATCCCATATTAATCCACCCTCGCTATCTTTATTGTATTCACCTGTGGCCTTGTAAAGTACAACCGAATCTTCCATGGCCAGAAAGCCGTGTGCAAAACCCTCTGGAATCCAGAGTATTTCTTTATTTTCCTCGCTTAATATTGCTGATATATATTTTCCAAAGGTTCTTGAATCCCTTCTCAAATCAACACCCACATCGAATATCATACCTTTTACAACCCTCACCAGTTTGCCTTGAGCATAGGGTTCCCTCTGGAAGTGGAGTCCTCTTATTACTCCCTTTGTTGATGATGACTGATTATCCTGCCTGAAATCGGCCTTGATTCCAACCTTTTCAAAGTCACTCCGTTTGTATGTTTCAGTAAAATAGCCGCGCCCGTCAGGAAAAATTCTTGGTTTTATTTTGAACGTTCCCTCAATTTCCAGTTCTATAAATTCGAATGCCATATCATCTCACCACTCCATATTTAGCCATATATTCCAGAGCCTTATCTGTATTATAAAACTTGGTTGAAAGCATCTTCTTTGCCTTTTCATTTAGAAGGGAGGAATCATAGGGTCTTCTTGCCTTTAAATTTTGGGAACTATATACAAGAGATACGTTTCCAGATTTAATGTCGAGGGTTTTCTTTATCTTGAGTGCAAATTCATACCTGGATAGTCTCTCTCCTGACACATTCAGTATTCCGTATGCCCTCTTTTCAATGAGTTCTTTTATTGCTTCTGCAAGTAATGTCGCGTGTATGGGAGAGTAATATGAATCAATGCAGTTGACAGTACCACCTTCCTTGAGTGTCTTTACAACATATAAGGGGAAATTCATTTTGATTCCATACACTCCAGAAGTTCTAATCACCAGGGAGTCATCATAGGAAAGTGCATAAGCCTCACCCATTAATTTACTAACTCCATAATAGTTAACAGGATTGGGAATATCATCTTCAGTGTAGTTTCCCCTTTCACCGTCAAATACATAATCCGTAGAGATATGAATAAAATAAGATCTTGTGGCTGAACAGACTCTCGCCATGTTTCCAACAGCTTTGCCGTTGATCAGAAAGGCTTCCCTCTTATTTTCCTCGCAGCCATCTACGTTAGTGTATGCTGCGGCATTTATTACAACTTCTGGCTTCTCTTTCCTTATGATATCTTCAATGGAATTTAAGTTTGTTAAATCCAGAAATATTCCAGATCCACTTTGTCTTGACGTGCCCCTGGATCCTTCTATAACTCTAACAAGCTCGGACCCAAGTTGTCCGTCCTTCCCTATAACTAAAACCTTCATTTTTTCACCGTAACTTTATGACTATTTCCAACAACTATTAAATTTTCACCATATGGCTATCCCTTGGAAAGAATTTCTATAAGAT
This sequence comes from Thermoplasmata archaeon, assembly GCA_021794355.1. Taxonomy (GTDB): domain Archaea; phylum Thermoplasmatota; class Thermoplasmata; order Thermoplasmatales; family Thermoplasmataceae; genus Cuniculiplasma. The sequence goes on along the minus strand of JAJYRA010000060.1, from coordinate 1,779 downwards.
TCTATTTAGATTCACATGAAACCGCTGCTTCTTATGCTTCTCTCATTCGATCCCGTTCTTTCCTGTTTACTCACTCTTTGACCATTTCTTTTTCGTTTTTATCACTCAAAACAGGGGATATATCCAATGCACGTGAACTTGGTTTTATTTTTACCAGCCACTTTTCTTTAACGAATACATGACCGTTTGAAACATTCATTCCTGAAACGGAACAGTGTCTTACAAACAGGATTCACTGGATATTCAGGACAATAACTCCATTTTATGTTGGCAATCTGGCTTAATTCAATGTGTTCTGTTTCCTCTTAAATCAATCAAGCAAAAAGTCGAAGAGTCATATAAATTATTTATAAACCCGTTGAAAATACTCTCAATGTATTTTCATTCAAATCTCTTGATGCGTCTCCCAATATTCTACAATTCGTTCAAACTTGCAGGGTGATATTCTTATGAAATTGCAATAAAAGATGGGAGTTATTAGCTAAGGGGACTTTTTACCTAAATTTCCTCAGATCCTGGGAGTTAAAGTCAATGATCTCGGAGAATTTTGAAAGCATTTCAACGGATAGGGGAAGATTTGATCTGGTGAGTTGTTCAATATTCACTCCTATTTTGATCTGTGATTTTGAATTTTCCATATACTCCAGTATTTCGCTATAAACCCTCTGGGCATTTTTTATGGACCTCCTGTATGCTCCAGATATTCTTTCGCTTTCCAGGATATAATCCTTTATTTCATCAGGAAGATCAACACCAAGAAAATCAAGAAGGTTCAGATCGGCGGTGCTCTTTAATGGAGCAAAACTGAAAATTATGGTGGCAGGGTTAACACCAGCTTTTTCACAGAGTTTCCCATATTCTTCTATGAGCTGGACGGAATGGTTGTTTTCGAAGATCATCTGTGTGGTGAAGAATTTTGCACCGGATATGGTCTTATACAACATCCTTCTGGCTTCTCCTGATCTCTCAGGAAGGCATATGTTTCCGATGGTGAGATCTCGAAGTTTCAATTTCTTCCTGAGATGATCCGCCAAGAGATTTGCGTCAGAAACCCCAGGTCCAGAATACCTGTGGTGTCTTGTGTTGCCTCCAACAAAAACCATGTTTCCTATTCCGAGAGAATCCGTTTCCACGATCCAGTTAACAAAGTCATCGTAAGATTCCAGGTGAGCCACTACCTTATTTATGATAGCATCCTTTCCTATCCTATCTGCGATGCCTCTGGCCATCCTCCTTGTGTATATACTGTTATATCTGGGTTTTCCTTCATGATTTTCCTCCACCAATTCGGGTATATTTATGGCAGTAAGCCTCTTGTAATCTTGAAGGTAATCTGCAACCTCATCTATTTTAGATTGTACTTTCATTTCTATCTTCCTGTCATGATCTGGATCACCAGTCTTATTATCCCTTAAGGGCACTGCTGTAAATATGAGGGGTCTGATAGATATCATGGCCGGGAAATTGGATTGATCTTTGTCCATTAAAAGTATGTTATACTTCAATCATAATAACCTTTTTGCCACTGATCTTTATAAAAAATGTGGTTCTCTTAATTCTATTCTGGATAAACCCATACTTCCCTGCACCAGATATATGATTGAGCCCCTAAATTTCCGAGTCTTGGTCACTTGAGATCTATTAATGATCCTAATCGTAACAGGTCAGTCTAAAGTGCACGGATCTTTAGAAGCAGCGTACAATGAACCGAAAGATCTTTATATAATGAATACATTATATTAATAGAATGATTAAACTTATTGCAGAAACGCCGGGAGA
>JAJYRA010000061.1 GCA_021794355.1 Thermoplasmata archaeon | reverse complement strand
TCTCATCACCAACGTAAGGGAGAAACCACAGAGAATATTTGAGCTGTACAAGTTCAGGAACGATGTGGAAGAGGCTTTTGATGTTTTCAAGAACCTTTTACAGGTGGATACACCCTATCTCAGGGATGATGATACTTTGAGAGGATATGTGTTCGCATCATTCATATCCCTCGTGGCGTATTACAGGATACTCAAGTTGCTTAAGAGCAAGAAGATCAATACAAGAATAAGTGTGAAAGACGCATTGCTGCAGTTATCAAAAATATACCTGACAGAACAATAATGGCAGAAATACCAAAGAAAGTCAGGGAACTGGCAGAAACCCTTGGACTGAAACCAGAACTGTTCACTAAAAGGGTTCTTGGTTAATGTTAAAACGATTCAGATTTACATAGTGATTCTGTATATGTTTTAGATTTCAGAATATAGGAAATCATGTTAGGAGAATGCATTATTTGAATGATTGATCAGACAGTATCAGGATAAGAGAGCATGTAACCTAATTGATTTTGGAAAGATGGAATCTTTGTCTCCAAGGTTTGGGATTCATAATTTTCTGAAAAAGCTCACCTGTTTCTTGATTGTGTCAATGCATTCTGGGTTTGCATAATCCAGAAGTAGTTTTTCTAAATCACTCTCTGAATGTAAGTAATAGCTCAATTTAAAATTGCCCTCGCTACTTTCAGTTAAGGTCCATATTTCAGGCTTCAACCCTATTTGTTTTCTCAATTCCTCAAAATTGTTAAAGCATGAATTTTCAAGTTCCACCACCCAAGAGAATGCACCGCCAATCCCAATCTTGATTAATTCGTCTGTGTGACCAATAACTCTGAGTGCTTTAGCTGAATAGTATACTAGGAAAAACGTTAATACAATCAGCACGCTTGTTAAGGCTATAAGGAAAATTGTTAAACCGATAAGCAAATTATTGACTATCATTCTGTAGTGAAATCACACATCAATGCATTTAGCGTCCAACATGTTTATTCCAGTCCTTTGGCTGACCTATGTAAAAATGACCCTCATTTATTTTATCGTCCAATGATTTCTCTTTGGCTGGAGCAGAATGAGAAGCCCTAAACACGAATTTCTTTCTGGCTACACGCATAGATAGGTATCAATAATCTTATACATATCCTTTTCGTCCAAAACATCTTAATACCATAGGGAAGAAATCGTGTTCAATTTGGCTTCTTATCTAGAGGTGATATCAAAAGAAATGAATCTGGATAGAACTGTTATCACAAGATCAATAGAAGAATTGTGCAATTTGGAAAAGTTCCCAAAAAAACCATAAAACTTCTCGCCCTATTCCAGGATACAACCCTCACACTTCTGCATTATACAATTTCTGGAACTTTGGCAAACTCACCAATGGAACCGGTCATTCTGAAAACTCTGAACCGGATGTGTATTACCGGATTATCCTTTACTCTTCGGATCTCCGGTAAGAGTTCAACCATCTGAAGTTATCCGGGATTAGCCCTGAATGGAAGTTTTCCTTTCTTTCTGTCCGATTCAAAAATGCTGTATACCCTCGCGAAGCCCCTTACACCCCTCTCTGATCGGAACCCGCTGGATACCTTCTTGAATGTTACTATGGACGATTTCTAAAAACATCGATTTCTTGGAGAATCCTAACTTAACAGGTTTCCCCCAACACAGATGAATACGAATTTTCCATCAAGAGTCAATGAATTGAAAGATTCCACTTTTGCGGTTATTAGAAACCTTCTATAATATTATAATGCTCTTCTTATACAAGGATCTTTCGGTTCGTATTAGTGATTCCAGTGAACTTCAGAACACTGAACTCTTACGATTTCCAGAATGGTATGTCCATGAGATCGATAGGATGGAATTGAGGCAACGATAAGTGGATGACGTTGAGACCAAACGCATTTATTAAAAATAATTAAGACTTCTTTGGAAAAATATTTTTCAAGAGGTCGTCAGTGTTTTTATTACGATTAGAATTCTCACTAAATCTGAAAACAAACGAATAGTTAAACATATTATTTTTTTTCATTACCATTGGCACTATATTTTTCGTAATTAAATGTGGAATTTATCCCTAAATTTATCGTATTTACCCAGAAGATCCATGGTTATGGATTTGGGGGCTCTTTCCATTGCATTAACCACGTCAATTTGCGTTATATCCCTGACCTCATGTTTTTCTATCACGTCTGAAAACACATTCTCCGCTGCGTTTCTGCATATGTATTTTATATCGGCTCCCGTAAAACCCTCTGAGAGCCTGCCGAGCTCTTCATAATTAATTTCACCTGAGGCTTTCAATTCTGAAAGGAATATCCTGAATAGGGAAGCGCGGGCTAAATCATCGGGTGGCGGAACGTAAATCTTGGTATCGAATCGTTCAGGATTCAACATAGCATCATCAATGTCCCATGGATTGTTTGTGGCACCAATGAGGATTATTCCACCATCAGATTTTTTCCTCATATCAGTCATCTGTCTCAACATTTCAGGAACTGCCCTCTTCATATACGAAGAATTAATGCTTGTTCTCCTTGGGGCAAGAGATTCAAACTCGTCAAAAAAAATGATTATGGGCTTAATTAACTCCGCCCCGGTAAACAGGGATTTTATGTTTTTTTCAAACTCTCCAAATTTATTATCAAGAATGTATGATGGGGTAATGGTAACCATGGGAAATTGGGTCTTATTTGAAATTGCCTGGGCAATGCTGGTTTTTCCTGTTCCCGGTGGACCAAAGAGCAAAATGTTCCTGCCCATAATACCGTACATCTTTGCAATATCTGGATTCTCTCCTGCTTTGATCACCTGATTAATTATTATTCTCTTCACGTCATCGAGACCAGCTATGTGATCAAAATCCGTTTGAAAAATCGCGGGATTCAGTTTCTTAACAAACTCCTTTGCATCATTATTTTGTAACAGATCTCCAGTATGCTGATTTGCCTTTACATCCTTTTTTACGATGGAGTTTTCCTCTTTTTTCTGTAATTTTTCTATTTCCTCAACGCATTCCTCTGCTAAAAAAAGCATGTATTTTCTGTTCTCTCGATCCATATTTTTTGAATTATCAACGAGATCGTGTGCAAGAGACTTTAGTCTTTTAATTTTCGTTCCATTTTCCTGTCCTTCACTTAAAATGATCCTTAACCGATTTTTATATTTCTCCAGGCCCTGCTCTTCAGGCATTCATGATTCCTCTTTTTCCCTTTCATCCATATTTTTCAATTTTTCTCTCAGCCTTTTTTCCACATCATCTATCTTATCGGCAGCGAGTTTTGGTTCTTCTTCTGATGCTGGATTCTTGCCTGCATTTTCTCCTTTTGAAATGGAATCAAACTCCATATTGAGATTCGTTCCCACATCCTGCAACAGACCTCCAAATAAATCCCCAACACGTTCACTTTCATTCACTGCCTTATCAAGCTGTGCTTCCATTTGGGACATCCACTGTGGATTAGACTGGCCTTTGCTGATTGTTTTAACGTAAATCTTCATCGTGTCCGCAAAACTGTTCATCAGGGATGATTGATCCTTCATCATTCCAATATCGTCAATAATGAGGACAAAGGATCGAATCTTGGAAGCCTGTAATCTCAAGTTTTTTGCCTTTTCCTCAAAGGTCTCCTCCAAGCTTTTATTTCTAATGGATCTGGCAGCCTGGACCTGGGAATCATATTTTTCTGCCATTGAATCGCACTTCTTGGCATAATCCTCTGCCTTTTTCTTCAGGAGTTTAATGTTCATCTGGGTTTCCACTTCAAGTTCCTCCCTACTTTTCTTATTGAATATGCTCATTTCTAGGCCACCCCAATATCTGTATCCTTTTCATCATCTTTGTTATCCTCACTATCCATATTTACAGCTGTTGAATCTTCATTGAACAGAGGTTTTTCATTGTTCTTTTCGTTTGAGGCATCTCCCATCTTAACACCAGAACTGTCAGAAAGTGTTTCAAAATAGAGTTCCAGTTTATCCATTTCTCCCATTATCTTTCCATGGTCATTCATCTCATCCTTAATGGCATCCTGAAATGAGATGACAACTTTCCTATTTTTAAGGGTCTTATCCAGGGATTTAACAAATTTGGCATCCTTTCCGGACATCAACTCATTTATTGAGTGGAGCATGGACATGAATTTATATCGTTCCTCCAGTTGGTTGAATTTTATCTTCTCAGCTTTTATGGAATCCTGAGCCCTGATATTCTTGATTCTATCCATTTCTGCAGAGCTTTTTTCATTTTGATCTATCATTTTTTGAAGTTCTTCAATTCTTTCCCTAGATACATCCATCATTACATACAACTCCTTCAGTTTTTCAGAAAGGATTCTTTTTCCCTTTTTTCCCAAAAACTTCCTGTCTCCATATGAAGACCATAGTCCCAGGAATTTCTTCATGAATGCTTCTGTTTTGCCTCTGTCGCCTCGGTAATATGCTAAATTCTGCACGAGGATATCAAAATCATCTTTCTTGGCCATATCAATCATCAATTGTTTGCAAATTCTTCTCTCCAGTCCTGGTATTTTTTGTTCATTTCATTGTTCGTGGCTGGCTTTATCTTCAATAATGCATCATAAAAGTCCCTATCTTCTATGGGATTTACACGGTAGGTAACCTTTTCACCTCCGCCTATTACCCTGTCAGTATCTTTCATGAGATCCCTATTGGTTCTTCGCAACATATTTCTTATTGCCTCTGAACACAGGAATGAGAGATCTCTTCCTGAAAAATCGGTTGTTTTTTCGGCAATGGATTGAATTGACGTTTCTACCTGATAACCCTTTTTTAAGGTATGTATCTCCAAAATCTTTTTTCTTGTCTCCACGTCAGGAAGTCCGATATAGATACGCTTTTCAAATCTTGATAGAATGGCCTGATCCAGTTCCCAGGGTACGTTCGTGGCTGCAACGGTCATGACAAAGCTTTCATCGGTTGAAAATCCGTCCAATTGGGCAAGAAATTGCTGCAATACGGCTCCTGCATTTTTATTTCCATCACCTCTCTGCCTTAGTAGGGATTCAATTTCATCAAGGAAGACAACAGCAGGTGATTTCTCTCTTGCTACGCCGTACAAGGAGGAAACAATCCTTTCAGAATCTCCCACATACCTGGACATCAACTCAGACACAGGCACATTAAAGAAAGTTGCATCGATATTTGAACTGATTGCCTTTGCGATGGTTGTTTTTCCTGTTCCAGGTGGACCAAAAAGCAGTATATTTTTCAGGTTTGGTACCTTCACGTCCAGATCCGGTTGGGCCATTGCAAAGAAAACTGCTTCCTTAATGGTGTTTTTTTGTTCCTCCAAACCTCCAATTTCAGACCACTTTACCTTAGAATCGCTTATTAATGACAGTATCCTTTCCCTGAATTCCTTTTCCATCTGCCCAATAAGGCCCTTTCCATCCGATTTGACTGTTTTATTTTTTTCCCTTACAGATTTAGTAATATCATTTGAATTCAACAATTCGGTTTTTCTCTTCTCCCATGAGGCAATCAGATTGTCATAGGATGGACTGTTACTGTCAAGTTTCTTTAACATCTTCAGGTTTGAGATAATTTTTTCGCAATACAGGGTACTCTCCTTCAATTTCCCCTTTTCCTCCGCCATCGATTCTAATTTGATGTGCTCTGAAATTATCTTTTTAATCCCGCCTATCTGAAGGTAATCTGAATCCAGAACCATCACTCCCCTTTGACCTGATTTTGCTCGTCCTCGTCCTCATTTGTGTCGGTTTTCTTTTCCTTATTTATTTTCCCGGGTTTTAGGGTATTATCATTTCTGTCCATCTCCTTGAACATTTCCATGTATTTGCTGCCCAATACTGAGGTTCCTTCATCATCGTCTATCTGTAAATCCCTTACAGTATTGAGAAGATCATCTGTTTTCTGATTTTCAACCTTTTTCTTCGTTTTCGTTATTAATATCTCGTTTCTTATCGCGGCGGTATTTGTATTTGATAATATGGTATCCACGCTGCTGGGTGAAACCGAGGTTTTCGATTCCTTAACTTCCTCTATTAATTCTATCCTCTTTGTTCGCGTGGAAATCTCTTTTTCATTGGAGTGAATCTTTCTTTCTAGAGTTTCAAGCTCCTTGGCAATTTGAACTCTCTTAGATCCAGATACCTTACTTCCTTCCCTCATCAATGTATTGAATTTTTCCTGTCTTCTTTCATTATCCTTCTCGAGAAGGGATATTTCAGTTTTTGTCTGCTGTATTAGGTTCTCCAGTTCGTCGGGAGAAAGACTTTCTAAACCTTTTGGTTTTCTGATGTTAATAAATGGCATGTTATCATCAAATCAATTTAAAACAGGATATAAAACTTTTCCTCAACTATTGAAACTAATTCAAGATAAATGTATAAAATAATAAAAATATTCTTTTTGTGTAGATATTTATCCTTTTAAATATCCGATAATTAGTCCTACAACGAAGAGAATCAGTGAGACTGAAATTGCTCCAATGTTTGAAAATGGTATAATCTTGTTTATATTTGTTAAAATATATACCACGTGGGCCTTTACGTCATTATAGAACGTTGTGAGTGATGCCTTTGGCAAAACTGAGAAATTTATGTATTCAGCCAGCATAACAGCAAGTATTAACAGTATAACAGACCAAACTCCCTTCTTTATACCAAGGCCAAAAAGAAGTCCATCAATGAATATCAGAAACAATTCAAATATGGGGTTACTTAGCACGCTTGATACGGTATTAGAAGACGAACTGGTCGCAGGTATGGCATTTAGGGCAACCATATTCATCATTATTGTGATATCCATAATAGTATATATTGTATGACCTTAAAAATGTTTGCTTTATAAAAAAAATGATCTATTCTACTTTAAGTGTTTTCAGACCTTTTATTGGTGCTCTTATAACAAGAACCCCAGCAGTATACTTGGCAGAAAAGACTCCATCGTTCTCCAATTCTACAGGAAGTTTAACAGATTTCCATATTTTATCTGGTCTCTGATCCAGTAACATATTTACGTTGTCAGGTGTTTTTCTGGAGGCAGATATTTCAACGGACATTTTGCCTGTTGTGACCTTGATATCCTTCTTTTCAAAACCCGGCATGTCCGCCTCTATTACGATCTCTCCGTTCTCCTCGTACATCCTGATGGGAGGATAGAGATAGGAGAGAACCTCCTTTGCTCTTTCATTTGCATTTCTCACAAACTCATCTGCCATAAACTTCAACGGTTCATATACAGTTGTCATGAATGAATTATATCAATAAATTATTTAAAATGTATGTTGCTCAAACGTACAATTAAAAAAATTTCACAACATTATGCGATGGATAAGAGTCGGTCGATTAATTCTTTACAATCATCGGGATCCAAAGACCGGTAATTAAAACCTTGAAAATCGTGCGGCGTGAGTGATTTCAAGAGTTTCTTTAAATAATCTTTGGAGAGAATTTCATCGTGCAAATATTGGAGATTCAAAGGTTTATTTCGTATGTATTTATCGTCCAAAAGTGCAATTATATCTCCATAATCCTTTGAAATCTTATCTTCCACATATGAATGGTTGTAGTATTTACCTGCCTTAAGCATATAATTTCTGTCCCACACCGCTTTGATCTTCATTCCCAGTAGAATTGATCGGTTTGGTACTATAATAATCTTATTCCTTTTTAGGTGCAAATTCTCGGAATTCTCAGGAGAAATTTCTACGGACATAATATCATCAGTTCCCTGAAAGCTTTGCTTGGATTTTATAAAGTCTATTTCTATCTGCTCTCTTCCAACTTCCTTGTAAAATCGCATTACCCCATCTGGTCCCTTATATTTTTTGTAGCTTCTCTCAGAATAAAGGTATCTCTTCAGTTCTGAAACGACTTTTGATTTTGCCATGATATCGATATCACGAGACCCGAACCACGGATTATAAACATCCACAGCCCAGCCTCCAACTATCCACATTTTCGGCCAATTTTCCAAGCCAAATTTTGCCGTGCCCCAATCAAACATATCTTCCATTTCTAGCCTAGACTCTTCTATGATTTTTTAGCTTATACTACTCAATGCCAATTCTTTCCACCCTCCTCTTGAATAATTCCCTGTACAGAACGCCAAATGACGCTAGATCAAGTAAAAGTTGTTTTTGTGACGTAAGAGTGACTCCGTCGAGCTTTTTAGAATCAGAAAATACATCCCTGTCAGGTAAATATACTAACACTTTAAGGTTTCCAGATCTTCTCAGGTGAAGTTCATCCGCAAGGCTAACTATCTGACGAGGCTCCATATATACATATAAAGTATCTGATTTGACATAATATGGGTCGTATAAAATGGAAGCTGTCGGGCCCATAAAAGCAACTCTTTCTCCCTTTATCTTGGCCATGGAAGATACATCCCTAGCGAATTTCAGGATATCGTCCGAATCTGTCCAATATTCTCTTGAGGTAATAGAACCTATTGGCCTCTCATACGCAATTGAATCCAGCAATTTATTAACATCTGCAACTTTATAAAGACCAAATTTCCTTTCGACAATACCGATTTCTATTAATCTGGTTACAATTCCATGCGTCCAGCCATAAGAGACACCGGACGCTTGCGATATGGCCATTATGGTAGACGGTCCTGATGAAAGCATTTGGTAAATTACATCAAACGATCTTTTTGAAGTTATCTTGGAAGGAGAGTATCTTGGATTTTCATATGTCACTTCGCTCAATGAGGAAGCGGGTAGTTCGATGATTATAATTTTCAGCTTCTTAGCAATATCTCTAATATCATTTCCCACAAAAACAGCGAGAAAGACAAACTTCGCCCTAGCCACCTCTTGTTGATCCACAAGATCCTTGTAGGAATTAAATCGGAAAATACTCTCGAGTGAAATTCGCCTTTTTATTTCAACATATATAGTCTCATTTCCATTTTTTACTACAGCATCAAATAAAAGGTTAGCATTACTTGGATAAAACTGCACATTGAAAGCGACACTAGCAGATGGGTCTATAACAAGCTTTTTTGATAGAAAGTAGAGTAGTTTTTCTTCTTCCATTTGTAGTGTAATTAAAGATAGTATATATACCTTACACTGATAGCTATCAGTATATAGTATTAATAGTATCACTATTAACAGCCGGTCCAGGAGATTCTTGGATACCGAGTGATCCCTTATATACTTCTTCCATAGAATTTCGATCGATATGAATTGTGTCTCATGATCTTCTATTTTATCTTTGTTTGCCGGCTTTCATAATGCAAAACTTTATAATGGTGATTGCAATATTATTGCAATATGAAAAAGAAGATTTCGGAGAAACCGATGGAGATCAGGATGGAGGGATACGAGGTAATAGAGAAGGTTGTGACACAGCATGCCACCTCTGCAAAGATACTGGTTCCGAAGCACTGGATTGGCAAGAGGGTGAGAGCTGTAAGGCTTGATCCAGGGAGCGAAGAGAAAGAGGACTGATGGATTATCAGATAGATTACAAGGCTCCTGTAAGAGACCTGAATTCCCGCACCAATGGACAGCACTGGAACCTCAATATTCCGGATGATGAGATGCAGAGACGATCAGAATATCTGCTCTGTATGGATCCAATGCTTGACTATGACACCATCGCCTCCATGATCATGGAAAAGTACGGTGATTTCAGCTGCAGGTTCTGCTATTTCCCTCTTGTCATGGACGGGAAGAATGGACCCGGCACAAAGGAATTCCTCTGTATGAAATGCAGGAGGAAGATGTCGTTATACAACACATTCGAGCTTGTCACATTCAGGTACAGGAAGGAGTTGACTGCATTCCTGTCATATGTGCACAGCACCTCTTCTGAAGGAACAGCATCCCTTTACGGCCTGGGATCGGATCTCTTCAACGAGATGAGGATGTCTTTACCTGAGATACATTATTCCAGGAATGGCAAACCGGATACCATTGAATATGATGGTACCAGATACGGCATAGTAACCATAGACATGATGTACAAAGGGCACAAGGGACTGATGCTTGGTGTTTCCGGTGACCTGAAATTCGGGAATCTTGGAAACGAGGATTCTGGCGATGGTCTGGATGAATTCTTCAATACACTGGAGGCACAGATCCACGCCGACAGGATCATCTTCCTCATGGACATGAAGATGAGCGTTGCCCACAGGATACTTGAAAAGTGGAATAAAAAGGCAATAATAATACTGCAGAGCCATCGTATCTGGGGCGATGTGTTCATATATTTCCACAGGGAAGAGTGGTTCACACTTCACCTTAGAACGGATGCATTCTCATCCGTGACGGTAAAGAGGGACGAATCCTCATTGCTCCCTCCAGGTGTTATGGAACTGTATTCAGGCCTCAAGGGCGTCACACACAGGAATCCCATGAGAAGGATGACGGAGGACGAGGTCAGGAAAATCGCTCACAACTGTCTGGATCAGGTCAGATCTGTGGACTGGAATGCCAAGGGAAGGGTCGACTTCGTCATGGCTGCTAAACTGCGGGACCTCAATGCAGCCCTGAAAGAACTGAAAAGAAGGAAATCTGATACAGAATCCCTGGTAAAAGAGATAGGAGATGTTCTTTCAGCGCTTAAGGAGGGATACAGGAGGCGAATAAACAGATCGGTGAAGAAAAAGATCGTGAACGCATGGAGATCGTTTTCATTGCTGAAGGAACAGGTCAATGATCTTTCCCTTGCCCTTCTTGGGGAACCAATAAAGGATAATCCGGGATCAAAGAAGGCCAGCGAGAGGAAAGTCAGGATAAGTGATCCTGCCAGGCTGATATACAAGGGAGCTGTTGAGAATGGACCTCAGGAGATGAGGTGGATCACAGGCCTTCTGCAGAAGATGTTTTCCGGGAAGGAGATTACCACAAACGCATGCGAGGGTACATTCGGGAACATGGGAACCCTTATCCGATCAGGAAGAAGCATACTGCTTGAGAGGGCACTCACAAAGAACATGCTTCAATCCGGATCTCCGGAAGAAACAGTCGCATGGTTTAACGAGAATTACCCCATGGATGACATGGGTCGAAGAGCAGAGAGAGGTCATAGAACAAAGCTGATTGTGGGAAAGAGCTATAAGATCACGTACCAGGATAGATCAACGGTGAAAACTGAAAGAATCATAGACATCAGGGAAAGGAAGAGAAAATACATCACCGCATACTGCCACCTCAGGAATGCAGTTAGGACATTCAAGAGAAGCAGGATTAAGAGTATTGAGCCTGTTTAATTATCACTCGGTATCCAAGAATCTCCCGGTCCAGAATAAAGAAGAAAAATAGAAGTGCATCGATTTTCTCATCACAGCATAGTAGTTATAAGGACAGGAGTTCGGGAAATTAGTGATCTATTTATGATATTTCAAACCTAAAATTATTATGTTATCCCTTGGAGTTTAAGGGAAGCTGTAAAACTCAGTTCTTTTGGGAGGAAATATGCATGCTTTCCACTTGTCAGAGAAAGGGCAGGTCCAATTAAGAGGGTGATCAAAGAATAAGATCAGAAATCATGTATCAATCATCAGTCCTATTGGTTAATTCCTCAATTATATCAGTTAGGTCAATATTTTCAAGCAAATTCTCAACCTTCTCATAAAAATTCGTTTTGGAATCTTCCAGCAAACTGTTTTCATGAAAACTCCTGACAATGGGTTCAATAATTTTTTCGTTCAGCTCAGTTTCCAGTACCCACTTCAATCCATACTCCAGCCTTTTTTTGCCCATCTGATCTTCTCCCTTTAGAAAATCTCTGTGCCTATTAATTGCCTCAAGAAGATCCCGGTAACTTTCAAGATCGGCATTGGTTGCCCCAACCACCTCCCTTTTGAATTTCCTGCGTTCATCCAGGGAGAGAGTTTCTTCAATGTCCTTCATGGCAAAATAGGATCCTTCCCTATCCATCTTGTTGACAACAAATATATCTGCTATTTCCATTATACCGGCCTTAATGGCCTGTATCTGGTCACCAAGTCCTGGAGCCAGGACTAGTACCGTTGTATCTGCAAGATTCATGATATCCAGATCAGCCTGTCCTGCTCCAACCGTTTCAATAATAATAAAATCACTGCCTGAAGCATCTAAAATGCTTACGGCGCCCAGTGCTGAATCGGATAATCCTCCTTTGTAACCCCTATTTGCCAGGCTTCTCATGTAGATACCACTTTTCCATAGAGATTCCTGCATCCTGATTCGATTACCCAAAAGTGATCCACCTGTATAAGGGCTGGAAGCATCTATGGCCAGTATGGAAACCCTATTTCCTGATTCTGCAAGCAGAGATGATAAATTTCCTATAAGTGTACTTTTTCCAATTCCAGGTGGACCTGTTATACCAACTACCTGTGATTTTCCGGTATGGGGATAAAGTTTCCTCAGCAACTCTTTTTTTAGATCCTTTCCCGCACCCTCAGCAAGTGATATGCCACGGGCAATGGCTGATTTATCTCCTTCCCGTATTCTAACAATGAGCTGATCTATATCCGTAAACTCACCTTAATTTCATTTTTCTGGCTTCTGCAGCCCTTTCAGTTACATGGTTAATAATGGTGGACAGAGGTGTTCCTGGACCGTAGTTACCAGTTATGCCCAACTTTTCCAATTCAGGTTTATCCTCATCAGGAATGGTTCCACCCCCCACAAGTGAAATATCATCAATTCCTCTCTCCCTCATCAGCTCTGCAACCTTCCTAAAAACGGTCATATGGGCTCCATTCAGAAGGCTCATTGCAATTACATCCACGTCTTCGTTAACTGCTGTGTCTATGACCTCTTCAGGAGTTGGAAGGAGTCCGGCATAGAGTACCTCCATCCCCGCATCCCTGAAGGCCTTTGCCAGTACTAACACTCCCCTGTCGTGACCATCAATCCCTGGCTTTGCCAGTAAAACCTTTATTGGTTTATCCTTAAACAATAATTGGCTCTTTCCATCCACCATAAATCTCCCTCCCTACGTTGGAAATTTCCTCAATAGTTGCATAGGCCCTTGCTGCTTCTATTAAATAGGGCATAATATTCACGCTTTCATCCTTAAACGCCCTTCTCAGGTCATCCAATTTCTTCTTTACCTGCTCTTCATCCCGATGTTCCTTGACTTCTTTAAGTCTATTCAGCTGTATTTCTTCAGCCTTTCTGGAGATCTTCAATATGTTTATTGGTTTTTCGTTTTCATCCACATGGCTGTTCACACCTACCATTATTTCCCTGTTTTCCTCTAATCTTTTCTGCCTTCTGTATGAAGTTGCTGCTATTTCTCTCTGGATATATCCATTTTTAACTGCACTTAAGATGCCACCCATTGATTCTATCCTGTCAAAATACCTGTAAGCTTCCTCCTCAATTTTGTTGGTTAGTGATTCTATATAATAGGAACCAGCAAGTGGATCTATTGTATCGGTAATACCGGTTTCTTCAGCCAGAATCTGCTGCGTTCTAAGGGCTATTTTTACCGCCTCCTCTGAAGGTAACGCCATTGCCTCATCGTAGGAATTTGTATGTAAACTCTGAGTCCCACCAAGTACTGCTGCCATGGCTTCCACTGTGGTCCTGATTATATTATTCATGGGTTGCTGCCATGTCAGTGTGTAGCCGGATGTCTGGGTATGGAATCTTAGCATCTGGGCCCTTGGATCGGTCACATTGAACTTCTCTTTCAGAACCGTTGCCCATATCCTCCTGGCGGCCCTCATCTTGGCAATCTCCTCAAAGAAATTGATGGAGGAGTTAAAGAAAAAGGATAATCTCGGGGAAAACTTATTTGGATCCAATCCTGCCTTGATTCCCATATCAACGTAGTAGAATCCATCTGCAAGGGTAAATACAAGCTCCTGCACTGCACTTGCTCCCGCCTCCCTGATATGATATCCTGAAATACTTATATAGTTCCATTTAGGAACCTTTTTTGTGCAGTATACCATCATGTCCTTAATAATTCTCAGATGAGCTTCAGGGGGATATATCCATTCCTTTTGGGCTATATATTCCTTTAATATATCTGCCTGAACTGTTCCACCCACCTGACTCAGGTCAAGTCCCTGTTTTTCTGCGATGGCAAAATACATTGCTGTTATTACTGCAGCAGGTGCGTTTATGGTCATTGAAGTGGTTACCTTAGAAAGGTCAATCCCGTCGAATATGACTTCCATATCCTTCAGGGAAGTCACATTTACGCCACATTTTCCAATTTCACCCTCTGCGCGTTTGTTATCACAATCATATGCATAAAGGGTGGGCATGTCAAATGCAATACTGAGACCAGTTTCCCCATGATTTATGAGATACTTGAGTCTTTTATTTGTATCTTCAGGGGTTCCGAATCCAGAGAACATTCTCATTGTCCAGTACTTACCCCTGTACATGTTGGGATAAACACCCCTGGTAAAGGGATATTCTCCAGGAAAACCCAGGTAGGATTCCATATTTTCCGGTAGATCTCCGGAAGTGTAAAGATCCTTAATTTCTATACTCGATGAATTCGTGTATTCCTTTTCTTTATAATCAGTCTTCTCATTCCATTTTCTTAAGGTTGTATTTCTCCATCTCTCCTCTTCAGAATCGGTTTTCTTTAAATTTCTATTTTGAATATCATTCAGCTTGAGCTTATAGAAGTTCTCAGTCTTAACCATGTCAACTAAATAGAATCAAGAGATATATGCTTTAACATTCCTTTATAATAAGATTTGCAGCAAAAACTTAAAGAGTCAGGTTTGAGGGAAAACACATTTTCTGTTCATTGGGATATTCAAGCCGTTCTCCTGTTAAGTCTGTTGCAGATCCAGTTTCTCGGTCTTTCCCTTTCTGTAACTGACTCATATTCACCCAATTTCGAATAGACATAACGTTCTTCTCTTGTATTATGTTCTCTGAAAATATCACTGAGCTCATCAAAATATTTCTTAATTTTTACGTGATGACCTGTATTGATTTCATCATGTATCAGATCAATAAGCCTCCACATGGCAGCATGTTCCGTCTCAAAACCGGCAATTTCGTTTCCAAGTTCATATCGTTTTTCTATTTTTTTAAAAATGAAATTTTCCTCGTCATACATATGATTTTTGAGCCTGTTTTCCATCCTATCAAACAGGTCCAAATCCAACTCATCCCTCTGAAGACCTGAGACTAGAAATCTGAGATCTGATGCAACGCGTTCATGTTCGTCTGTAAACTCTTCTTTCTTTGCCATGGATTAGTATAGTTTGCTTTTATAAATATGAATTGCTTAACATCTAAACGTTACTTTCATTATACTTTTTAATGAGGAATAAGAAATGTGTTGTCCATAGGAGGGCTAAAAAGTTTAAGATATACATTAATATAAAGTTTCAATGATTTCCTGCTTCATGGCTATTAGAAATGGTATTTCATCCGGATATCCCTTTGTTGAAGCCATAAAGTCCGCTCTGCCACTCTGTGATGAATTCCTCATATCCGATGGTTTTTCGGAAGACAAAACCTACGAAGTTCTTGAAACACTATCCCAACAGGACTCACGAATACAGTTATTCAGGGATAAATGGGATCAGAAAAGCTTCGACGGCTCGGCTTTAAAAAATGCGTTGAATATGGTAAGGTACAGATGCAAGGGCACATACATATTTGAAATTGATGCGAATGAAATCATCCCTGAAGAAAACATCCCTTTCATAAGGAGCTTACCGGATATATATCCAAGGGACGAAGTATTCTCGTTTCCTTACTATCAGATTCTGGGAAGCAAGATCCTCTTTAATGAAGAATTCAGGGTAAGATTCTCAAAAAATAGAAGAGATATAAAAGTACTATATGATGCGAATACAATGGGGTTTAAATATACCCTTAAGGATCTCATGGATTCAAGGACCAGAAAAAGGGTTAAGAGCAGAATACTGAGGTCTATATTGGAAGGCAGAAAGATCAGTAGCGGATTGCCGGAGAGATATATCTACCTTCCAAGACCCATATTCAAATATTACTCCATATTCCCGGAGAATTTTTTTAATAAAATGAAAACTAAAAGATATTTGCAACCAACCAAAGATTACTCAAGTTTTGACCTTTCAAGCGAGAATTCTCAACTTTCCGGTATTTATCACAAATACAAGGAAGCTCACGATTATGAAAATTTTTGGGAAGAGATATACAATTATCACATGAAATTCCTTAAAGGGGGCAAGAGTATCAACAAAGAATTTATAGAACACAGAATAATCAAGGAATCCGATCAACCGAAAATCATTCAGCCACAATTTAATAAGGATTCCTATACTCCTCCCATTTAGTATCCATCCACTGAGGAAATAATGAACAATGCAAAAGGTTGAGTCTCAAGAGGATAAAAATTAGAACCAACTCAGATTAATAGACAATCTTGAATTTGGAATGGCAAATTTTGAGAATTATAATATAGGTAGAAGAATTAAAGGTAAGAAATGGAAAAACTCCAGAAATTAAAAGGAATTACCAAAGGTATTACTGTTTCAATTAAAACTATAGAAACTTACGAGTTAATCAACTTCTGTGCCTTTATTATTTTTGTTTTTTTCTGGAGTGTTATTGATATTCTTTTGATGTACAATATGCAGGAAAGTGTTTTTGATGCTGGAATAATATCACTCACCATGAAGTCTCTACTGTACTACCATTATTTTGCCTATGTGAAATATATGATAGGCTTTTCTCTCCTCAGAATTCTTTTCAGCCCCCTTATATTAATTGATGGAATAGCAGGAATGCTCATAATCCAGGAAATATTTCTGGGACTACCATCCCTGATCATTTATAAAATTGCCAAGAACTATACTCACGATGGTCTTTCTTCCATGCTCATTTCCATTTCCTATCTCCTGTATTTTCCTCTTGCTGGTGTTAATTATTATGATTTTCATTTTCAGGCTTTTTTTATCTTTCTTTTCCTTATGGGATTTTACCTTTTCACCAAAGAAAAATACATATCTTCTTCTATCTTCTTATTTCTCTCAGGAGTAGTCAGATTTCCATATCTGGTTTTTCCCGCTATCTTAATGGTCCTAATTCTTCTTACCGGTATTTATAACAAATTATTTAAAAATAAAAAAATGGATCGAAAGATTTTCAATTATTCTGTGGTGAATTTTTTAATCTTTGTAATATTTCTCTCAGTTTCATATTTCCTCATATTTAAATCTCCCTATTATTTGGCACAAAAGGGAAGTCTTGGTGGGTATTTCCATATCAGTTCTGGAAATCCTCTTGATATATTTTTTCAGAATATCGATAACAAGGTTATTACTATAGTTCTTATTTTTTCCCCCCTTTTGTTTATACCTATAAAGTCTTGGAAATGGATGATATTCCTTACACCCTTTATAATGATCTCCTTTTTTAATAATTATAACGTCTATATTTATCCTGGATTTTATCATTATCAATATACGGTTACATTAGCGCCCTTCCTATATATTGGGTTAATTGAATCAATTCGAATAAATGATGCCACTGACCCCAAAGAAGGTGCAAAGGGAAGGAAGACGAGATTATTTCATAAATTGGTAATGGAGGTGAAAAGGAGAAAACAGCCCATTTCCGTATTCATCGCAGTTGTTCTTTTTGCCTTGGTATTTCAGCCATATAGTCCAGTAAACAGATATTCATCAAATCCTTTTAACATGAACATTCTACATCCCGATATTCAACAATATGATAATTACGTCAATGTCACCGATCTTATACCTTCTGATTGTTCTAGAGTCATCTATCAGAATGATCTTCCCTATCTTGATGTTCATGACCCCGCCCTATCATGCTTGGAAGCATTTAACACAATTTTTGGTTATAACAAAAATCTGACCATTGAACTCCAAAATTTAACATTTACAAATAATATACAATACGCTTTAGGGTTCTCCCAAGGTTTCTCAACGGGTCCTTACCTTACAATGTGTGAATCCATGAACAAATTATTCAAAAGTGGGAACTACGGCATAGAGGCGTTCCAGGATGGTATGGTTCTCCTGAAGAAAGGCTACCACGATAAACCTGTTTATTACAACCCCATTAACCAGCAAGAAAAATGTTTTTCCCTTGAAACTGGGGGTCATAATACCTCTCTCCATTTTTATACAACCATGCTAATTCCTGGGACATATATGCTAAATATAACGTTTCCAGAATTTGCTCAAAGAGTAAATATAAACAATTTTTCGTTGAATTCCCAGGTTCTTAAAACGACAATAAATACAACAGAAATATCTGCCTCAAATGTTGGGAAGACATATGTTGAGCACCTAAGATTTTCATTGAATTATTTCTATTCGAATCCTGTCATAACCTTCAATCTACCCATATACGATGCAAATAAGCTTTTTAACTTGACACTGTTTGGCCCAGATAATCTGTGAATATTCGTGCTAATAGAATAATATATATTGTTCTATTTTATTAAAAATATATTTATATACTACATGCAGATATGATATCATGGCTTCAAACGCAAATGTTCGTTACTTCATCACCACGATAGGCGCAGTTATCACTGTTATATCAGGTATTCTCGTATTTCTAGCGATTTTTATTGCAGGTCTTGCAGGTGTAGGTTCATTGATATTATTCAACCCGGCAGGGCTCGCCATAATTGGAGGGTCCATAATTCTTGCCATCATACCAATCATCTGGATTGTATTGGGAATAATTATTTATAATGCTGGTCATGCAGAAAAAGGAAGAGGAAAGGTTGAAAATGGTGTTCTTATCCTTGTACTGAGCATAATCATATTTTTCCTCGGGGGAGGGTTTGTGATCGGTCCAGTACTGTCCGGAATCGGTGGGATACTACTGATACTTTAAATTCATCATTGTGACTTGAAACAATTTTTCCAATAAATGGGGTGGATTCTGCAATATTATACTTAAATTTAGGACAAGCGGACAAAACATTTAAAAGTAATGGGTTATTTTATTAATATGGAAAATCAAAACACGGATGAAAATAGGGTTCGTTCCGTTATTGCCAGGATGCAGAGATTTGAAAAATGGCCTCTTCCAGCGTCATTTTTAGCAATCATAGGGGTTGGTTACTTCTTTACCTTTTATGACATTTCCGATATAGGATTCGCAATGCCGGCTATTGGCCCACAGTTCAATCTTACGGGGTCTGAAAGCCTGTTCCTTGCACTTTCCATAGGTCTTATTGGTTATGTTTTTGGGTCTTACATAATAGGCTTTTTCGCAGATAAATATGGAAGATATCCAATGTTGCTCATAACCATGCTTCTCATGGCCGGCGGCTCCTTTGGAGATGCAGGTTCCCTGAATCTGTATATGCTTATAATATTCAGGTTCATCACAGGACTTGGTCTTGGTGCAGATCTGAATTTGATGCCAGCCTATATTGGTGAATTCTCACCGGCCAAGAGAAGAGGTCACATGGGAGAGGTCACATTTCTCCTTGGAATTTTGGGTCAGGCTGTTACCCCCTTCGTTGCACTTGCCCTTGTGACACCGTCAGATGCTGCAGGCTGGCGCTGGTTGTTCTTCATAGGTGGACTCATCGCGGTCATAGCAGTAATTCTGAGAGCTGAACTACCAAGATCTCCTAGGTGGCTTGTAACCCATGGAAAAATAGATCAGGCAGAAAAAGTCGTTGAAAATCTTGAAAAATATGCCGTTTCGAAGGGGGTTGCTTTGAAAGATGTTACTGAGGCGGATATCTCCAATATTGAGATAGCAAGCAAGAAATTACCATTCTCTTACCTGTGGAAACCTCCTTACAGGAAGAGAATGTTGATATTTGGATTATGGTGGGGTCTATGGTACATAGGAAATTATGCGTTTCTTGGTGATGCCACCACACTTCTTTCTGATACAGGCATTACAGTGGGTTCATCCATACTCTACATTGCCATAGGTGCTATCGGATATCCCATTGGGGCAATCATGGCCTATAGCATTGCAGACAGATTTGACAGAAAATACATCATTCTTATGGGTTCCTTCATATGGCTCATAGGGATGATTCTATTCGGCACCAAATATGATTCGGTAATAATTGCCACTGGAGGTTTCCTCGCATCCTACGCCCTAGCTTTTACCCTCGGTATAGCCTATATGTACACATCGGAAAGTTATCCAACAAATGGAAGGGCTTCCGGATTTGCCATGGGTGACGGTCTAGGTCACATCGGAGGAGCCATAGGTGCACTATTACTTCCCATTCTGGTGGTGGATTGGTCATTCTTCAAGGGATTCCTGTTCATCGGGATAACAACCATAATAGCCGGGTTGATTCTTTTTATCTGGGGAGATTCCGCCGTAAACAAACCACTGGAAAATGTTTAAACCTCATAAATTTCCCTGAAATGAGTAAAAAATTCCTTATTTTTTTTAACTTCGGAGTAATGGTGTTGACAAAATGAAGAATCATGAGAACAGGTCAGAACAGTTTCAGATCCTTATGAGTTCATTTATCTCTTTCATTCTCAATTCCACCGTGAGATTTTTCATCCCGGTTCTGCTTCCCTTTCTCATTGTTTCCTTGAGCATAAGTGTTTATCTCGGTTCATTGCTCATAACTGCCTACTGGCTTGGGTACACCCTCTTTCAGATACCATCAGGAATCATTGCAGATCGGATGGGAACTGCAAGGCTAAATAAAATTTCATTCATCCTTTTGACCATAACCTTTCCATTTATCTACATACTCAGGCAGTCCTACATAGATCTCATAATCATACAGGCACTGCTGGGAACATTTTCCGCATTTATCTATATAACAAATGCATCTCTAGTTCAAAAGTGGACCCCATCCAGGGAGAGAGCTATCTCAGTGGGATTATACCAGACCGGATTCTTTGTGGGCGCATCCTTTGGTGAATTCCTCGTCCTGGAAACGTTTCGCATCAGCATAATAACACCCTTCATCATAATTTTCTCTCTTCTCATTGCAGTGAGTATCCTGAATTTGCTCTTCGTGAAAGATCTTGTAGAATCAAGAGAAAAAACTGCTGGTAAGATTTCCAGGGATATTGTCTATGTCTGCTTCATAAGATTTTCCGCAGGATTCAGCTATATAGGGTTTCTTTCCCTATTCAGCAGCTTTATAGTGTTTGATCACATCAGCTCATTCTCCAACGCATATACTCTTTCCTGGATACCTGCCATCGGTGGATTGGTTGGATCTCCCCTTGGAGGGTACCTGTCCCGAGGTCATACCAGGGGTAAGCCCATATTTTCCATCGTTCCGTCTGCATTAATTGGAATTTCCCTGATCTTCCTGCCATATCTCAATATTGATCTTATTTTTATACTATCATCCACGTCAGGCTTCTTCTATGGACTTTATGCAGGACCGTCTATGAGTATGGCCTCTGATGTCAGTGGAGGTGATGACAAAGTTTCATCTTCCAGTGGTATTATAAATTTCAGTTCCCAGATTGGTGGTAGCATGTCTCCATTAATTGTTGGGTATCTCTTTGATATTTATGGCAATTTCAATCTTGCCTTTGGAATCATAGGATCAATATCCCTGATATTTCTCATTCCTCCAATTTTGAAGTACCTCTTGTGACATCCCTCAAAAACTTAAGGATTTTTCCCTTTTTCTTCGCCCTTTTATTCGTTCCATAGGATCCTTACTTTCTTCCAAATAGCTCATTAGGGGATCATGGGGTGACACTATCTGCAGCGTTATCCTCATCTTACAAAGGAACTTATAGAATCTTCTTTTCAAGATGGAATCGAACGGTGAATAGAAACATGAATTCGAATTAAATATTCTCATTAAAAGCAAAGCATTTAATCTTCCGTCTTTATATAAAAAGGAATTGCAAAAAACAAGATCACTGAAGTTTCTATTATCCCTGAATTCCATACATTTTGGTACAAATTACCTGTGGCTGGCATACGAAAGTCTCATTCTTCCCATGCAGATTCAGGCCATAGAACCAAAGTCACTTTCTGAACTTTACTTGGGGCTAGTTGCATTCTTCGGTGTAACCATCGGCGTTATCATATCCCTTCTATCTGGAGTTTTCAGTGATAACTACCCCTTATTTTGGGGAAAGAGAGGGCCTTACATTATAATTGGTTCCGTCGTTGCAGTTGTATCGCTCTACTTTGGATTGCTTTCCATAGGAACAATCTACCTGATTTTCATACTCTTTGCAACCATGCAGATTGGAACGAACATTTCATCGGGCTCATACCAACCATTGCTACCTGATCTAATCACACATGATCAGAGAGGGACCTCTGCCGGTATCAATGGATTCATAACGCTTCTCGGAAATGCCGCTGGAATTGCTGTTACAGGATATCTCAATTCTGTAGGAGAATACAGTTATTCCTTAATAATTATGATGGTTGTCCTCATGGCAACTGCAATGTTTACGACCATTACCATTCGTTCCCAGGAAACTCCTGTCCAGAAGAAACCCTTTGGTTTTATGAAGGCAGGTAGAGAGATTTTCACTCCGCTGAGAGGATATGAAACCTTCTTCATTCTTGTGGCGGGTAGTTTAATGTTCTTCCTTGGAATCACCGGGTTAAGTTTTTTTGAATATTATTACTTCGAAAATGTTCTGAGTATAATCAATCCATCTTCCGATGTGGCCATAGCAGGTGTTGTTGTACTCCTTTTCTCTGCTCTTGGCTCTCTGATCTTCGGTCCACTGGCTGATAGATATGGACGTAACAGATTCCTGGTCCTTGCTCCCATTCTTTCAGGTATCTCAACTGCATTGATTCCGTTATTGAATAATCTAATTTCATTCATTATAGTAGGGTCTTTCATAGGATTGGGATTCGGGATATTTTTCAGTGTTTCTAAGGCAATGGCAAGCGATCTTTCTCCTAAGAACAATGAGGGGAAATACATGGCGTATTACAATATTTCTGTTAGTGAATCCTCCGCCATTGCTTCACTTCTTTATGGAGTGATACTTGCATCATTTGTTTCTTCCAGGTTTGGTTTCACAATCGTTTTCGAAATGTCAGCCATTTTCTATTTCTTTTCCCTCATACTGATCATATTTTTTATTCATAGATTAAAGAGAGAGAGGAATATTAAAAATAGGGAGGCGGAACAGAAAATATGATTAAAAAAGGGAGGAAACCACTTTCCTTTATGTTGGGCTACAATCTGATCTACCTTGGAGTGAATTATCTGTGGATATCCTATGAAACGATGATCCTTCCTACGCAGGTATCCCTGTTTATTTCCCTGGCATCTGCATCCTTTATTCTTGGATTGACGGCGTCCATCGGAAACACATTTGGAATACTGGGAAATCTTGGATCCGGATTTCTGGTTGATCACATAAGGAAAAAACTGGGAATGAGATGTATAGTAACGTTGGTTGGTATTTCAGGCGTTGTAATATCTCTCTTATTTGAGGCTACAACGAAATTATCACTCCTCTTCCTGATTGCTGGTTATGTTTCAATTCAGGCATTTTCAAATATTTCCATGGGATCCATTCAACCGGTAATCGCAGAGATTGGAAATGAAACAGATAGAGGTACATCAGCTGGAATTAATGGACTATTCACCCTCACGGGTTCTGCCCTGGGGTTTGGAATAACTTCCACGCTTCTCAGCTCTGGTCTGTATGATTCATCCATTTATTCCATTATGATAGGTATTACGATAACGGGAATAGGTTCTGCCTTCGTAATAGCAATGCACGACAGACGGAGCCAGAGAACAGTACCCCCAAAAACCACCAGAGAAAAATCTCTCAGAGAGATTGAAAATACAAATTTTTCACTTCTTGCCATAGGTTCATTCTTTGTATTTTCTGGCATTACTGGTCTTACTTATTTCGAACTTTTCTTTTTTCGAACTGTCTTACATTCATCAAATCCGGATCTTCTTGTGGGAATAGCTGGAATTACCGTATTATCTATTTCCGCAATTTCATCCATAGTAGTTGGTCATTTTTCTCATAGACTTGGGAGGGTGAGGATACTTGAGATAGCTGCCATAGTTGCAGCCATTCCAACATTCATGATCCCTTTCTTTCACAATTTCTATATATTCCTCATTCTTGGTTCGTTCATAGGTGCATCCTATGGTGTTTATTACAGTGTTTCCTTTGCCATGGCAGGTGAACTCACTCCCCACGGGCATTCCGGAAGATACATAGCGTTTTTCTATCTCTCCATATCCATGGCCTCTGCCCTTTCCCCGACCCTATACGGTTCCATGATCTTCCTGTTCAGTCAGACTTATGATAATGGTTTTCTGGCACTCTTCAGTTCATCTGGTTTTCTCTATCTAGTAGGAGCTTTTATCCTGAACTATATGGATCGAAGATCGAGGAATCCTAATTCAAATTCAAAATCAACTATGAAAGAGTGAGATGGAACTCAAGAAAACTGTGCACCTTCTTTATTGTGGAGCTGCTTAAAGGATCTAAACAATAGAATTTTCTTTTCCATTTATTATGTTCTTAAGATGATGTCTCTTCACTTTTTCCTAAATGTTATTAATTGTCTTTTTGTTTAAGAATCCATTTCCCTTCCTTGCATTGTAAAGACTGGATAACACCAATATTTTCTAGAACCGAAAAAATTGTTTTCCCCATTGTTCTATTTAAATGTTTTTTATGAAAAAATTACGTTACAAATCTATTTATACAATAATTTTGATTCTTAATAATGACAATTAAAAGAAAACAGCTATTTGGTGCAATTGTTTTAATTGTAATGTCAGTATTTATTTTGTCAATGATAAGCGGCACAAGTGTGCACGCAACAAATTCCCCCATTGGTAAAGATGCAAGTCCATTTTCTATTGGTACTTCTTCCATATCACTTAACAAAACAAGCGTTACAATAAAATCTGGGGGTTCTGTAACAGTTTCTTATAATGTAAAACTGTCATCAGGTAAATCATGGGGTACAAAAATCGGTTCCAATTCCTTAAGCGGAATCTCGGTTTCCTTCTCTAAGGGCTATGCCGACCCTCCTTATAGCGGTACCGCTACAATATCAGTTGCCTCATCGGTAAATAACGGAACCTACACCCTTAGCTTTTCAGCCACAGGTGATGATCCATCTTCATCATCAACGAGCCTTCATGTAAACGTTATCGATCATACATCCAGCAAGGTGACCCCTCCCCCCTCAAAGGTGACCCCAGGAAAATCATTCACAAGTCTTTATGGTTCTGACATAGCTGGTGCTTCTGTTATCATTCTTTTTATCCTTGCGGCTCTGGTTCCGATGGTTGTGAGAAGGACTGGGATGATATTGGCAGGTTATGCATCATTTGTAATTTCCATGGGTTCTGCCATATTTCTGGTAGTCGAAGACAGTCTATTGAGAAGTTCAGGGTATTTACATTGGATACTTCTTCTTGTATTCCTAGCTGGAATGATCATTGCCATGTTGGGATATATATTTACGAAAGGAAAGTTAAAGGATACAGCGAGAAAGGGGTTGGCGTACGGTTCGATTTTCATGTCAATTGCAATGATTCTTGATGCTGCCCTTGGATTACCGCTCAGTTCAATATCAAACATTGGTTCTTCCCTGGGATTTAAGTACCTATTTGGATTTGGAATTTCTGCACCTTCCACAGTGGCAGTCAGTTTGGCGTTCTCTTTCTTACTAATATTCAATGGACTTATATTTTCAACCTTCATGAGTAGCAATACCAAGAGCAAGGTAAACAGTTCATCCTAGGAGAAAATAGAAAATCTCCATTTTTTAAAATTTTCTAAGGATTGCTAGATTCCTTTAAAATAGCCATTTTCAAATTTTTCCATGCACATTGGAGTATATTTGAGAAATTAATCATATTATTTAAGACCCAGTAGTTTTATATAGAGATTTAAATTAAGCCAACCAATGAAAATTAAAAAGATATTGGTATTGATGATAGCATTAATGTCAGTAATTGGTTTTTCGATTGCTGTATTGGGCACTGGGACAACAGCCACACCGAATCATGGAATAGGTGTTCCTGCAAATACGTCAACCTCGTCAAATCATGGAAATGTTAAAAATTCAGGGAACACGAGTCAGTTCCAGCAATATAGCAATAATTTTAACAGTACTGCTAAATCTTCAGTCAAGAGTGCAAACACCACTTCGCTGAAGAATAATATTGGAAATCTACAGAATAGCACGAACAAGAAATTAACAAACAACCTGTTTTTACCTAATTACAAAGCCGCACAAGACTATAAGATGGTAAATAAAACTGTACACCCATCATATAAATCCGCTCCAGCCCCAATGGGACTTGGAGATTTTGGTGTCAAGAATGAAAGTGGTGTTTTGAAGGCCTACAATCTGTCATCCAGTAGTTTTGAGGGTTCCATCACAATCAACAACCTATCAGCGCTTTACGTTCTTAACGATAACCCAAGAAACATTTCAATACAGCTTAACACAGTGTTAAATAAGGTTACCCTGTTTGGAAATTCAACTTACACTTTCTGGACCCAGAACGTGATTATTTATTCAACCACTCATCACACTCTCAGTTTTGAGGATAACCTATGGAATTTCTCAAACAATAAAACAATTCTGAGTCCAAACGCCATATACTCCTCCTCCGGGAACGTATTACCATACCCAGGCGTGCATATAGCACTCGGCCCAACTTTCTCTGTGAATGAACCGTTCACCGTTCACCTGTATATTAATTCAACTCTCATTAATAACAGAAATGCCGTATTCTTCAATTATTCAATTCCAACACTGCATAAAAACGGCACTTACGATCGTGTTATTTTCAATTCAACATATGGAACACCATCAGGATTCACAACACCACAGGCAAATTTTCTCGTGAGTGGTTCCCAAATAACCCCAACCGGTTACCTGCTCTATGATGCAGAAATGATGATTGGAGGTCCAGGGGGAGGCAGTACCACAGATATAAACAACATCAATGCAAATATGACATTGAAATATTTCAACGCAACCACCTCAAGTTATATGAATGTGCCATCCGCTTTCAACTTCGGTACCGATACTGGGGAAACCTCATCTGGTGAATCCATTTACTGGACTGCTAAAGATGTTGCACAAATAAATACTGGACCAAGCATACTTCAGGGTATGTGGGGTATTCAGAGTTCAGCAAAAGCAGGTGATATTAAAGTTACGGGTTCCATATCCCCATCAAACGCATTCCTGTTCCTGAATACCGGAACTATGGTGAATAATCTCACAGCCCAGTGGTCTCCACTGATGATAAGTGGTAGCTTCAAATTCTTCCTTACTCCAGGAACATACAGCGGACAGGTATTACTGGACAACTATGCACCCAATTATACCATAAGCATTTCCGGAAAATCTGGAAATGATGTGAACCTTGGTACAATTTCCCTTGTATACAATCAATCTTACACTGGATATACACCACTATACGCCATGAACAATGCACAATTGGCAAACATTTCCGGCTCTGGAAAAGGCACAGTTCTATCCCCCTACATTCTGGATGGAATGGAGCATGTGGACCCAGTTTTTGGTCAGATAAGTGATTTTTCATTCCCTGTATTTATGGGACTGTTCCTGCACAGGACAACAATGAATGTACAAACCAATTTAACTTACCAGACCCAGCCAACCGTACGCCTTTCCTATAACATGATTCCTCTATTCAACGACACAATGCCCTTGGTTATCTACAAATCACAAAACTTTTCAGTGATTGGCATGAGAATCTCTGGAGCAGTCCTTCCAGTGGAAGTAGGATTTATCGTGGGAGAGATCATGTTCTGGGATTCATCAAGTGATTTCGTGAGTTTTGCTGATATAAATTCTTTTACACCCTTCGTATCAGTAAATTCCACAGATATCACTTTATCTTCAAATCATATAAATGCTGGACTCACGGCTAGGAATGGTATTACTCAATACGGTGAATTTGCAATGTATTGTGGAAGCGTGATCTTGGCAAATAATATAGTCACGGATACGAATTTAACGGAGGTGGATGGTACAGTAAATATGATAGGCAACACTTTTATCTCAGATAACCAGATTATAACTACCGGTGTAGTAAATGGGCGTGGCAACATAATTTGTTCTGGTTCAATAGAATCCATTTCATCTTATGTAAATAGTGTTGATAACAATGAATGCTGCGGTGTCCAGATCTTATCCGTATATTCAACCATGAATGGAACAAACGACAATTTCTGCTGCTCACAAGAAATATTATATCAATCAACCGTAAGCAATCAGGAAGGTACCTATTGTTGCCTTACAACACAATCCATAGGTTCTGACCTTTCATTTATGGGCTCTTATCTTAATTGTACTACCATTCTTGCTGATGAGAGCATGGTGAACATGTACGGGGTTAGTTTCTTCCGCAGCCCACTCAGTGCTATTCAATCAGTGGTATCAGTAACGGGAGGTTCAGGAATAGGACTTTGTATCACAAATGACAAGGGGACAGTAAGCATAACTGGAACAGCCATCATTGGTTCAAGAATAATATCAGAGTATGGAAATTTCACCATGACTGGTTCATCCTTTGAAGGATTTGAGTACGAATCCATAGATTCTAGCAATGTATTCACTGGAAATTTAATTGAAACTATTCCTAGTTCTCTGAACCTACCCAGTGGAGTTCCTTCCTTAACATTCATTATAACCTTCTCTGGAAAGAACACATTCTCAAGGGATACCTTTGCAGCCATAGATTCATTTAATACGTTTGCCAGGAACACTCCATTTCCAAACCTGAACAGCGTAACATTCAATGGGGGGCAGAATTCTGTGGAAAAGAGCTTATTTTACACAAATGGAGGCAATTCACCATCCAGCCTAGTTATTGAATACGGTAACAACATAGTTCAGTACAACACTTTCGAATCGAAGGATGTTAGTTTGGGGCTCAATCATATAGGGGCTGGAAGCTCTCTCATAGTCTATGGTGGTAATAACGTTATAGGTCATAACAGGTTTATCAGTATTAACTCCCCTGCTTCCAGTTCTCTGATAAAATACGGAGATGTTTCAACACAGAGCACCAATCAGTATCTATATTCCGTGAATTTCACAGAAAGTGGTCTCCCGACCAATACCACCTGGACACTCAATGTAAATGGGACAACCTATACGACAACATCTTCATATTACAATGTTATACTCCCATTTGGAACTTACAGTTACACTGCTTCTTCCTATGGCTATGGCAAGTTAACAGGCATTGTTAGTGTTGCTAACACATCAACCAGTGAAACCCTCACATTCACAAAATCTCCACAGTACAGTGTAACATTCAAGGAATCAGGACTTTCATCGAAAACCAACTGGACGGTGACCATGGATTCACAGACAAAGTCTTCAGACAATGGCACCATAACATTTACAAACATTCCAGAGGGAACATATTCATATACCGTATCAGATTCTTCAGTACTGTTCTCACCATCCTCATCCACAGGAACAGTAGACGTAACTTCAAACATGATACAGGGTATTTCATTCGTTGGAGTGTCCTATGCGGTCACCTTCCATGAAACTGGACTTTCTTCAGGTACTAACTGGACTGTGATCGTAAACGGCCATAACTATTCCAGTAATGGGAAGAGTTCTATCAGTCTATCCATGCCCATAAATTCAGTGGTGAGCTATACAATCAAAAACGAAACAGGTTATATTTCATCCCTGAGATCAGGATCGACCAAGTTAGTTGGGAACTTTACCCTGACAGTTAACTTTGCAAAACCCGGAGTTTCTCCAGCACTTACCTGGGTCGGTATCATAGCAGGAGTCATTGGAGGACTAGCCGTTGGAAGCGCAACGGTATTCTTTTTCGTGAATAAAAAGAAACCAGCACTTTAATTTTTAAGATACAAAAAAATTTTTAATTTTCTCTTAAATTTTCATTCTTTTTTAGGCTTTCATAGGGATTTATTAAATCATGTTAGTGGATAGCAGGGACACCTGTTAATCTTGGAATTGTAACTTATATCTTCCTGACATTTCAATCTACTGAAAATATCCCGACATGAGGGAATTGATATACGAGTTATACTAACTAATGCCTTCTAGAATCAGTTAGAAATGCCATCCCGAAATTGAAGTAAAGAGAGATATAGAAGATTTCCCGTGGGAGATACAGGAACAATATCTGGAGTTAAAATCAATTGGATTTCGGATCATTGAATGGTTTAAAATATGATTAAACGGGGTAAAAATCATCCATTCCAAGGATTCAATGAAAATATCCTTTGTTCACTTTTCAAAACTTCAATAAAATCTAACCAATTTAATTTTTACACAATATTTATCTATTGAACTAACATGGAATGATTGTGAGGTCTTTTTCCAGATTCATTCCGATTCTCATTCTTCTCATGCTCATAGGTGCGTCTGTAACTCTAGTTTATGGGACTGGCAATAAAGTTGATATTAAAGCGAACGACCTTTCCTTCATCCCTAAGAATTCCGTTGCCATTTCATACATGAACAATGCTAACATGGACATTTTTCTCTTCCATACGCATTCTCAATCTGGAGCCATATTTTATTCAAAACAGGTATCTCAGGCTATTATAGTACCTCCGATCGTTAAGGTCAATTCAACCTTTTCTCTCCAGAGCGTTGATTGCTATCGGGGAATCCCAATTTTTAAAATTTCCATAACCATCAATAATAAAAGTGAAATCTCAGGTCTTGACAGGTTGATATTGGGAAATATTGGTATAAGTTCCAATGACATTATCTTTTCATCACCGGTGCCTGGAGTTATGGTGGTCGGGAGCATGGGTGGTGTGATCTGCTCCCTCAACTCTTCATTTTACAGAGGGAGTGATAAACTACTATCTGACCTGAATATGTCTGATAAGATATCTTTCGCCTACAGCGTAAATTCAAGCAGTGTGAAAATGATCTCCGGCAACGCCTCTGGATCCATATTAACATCAGTGATCACAATGAAGAATATTGGACTGGCAGTGGATCTCGCATTATCGCTTCAATATATCCTTGGAAATGGATACGTGATTCTGCCGGTTTTTGATAAGGTAATCATAGTAACTTCAGCAAGTAATAATTTTCTATTCCTGCAATATAATCTCCTGAAAATGATTCTCATGGAAGGTGGTGTAACCCTTTGATATACAGGTTCCTCAGATTGATAAAATATTATCTTGTTTATAGCTTCAGATCAAGATCTTTTGTATTTATGGCATTATTGAATGTGTTCATATCCATACTCATACTTCTTGTGATGTCCTCTTCCGGTACACTTTTAAAAAGTTTTGTTCCTGGCAATATCAAACAGATCGAGCTTCCTACCTTTCTAAGGGAAAGAGTTTATAATTTTCAATGGGCAAACATTCTTATCTATATACCCATACTTTCCGCAGCTTTCTTTGGATCAACTGCCATACCCTATGAATATGAGAGGGGTACCATTTATAACCTGTACTCCCTCCCCATCACTCGATTTCAGTTTGTTTTATCAAGGGTTATGGGAGCAACCATCCTTTCCTTCCTTTCCACGCTGATCATAGTGGGATTCCAGTTCTTTTCCGTTGCGATTTATTTCAGGAGAATGCCTGACGATACCTTTGTTTTTTATGTCCTTCTTTTATTACTTGTTACGTTTTCTGATGTGACCATGGCTGTGGCCATAAGCACTTTCTTCAAGAATTCCGGGCATTCGGCCATTGCTTTTCTCATTGTATATCTGGTGATTTTCAATATATTTTCCCTGGTCGGAACAGATGCTGGAATAATACCTGCAATTTTCATAAAAACCAATGCTGACAGGGTTCTATACGGGATATTCTTAAATTCAGACCCATATTTCCTGACCTATTCCTTCTCCCTATCTCCCCTGCCTGAAAACACAATTCTTTTCATTTCATCCATTCTCCTGTTCTATTCTTTCACCTCCATTCTTATTGCCTACGGAGTAACAATGTTAAGGAGGGAGTATAGATGATTGAAATCTCCGTTGATTCCCTGTTGGTGAAGGCAGGTAGAAAAACATTGCTGAAAATAGATCATCTTGTTCTCTCCTCATCAAACATATATGGTATTGTTGGACCCAACGGCTCCGGAAAGTCCACGTTTCTGAAAGTTTTAAGCGGTGTTACGGATAGTTATTCCGGGAATATAGGGATAAACGGTTTGAATCTTAGAGTGAATAAACTTTCCCTGAGTAAGAAAATGGGCAATCTTATTGAGAATCCTTCCTTTTATCCCTACTCAACACCTATGGAATATATCACCTTCCAGGCTGAAATGAGAAGTGGAAGGAAAATGGAAAACTTGAAACAACCCGAGGATATACTGTTAAAGGTCGGTTTATCAGCGAAAAAGAATGAAAGAATAGGAGTTTTTTCCACAGGGGAACTGAAGAGATTGGGCATAGCATCAGCCTTTGTTGGTGATCCTGAAATAATACTTCTGGACGAACCCACCGAGAACCTTGATATTTTTGGAAAGGATCTAATTCATGATCTGTTGAATGAATATGTAAAACTCGAAAATAAAATCCTCATAGTAACATCCCACGATCTTCCCTTTGTTGAAAAGGTATGCAATGAAATATTCTTTTTGAAAAATGGATATATGAGCGGACCCATGGAACTGAAAATAATAACTAGAACGACCGTATATTTCCATGAAAATATAACAGAAAAAACAATTCCTGTGGAATTAAACGTGATTCATAGGGGAGAAAACTTCCTCACTGTAATGGGAGATTTTAATCTATTGCTGGATTATGCATTAAAAAATGGACTTAGAATTAAAAAAATAGAAACTGATAACCCTCTCAGTAAAAAATATAAGGAGATATTCTCTGATTAGATCAGAGAACTTTCATCTGTCAGGATACTCTGTGCCATGGAGAGATCAAAGACCTTGTTTTTAAGGATCACTTCCATTATGAACATGTAGTTTCCGTTTACTGCAATGATAAAGGATGTGTTTAAAATAGGTGTTTTTGTATATGTTCCGTTCCCCGTTGTTTGATTATATCTGTAACTATAGCTATAGTCCGTTGTATTCTGGAACATGTAATGCCAGCCTGAATAGATACCCAAATGCATGCTTGAGCTATTTTCTGAAGTCTTGGTCATCAGGTCGTATAAAGATGCTGGGGATGACGAATTGGAGAAATATATCATGGCTCCTTCAGTGGTGTTTTTGCTCTGTATCAAATTCTCTGCACTTACAGTCTGCACATTACCTATGGTGTTATTCAACAGGGTGGAATTGGTTTTAGATATGGAAGAAGATGCACCTGTAAAGGATTCATATTCGGACAGGAGTTTTCTTGTATTGTTAAAATTTACAGATATAGTCGATTGGAGTTTAAAGGAAATGCCAGTTACACTTTTAACCTGGGAAGATGAGAATAGTACAGAATGAACCGTAGTTGTTGGTGCTGACTTAAGCATGCCAATCTGACTGGAGAGGATCTCCGTGAAGTTACCATAGCCGGTAAAGTGTGGAGTGAGGTATATCAAGAGGATATTATACACAGAGTAATTTGCAATTACACCTTCCAGATAGTACCTGTTATCAAAGTGTGGAATGGAAGCAAAATCATAGTTGGCTCCATCGACAGTTCCATTTTTATAGGAATCGCTTGAAGGGGTTACGGCCTTACCCTTGAAGTGGGGATAAATTTGTGAATTTATGTAACTGACTATGTATCCTGGAGATACGTTCTGGGTGGAATGGGCAAAGGAAACTATGGCAAATCCATTCTGGGGAGGAACATATATACCAATCTGATATGAGTTATAGGTCAGGTTATTTCCAAGACCAAGGACATTGGGAAAGGGATCGATTGAAACCCCAGAGGAAAAGAATCCGTTGATATTATGATGTTCTGGAATTATCAAGGGAAATGCACCTCCTCCCATGAAAGTGCTTGCATTCAGCGATGTTCCTGCTGCTCCCGTATCCATTCTCCATTGGCTTCCGAAAGCCTTAGAAACAACAGACGAACTGACAACATTGGGAGCCTTTGCCTCTGGGGAGGTTGGAGATGTTGTTTTAGGACCAGTATTGTTAAAGTTTAGCATGCCGGTGGCGTATAATGCGCCAACAGCAACAAACAAAACAACCACTATAACTACCAGAATCTTTGAACTTTTACTGACCATAGGTAATCATGACATATATCTATATAAAAATATATCAAATTTCTAAAAAAGTTCATGGTCACAGCTTTTTCTTTCATGTGAATAATCAATTGTAAGATATTGGAGATATATCCCTTTTTATGTTAGATTGTTGGTTTCTAAATTGGATCTATTGCAATTCCCCTGACAGAACGTCGGGTTTTGGAAGCCTGTTATTTCTTGGTATCAGAGGAAGCAGGATGATAGCAGCCAGAGCAAACAGGAGCATAAGCGTGAGTGCATCACCCAATGACACAAAAACCTTGAAACCGTCCATAACAGCTATTCCCACGGCTCCTCCGAAAGTCTGTCCAACCCCCCATACTAATCCATTGGATGTTGTTGAGATCTCCCTGGGAACAACCTGATTCACATAACCTAACAGTACAGGAAAACCACTATATGTCACAAAAGCGAATAGGGCGAAGGATATGGCGCTGAGGATGAGGTTTGAAGAGAAATAGATAAAAGATGCAAAGGCTATACCGGAAATAATGGTGGTGAATGATATAATCTTCCTCCCACCAAACTTTGAGGTCAGTGAACCAAAAAAGGGTTGACCGAATATGGCAGTGAGAAAACTTATGGATACAATGGCAACCGCTTCAGTTCTGCTGTGATAAACATTTGTCAGGAAGGTGGGAATGAAAGTTATTGTGCCTGTGAGAAACATGGATCTAACAAATATGACAGCAGTCAATATGTAAAGAAATCTTGAATATTTTTTTACGATGGACCTGTTTACGGTGTTTGTCTGTTCCTCCCTTTTCTTCGGTTTACCTGAGTTTCTCTTGAAGTTCATCAATCCTGCATAAATGATTATGGAGAATATGATTAGATATAACATTATGAGGAGAAGGCCGTCCGTATCACCGGCAAGAATCATGACAGCGACAATAATTGTTGGAAGTACTGCCCTTCCAAGACTCCCGAAGGAACCATTTATGCCAAGCATTCTCGTTGCAGTCTTTTTTTCATAACTCTCCGTGATGATTGTTGCTCCAATGGGGTGATAAAATGATTGTCCAAGTCCTAGGAGAACAGATCCTGCAATGATGGAAGGAACGGCGATAGAATGATTAAGGAATGGTATGGCGAATACACCAACGGAAGAGCCGTTTATGGCAATTCCAGCTGCAAGAAGAAGGCCATCCCTATCTGTTCTGTCCGCTAAACGACCTATGGGTGTGCTAAGCAACCCTGAAAGTGCATTGTATATGATGGCCACTGCACCAAGAAGTATGAGACTGATACCGGGTATAAGACTGTAATATGTTATGAGTACCGGGAAAAGCAGGAAATTTCCATCATTGGAAAAATGACCCATTGATGTAAAAATCAAGGATCTGACGCCTCTGTTCATGAATTAGGTGATTGCAAATAAATATTTAAAATGCTGATTGGGAAACTTACTATGCTGAGCAAGAAATCCTACGGGATTCAGAGTTGAACGAAAGTATATGCGTACATAGTATTGTCATCATGCTAACATTTTACAAGTTCTTATGAAGAAGTGGAAATCATTGGATAAGTCCATGGCTTCATATATTTTCACATCAGTAAAGCCAGGTCACTTGGGGTGGAAGATAAAATAAATTCTGATAAAAATGCAATTGAGTCCGTGGAGATTGGCTCAATGAAATCTTAAGGAAGGAGTTCCCATTCCCAGTCTTTGAGTATCATGGAAAAACTTCTTCGAACTTCCAAATATTACTGAGCTTCTCCTGCGGATATATCCTCTCTCCAAGTACTCCGGAGTCCAGCATATCATTTACTATGCTGGCTGCATAGGCAGGTGCACCAGTGGCTCCCGGTGAATTGTAATTAATGATATGTGTCGAGGTAGGAGCTTTCAAGATTATGGAGTCTTCCAGGAAACCATGAGAATCAATAACGGAATGCCTGATGCCTGCAATGCCCTTATCATTAAGCATTTCAATTGAAAATTCAGGAATGAATGCTTTCACACGCAATCCCATTTTTTTCCTGCTTAGGGAACTTCCCCATTCAGATCCTGCAAGGGACAAGAATTCACGATTAACAAAGAGTTTCAATTTTGGAAGTACAGGCTTCTCAAAGAGTGTTCGCAGTGGATCCAGAAGCCTTTCGGAAAATCCTTCGTAAGCATATGGAGAAAACACAGGGGCTGCATTGGGACCGATCTGTCTTGAATTATCGTGTCTCACAATGAAATGTGGGTCCAGAAATGGGAATTCCGGATGTTCTGGAATCGTATAGATATTGTTTTTAATTTCAGGTAGTTTGTTGCCTGCTACCTTCCAGTAATCTCCCCTGAAATGCAGCATAGTTTTATCATGAGCCAGGCCCATTTGATGGGCAATCTTGAGAGAGTCAGATCCCGCAGCATTTATAAGATGATTGAACCCTATTCTCATTTTTCTTCTGCCATTGGAAGCCAGAAGGGAAGATTTGTTTACATCGATGCTTTTTGCATTAACTGATGTGTTCGGTATGAATGTAAAATTATCATTCTTTATGGATTTGAAAATGGATCTTGTGAAAATTCCAAAATCCACTGAAGTATCCGTTCTGGATAGGATTGCACCATGGCCTCTGAGGAATGGGTATTTGGAATTCAACTCGGATCTGTCAAGTATCATAAACTCATCACTTTCCATTCCGTTTTGCAGAGCCCATCTTGAAAAATTATGCAACCTTCCCAGATCCTCTTCTCTCTTGGCTATTTCCAGCGTTCCCACAGGATTCCATGGAAGGTTGAACCTCATGGCAAAACCCTTCCACATCAGGTAAGATTTTTGGGATGCCCACGCAAATAATTTCTTCTTCTCTGGATTCATGTAAAAGGGTCTATGAATCACCCCTGTATTTCGTGAAGATGAATGTTTCGCAACATCATCAGATGCCTCAATGAGGGCAATTTTTAAGCTTGGAATTGTTGATAACCAGTAGGATAAGGTTACACCAAGAATTCCTCCACCTACCACTATGATATGGTAATTTCTGTCTACTGTATTTCCATTTTGAGGATCCAATTTATTCCAGATAATTTCCTGAAACTATTAACTTTTTGCCATACCCAAGATTTCCAAATCTTCGTTGATAATTTGGAAATTGAAAATACTATAGAACAGTCACATTGAGCAAAAACTGCACTATTTTCCGGTTTAAAACGATGCTCATAAGGTTATTGAAATCCGAAAGGAGAAAAGATCCATTAAAATAGACAATGTCTGGTATCCAAAAATCTCTTTAACAACTATCAAATACTAAAGTTTTATATGTATTAAAGATGATTGAAAACAAGATTAAAAATAGGTACTGTTGCGTAATTGTAACGTACAATAGGGCTCCAGACTTAACGGTAATTAATAGGGCAATGGATTCTCGCTTAGTTGATGGTTTGATAATAAGTGATAATAGTAATGATCCGTACATAATTAAAGGAATAAGGAACCAGTTTGATTCCCGGTTTCAGGATAAGTATGTAATTATAGAAAATCACGAAAACCTTGGCATATCCCGTGCTATGAGCATTGCAATGAAAAAAGGACTTGAACTCGGATTCGAATTTGCATTTTTGCTAGATGATGATGCTCAACTTTCGGACGATTATTTTGAATTAATGCTAGATACCATGGAGAAATATAAGCGAGATGATAAAAAAATTGCCGCAGTTTGCCCTACTTTATCAAATAACCCCAAACATTTGTCAAAAATTATTAAAAGAAGAAAAACCGATATTATAAAGCAATGTATCACTTCTGGAATGCTGATTGATATTATGATAGCAGTATCCTTAGGAGGATACTCTGAAAAATATTTTTTAGAGTATGCAGATATAGAATTCACTAACCGTCTTTACAATAGTGGTTATAAGATCTTAAGGTATAACAAAGTTATGATTTATCAGCAACTTGGAAAGAACATTGAGTCTATAGCTTCAAGAGTTTTGTATTTTCCAATGTATTGCATAAATATATTAAAGTTTAACCTCAATTTAGGCAATAATATAATGTATTTTATGCCGTTATATGACCCTAATAGAACAATAAATATAGATAAAGCGCGTGTAAAATTTATGAAACAAATAACCCGTTCAAAAATTAGACTCCTCTATCACCCCATTACATTACTATATAAGCATACAGTGCTTTATTTTTTAACTGGAAATCAACAGTATTTAAAGATATCCTTTAGGTATATATATGAAGTTAAATAAATATTATTTGCTCGGTATAGCAGTTAACATAATTTTTTGTATACTCCCGGTCTATGACACCTCTAACCTGTATTCATGGACCCAACTCGGTCTTGCGTTTACGAGGAGCACTCCTGCTTTTTTTAATAGTCTTAACCCACAGGGGATTTTCACATTACTAGTATTTATCCCAATTGAAATGGTCTATGACTACACCGCAAATATCTATTATGCTGCCTTGATGCTCAAAGTTATCATTTTAATTTTCTATTTTCTTTTTATTTTGGTTATAAACAACATCATAGATCAAATGAATCTAGGAGATAGGTTGCACAACTTGATTCTATATTTGCTACTATTTAATCCTATGATCCTATTTGTTAATTTCGTATGGGCAGAAATTGAGATAATTCCAGTATTTTTTGTTACACTATCATGGTATCTGATAAGATTCCGTACTGTGGATATGAAAAATATATTTCTGTCAGTTATTAGCCTTTTAATATCAATATTTTTCTTTTTATATCCCTTAGTTCTAATACCTACTTTTATAATCTACACTAAGGGAAAAACCAATAAATTATTCATGTTTATTGCGATCTTTTTGGTGGGAGGATTGTTCCTTTTATTAGATGTTCATATGTTCACTGGATACTTTTATAATTATATTTCATCCTTATCCGGAACAAATCCTACACTCGCACCTAGTAGCCTCCCAACTGGTTTCTTCTATTATTTTCACATAACTGGTGAATCAAGGATTTCAACGGAGATCGCTCTCATTATTATTGCTTCATTTTTTTTGCCCTTAGTTCTAAGAGGATATAATTTGACTGAGGTCAGAGTACTTTATATTATCCTCGCTTTATTTATATTCATATCTCCTGTAATAAACATGGACAACTTCATGTTCTTGCTGCCATTTATCTTTTTAGTAATTCTTGATAATAGTAATAAGACGATTTCGAAAAAAGTATTATATTCCTCTTTGGCGTTGACCTTGGTTCCTGTGATATTTGCCCAGATTGTTTACTCCAATAACGGAGTTTTTGGTTTCTTTTATTGGTTCTATCCCTTGTTACACAGTAATGGCATTTCCATTTCAGGGCAGCAGATAAATTCAGTGATAATTCCGAGCTATAATTTCTTCTTCCTCTTGCTAGTGTTTTTTTCAGTAATTTCACTGATCGAAAGGAACATGAGTAATCAAACTAGTAAATATTTAATATTAGATCACTACACAGGTAAGAAATTAACTCCAGTATCTAGAAAAAAGAAAATTCTGGCTTTAATCGGCTTTGTAATAATAATGTGTGCAGCAATCCCAATGGCTGTAGTTTATAATAACAACAATAACGACACAAGTCTTATTCATCCCGCACAGTTTCCACTCCTTTATTTTTATCCTGAAAAAGTGGTAAATTCTTCAATTTACCTACCGATCGGAAAGAATTCTTATTCTATGGCAGGTCCTTCGTTACACATTCCAAATTCTGATGCAAGCCTATTTCTATATAGGAAAATGTTGAATCAGTCTTCTCACATTAACTTAGATATGACGATAAACAACTCTACTGGAAATGGTCCTATAGCATACACAAATACATGGTCCATACAGAAGCGGGCATTTTACAATAAAACTCTGATTCACCCTTATGGACTAGTAAACATCCAGAACGCTAATAAAACAATTGAGAAAATTCCATTTCTTAATGAAAACATCACAACTTATTTTTTAAATGGCAATGGGACTGTGAGTTATGGATTAAATTCCAGTGAGATTCAAAACAATAATTTCCTCCTTTTCTTTAAGTTAACCAGAATCTCAGAAGTTCAGAGCTTGCCATTTTATATGAAAATTGGAAACAATGTCCTTGAACTTGCCCAGTATCCGTCCTTTGAAGTTATTGCTACCTATAGCCAAGGCAATGGCTGGACACAATCGCCACCGATTTACTATGAAATGAATGCACACCAGTGGCAAGTCATATCTCTGAACTATGAGAATAACACTATATCTTTGACGGTAAACGGAGTGACATATGGCATCTCATTTCCCAAGTCATTTTCCAACTTAAGCATTTCCACAGGAAATCCGTTTGACAATATTAATTATTCATTTGCTGGATATACTTCAATCCTTTTTTCATACTCTAGATCTGTTAATCCTATCCACGAAAAAATAGTATTTATAGATGGAAATACAGAATCGATTATATCGAAAGTTCGAGAAACAAATCAATTAACAGTTAACATTCAGAATGTCCTTGGAAATTCGTCTGTTAAGGTAAATTGTGATAGATTTAAAGTTGGATATTCGAAATTCTTATATTTACAGAAAACAGGAGGTGGCAATGAGTTCATAGCGATCAATAAGTTAGTCATAATTAATAACGGCAGCGGATACTATTTGGTGCCAGCATTTTTATTATGCTACTTTTCATTCACTTTCACCATATTTGCGGCGTATTACACCGTTATATTAGGGAAGAAAAGATGATGCCATTATTTTTGCTGAACCTTTTTCATAGAATTGAGAGCTGAGTTTTCTCTATTAATATACATTAGGTAAATCTTCGGGCCAATTTTTGGGTAGAAAAAGCGTATTAAATTAACAACCAAAAGTTTTGCCATTTGAACTTGACTTTCTGTATGTAA
>JAJYRA010000038.1 GCA_021794355.1 Thermoplasmata archaeon | reverse complement strand
AGCTCAGTAATTCATTGGCTGAGAATACGTACAATAACGAAATGATGGATAAAGCCTATGCTTTGCGAAATTTGAGTAATGCCAGTTAGAAAGGTCTGAAAGAATCAACCATCAATTTCCGCCATAGCCATAGTGTACTGTTCGGAGGTTATTTCTATACAATTTCATGAAAAACTCCTTACCGAAGAAAGGAGATTTAAAAGGGAATATAACATTTAACGCCGCCGGTCGGGTTCGAACCGACGACCGCACGCTTAACAGGCGTGTGCTCTACCAACTGAGCTACAGCGGCTTACAAATATAATGCCTAATTAACATCAACCAATTAACTTTTTCGAATGGTTCACTAAATTTCTATTAAATTTATGTCAAATCCAGCCTCCTGGCTGATGAATTTGTAGAGCTCCAGAATTCTCCCAGCTGGCTCTTTCAAACCCTTTTCTTCATATCTCTTAATCTGGTCAAAAATATCGACCCTCTCGTCACCCTTTATGAGGTTATCCGCGCATGCCACGATCTTTTCTTCCAGCGTTTCTGGCATATAATCAAGATCTGGAAGGAATAACTTCTTAGATTCTTCACGGGTTATTCCAGCCCCAGTATGTTTTAAAACTGCCGATGAAACCTTGTCCGATATCTTCTCCCTCTTACATATGATGTAGCCTTCGTATGAATGCTTAACCCCATTGTCTACGGTTCTCCCAACATCGTGAAGAAGAGAGGCCGCATTTACAATTCTCTTATCGCATTTAATTCCAGCACAGATATTCATTGCGACTTCTTGGACAGCAATGGAATGTTCAATGAGTTTTTCATTACATTTATGCCTCAGAAGTATTTCCATGCAATCCTTGCTGTCGGGATAGAATTCTATGTTCTTACCCCTTTCTTGAGGTAGTATGTCCAGCCTGCCCTTAAGCCTTAAATCCAGTTCTTTTCCATCTTTCAACCTGTCCAAAAAAAGTCCAAGAGCCGAAACTTCACTTATGGGTTGATTTGTAATGGATATGTTGAAATTACTTTTTGAATATATGATACCTGGAACCTTTTCAGCCCCTACGAATATGAATATCCTACCATCCTCATTCAATTTTTTCTTGATTTCAGATATCCTGTCCTCAACAGGTTGTCCATACATGGTCAGGTGAATGAGGGTATCTTCTTTTGTTATATTGTTCAGGAAGGTATTGAGACTCACCCCAGTCTCAACCTTAAACTCTCCTCCAAAATTCCTGTTAACTGATTTTATATTTTCCTCCAGGGCTCTGTCTCCGGTATCGACCATCATATAATCTGCACCCATGGCCCTTGAGGTAAGGGCAACGTGAGTCGTTATTCTTTTATCCCTGGAGGGTCTGTGACCGTATCGGTAAATGACAACTTCTGCCATTAATCAGGTATCACTTTTTCAATCTTAAACCCTTTAATCTGGAGGATACTAGATCTTTTGACAATACCTCTCAAGAAGGTTTGCGAGATGCCCAGTTTTTCTGATGCTTCTCCAAGGAAAACACCCTCAGTTTGACTCATCATTTCTATCAATTGGTTCTCGTATTCCTCAAGCTTTTCATCGCTGAGGTTAGTGGCATAAATAATATCGGCGAGTTCGTTCATTGTACTCATTAGATTGATCTGGACATTGTTGTAAAAAGTGTGGTAGGCTTTTTCTGGCCCATTTTCCGTGGTAATCCACTGACTTTCGAGCATTTTTATCTTATCAAGATAAAGAAGGGCTCTCTTTCCCTCCTGTCCATAATTCTCAGATATGGTAGGCATTGTTTTCCAACTGGTTGAAAGATCAATTAATAATTTTCTCTTTACATCCGAGTCTGAGGCATGGAAAATGGACACAAGCTCTCCTGGATCATTAACAACTTTAATTCTACCTGCCATCTATACCATATGCCCTTAACCTATATTTTCATTTTCATTTTAAGGATGAAATTTTATATCTCCACGATCAGAGCTTAAGGCGTTCCGGAT
Source organism: Thermoplasmata archaeon (assembly GCA_021794355.1). Lineage (GTDB taxonomy): Archaea > Thermoplasmatota > Thermoplasmata > Thermoplasmatales > Thermoplasmataceae > Cuniculiplasma. The sequence goes on along the minus strand of JAJYRA010000038.1, from coordinate 8,561 downwards.
AGTTTTTCAGGAGTTTCTTCAATTTTGGAGAGATTACCAGTTGGCAGTAGGGTTCCCTTTCATTTTTGTTGTAGTAATTCCTGTGATAATCTTCGGCTTCATAGAAGTTCTTGAATGGTTCTATGGCAGTTACAATGGGTTTATTGTACATATGTGACTCATCTAATTTCTTTACCATTTCCCGAGCAATCCTCTCCTGTTCTGATGTCATATAAAAAATAACCGATCTGTACTGTTCGCCAATATCAGCTCCCTGCCTGTTAAGAGAGGTTGGGTCATGTATTGAGAAATAGACCTCAAGAATTTCCTCATAGGATACCTCTTCAGGATCGAAAACGATCTTTCCCACTTCAGCATGTCCAGTTTTGCCACCGCATACCTGTTCATATGTGGGGTTCTCCCTATTCCCTCCCGCATAACCAGATATTACCTGTTTCACTCCCTTTATCTGCTGGAAAGCCGCCTCCGTGCACCAGAAACAACCTGCACCTAGAATGGCGGTCGCTTCACTCATTTTCTACACCTTCCGGAATAAATTCAAGGGATATGGAATTTACGCAGTGTCTGGTGTTTTCTTTTGTAAAGTGTTCTCCAGTAAAAACATGTCCTAGATGCGCTCCACATTTTGAGCATTCTATCTCAGTTCTTATGCCATCTGGATCTGGAATTCTTTTAACCGATCCAGAAAATTCCTTATCGAAAGCAGGCCATCCACATCCTGCATCAAACTTCGCCTCCGATGTATAAAGTGGTTGACCGCATCTCTTGCAAACATACGTTCCTCTCTTGAAAAATTTATCATATTGTCCGGTAAATGGATACTCCGTTCCTTTGTGAATCATAACTCTTTCCTCAGCCTTCGTTAATTTTCTTACTTCCATAATTATGCATGCAAATTTCATATATAAGGTTCAGTCAGTGTTTTTTTTGAAAATAAACGTGAATAGATACCCCGCAGGGATAGAGATTGAAATGCGAATTGTTCACGTCCCCTATCAACTGTAAATCGGAGGTTCTAAAGTCTTCACACCAATGGAGGCACCTTCACATAAATGTCAGAGTTACCTCTAGTGAATTCCGGTTCACGGAGAACTTGAATCGTTCTCTTCTGTTTCCATCCGGAGCCAAAGATGTTGCAACATTTTCCATCTTTTTAGATGAATACTATCCGCTAGGACTATTCGCAAAATCAATCCTCCTTTCAGTTTATCTGTTTTATTCCTTTTTGGGCATTTCTCGATGCATATACGGAGGAGAACGCAAACAAGAGGACAATTTTGAAGAGAATTACGGTGAAAATTTCACACCGGGTCTTTATTGATCGCAAGGGAAGAGCTAAATTAAGTCAAGAAAGAGGTCCATAAAAAAAGACACGAGAAAGATTATGACTTTTTAATTAAGGACCCATTTGTTAGGAAGAAATAAACGTGTTATCCTATGCAGTTTGTCCCTGTATGCCCTTGATCATAGGTTTCTCCTCATTGTTCATTGAAGAAAGGGGAAAACGATTAGAAACGTCAGAAGAGAGATACACCAAAGAATATTATGAACCAGGTGCTTCATAAACTATGAAAAAATTTGAATCAATCTTGAAGCCCGATATGGTTCCATTCTACGACCGTTGTCCAAAGACAGCCGAAAAAGAGACAAGAATCATCAGCTTGTTTGACGAGAAAACCTATGGTCTTCGGAAGGGAGATTACATTTTTCTTGAAAGTTATTGCAGAAGAAAGCTTGTAGATTGCGACTGTAGGAGAGTTTTCCTTAATGTCTTTTATGAGGGTAAATTTCTAGCTACAATAGGGTATGGTTGGGAGGCAGTGGAATTCTATAAAAAGTGGATGGGAACATCGCCATTTGAATATGACAGCGAATTCTTCGAAGATATGAAAGGCCCCACTCTGGAGCCTACTGGTTACAATTCGGTTCAATCTGAGCAAATACTCAAGCTCTTTGAGAGGTTGCTCTTACCTGACATGGATTACATAGAGAGACTTAAGAAGCATTATAATTTGTTTAAGAGCAAGACTTGAGTCAGCAGAGAAAAGGCCGTTTTTTGAAGGAAATATCTCTCCTATTTCCGAAGAAATACACTATTAGACTCTATAGGTACTTACGAACAGTTCATCCCAACACTCCTACTCCTTCAGGAAATGTTATACTCTTCCAGATACGTTGTGAGTCATTTATTGCAGGAAAACAAAAAATTTACTTTAGCTCCATTGAGTTTGTACTCACGCTCTCGAAGGTTAAGTGTGTGGAAATGTTACCCGAAAGCTATTTCCCAACGTCTGGAGTATGCGATTGCCGACAGATTATCTAAGAAGAATCTGGCACCCTCCTCTGCATGTTTGTATTTTATGTCATTACTGTTGAGGTCATCCATAAAGGAGGAAATAAAGATCGGGTCACCAGTGTACATGTAGTTCTCAGAGGCTGTTTCTGTTAAATCGGAAATAAGAATTTCTTTCCTCTCCCGAGGAGGAATTCTTCTGGAATAATCAACTGCTCTCTGCATGAAGATAAGTGATCTATCGCGATTCCCAAGGAAGGAATATGCATTTGATATGCCCAGTAATGCATCAAGTTTATCGTTCACAGGAAATTCCATTGAGACCAGTTTTTCCAGTTTATTGAGCAGATTTTTTCTTGATCTCTCCGTTCTAGCAAATCTTCCGGAATGAAGTAAACCATGAACAAATATTTTCGAGTATTGGCTTGACATCATCTCTGCCTCGTATTTCATATCGGCGAAATCATGAGGCAAATTGCCATGTTCTGACTGGAAAGTTTTGAATTTTAGCATGAGGTTGTTAAAAGTATTAAACGACTCATTGGCCCTATTGTAAAAGGTTTCTGATAGATCAGAAACGCGATCGTCATACCCTATCTGAGCGTAAGCTCTTAGGAGATGCATGTCCCTGACTATTTCCAGAACCTCATCAGAATGCGGACGAACAGATTGAATCAGTTTTTTGAGATAATGATCCGATTCTTTCTTTAATTCTTCGCGCCTTTCAGGATACCTATCTGAAAGAAGGTAAAGTGAGATGGCTGCTTGAGCCAAACAAAATATTTTTTCAAGTGAATCACCCGCAATCAGCGGCAGAAAGTACTGCTCAGCAACCCTCAGGGACTCTATTGAAGGAGTGCATGCCGTTTCGGATCTCATACAGAGTTTTCGGAATACGATACCTGCTGTCGATTTCCTATCATTTTCATTCCCTGCCCGCTTTATGCATTCAACCACCTTCTTTATTCGAGGCTGGATCAACGGGCTTAAATGGTAACAGTCCGCGGCAGCAGATGCAAGCTCCTGATACCCATGCTCTCTAACTGTTGATCTAACCGGAAATTCTGAATACAAGGCAAAAGCATCATCAAATGCCATGGGTTCGAGGCCTGCGAGGCACTCCAGAATCATTAGTTTTCGGTAGGCTCTTGGTCTCTCTTCATAAAATATCATGCTATTTCTTTTGAAACGCTCTTCCAGATAGTGTATCAGGTGATGCAGGCTTTCTCTATCATCCATCAGCAATAAAGTTTCTGCAAAATCTTCAAGTTGAAGGGGATCAAAATTGTCCCACTCATTCGGGTCGTCGGAAATTTCTCTCTTTAACCATGAAAGTAGGTTTCGGTCAAGTTCGTTCCATTCATCTGCATTCTTGTTTGTTAGGGCAAGATATTTGATGTACTTTATCTTGCATTCCAGGAGGGTGGAATCATTGGTTATAAGTGCAAATAGATCTCTTAAATGGTTCTCGTTCGGTGTGGTCCCAATATCTGGTTTCATTAAGTTCAAAATAGTTTATGAGTATATATCACATCCCTTTTGTGCGATGAGTTACTTTGAAAATCTCACCACGATGCGAGATTTGTGTAAGATACTTGAATTCTAACTCACATGCAATGGAACACCTATTTTCTCAGAGTGAGATTAACTAAGGCAAATCTATTGGAACACCAATTTTGCGAATTATACTGTCAACACCAATCAACTTTTACTATTCTGAAATCCGTGTCATTCTTCTCAATTTCCTAGGCTTTCCATCAACATCAGCAATTCCGTACTCACGTCCACACATTCCACCCACTCAAAAGGATGAAGCATCCATGTTCCATTCTTGATCTATCCACTCTGAAAATCCAAAGAGTAAGACACAATATGGGAGGTAATCATCCCAATCTTTTTGGGATAAAATAGGAAGGTAGATTTATGTGACTGTTCAAGATGTTACAGCGCATGGCACGTCGACCAGAAGAAAAGAATAAGTTTATGGCAGATCATATAGGAATCAGGGATCACTTAAGTTCAAGTTATCAGACCGCTTCTGCGCTGGTGCTTAATGAGAAGATTACGGCTGTGAACATTGATGAAGCCGCCAAGGCTGAAGAGTACGATAGCGATGTAATCCGCTATGTAGGAATCCTACTTAAAGTTCAGAAACGTAAGAATGATTGATTATACCGGGATTATTGAAGCTTCGGTCATTTCTCCAACCTTTATTGTTGCGACAGTTGCAGGAGTTCTGCGAATAAAGGAGATGTCCTTTTCTGAATTGCCACTGTTTTCCAGCCCGCCTCTTATTCCCTTTTTTGTGACAACTATTCTTGGTGTTCTTGAACTATGGGAGTCAGTCATAACATTTGATATTGCTTACATATGTATGTTGATCTTCCTTTGGTGGATTACAGGCTCTAAGGTTTTGTCAAACGTGGAAAAAAGCATATCTTCATTAGTTTTCCATCTTAGAGCAGTATTTGTTTGTTCAATAGTAATTTTCAGTCTCTCTCTTCCATTCTCCATGAGTTTCATGAAATCGGATACTATCCTGAATCGATTATAAGCGATTTAAAATGGATGGAATGTCTGGACCCTTTGGCGGTTATATACAGTTGACACTATAATTATATTTTGTATCATTTCTTAAAGAAAATACAGGATTAAGAAGCAAACAAAACGTGTTACGTAATTACCAGTTATGCTAATAAATGCAAGAAAACATATGAGCAAAAGTGGGAAAAAATACTTTGAATCTGGTTGATAAAGCAATAGAAACAAAGATTAGAAATTCATTATTTGATAATGCATACACTGATCAATTGATGGATAAAGTCCATGCAATGCGAAATTTGAGTAATGTGATTAAGAGGTTATAGTAAAAACAACCATCTAATTCCGTCATAGGGCTCAACGAAACATATTTGCACCTTCTATCTATATCTATATATATGAGCCTGTGGAAAAAGATCGAAAAGAAGCTTGATCCGGTTGGAGATAAGAAACTTAGAATAACAGAAGAGGCAATAGCCAGCGGTAAATTGTCTTCAATTCATGGCCAGAATTACGATAATAATGAGATAGTCAAGCACTGAATGAACGCCAAAGGATTGATACTTGTAATAAGTATTCTAATTACTCCCGCAATAATCACGATTCAAACTGAAATATCCCTGCCCTCCCATCAACGGTCGCATTTAAAAAGCAAATAAAATGTTCAAAAAATTGAAAACGTTTTCGAGAAATTTTGCTTATCAACTAACTACATAACGAGTAATATTCAATTCTGTAAATGGTGATCCATAAACAGGTTAAGATCGTACTGCATGAGGATGGATATTAAGGGGGCACTCAGAAAGAGGAATTAAACTCAGCAGGATTCTGTCATCGCTAATGACTAGACAAGAGTTATTTTATCCATTAAGTGGCTCAAAATGACGTTTTTAATTATATAAGTAGTTGAATAATTTTTTGATTTTTATATATCAACCACTAATGAGCATATTTTTATGGTCACGAATAAAAACATGTTAGGAGATGCGGAAACCGGGATTCGAACCCGGGTTAAGGGCTTGGGAAGCCCCTGTGATAACCACTACACTATTCCCGCAACAAACCGTCTCCATTATGTCCATTCATTATAAAAAATTTGGTACCCCTCTCCTTAACTTTCAGAACAGTGTACCACATTTCCTATTCTAAAGGCATACAGAGAGATATCGTTTAGGGAAAATCCTGAGTCACAGCCTTTAATTTCAACTTAACGTATATGAATGAATCAAACAGATTTTAAAATTGGAAGATAGAGTTATACTAACAACACATCATTTATGACCTGGAAATGAAAAGAGAATATTTAAGCCAATTCCTCAGTTTCAATTCAAGTGGGCTATTATTGCGGTTCATTGCCATGAAGTTCTGGAATTCTCATTCAAGAAAGTAAGATGCCTGATCTGTATGAAATATGTGGATTAATTTAACAAGATGGCTTGGTGCACAAATTGACAATGCTTCTCTAAGATTAGCATTATTCTCAAAAACCTCACTTAAATGGTAAAAAATTAAGCCACACCGTTTCATTTGTAGGAAAATAATTACTTAAAGGCTATAAAAAATAAGGGAATCCTAAGAGATTATTTCAAATTGAAGGGAGTGGTCTACTAATACCATCCTCTTGCTTTCATTGCCTCTGCGACTCTCTTTACCGAAATTACATAGGCTGCGGTTCTTGGATCTACTTTGTATTTATCAGATGTTGCAAGGACATCTTCAGCTGCCACGGTCATTTTCTTGTCGAGCCTCTCATAGACTTCATCCCTTGTCCAGTAGTATCCCCCAATGTTCTGAACCCATTCAAAGTAAGAAGTTGTAACTCCTCCCGCATTTGCAAGGAAGTCAGGTAAAACCAGAACGCCTTTCTTGTAGAGTATTTCATCTGCATCAGGTGTGGTAGGACCATTTGCAAGTTCTAAAACGATCTTTGCCTTAATCTTATCGGCATTTTTTGAAGTAATCTGGTTTTCAATGGCAGCAGGTATCAAGACATCAACGCCAAGCTCAAGTAACTCTTCATTGGTTATGTTTTTAGTACCCTCAAGACCCTGTACAGTGCCAGTCTTCTGCTTGTGTTTTAGTATGGCATCAAAGTCCAATCCTTTTTCAGAATATATTCCACCCTTTGTATCAGAAATGGCAACAACCTTTGATCCGAAATGTTCTTTCACGAGGGTCAAAGCGAACTGCCCTGCATTTCCAAAGCCCTGAACCGCTACAGTTGCCTTTGCCAGGTCTATTCCCTTTCTCTTTGCTCCAACTTTGAGAACGTACATTCCTCCCTTAGCCGTTGCATCTCCTCTTCCCTGTGAACCACCAAGAGTCAGGGGCTTCCCTGTAATGACTCCAGGTGCAGATCTTCTTGCAATAGTTTCGTACTCATCCATCATCCAGGCCATTATCTGTGGTGTTGTATATACATCAGGGGCAGGTACATCTATTTCTGGACCAATAAAATCAGCAATTGCCCTTACATAGGCTCTACTCAATCTTTCAAGTTCTCCAGAACTCATTTCCTTTGGGTTGCATATTATACCCCCTTTTGCTCCTCCCATGGGGATATCAACAACCGCTGTTTTCCAGGTCATCCAGGCAGAAAGAGCCTTGACTGTCGATAGTGTTTCTTCAGGATGGAATCTTATTCCTCCCTTCACTGGCCCCCTTGCATTATTGTAATGTACTCTGAATCCTCTAAAAACCCTTACTTTTCCGTTGTCCATTTTAACCGGTAAATTAACTTCAAGAATCTGTTGGGGCACCTTCAAAATATTAAGGGCTTCCTTTTCAAGATTCATGACTTTTGCTGCTTTCTCCAATTGCTTTACGGCAATATCAAAAGAATCTAAATCTTCTGCCATTTATTCACCTTCTAGGTATACACTACATTACTAAGTGCTTTTAAAGGTTTTAGGATTTTATAAAGGCATCAAAAATAAAGTGTGCCATACTCTACCATTGAATTTTAATTATGTAAAAGTTATAATAAATTCAATTCAATTTGTGACTGCCGTTATTTCTAGTTCAACAAGAGCTTCATCATTAGGAAAACTGCATACAACAGTGGTCCTTACTGGTGATGCCAGCGAAAAGTAATCCTGAAACATTTTGTTCATCTTTTCAAAATCTTCTTTCTTTTTTATATAAACTACAACTTTTACGATATTCTTCATGGACGAATTACTTTCCTTAAGGATTTTTTCAACGTTTGAAGCCGCCCTCTTAAATTGATCTTCAAAACTATTGTTTTCTCCTTTTTTTACCCCAAGCTGACCGGAAAGATATACCATTGAGCCTGTAATTACACTGTGTGAATAGGGGCCAGCTCTTCCAAGTTCGTCAACAACAACACTCTTTTTATCCATGACGAGTTAGATTTACCTTATTAATAAACCTGGTTGTGATTTCTGTTAACCATGTTAACACAAACCTTTGGAAGTTATCATCTGTTTGATGCTTAAACTTCGTGGATACAACCCAGTACCCTCTATCCCGTTCGCAAACGCTTCAGGGATTGCTTTTTTTATTATGTTGTATACTGCATTGAGATCTCCATGTATCAGTATTCCCTTTGCAGATCTGAACACACCTCTTTTAATTCTCATTCCTGCATATGTATCATGGTGTTCTACACTCTCATGATCAAGGAATGAACACTTGCTTGTATGATTTTCATCATGGATTATCACATTTATACCTCTCTCTTCAGCCTTGTACCTGATCTGGTTGA
>JAJYRA010000010.1 GCA_021794355.1 Thermoplasmata archaeon | reverse complement strand
GTTCTCTCCCTACTCATTGCAAGACTGTTCGAGAAATCCATGAATGATAAGATGACCATATCAGTCATATCAGATATGTTATCAGAACTGAAAGCAATACCTGTAAAAACAGCAGATGGCATAATTACACTCAGATCTGAATCGGAAAACGCCAGGAATATACTTGATAAGATGAAGATACCCTATCCTGGAAAAATATTAAATTCCGTACCAACATAATTCTTTAATAATTAACATTTTAATCCGTGTGAAAGCACTTCTGCATGAGATCGCTCATTGATCTCTTCTCGAAAGTCAAGCTTAAACCATCAAGTAAATCCCGACTGATCCATTTTGCGGCCCTAATCATACCCGGTTTTTAACTGACTTCTGATTATGCATTTCTCCATTAATTCTTGCTCCTTTGTTGCGGTTGCTGCTTCTCCATGGGACAAATGCAACTAAAACCATATTCAGTTACCTATCCAGAGAATGAAATGATTATAGTCAAGTTTCTTTAAGTTTCAGAAAAGCTATGTTTCTTTTCATGTGAGTGACATTCCCCTTCCTCACCGATTCGCGAACGATCTCTATTTTCGCACCACAATCACAGTTTTTCAATATATTCATGGCAACATATCTTACAATCTTCCTACCACAGTAAGGGCACTTCACCTTATCCTGGGCCTCCAGCTCTATTTCCTTGCTCAATGCTGCCTTCAGTTCTTCAAATGTGCCGTGAAACCAGCCAATGATCCCGCGGTCTCCAATGAACACTTTGATCCCAAAATAGCTCTTGCCCATAGTCTCAAAGTCATCAACTGAACAGTCTATGCCATATTTCATTCCCACCTCGTTAAGGTATCGTTCAAGATCTTCACCAATTTCGAATTCTTTACCCCCCTGGGCAATTTTCTCGTTAACTTTTTGGAGAAGTTTTTTTCTTTCTTCATCGGTCAATGTTTCGAGGAAAACTGGAACGTTTTCATTGTCTAGATCAAATCCCCCACCTAAGGGCTTGTGTGTCATCTTTGGCATATGCTTAATCTGGTCAACCAATTCTTCATATGTTTTTGCCTGAGAGCAATAGTCCGACAGGTAATTTGCAAGATCTCCTACCAGTTGGGATCGTGTTCTGCCTTTCTTCAAGCGTCTGCGGTTTCTGTAGAGCAAAATCCTGCGATTCACTTCATCCATATCCAGACCTTCTTCTGAAATCAACTTTGTCACTTCTTCGCCTGATGTCGTACCATAGGCAGTGGTAACAGATTTACTTTCATCTTTCAGAAGATCAATAATCCTATTCATCTCGTGAGTCGGTTCCACATCTTGATATATGTTTGATAACAATTGGGCGACTACAATAGCAATTGCCTTTTTACGCTTAGTAAGCGATTTACTCAGTTGAAGCATCTCAAATACACCTAGATCCCGTTTTTCCGGCTTCCCAGTTCATCGAGAAAGTCCCTGATAATTCTTACCCTTCCTTTCTTGATGTCCTGCAATTTCTTATTGAGCTGATTCATAACGCGTTTGTCCATGAGTGCTTTTATGGTAGCATTGAATCTTAAGAAATGTCCCGGAATGAGTGTGGATTCTTCTATTAGTCATAAACATTACTTCTTTACCCTCTCCTCAACGCCAAAATTTTAATCAGTTCCCCGTCGAGAACCAAAATCACCATGTATTCTCCTACTCTCGTCCTGTATCCTTCATCGCCAAAGAGTTTGGTGACATTAGCATCCTGTCTTTTCCTGATTTATTCAATTATTAAAATTATTATACGCCTCATTTCTCCCCTAAGTTTCTTCATTTGCTTGATGACAAGAGCAGAAAATGTTGGGTTACTTGATCTCTTTGCTTGCCTGATAAAGTTCTTTCTTTAATTTCTCAATTATTTGTATTGTTGCAGCGATTTTAGCTCACGATACATATCAAAATGTGCCAAAATATTTATGAATTACGTATCAAGTTAGTCCAGGAGACTCCAATGCTTTTTTGGCATTTGACTATATTTGCTTAAAATATTAGGAAAACTCTGACTCACCCGTAAGAATTATAACTCATTAGATAGTATAGAAGCTTGAATAATCCAGCACATTTCCATCAGTTCATAAGTCTTGTAGAGAGACCCCCATAAAAATGTATATAGGATCCGGTTTACTTCAACAATCGCATACCGATGAAGATATGGCATTATGAGGGCAACTTTTTAATGCCCCAACACGTATGTGTGTGCGAATAAAGAAGGAAAGCAGAAATATTTCCGTATCCGACGAGGCCTACCATAAACTTAAGGACATTAAAATGAAAAATGAGAGCTTTACAGATGTGATCAACAGGTTAACCAATAAGACAAGTATACTTGAACTGAAGGGGCTTCTCTCTAGTAATGAGGCTGATTCGATTGTTAATAGCATAAAAGAATCGAGGAAACTAAGCAGGAAAAGAATGGGTAATTCAAAAGGCTCAGATTTTGACTAAAGAGAGCTAATCAGTCTATGTCGGTGCTGTTACCATTTTTGAGACATTTGTCAGCATTTTCCTCAACACATGACAAAACGAGGAAAAAAGAAGAATTAACAGGGTGATCTGACCCTTGTTTAGCTTCCTGAACTGTTTCATGAAAGCTAAACTGATGCGAAAACACTGGACTACTTCGCTAAATTGCCTATCACTGGCATCGAGATATCGACGCCTTTATATGCTTTATAACCAACATACATGCCGTAAAGCCACAGAATAATTGCCACAAGTTCCCCTAACAATGAAATAAAGCGAATGTCACGCCCCAAAACAAAGGAGATAACGGTTATCACCAATATGATCACTCCAAGCAGTATTGCTTGAACCGAGTGAAATCTAAAATCCTCTCTCTTGCTTCCATAAATCACGTAAACTATTATGCCTGAGAACCAAGTAAACAGGTAGCAAAATATGAATATTAAACCATTTTCTCTATTTTCTGACATACACACTACACCTCATTAAACTCTCAACTGAAAGAATGAATTCTATTGAATTTTAACACAGATCTGAGTTGACACCCACTCATTGTAGTGCTTCCATCCCCTTTTGCTTAAGTTATATCTAGTACGAATTAATAAATCTTTTGTTAATTCAAGGAAAACTTCCTGTTAAAATGCGATCCTGGTGAAAGCTGGAAGTAAATGGATTGCCTCTATGTAGAAATAATGATGTCCATTGGATAGATGACAATATTGTGGAGAGTCCCATATTTGACGCTTCTTCCTTGAGTTAAATTGCGATAGAATCTCTATTTAAACATCCTTTAACCATTTGTGACCAGAAACAAGAATGTTGGAAATTCAATACGGGTTACTATATATACGGATAGATGGTTAAAACCAAGATAACTGTATCGATTGAAAAGCAGGTAGTGAACAATGCAAAACTGGTCCTGTTAAAAAAAGGAAGAACTCTCAGCGATTACATCGAAAAATCGCTTAGCTCCCTTTAAAATTCTTAATTCCTGGATGGCCTGTGTAAGGAGCTTAACCTTGAATGCGGGTACATCAGTGGGGAAGATGTGGAGAGGAACAGGCCTGATCTTACCCGCAGAGTATGTTCAGAAACTGAACTCAGGGAGTTGTGAAATGAGCATGCCTCACGTATATCTTGATACCAGCGTACTGATCAAGAGGTATGTTAAGGAGGAAAACAGCAATTTGGCTGACACTTACTTCCATCAGGCCCAGCGAGGAGAGGTAGTTGTTTGCATATCGGAGATAAATCTTGGCGAGGCAGCTATTGTTTTCGACAAATACTCCAGAAAGACGGGTATTGATCCCAGGAGTCGGCTCCAGACCATGCTAAGTGAGTTGAGTACACTTGAAAGATCCTCTTCAGTTGAAATACATCTTGTTAGAAGCCAGATAATCAGAAGAGCTATGAAGATGGTTCTTGAGCAACATATATACATTGTAGAAGCAATCCAACTGGAAACCTGTATTAAGGTGAAGAGGGTCGTATTCTGCTCAGCTGACCGTGAACTTAATGCAACAGCCGGAAAACTGGGTATAAAAACTGCTCCGTGAGAGATAATTCAAAGTTGACTTTCGTATTTAAGAAGCTTCAGTTCGGGCAAAAGTATCAATCCTTTATGCAATGTAAAAACAACATCTCCCTTCTTGCCTCAGGAACCTCCGACATTACTCCTCTAAGAATTAGGGTCATCCTGCTTTTGTTTGCGTTCGTGGGTAAGGTATGAAATTGATCCGCTCCCCTTATTTGGACACTTATAAATCAGACAGTATATTGCGTGAAAAGTGATAAGTTAAGAATATATTTGAAATTCACATAAAGTCATAGAATGATTTCTCAAGATAATATTATCAACAACGAGCAACCAGAAAATCACCAGAGATTTTCAACCGGCCTTGCTCACTGGATCTCAGTATTTGGCTTTGCACCGGTTCTTTCAATACCTGCATTCTTGTGGATCATTTCATCTGGAGGATACGACAAGTTTGGGTTCACCTATGACGTCGCCGTTGCCCTGACGTTTAGTTTCCTGTTACCCTCCCTTTTCATGTATTCATTCGTAAAGGTTGGCGGGATATCGTACGATAACAGGGAATCAAGGATGACTCCGCTTCTGTTTGTGGCTGCCGTATACTTTGCAGGGACGTTGGTCCTTGCGGTCATGATGGAGCCTGCCAATGCTATTATTCTAATGTTCTGTTACGGAACAAACACCCTGGCCATATATGCTATAAACCTGAAGTGGAAAATTAGTGTACATGCTATGGGCGTGGCGGGTCCTGCAACTGCACTCATCTTTTCTTTTGGAATCGTAGGAGGTATGCTGGGTTTGCTGATGCTTCCCATAGTTTGGAGTCGTATCTATCTATTCAAGCATACGCCTGCCCAGGTTGTAGCTGGAGGGTTACTTGGATATCTTCTCACCTTTACCCAATTCTTTCTTATTGAGACTTTAATCTTTCATGGAATTGTGGACATCACAATGACTATCATTTTGATTGCGATCCTGGCATTGCCCTTCATCACATTTGCGTCCTTCAGATACCCAGAATTGTTCAGATACTCCTTTCTTCTTCTCATCTTGTTTTCTTTGTTTCTGGCATATCTCCTCATGATGTTCAACATGGTAAAGGCAGATTATTTGTTGATTTCAAATTTAGCTCTATTTATGGCTATGTTGTTTTTGCCTGCATCAGCCAATTCAAAAACAAGAGTAATTCGGAGTCTTTCGCAGTGCTAGAATCCAACATACACTCATTATGGCTCCACGAGTATTTGGATGAAAATCCCTACATTAGAATTCATCCAGTTCGTCATCAAGATCCTCATCGTCCTCATCGTCCTCATCTCCTTTTCTATTCCTTTCCTTTTCCAGTTCATCATAGTGCGGGTACAGCTCCTTGGTGAAATAATCTCCGTATTCAGACGTGAGAAAATCCCTTTTATTGCCCTCATCCTCACCCATAACCCGAAACAAAAGATCAGGAGGAAAAACAATATCCATAACCTCCAGAGGGAGAAAACCTTCCGGCCTGGAGAGAGCAATCTTTCCAATCGCAATCTGGCATATCTTGTGATCCGCAAACTCCATTGGGAAACTATCTCTGGCCTTAGCTATGTGTGGTATGGCCCTCTTGTTTTGCTGCCGAACCAATGCTTCAAGGATAAAAAACAGATCAAATGATGAATACTTCCACTTATGCTTTCTAACATCGAAGGATTTCGACGGCATTTCCTTAATGAAGTCATCAAGAATAGAAGTTAGGAAATTGAATGAATCCCTGCTGTGTATATTGCCCAAGCAGAGTATATGGTTGTTTGTGACCTGCTTGAAACCCTTTTGATCTTTCACCGGTTTTCCTATCCGTGATTTTACCTTCTCGATCAGGAGGGGGACAGCCTCTTTTCCCAAATTATTTGATATTAAATCTGAAACGGCTTCACTATGTTCTGTGTTTTCGAGGATGTTCACGAGAGTTGAAGTGGCAACGGGCCCCCCGACTCCGCTCAAGACAAAGCACGCAAGTTCAAAAGCCGGGTTTGTTTCATCCTTTGTTATGGGCAGCATCTCCGGTATGACATCCTCACCAAAAACTATGAGTCTTGCAGCGGATTCTTCCGCTTCGTCCAGTTTCTCAATAGATTCCTCAGCAGATAGTTCCTTCATTTTGCGGATAAGAGTATCCATGTCATCTATTTCTTCTGTTTCCTCATCCAAATCTTCTTCCTCTGATTTTCCATGATCCTTCTCATTTACCCTTCTTTTTTGTTTGCTCATTTTATCAACACCTTTCTTCAGTTAGTTGCTATTGAAATTAGATTTTCGATCAAAATGCAACCGAGATGGCATTCATCGGTCACGAAATTGCCCTGGCACTTTCCTTTCATCCCCAATATATGCCGAGAATTCATTGACGAGCCACTTGATTGCATCAAGTTCCCTCAGCCACAAGTTTCTGGACACCATGACATATGAAACTGCCTCATCCGGCTCTCCAATGGTTATGTAATTCCCTTGAGGGGGAAGTTTACCCTCCGTCAGAAGCAATGCCGGCACGTACTTGTTCGACTCAAATGCCTTCCTTATGGCGATCTTGGACTCCAGTGTTATGCCTGATGTCAAGAATAGAAAGAGAGCTTTGCTATAATTCCACTCGGCACCGTCTTCATCATATTGAAGCAGGAATTTTTTTGCCTTTTCAAAATTCTTCCTGTACATGTACAGGAGAAGGAGGGGATATCGATTCCCCTGGTTATCTTCAGGATTAAGTTCCATCAGTCGTTCATATATTTCTTGAGTCCGATCCAGTTGTCCAGAATTCCATAATGAACCCGCTAGGCCTTCCATGGCCCTCATATATGGCCTCGTTTCAATAATCCCCCAGAATTTTCCCTTATTTCTATCAAATATTTCTTTGCCAAGAACCTTCTCACCGGCTTTCACACCTTTAGTATAAAGTTCTATTTTCCTTTTATTGTCCCTTTCCATCTCAGCGAGAATTACATAGGCGTCAGGGCAGTTTTCAGAGATTTCAAGAGCTTGCATTGCTATTTTCCGGCGTTCTCCCCCCTCTTTACTGAAAGCTTCATAGGCAAGATACTGCGCATGGTCCTCCACTGTATTAGGTTGGAAGTTACTTATTGCACCGGATTCGTTTGCTTTCCTGTAAAAATCATTATATTCATCAACGGTCTTAAATTCCTGTCCACTCATTAACCTGCCGAGAATCCACATATCTCTCTCAAGAGCTCTACTGTCAAAATTGTTAAAATCGAATTTCTTCTTGCTCTCACTCTTTGATTTGCTGTTGCTCTTGCTCTTTCCTTTCTGGGATTTTTTTGAGCCACCAGTCATATTTATCAGATAAACAGATTAGGACTAGGTGATTTATAGACTTTACTGAACCCTGTGAAAATACTGATCCATGCATAAATATGTGGTGGATTGGGAAAATCGCGATTCACTCCATTTTATTAATTATTGAAAGTCAACCACCCCAGCTAATTCATTGTGTCTCCCTAGAGTGGGATTATATCAATATTGGTAACATCACCTCTATATAGTCAATCCGAAGTTATCAACACCATTTATATTAAATCTTTAAAATCCCTGCTTGGTACCATTATGATTAATCCTGCTATGATCGATAGTATTGTTGCATAGAGATAAGAATAAAAAGGATCAAAGTAATAAAGAGCGCCCATAGCTATGTTCCCAAAGAAAAGGCCTGCGCTTCTCGATGCGGTGAGCGCACCCATTCCCCTGCCCTGTTCACTTTTGGGCTTGACTATGGATATCAGGTTGGGTTCCAATGTGCTTATGGTTCCTATGGCCATTCCCATAAGGACTACTGCAAGGAACATTACAATTACACCCAAATTATATAGGTATGCCAATCCCAGAACAATCGTGCCAATTCCCGACAATATATATCCCATAAATGCTAGGGAGGGTATTAACTTGATTCTTCTGGAACCCACCACGTATCCAAATAGAGCTGATGCGAGCAGGAAAAATAAGTAAGATGCAAAACCCAATGCATCGGTTTGAGCCTTAGCTATGGTAAGTATTGGAAACCCTAAACTGTAATAACTGAATCCATAAAGACCCGTTGCCAATAGTACGCCATTATAAGTTGAATGCTTTATCTTAGCACGTGGAGTATCATTTTTTCGTATTTGTTCCTCAACCCTCCTTGGTTTTTCCTTAATAAAAATCAATAATATTGTTGCAACGAATATGGGTACAGCAGTTAAAAGGATGATCTCGGAAAGCTTCACGCTAAAATGTAAAAGTATGAGGAGGATTGTTATGGATGCCACTCCACCCCCAACATCCAGTGCATTGAGGAATCCAAAGATCCTCCCTCTAGTTGAATCATTTGTCTCGTCACTTATAAGAGCTTTTCTTGCAGGGGACCTGAAATTCCTGGATAGCCAACCTGTTGTAAATAGAGCAGAGCTTTGAATGAAATTACTTGAGACCCCACTGAGTGAAAGAAATGGTATGAACGCGTTCCCGATTATAGCAATTTTCTTCCTCCCATATATATCTGAGAGCCTTCCTCCTAAGTATCCAAAAAATGACCCTAGGCCGTATGAAATACCCATGATTATTCCATAAACATAAACAGGTGCTTTGAACTGAATGACCAATAGCACCGGCAATACTGCTAAAACTGCCTGATACCCCATATCAGAAAAGAATGCGGAAAAAGAGATTAACAGAACATTTCTGTTGAGAAATTTATTCATAACACCATGAAAATTACCTTTTCTATATAAACATTTCAAGCAAATCTTTAGTTAACAACGAATTTATTTGACTTTATCTTCGAATAATTTTTTTGGCCATCACACTTTCATGCAGGTTCATGGTTAAAACTCCAAGTTACCGCATCTAAAATATATGCCGTTCTTCAGGCATTTCCTATTCCCATAACCGAATGCCCTTTTTTCCATGAGTGAGGCCTTAAATTGGTTGCTTTAACTCAATCGTTTATTATGGGATGAGTGAAATAGTTCAATCTATTAACAATATGCACTTTAATCATTCTGCAAACATCCATCACTGATTCTATGATGAATGACCAAATATACCTGTTCTCACGGCATCTGGTTCAATTTCCCATGGACGGTTAATTTCTCGGATTCCAGAAATCCTTCTTCGCCATTAATAGGTAATGAAACTTATAAATACATATACGACTACTACCTAAGTGGATGAACTACTATGCGATGGGTTACTAGAGAGAAAGCAAAAGTGGATAGGATTGCGTGCCCCTGGGTGATTTCCAGATTTGTGGATAAGGATGCCCAGTTCTTTTTTGTTCCTGCTCAAGAGGTGATGGAATACGCTAAGAAAAATAATGCAACACCCTTCGATACTCCGGGAGCAGAATTGATGCATTACGAGGAAAATGGTTATGAATACGTGAGTTTTGATGCCATCATAAAAAAGTACACCCTCAAAGACCCTGCACTTCTTGAATTGGCAAAGATTGTCAGATCGGCAGATGCGGAACCCCCGGATGCAAAGCCAGAGGGACCAGGTCTCGAAGCAGCAGCTCTTGGATTCAGAAGAATAGCTAAGGACGACCATGAGAACATGAAATTGCAATTTCCCCTGTATGATGCATTATACGCCTACTGCAAATGGAGATTGGAAAAAGACGGAAAACTGGAGCACTCAGGCAAGTGAGCCTGTGCAATTTTAGGGAACAAAATTAAGTAATTGTGCTCAAAGAGGTTTCAATAAAATCCATGGATTCTCAGGTGGAGGATACTGATTTCACCAAAATTCAAAAAGTGGTCAATAAATACCTTCAAGGCATAATAGATAGGGGTGTTGAGCTTGAAATTAAGAAGTATAAGGAATGCAACAGTTAAACAGGAATGCGGCAAGGTGGTAGTGAAAATAACTGACCCTGAAACAACGGTGGATAAGGTTGTTGATATGACTGGGGAATGCCGCAAGGGAAATAACAGCTGCTGTGGACCACAATTCTTTGAGAAGGTGGCCGATTTATATGTTTCAGGAAAAGATGGCAATGTTGACATAAACATCATTGGTGATGGCATTACTGAGCATGAAATGAAGGAAAGGATAAGGCAGTGCGACTGCATAAAGGATGAAGACTAAATTTTACCCTATGGTGAATTCCATGGATGATTGTATCCCTAATGACACATTAACCGAACGGGAAAAACTTGTCTGCAAAATAATATGCAGTGAAAAGGAAGGAATCAGGTTTAATGCCCTCAAGAGACGAAGTGGCCTTCATCAGGAAATACTTTCAAGGATCCTCAAGAGAGATTTTGATTTGTGTGGTTACAGCAGGATCGATGATGCGTATATATCGGTGAAAGATCGACGTTGATGAGATGAGGATTAAGGAAATTATAAACCAACTAAATACAAATTCTAGCTTGAGATCACTTTGATGCGATTTTCTTCAAGGACATGATGCTAAGTTACAAAGTCAGAGAAGTGAAAGAGCTGAAAGTTTTTCTCAGGATCATTTCAAGCAATTATGCCGCATATTTCAGTTCGAAGAGGTCTTTCAATTACTTCCAAAGCCCAGCAATGAGAATAAGTAGAGTGACTATTTTAAGGTTCCTCGAATATGCGCAATCTGTCTTTTTTGTCAGTTCACTGGAGCAATACGAAAAAAGCGTGAAAAAGTATATATCTGAGCAGACGAAACCCTACGTGATCGACATTGGTATTTCCAGGCTCTTTCTCTGACATAGGCAAAGGTAGAACTTTGGAGGACGCAGTTTTTCTGGAATTACTGAGGAGAAAACGAGCTTCTGATAGTATGGACTATCTCAGGCTTAAATTTGGGAAAGAGGTAGATTTCATTGTTGGAGGGAAAGCACCCGAACTTATACGGGTTTCGTACGATGTCCCTTCCTAGGGTACCAGATCCAAGGAGATCAGGGTGCTTGTAGAGACTGCAACAAAACTTGGCCTAAGGAAAGGAACAGTAATTACGTATGATTACGAAATGAAATAAGCAGTTGATGGAATGTCCATAGATGATTTCTAAAACCCCCAGTATCCTAGAGAACCCTAACTTGATAGGTTCCCCCCAACACAGACGGATACGCCTTTTCCATCAAGAGTCAATGAATTGAAAGATTCCATTTTTACGGTTATTAGAAATCATCCGTAGAGTATATTCCTTTCTGGATCTGTGCCATACCCAATGGGCATTGTCTGGATTTATTTGGCAATATCTTCCGGGTAGTATTCCCTTAAAAAATTAAGCAAATCCCGACCGGTCCACTCTGGATTTTTGAAATCTGCTTTAGAGTGTCACATTCAAAGACATAACAAATCAAACACTATTGGATTGGCTAAGAAGGTCTACTGGTACAAGGATGCGAATGACGGGAGTGTCAAGAATTCGGTGCAGTTTAATCGCATCGTTTTCCTCGAACAGAGTGTAGACCTAATAGGAAAATTCTAAAATGAGGTCAGAGAAACCCATTAAAAAATACGACAAAGATTCTCTTGAGTTGATATTATCCACAATGCTGATTAGTGACTACAGAAGCGACGCAAGGATAGACATCAAGGCCCTTGAGATTATCGGCAGATTGAACGGGTGGGACGATGAATCCGTAAGAACTGCCCGAAGCAGGCCCATGTGGAAGTGGAAGGCGAAACACTGAAGAACCTTGGAGATCGTGATCTGCTGATATTAGCAGCCCTGATCAAGAATCAGGATACGAACTAGGCATATTCCGAGGTTTCAGCGTCAGGCAACATGTTCCTCAGGGGAGTGAGCAAGTCCACTTTCTTTCAGAGCGTGAACTACCTTCAGAATTTGGGTCCCATCACACTCATCAAGAAGAAGATAGGCGGATATTATACAATGGAGTCACAAATATTATTATCGGATGCGACTATTGTATCTGGAGAGCTTAAAAAGAGGCTATGATAGATGGGATTAAAATGGAGAGCGAGAAAATTACAAGAATAGGTGAAATCAATTTATGACGGAACATAAAATTATAATTGCTGATGCACGCGATATGAAGGAAGTTAAAAATGAGAGTGTTCAAATGGTGATTACTTCTCCACCATACTGGAGCATCAAGGACTACGGTGTAACTGGACAAATAGGATACGACCAAACCCTCCATCAATATTTGAAAGACTTGTATTCAGTGTGGAAAGAGACCTACAGAGTTTTAGCACCTGGATCGAGACTTTGCATAAATATTGGTGACCAATTTCTGAGAAGTATAGTTTATGGAAGATACAAGATTGCCCCTCTCCATTCGGAATTTATATCTCAATGTGAAAAGATAGGTTTTGACTATATGGGGTCTATAATTTGGCAGAAGAAAACAACAATGAATACCACAGGTGGAGCTAATGTGATGGGCTCATATCCTTACCCTCCAAATGGGTTAATAGAGATAGATTATGAATTTATATTGATATTTAAGAAGCAGGGAAGGAGAAACGATATATCAATGAAAATGAAGGAAGAATCGAAACTTTCGAAAGAGGAGTGGAAAGAATATTTCAATGGTCATTGGGCATTCTCAGGTGAAAGACAGATTGATCATCAGGCTATGTTCCCAGAAGAATTGCCAAAAAGACTAATTAAGATGTTCAGTTTTGTAGGAGATACGGTATTGGACCCATTTTTGGGTAGTGGGACTACTTCTAAGGTTGCTCTTGACCTTAATAGAAACTCAATTGGCTACGAAATTAATCAGGAATTTTTGCCCACAATTAAAAAGAAAGTCGGTATAGATAGTCCAAAGCTATTTGACGATAATAAAATTGAAATAGTTCGTAGAGAGAAGGTAGTTAGTTTCTTTGCAGGTGATGATTATTCCCCAACTATTCAAGATGCTGAACCTGTAATATCCCCTGACAAATTCAAATTTGAAGGCGAAAGACTTTACAAAGTTGGAGAGATTTTGAAAGAAAATTTGATTAAGTTGGACACGGGTTTAATGGTAAAATTTCTAGGTGTTAGCATTCCCCCTTCCAAAAAAAATGAGGCTATAAAATACCTGGAAGAGTATGCTAAGGGTAAACAGGTATTCTTAAAATTCGATCCACAGTTTACCCCTGAAGGTGATACCATCTCTGCCTATGTATTTTTGAAGAACAAAATTTTCTTAAATAAGGAACTACTAAAAAAAGGGATAGGGGAAATTGCCCCTTATAATTTTAGGTATAGAGAGGTCTTTGCTAATATAAAATTGGAGGATGTGCAACATGCCTAAGGAATGGATATTAAACAGTGCCACGAACAGATTCCAGCTTAATTTTTCTCGTAACGTTGGAAGAGTTGCTGAAGAAATAAGAAAATGTGCTCCCAGAAGTGAACATGAATGGGAAGAATATTACTATAAAAACGTTAAACCGAAAGAACATTTAGTTGATTTAGGCAGAAAGTTGTATGTTAAGATAACGGAAGTGTTGGAGGCTGAAATAGCCGATATAACAGAAGATGATTGTATAAACTACATAATTGACCTTGTGATTAACAGAACTTTTGACGGATACACTACTGAAAGACAAACAATATATGGACAACTACAGGATATTTTGAATGTTAAAATAGAGCCTGCCCCAGACCTATGGGACAGATTGTATAATGTCGACTTTTATATCAAAGTGAATGACAAATTCGTTGGATTACAAATAAAACCTGCATACGGCGTTTCCCACATTCCTGAGATTTTCAAAGAGAGAGGGTTACAAGAAAAAACGCATGAGAGATTTCGTACGAAACATGGCGGTAGAGTTTTCTACGTAATAACGATCAAAGATAATGGTAAAAAGGTAATCTACAACACCGAAGTAATAGATGAGATAAAGAACGAAATCAGGAGGCTAAGTTCATAGGTCAACTTGCGGTGACGGTTATTGAGAAAGCCAAGTTCAGGCTTAAATTCACCCCGACTTTCAGCCACCCCTCTTTGAGCCTTCGCCAATTACTATGTGCCCTATGCTTCGCCTCCAATCAAAATTCACCCCATCTTGCTTGCGCAATCCACCCCTCTTTTGATTTACGTCTCGCGCTCTTCTTCGAAGAGCCCCTCATTTGCTTCGCTCAGTGCAGAATTACAGCAATATGAGGGGTTCTCGTGCCGTGCTGTCTCTTCAATTGTTCAGAGAGGACAATTACACGGCACTGCGACCATACCTTTTGGAAAAAGGTAGGCGAAAATTGTTATACCTTCATAACTAATTACCACTATAAACAAGACTATACCATCACAAGCTAATTTGAGGGGGAATGATGAAATTTTTTGTTTGGTGTAAGACGCATGGGCAAGAGAAAGTTTACATAAACCTTCAAGCACCTATTCCTAAAGTGCGGTCCGACATAACCTAAACTTTCAATCTGGCTTGTCCCAGGGGAAACTCAAATTGGTATTCAAACCGAGAAGTATTTGCTGAAATGGGAAGTGCCTCCTTGGCAGGCGCGGCAATTGGTGGTCTCCTCTTCTTACTTGATCCAATCTTAGGCATATTAGGGGCGGTGTTGGGTGGAACCATTAGCGCATCAGCAGAGAAGGAAAACGTCGACAAATTCAACAGTTCGTAGGTAATTGAATGGACCTTTTGTATTTATGGATTGGATACCTCATAATTCTTCTTCTTTCTTTCGTGTATTTCTATAAATTTCCCCATCTTGTGCCAAAATGTCATATATCCGACAGTATAGTTATGGCCAACGGTTTAGCCTCAGCCGTATCTCTCATTTTGTTCGTATGGCTTCTCCCCGAAATTCTCAGAGTTAGTCCGTTGTATCCCGAGACCGTAACGCTCATAAATTTTCTCTTGGTGATCTTTTATGGAGTTCATCTCGGAAGAAACATGAAGCCTGCGACACCGGTTCCTACAAAGAAGGAGGGTATTTGATTGTTAGTTGTTGATGAGAACACATACCGATGCGAAATGCGGATCACCGTGTAAATGCAAGTTCACTGTAAGTATTTTTATACTTTGAAGTAATATAGACGTATGACTAGAACTGTGCGATTGGATAACAGCGAAGACTTGCTTCTTAAGAAAACACAAGACAGATTACTAAGAAATGGCATAATTCAAGTTGAAAAACTGCCCGTACCATGTCCGAAATGTGGTAAGAAAATGCCCGGAATCTCCGTTACGACTGAACATTGGGAGTGCCACAATTGTGGATACAGTCAAGAAGGAATTAAGCTTGGTCTTGGAGGCACTTTGGCTTTAGGGGCAGTAATAGGTGCAGGACTCACTGCACTACTTTGGTGGTTGAATACAATGGAGGAAGATGACAAATGAACTATAGCTGGAATAGAATTAAATCAAGACTTGACGAGATGGATTATCACAAGAGCATAGCAATCAAGAAATCTGCGGTGCCATTACCGAGTATTTATGACGGTTTCAAAGAATCCATTGGAGAACCAGAATCCCAAATAAGAGATGTGAGAAAAAGGATCAATGGTACTGAAAGCATGCACGTTAAGGAGTACCATGACCATTATGAAGTTCATAGAGATCAGGTCGATCCAAGTTATGATCCCATAGGGCATTTGATAGAGGATTCCCCAGAAGTGCTGGCTGGTCTTGCTGCTGCCATTATATCGGGCTATGGGTCAGGTAAGGCACACTATGACAACGTTAAGTACACTTCTGAACATCCACTTCTGGAATCTGCTATTGTAACTGTTGCTTCAGGTGCGGGAGTTGGCACCTTAACATATTTTGGTGTTAAACTTCTTAGAGAATTACTGGAGTAGATTTTTGGATTGCAGTATTCCCTTAAAAAATTAATCAAATCCCGACCAGTTCACTGGTTCCATTATGAAAGAGTATATTTTAGGTAAAGACCGCGTACTGCGGGTCACTTCAGATCTAAACTTGTTCTTACAGGAACTTTCAAACTTGCAACCTTGTGTAATTTCGCGTCGTCCGTGACCAGATCATATCCTGTTTCCATAGCTGAAACGAGATAGGATGAATCATAGAATGTCAGCCCTTCTTCCAACGATAAACTCAAAGTTGTGTCAGAAGATGGCGAAATAAGCTTCATAGAATCAAGCAATTCAAATAGAACAGTTCCAGATTCTACTGCCTCCTCTTTTGTAAGCCTACCCCTAATTTTGTGACTCTTCCACAAAATGTTTCCAATTTCGTACCTAGATAGGGGAATCGTTGCTCCCGCAACTAAAATACTATACTTACCATTCTGAAAGAGATTAAAAATTGCCGAAGCGTCAAGTATGTTCATCTATCCCTATCCTCCCGAATATCAGATATTATTTCGTTCATCTTCAATTTCGAAATTAAAGGTCTAACAATAGTCATTTTCTTAATCAGCTCCTCATTCTTGGCTCTCCTTATTTCTTCTTGCACTGCCTTCCTGATAATTTCAGTGGGATTTAGTTTGAGTTTTTTGATCTCTTCCCTTTCTTCTTCCGAAATTTTCGCAGAGATAGTGGTAAGCTTATTCATAGTATGGAATGTATTATTAATATTTCAACATGCTGTATTACGGAACGAACTACATTTTCGCTTGATTTCAACATACGGAAACGCGAAGATGCTCTCAGGCGGCCACATTGCTAAAAGCGTAGAGTAAGCCCTGCTATACCTATTGCTTTCACTCCATTTCATGAGATAAATCGTGACTTTACATGGATCTTGATTATGGATATTCCCAAATAGCTTGTTTTACTGCCTTTGTGTTGTTCGATATTCAGGGTGCTAAATCAACTTTTCCAGTTTCAATACCTTGATAGCCTCCTTTCCCCTGTCGTCATGTGATGTTATCACATTCTTCACGCTCTTTCCCCTGACGATCATGGTTATCCTGATTGTTCTGAGAACCTCGGTAGTGGATGCCAGCGATACCGATTCCCTGATCCTGTAATGTATCAGTGCAAGGTAGAGCTATGCGATGTGTGAGAAGAACATATGCACCTTTATCTTCTGCGAAGTCCAGTGATATTCCGATTTTGCAAGATCCCGTATGCTTATGGTCCTGAAGCAGTGCTCTATCATGTTTCTTTTCCGATAGGGTTTGATCAGACCACAACGAAGCTTTCATGCTCGGATTGTCGTAAATCCCTTATGAGGTGTCAAGAAGATGAAGGGCACGAATATCTATGGATGTGAGACGGTATTTATTCCCACGTTTACACGAACTGCACCGAGTTCCGTTTCATCCCGCCTCTTTCTTGGGTAAACACTGATTCAAGTTCTGTTCATCAGGTTGCAAATATTAAAATCCCTTTTTTTCCTATCTCGATTGAGTTTGATGAATGATCTGAATGAGATTATAGAAGAAGCCTGGTATCACCGAGACAATCCAGAAGTGTTGTTAAGGAAATTCCATGAAGTTTATGATAATTACCACGGAAATCCCGTTTATTTATTCGAATATGCAAATGCCCTGGACTTCCTGGGGAAAGAGCATGAGGCAATCCCCCTATATGAAATGGCAATAAAGTTTGGGATTTCAGGAAAAAAGAAAACACAGGCTGAAATCCAATTGGCAAGTTCGCTCAGTGTTACTGGTGAAAATAAAAGCGCTGTGGATATCCTCAACAGGGTTCTGAATGAAACGGGGGATCCTGCTGCCCTGATATTCCTGTGCATTGCTATGTTCAGGTCCGGAGAAGCCAGGAAGGCACTTAAGACTTCTCTCAATTTTATCCTGTCAGGCAATCATGGTCTATTGCCCAAATATAAGAGATCTCTTTCACGGTACCTTGATGAAATGGACTAACCTATAATTACAGTAGCAATACCCAGGATAGGAAATGCTCCAGAGGTTCAATTAACTTACCATTTCAGAATGAGGGCCTTATGGCTAAAGGTAAAAAATTGTTAAATATGGTTCTGCATTCAATTTCCTTTTTTACTGCATTTAAGAGTTCCATGGGGTAATCTGAATCTTCCAGTTCATGGAAAGATTTAAACCATTATGGAATAGTGTATCACACATTCTTTTCCTTGCATCAGCCACTTCTTTCCGGATAATAAATTATGAATTCACGAGGTGGTCGAGAAGACAGTTTTTAGAGACAAAACCCAAAATTTAATCCTTACTAAACTTAATGTTGATCAAATCGATAATATTTTTGCACTCCTTTCGAAGACCTAATCCATTCACTCATTATTTCGATTTTTCAACATTCTGAAACAATATCTTTTCCATGTCAGTGAGATCCATCAGGACAATCCTATCATCTATTTCCTTAATATCTCCCGTAAAACCAGATCTGGAAAACACTGCATAAGTGACAGTACTTTCTGGGTATTGCTTCAAAACCTGCTTTGATTTACATATCAATCTTTTAACTATTATAACCGGTACGGGTTTAGATGTCCATTTACATTCAGCAAAAAGAAGTTCATTTCTTCGCCAGGAAATGGCAACTATATCTATTTCTTCAATATCCTCTCCGCTTTTTTTTGATTTATTTCTTCCCCACCATCTGGACGCATGGTCAAAAGTTCTACCCATAATTCCATTAACCACCAGATTCTTCATAAGGTTCTCAAATTGCTCACCCGCATATGTTTCGAAATCCCTAAGGAATTTTTTACCAAAATCCACCAAATGGGAACCCTCAATTTCACTCTTGTTTGGGAGAACAAATCTAAACCAGAAAGAAAGGTATGGGTCAGAAATCCAATAGAGCCTCCTTTTAAATTTATCAGAAGCGCCAAAGGGGGTTTCTGGCTTAATAAGTTCCAGTGACATGAGAACATCAATGTACTTTGAAACCATACTTTTGTCCATTCCTGTATAGGCGCCTATTTCTCCAAGAGTATGACTCCCGTGGGCTATTGAACGTAGAATAAGTGAATAATTCCTGGGTTCCCTAAGTTCAGTTCTCAACAGGAATTCCCCTTCTTCGTACAGCGGGGCACCCTTGGATAAAATATTTCGGTAAATGTTTTCATTGTATGTAAGATCTGGCTGGAATTTTAGAATGTATTCCGGAATTCCCCCTATAGTAAAATAAGTTCTACAGAGGTCAAACATATTATAATTGAGAAACTCCTTGATATACCTGAAATTCAGGGGGTTAACCCTCAACTGACCGGTTCTTCTTCCATACAAAGGGCTTTTATAAGAAAGTACCTCATTTTCCATAATACTTATTGAGGAGCCGGAAAGGATGAGCATTACATTCATGCGACTGAGCAATGAATCAAATATCTTCTGGAATATTGATGGTATCGATCTGTTTGCCTCTATGAGATATGGGAACTCATCAATGGCAATTATAACCTTAAATTCGGAGCATTTTCTCTGAAATGGACCGTTGCTGGCGATCATGGAAAAAAGTGAGTACCAGTCCTGAAACTCTCCACTTCTTAGGCTGGAATCACCTATAAATTCAGAAATTATTCTTTGGAAATCTCGAATGTTTTCCCTGTCTCCTTCGTTTGTTGCTAGAAAATATACCCCTCTGCCAGCAATGAATTTGCTAATTAGTTCTGTCTTTCCAACCCTTCTCCTTCCATAAATTATGAAGAGCCCTGCCCCACCCCTTGAGTATGATTTCTCGAGAATTTCTATCTCCTCTTTTCTGTCTATAAATTTATGTTGAGACATAAGTATTATACTTTATACTCAACTAAAGTATATACATTTTCTCTTAAATGCTTGAACATAAATGGAGATGGTTTCCTTTAAGCATTAAGCAAACCCTGACATATCCACTATTTTATTGTAGGGTTTGCAACTTTGATTCATTCTGTCATCATAGACAAACCGTACGAAGCCGGAATTGTAAATGACTGCGAAATATTCTCCGGGGATAAATTCAAGATCCGATGTGCTGCTTTCTTACGCAATTAATAAGAGACTTAAAAAAAATAACGGGCAATTTTTATCTGTTACGTATTTAAAGAAGGAGATTAGATACTGTATGTGATCGGTTACCTCACACTGAACAACTCCTCTCAATGCAATATAAAAATATCAAAACTGTTTCCGGTCTAGAAAACAAGAACCTTCGCGGCCCACAAGGTCCATTCGCTAAGTTGATCCATGGACCCCCTGCCTACACCATCTACCAGCTCCTCATC
The DNA here is from genome assembly GCA_021794355.1 of Thermoplasmata archaeon. Lineage (GTDB taxonomy): Archaea > Thermoplasmatota > Thermoplasmata > Thermoplasmatales > Thermoplasmataceae > Cuniculiplasma. Next base: position 22,625 of record JAJYRA010000010.1, on the reverse strand, counting down.
ATTCATCCCTCTAGCTTCCATGCAGGTTCCACAGGCACTGATCTTCACTCCCCTCGCTGCCAAACCCTTCAGCATTGTTTCTAAGTTATAATACCCCTGTGCCACCTTCTGGGACCTTTTCGCCGTTATAACAGAATCGCCGAAGAGAAAAATGCGTATAGTCTCACTTTCCTGCTTCTTCGCAATTGCCAGTGCAAGACGAAGCGCATTATATGTCTTTTCGGATCCATACGGCGGATCATTCAGTATAAACAATATTTCATTCATTCTTTATCATCACCTCACTCTGATAGTTTATTTCAGTAAACATTAGAACCAGTGCCTCATCCAATACTTTTCAAATGCAACCTTCTGCATGTGCCAAATGCTGCTAGGTTCCCTAAAGTCAATGTACGGCCTTGGCTCCGCTAGAAATTTTCCTTTCATGAAGGCACTCTTTCCATGGCCGGTTTCCAGGAAGCATGCCCCATCTCCATCCCATTCTCTCATTTTACCACTTCCAGATATGGAGCTGGCAATATTGTTAGCTACAACCTTTGCCTGTCCATGAGCAAAAACACCAGCCTTTGGAAGATACGGTACATAACCCTTTGGAGTGGGGATAGAAACAACATCTCCAATTGCAAAGACTCCAGGGAAACCTGTTTCAAGGTTTTTCACATTAACTGGAATCCATCCACTTGAATCTGTCATACCAGCCTTCACTAAAGGTTCTGGCGCCGCATGGGGTGGAACAGAAAAGAGTAGATCGTAATTCATGGTCTCGCCATTTTCGAAGATAAGATCATTCTTTTTTATCTCTTTCAGCTTCATTTGTGGGTGGTAATTGATCCCTCTTGATTCCAGGAGCTTCAAAACATTACCCGCTATCTCAGGTCCTACTGATGGGACAGGATTGGGCTCGGGAGTGTAGAAGTTAATCTGAATGTTTTTCCTGACACCTTTCCTTGAGAAATAATCGTCCAATAGGAAAGCCACCTCATATGGAGCAGCTGGGCACTTGAAAGGAAGTCTTGAAATTCCAATTGCTATTGAACCATGATCAAAGCCTGCAACAGCATCCCTGAATGATATGGCTGATTCAAGATCATAGATATGGTGGGCGTATTCAGAGAACCCCGGTATGGCATCTGGATTATATTTTGTTCCAAGGGAGATTATCATAAAATCTCCTGTATATTCAGAGCTGGTGGTGGTAACCGTTTTCTTCACCGGATCAATCGAGGTTATCTCCTCACTAACAACTTTTATGCCCTTTCTTTCAAGAACCTTCAGATCTCTCTGCACTTGATCCTGCGTTCTCTTACCAATCATGAGCCAGGGATAAGAAGGCGAGAACTGAAAATACCGCTTTATATCGATAACTGTGATGTTGGCCTTGCCTTTCAACCTATCTGCCAGAATGCTGGCTGCGGCCAGACCACCTATGCCACAACCCAAAACAAGAACATTTCCCCTTTCCATATGTAGTTAATCTGATTTAATTAAAGATGTTTTTCATTTGTGAAAGTCTTGTATCATAGAATGTGTTGATTCCGAATAAATCAGAAAAACGTATGAAATCACAGCCACCACAAATCCCAGTGACATGATGAAGGACAGGTTATTATTTTGGAATCCAGTAAATATGAATTCAAGTCCACTAACTCCAGCAATTAAGATTGAGATTGAAGCTATGCCACTCAACACTGTTGATTTGTGGTATCCACCCATCAGGCTCAGAACAAATATCATGAGCGAAAGAAAACCGATGAACATCCCAATCATCATGTGAGCCATAAGTTCCGGGACAGAAAACATAACATTCATCATCCCTCGCATCGGAAAGCCTATGCTTCCTGTTGGAAACAGGGCAAAGAGATTCATCCACATGCCAATTACGAACTGCATTGCTAAAAAAACCAGTTCTACCAATACTCCTGCAAGCAAGAGGTGGGTTCTCACTCCGTTCTGGAATGCTGGGTACTTCCTGATCACTTGTTGAGAATTCTTCATATATATTAAAGGCTCTTGCAAAGATTCGAAATTAAAAATCTTCCGAAAAGAAGGTAACTTGTGCCATTAATATAATTCACTTGAAACACAAAGGCAAATACCGAAAGAGTTATTTCTTCACACAAAAGGGTGAGTTTAAGCCTTTCGCAACCCAGTAATTGATATTTTTCCATAGCATGGAAAAATCCTGGCAGATACAATCAGGAAAACGGTTTTCTTTATGGTGATGATCTCATAATCAAACTCTTTATGACATCGGCAAAATTTTCAATATCCTTTACCTTATCGGCGCTGAGACCTTCTAAATCAGATTTTGAGATCATTCCTTCTGCAAGTAGTTTTCCAAACACGTCAATGATTCTGGAATATCTGTAATCGTATTTCCTATCTATATCCTTCAGGGAATCTTTCAGGTAACTATTAATTTCCCAAATATCCTGCGGAGAAGCAGCTGCATTTGCAAGATCTCTGACCCTCTTTATTATGAGATCGTATTCCTTTAGGAGAGCCTCATTAAAAATCTTTCTGGCCTTCTTCTTTTCAATTTTACTCCATAGATATTCTGTCATTTCATCATCTCCATAGCACTGAGTCCTGGTATACTTCAACATGGCATTACAATCATAAAACATTTTTTAAATGAAACAAATGTTTTTCTGGTGCATTAATTTACCGAATCGATGCCATATTTCTCGGGACATCTAATGCTTTCAAAAAGAACGTGGTGGTAAAGTTCAAGAACTATTCGGTAACATACCCAATCCAAGTATGGTGGATTCTTTGTATTCCCCAAGAGAGAAGGCATCAAGATCAGTCCTGAATAATCAGAATAACTTCTGTATAACTGTGCAAATTACATAGCTGCAGACAGAGTATTCATCCGTATACACAAGAAGGAATCTTCCCATTCTGTGGCATTGCCCAGTTTAAGTTGATTTTTTCTCTTTGCGGGGTTCAATACTCTTACGAGCATTCGGTTGAACTGGAGAATAGTGTGGTTTTTACTCAAAGTAACTTTTCCAGAGTATTTTAAATTTTCAAATTATCAACAAAGGTTTGATAATTTCCCAAAATGAAAAAAGAATTTATCTTCTGAATAGATAATAACACAGCTGATATAAATGAAAAGCTAATAAGATTTAAGCTGGCTAATAACAAGGCCTATGCCTTGAGATGGATTATGCAGAATGGTATTCAAAACACAAAAAAGACCATAGAAAGGAAAGAGCGAAGTGAAGTTATCATCAAAAATTGGAAAGAGAAAGGGCTTCCAGAATTGCCTCATGATTTGTCAGAAATTTCAATAAAGGATAGGGAGTAATATGAATTATATTGATACTAACGTTATAATCTCATATTTAAACAGGAAAGATGTGAATCATTCCAGAGCTTTAAAAATCCTAGATAAAGGGGACAAGACGATTACATCGCCCATTGGGATTCTGGAATTAAGATCCATACTTTCCACAACGACAAATTTGGATGGAGATGAAATCGAAGCCTTCGTGGACTACTTGCCAGAAATTAGACTGGAAGTTCCCGACGTGGACATGAATACAGTTTTCAGCAACGCATCCGAGATCGCCCTTAGAATCAGAATGAAGACCATGGGCATTTTGCATCTATCTGCCGGCGTAATACTTAACGCCAGCAACTTTGTAACATTTGACGGTGAATTTAAGGAGAAAGAAAACGAAATAGCAGCTATTGGATTGAAAATTATAACGGGATGATTGAAATTTCTGGGGGAGATTGTGTCCCATTCAAATAATATATCAATAGAACCCAATCGGTTCATAATAATGGAAATTTATCTTTGCCTGTGACCTACAGAAAGGTAAAAAGTGAGTCTGAGAGAATCATGGTTTTATTATCTCCAAAAGAAGTCGGTTTCTCCCACCAAAGTTATCGATGAACACCTTGTAACCATCCACTCCTGAGAGTTTCATCAATCTTTTCATGCTTCCCCTGGTATGATTATAACTTGGCATTGCCTCGTATCCGTCTATGAAGTTTTCTTTGATCAGTCCGCTTGATCTATGGTTTCTTACCTCCACTATGCCCATTCCATTACTCTTGAGCACCCTATAAATTTCCACGATGACTCTGACCTGATCCTGTTCCTGAGAAAGCTCGCTGAAAGCATTCCACATACAGATGACCGAATCAAAGGAATTGTCCGGGTAGTGGAGACGTTTCATATCCCCAACACTGAACTCAATGTTAAGGTTCCTTTTCTTGGCCTCATCAATAGCTTTTTCAATAAAGATTGGAGTTATATCTATTCCCTCCACATTGTACCCCATTGCAGCAAGAGGAATAGCGAACCTGCCATATCCGCAGGCAAGATCCAGAATTTTACATCCTTTTTTTAGCAATCCTGTAAGGTAGGCCAGTTCCTTCTCTGTTTGAACCGAGCTTTTCCTTCGAGAAAGCCATTCATCCCCCAGTTCTGTATAAAATTCTTTAGGTGTTTTTGCTGCGACCATCAAAACCACTTCACGTCTATTAGGTATTACGTTTACGCATTAAATTTTAGTATTGTATTTCCTGAATTCATGTGAGTGACACATCTTTCGAAGGCGAAATCGAATTCCCCCAAACAACCTTCGCAATCCCAACGGGAAAAGCTCAGCCCTTAGCCTCCTTTGTTTCGTTCAGTATTCCAATCATTATTTCACCCTTAATCTTCATATTTGTGGCAAGATTAAAATATTGCTCAAGAAAGCTTTGAAATACAGTATTACCTTAGAACTTCAATCAAATCCTGACCGATTCATTGTATAGGCTGAGTGAAAGTTCCTGCCGTACCTTATTAAGAAAATTATTGGGAATTTTTTCCCAATTCTACAACAGATCAAGGGCCTCTTCCAGCTTTGATCTAACTTCCAGATTGTCAGGGAGTGGATATACTATATAAGACAACTCAGATTTCCATTTCATTTTATTGCTCACCACTTCCATTTTTTTACCGAGATCTATTTTTTTAAATGTCTCGCCACGCCTTTGCATTTTCTCCTTGACCAACTCTTCGTCATATTTTACGTTTTTAATGGTCAGCAGGTAATAAATATCATAGATATCCCGCATCTTGTCCCTTTCGATTGTGGCTGCAATTTTTTCCGCAAGGATTTCCTCCAGGTTCATTACTGGAAGTGAGAATGTTGCTATGTCTGGATAAACAGGCAATAGATACTTCAACTCGGGTTTACGAACAACATCATTCCTCAGGCTTATGTCTATTTTTATGTTTTGCAGCTGTCCCATTCTCTGATTCAGTGGACCTTTTATCCTTATCTCATAATTGATTCCAATTGTACTGTTTCCTACCTTATTCCCTCTTCGCTCCCTTTCAACTATCTGATACTGAACACCAAAATGGCTCAATGCAGTATCCATTTTATCATTCAAATATTTCCTACCAGAAGTTCCTTTTTCCCCTGTGAATGAGAAATCCAGATCTTCAGAAAACCTGTTTAGATTGAAAAAATACTTCAGTGCTGTACCACCCTTGAAAATCAAATCATTCGTGAAAACATAATATATTTCGTGGAGGAGTAATATCAAAAGATAGTCTCTTTCCAACTGTCTGATATCTCTGAATTTACCAGATAACTCCATCAGATCATGTTCATCTATCATCACAATGCCTCCTGCAATCGATCCGAATAAATATTCCTGGATTTCAACAATGCCATAACTCCTTTTGCAGTTGCCTTTGTTTTCATTCTCAAGGCAAAATCCACGAGCAGGTCCACGTTTATAATTTTTCTACGTAGCGATTCTGCGAATGCTTCCTCAATGTACGAAAATGGTGGTGAACCCAAGTATAAGGAATCAACAATGGCCTTTTCAATGGTTGCAACATATGCATTACCATTCTTCTTATATCCAAAGAATCTTTCTTTCTGGATTCTTATGAATTCCACCGCACTGTTTTCGATTATGATAGGTCTATGGCGCTTCAGAGATACCACGCTGTACTTAATAATAAACTGTTCTGTAACTGAATAGAACTGGAAGGCTGCAAACATGCTTACATAAGACGGGAAAACGACCTGTGAGGCTATTTCATAGATATTTATTCCCCTTCCGTTTGTAAGATAATACTTTCCTCTTTCTATTCTCCTGACTTTTTTGTTGCTTGAAAGGAGTTTTGATACGTAGTTGTTGGGTTTGTTCATTATTCTGGCTGCATCGTATATACTGAATACTGTTTTATTGTGTAGCACCAATTCATCCAATACTTCCTGCATCTTGAGATATGCCACAAATTGGATATGCTGATAAACATTATTATTTTTATGCAACAGAATTACCAGAAATGTGGTGATATGGTGGCACGTAATAGACTAAATGTGACAATATCCCCTACCTACAATGTACAGTATTACCTTAAAGTGTTATTCGAATCCTGACCGATTCATTCCTCCAATTATATGTCAACAACGTGAATCCCAAGCTTTTTGCATTTATTTTGCAGTGCCTTATCAAAGGTGACTAAGGGCACATTTCTCGAATACGCTTCATAGGCTATTATCCAGTCATTGAAATCTCCAAAACTGAGCTTATTTTCAACCATGAATGCAGATACCTTTTCCATTATCTTTCCAGATAGCCAGGAAACTGCAAAATAATCACTATGCAATAATTCCTCGATCTTCATTCGAACACTTTCATTATCTATTCTATATCTGGGAAGCACAACCCCAAGTTCAACGATTGATAGTGAACTTATTATGGGATCATCAGACTGATCTATAAGTTTTCTTGCACTATCATGACGTGGAGAATTCTCTATTGCATCGTACACCAAAACGTTTGTGTCAACCAGAACTGTCATTTAGTATTCTCCTCCCACCCCTTCCTTATCTCATTGTCAGCATCCAGTGATGAAAGATTCTCCTTTGCCCTGAAAGTAATTCGCTCCATGCGTTTGCCTGTAGAGTTTATCCTGCTACTGAGTAATTGATTGATGATCTTTGACATTTTCTTGGTACTTCCATACGTTTCAATGGATTCTCTAACGATCTCGGCGTAGATTTCCTCGTCCAAGTTGATCGTGGTTTTTACCATGAAAGTTAATTATGATACCGTATAAACATTTAACGGTAAACTGGCATAAGCTAACAGTTTAAACTATTTACCTCACAAACATACTATATTGCTTGATTGGAGCTTATTTTTCAATATATTCCGTTAAAACATTTATCAAATCCCGATAGGTCTATTCCATGAATGATCCGTCTATCATGTTTTGAGGCCATCCCCTGGTTGCACCTTCAAGATTTGTCTTCAAATTCTAACCAGAGAGTGTCATCATAGTACTCTCTTTCTCTTCTTATCAGTCCATTTTCATACTCGAACACATCTACGGATCTTCGTGACAGGAGCTCCAATTCAGCAATCACCATTCCCTTACCTAAATCTGAAACCATGTTCAAAATATGGAATTTTGCCGATGTATCTTCATAAGCCCTGATCATTGTCTTCACATACTGTTCTTTTCCAACAACTATCCTCCTCTTGGGAGGACCATATAAAATCCATTCCACATCAGGCGAGAGAAATGTTTCATACAATTTCCAGTCCCGGTTATTCTCTGCCTAGAAGAAATTGAGAAGTTTATCTTCAAGTTCATTTTTCGGTATCATGATTATCAACCCACAATTGTACTCTGAATTAATGATCTGCTTAAATCTATATGGATTGATTCTGGAAATTACCCAATCGCAAGCTTTTTAAGAGTTGTGACCCATTCTTCTAACGTGTTAAATATCTCATACGTCCTCCTGTTTGCAAGTGCCCTTTTCGCGTGGAATATGGGAAGCCATTATTCAGGAGCAGTAATGGGAATGGCCTATGGGTCAAGAACTCTGTCCATAAGGCAGGCTACCGGGGTAGCTGCCATATTCGCATTCCTGGGAACCATGACGGCCAGCTCCGGGGTAGTTCACACGTACGCTTTCTCCATCCTTGGATCTGCAACAACTGTGCAGCTTACTGCCGCTCTCCTGGGAGCATCTGCAGCTATATTCATATCAACATTGCTGAAACTTCCTGCTTCCACCATTCAGGTATATACTTTTTCACTGATATTTGTAGGAGTATTATCTAATATCCATATTTTGTACGCAGGACTTGTTATAGTCCTTTCAATGTGGGTTTTGATTCCCCTATCCGCAATGATTCTTTCCTATTTCCTTGCCCCCCAGTTTGCCTCCAGATTCGATGGAGATGGAAAGAAACTCCGATTCATAATAATTGGAAGCAGCATTTTCAGTTCATTCACACTGGGCTCCAATGATGTCAGCAACGCTATTTCTTCAGTGGTGAAAGCTGGCATTCTTACGGGAATATACCCCTACATCTTCGGTGGTTTTTTCATTTCTTTGGGACTGGTAACTTGGGGCCAGAGGCTAATACGCAGAATTGGAACAGAGGTGATACAAACAGATCCCTCTCTAGCCGCAACTGCCCAGTTAACACAGGCAGTAACCATTCTTTCAGGGAATCTAATTGGATACAATGCTTCCATAAACCAGACCATAATCACTTCATTGTATGGTGCCAAAGGATCGACAAAATCAAGGGCTGTTACGCCACGGATATTTCGCTCGATAGCTATTAACTGGATTGTGAGTTCCTTGATTTCAGCCGCGTTCAGTTTGTTATTTATTTTCGTCTTTAGTCTTTAGAAATCAACTGTATTTTGGGAGAATAATGAACAGATTATAAATCACAATGGGAAATGGTTCGATTCAATCTGCAATTGTGCACGATTAGGAAGAAAGAATCTATAAATGATTTAAAATGCGAAAACGTTGATTTACGTGTGAAATGAGATACTATGGTTGTTAGGAGAAATGCAGTCATTTCCAATCCCAATAATAGATTGACCAAATATGAACCGTGGAAAAGCAAAGTTGCAGTTAACATGATTATAATGCAGAACGGAGCTTAAAAACGGGTAAGATTGCATGAACTAAAGAGATCAGTGAACCCATTGTTAAAAATGAAAGGGTGTCTCCCATCCCTGACTGATGATCTTTCTGCTTCCTATCTAACTATGAGTACAGATACGGGGGAGTTAGCAGAAACCCTTTCTGAAACTGATCCCGTAAGTATACCCCTTTTGAAGCCATGCTTTCTGTTACCCATAACTACAATATCAGGGTTTTCCATTTCTATCTGTTTCAGGATTTCTTCCACGGGGTTACCAAGTATGGCCTTATCTGTTATTTTTGAGGGACAATCCCGCTTCGTCTCTGTAACATACTTCTTGAGCTTTTCACTTACTATCTTTAAATCATCAAGATTGTCATCAAGTATGGAGTCACTGGCTCCTGTAAAATCTCCCATGGGGGTTGGTATGGGTCTTACAACGCTTATTACCACCAGTTCACAACCTTCAATCTGTGAAGAAAGCGCATAAGCAAAATCCATAGCCTTTTTGGATTCTTCTGAAAAATCAACTGCACATAGTATTTTTTTAATTTCTAATTGACTCATAGTAACACTAAGGAAATATAATCTCCAGACATATAAATACAGTGCCATACATGTTAATGCATTCCTTTCAGAAAATCACTAAAGTAATAAATATGTTAAAACAATGGAGGCTTTAAGCTGGGGTAGCCTAGCCTGGTAAGGCGCAGGTCTGGAAAGCCTGTGCTCTCGTAGCTCGGGAGTTCGAATCTCCCTCCCAGCGTTTTTATAGATGTCCGTATCGATTCAATGCTGAAAGTGTTGTTTTCTCATTATCTTTATATATTCATGGTTCGTTTTTTTTGGATATATTAGTGTCATTTCTACCAGCATGGAGTCACTCTGGTCATGTGGATTTCACCGGAAGATGCCGATCTAACGGTACTGCAATATCCCACCGGAAAAGATGTCAGTGTGTTTAGTACAGTGAATATCAGAATCGGAGAATTTGTTGTGATGGTGTCAAACGTATTCGTTATCATAACCTTCAGAAGATTCCTTAACGCCCTGAAAAAGAGAAGAAATGAGTGACCTGAGACCGATAAATGTGAGGGAGAAACCACGCACAAGGGCTCATGCAATCATTGCCATGTTATCTTATATAATAGAGAAACAACTCAGGGAGAAATGGAAGGATATTAACATAACGGTAAAGGAAGGGATCAATGAGTTGTCATCAATAAATTGTATATCCATAGAAATGGGTGCAGTGAGTTACAATCAGATACCTGAACCAAGAGAATTGGGATCGCAACTCCTGAATTCACTTTCAATTACATTGCCAAAGGCAATTCCCAATAGCGGCATAAAAGTATCCACCAGAAAGAAACTGGAACTCAAGCGAAAAAAGTAGAAAAACACAGTGTTCCTGTATGATTTCTGCTCAAAATTTTCATGGAACTTCCGTTTTAGGGAATTCATAATTGATAAATGATGACAATATGCCTCTATTACTCTCCACTTACCTGGTATACGGATCTCTCCAATCAATCATCTAATCTCGGTAAAGTTCGAGAGGTTCGTCATTCATTACTGCCACGGAATGTTCTTATGCGTCAAGATGCTAATATCCTGAAATTTAATGACGAGGTTTTGTATTTTTTGATTTCATAACTCTGATTTTTTCCACAAGAAAGTTCCAAGCACTATGGGAATTAATGCCCATACGAAAAGAGAGATAAAGAGATTGCTCATTGTATAAGGAAACGATGTAAGCACACCATTAATAATTCCTAATTTAAGATCTAAACTTTTAAGAATTGCTGACACAATCTGGAAAGGATTGAAATATATTTCATAAACAAGGATACCGGAGACGTTTACGCCAAGAGTCTGGAGTAATTTGATCAGACCATCTAGGAAAGAACCGAACACAAAATAGAAAAAGAAAAAGATTGCCAGGGGTATTGCAAATATTGTTAAAAATCCCCTGCTTACGGCAGCAACCAGGAAACTGAGTGATAGGAAAATCGAACCTGCCAGAAATGATACACCTAAAATCAGCAAAAACGATCCTGCATTCAAAACAATGCCAAAATAATATTGGAACAGCACGTCTGTCACAGCCAGTGCAGATAGTATTACAAGGCAAGTCCAGATAAGACCTGCGATGTACTTCGATACTATTATTTCAGATCTTGTCAGAGGTTTTGCCACAAGGAGATCGATTGAGTGTGTTGCCCGGGGGTAGCCGAATGATAGAATGGCTACTAATATTCCAAAGAGGCTTACAAACAGGATGTCAGTGTTGAAAAATGCATAATAGGCCTGTGGTTCTATATACTTCTCGGATGGTCTTACAAATAACTTATAAGAAGGAGATTGCCCAAAGTTGTTCATATCCCTCCATCCAGAACCATTGTTATATTGAAGAACTCCATAAGCAGAAGTGATGTTTGAAGGTATCAAGTTATAATTAGGATAAAGATAGGTTAAGCTAAAATTTCCCTTGCTTCCCAGATTTATGACACCATTGAAGGCATTATCTGAATTAAGGCTTCCTGCCGTTGAATTATTATTTGAACGAACAGCAATTATAGGTATTGTGGTTATATTTGAATACACCAATCTGAAACTGGTTTGTGGAGCAGTTTTTCCGTCAAAATTAACATAAAAGACTGTAAATGCAGCCTTATTGAGGAAACCATGGTCATATATAGTCATATAGCTCAGAAATCCCCCTGTGTAGTTGGTTGGGCTAATTCCATATCCAAACATTTCTTTATAGCCTGTTGGACCCTGCAAATATACCAGGAAGTCCCAAGGTTCATTGGAAGTGAAATTTACAATGGACATTCCGTCAGCACCGATCCGGCCATATCTCGTTACAGTTATATGGGTTGTTGAATTGGTAAAAACTAACTTAACTCCCTGTGAATCCATGGGTGTTCCATTACTTGTATATGAAAAAACAACCATATGATAGGTGCCGTTTGAATAGAAGGGAAATGCCCCATTTCCAGATTCTAGACCTACAACGGGGCCTTCTGAGGAGGTCTGACCCAAAGTGAGTAAACCCAGTAGTAAAGATATAAGCAAGAAAACCGCAATTAGCCTTCTGGAAGAAAATGTTTGCCAGAGAGCCTTAAACAGATTGGTTTTGACCAATTTTCTCAAAGAAATACCTCTCCATAGTGTTTTCTTTCCTCTCGATGGAGTGAACCTTTAACCCATAATTTTCCAGAACTTTTCCAATCTCCCATGGATTAACTTTTCTGTTACCTGACAGATGCAATTCGTATTCTTTTCCCAAGGTTGTTGTATTACCAAATTTCTCAAGTGCTGTTCTAATTTTTGACTCCTCTCCATCACATCTTATAACAAACACTGAATGTTTCATAATTTCATCCACTCTGGAAATGTCTACTATTCTTCCTCTATTTACAATGGCCACCCTATCAGCAAGTTCATTTAACTCGCTCAGTATGTGAGTTGAAAGTAATATTCCTTTGCCCTTAGATTTGAGTTTAACTAGCTCTTCCCTTAAGAATCTTGCCCCCTCCGGATCCAGTCCTGTGAAAGTTTCGTCTAAAAGAAAATTCTTTGGATTTTGAAAAAGTGAGAGAGCAATCATCAACCTTTTTTTCATGCCGTTTGAAAATTGCCCCACTCTCTTCTTCAACAGACCGTCGAGACCAACCATTCCCATGAGATCATGAGCCTGTTCCTTTATTTCGGTATGTGACTTTCCAAAATAAGCTCCGTATTCAGAGAACAATGTTACAGGCTGCTGAAAAGGATCAAAGAGAGGATTTTCAGGAACCCAAGCCACTTCATACTTCGCGTTCCTTGCATCATGCACAATGCTCATTCCATCGATTAGAACATCTCCATCATTGGGGTATACTACACCCGCAGTGATTTTGATTGTCGTTGTTTTCCCGGCGCCATTAATACCTGCAAACCCCATAATTTCGCCATCACCTATTTCAAGATTGATTGAGTCCAAAATTTTACGTTCACCGTATACCTTTGTAACATTAGTTATTTTAATAGCCATGGAATCTGAGATATTAGTTCAAACATATTATTTAAAGTAACTGACCAGTTACCAAGAAAACTATAGCGGAAATTGATAGTTGATTCTACCGGGCCTTCCTAACTGGCATTACTCAAATTTCACAGTGCAAGGGCTTTATCCATCAATGTATGCATTATCAGATTGAATTACTGAGCTTTGTTTTTATTGCTTTATCTACCGGATTCAGAGTATTCTTTCCCGTTTTTGCTCTTATGTCTTCTTGCAGTTGTTAGCATAACTGGTAATTACGTAATACATCTTGATCGCTTCTAAGTCCGGTATTTTCCATAAGAAATGATACAAAATATAATTATGGTGTCAACTGTATATAACCGCCATAGCAATAAGAGAAAAACTTTTTTGCTGCCTTGGTATTCCTAAATGGGGGGAGTGTTTCTACTTCTATCATTCAAGTAATTAAATCCCCCCAATTTTAATGTGTTAGACAAGTTTTCAGTGTGTGTTATTTCATATGGAGCCAATTCCAAAAGAAGTTATGCTATCATTTGGTCTGACATGCGTGAGTCTGGATGGTATAATAAGTCTTATATTTTTATTTCATATCGGGATATGACGATATATGGAAAAAGATCAATGCAGGGTTCTTGATAATGGAGTTAAGGATCAATTGACAAGATCCCTGAGGAATTTTGAAGAAAAGGATTTATTTAACAATTTAGAAAGGATAGGAAAAGCACTTTCAGACATGAACAGGATAAAAATCTATTATGCGTTGAATTTGACAGAATTATGCGTATGTGAAATATCAGATTTACTCAATTTGCCACAATCAACGGTTTCTGGAGGCCTTAAGGAGCTGTTCAATTCAGGTCTTATTAAAAGGAGGAGAAAGGGAAAATGGGCATATTATTCCGCGGTGCCTCAAAATATGATAAACCTGGAGGTGCCCTTAGATGAAATACAGTAAGATTGTGTTCCTGTGCGTTGAAAATGCCGGAAGGAGCAAAATGGCAGAGGCATTCGGAAAGAAGTATGGAATAAACTGTGAGAGTGCAGGAACTCAACCCGCAGCAGGCATTAATGAGATTGTAAAGCAGGCAATGAATGAAAAGGGCATAACCTTTGAGGATGAAAAACCAAGAATGTTGACAAAGGATATGATAGACAGTTCAGATCTCGTCGTTATAATGGGTTGCTCCGTGGAAGAGAGCTGCCCGGCACCCCTGGCCAGATCCATGGAGAAAAAGGTTGTAGATTGGAACCTGGAAGATCCAAAGGGAAAAACACTGCAAGAGGTCAGGAAAATAAGGGATGAGATTGAAAAAAGGGTAAGGGAACTGTCTTTTGAATGATCTTTATTTTATAGCATCTCTTGCCATTTTCATATTTTCCCTTGTTCTTGTTATAAAGAAACCCAGGGGAATCGGCATAGGCTATTCCGCATCCATAGGTGCAATAATAACGGTGCTTGCCGGCTTTACCACCCTTGAAGATTTCCTCAATGTTATATCTATCGTATGGAACGCCACTCTGACCTTTATTTCCGTGGTGATTATATCCCTTGTTTTTGATGAGGCGGGAGTTTTCGAATACCTTGCCACAAAGATACTGGCTAAATCAAATGGGTCAGGAAGGAGACTGTTTTTTTTAACAATCCTTGGAGGGTCGTTCATTTCGGCCTTCTTTGCCAATGATGGAACAGCACTTGTTTTGACCCCGGTAATCGTGGCCCTACTTTACAGGGCAGGAATGGATAAAAAGGCCATATTTGCTTATGTTATGGCAGTTGGATTCATTGCAGATTCCGCCAGCATACCACTGCTTGTCAGTAATCTTGTAAACATAATAGCTGCTACATATTTCGGCATAGAATTTTTTTCCTACATGGAAGTGATGGTACTTCCAGACATTGTCAGTATTACGGCCAGCCTTCTTTTTCTTTTTGTCTATTTTAGGAAATACATACCTGAAAGGATACCTGAAAACGTGGAGTTCAGGCAGGAGGAGATCAAGGATCCTTTCATATTCAAGCTTTTCTTTCCAGTTATTCTATCCCTCATTATTCTTTATTCCATAGGTGGGCTTTACAATATTCCAGTTTCAATTGTGTCTATGCCGGCCGCCCTGATCATGCTTCTCCTAGCCAGGAGGGGTAAAAAGATAGATTATGTGAAACCGGTTAAGGAAGCCCCATGGCAGATTATCCTTTTTTCCATCGGGATGTATATTGTGGTTTATGCACTGGCCCAGAATGGATTGATATCTATTATGGCCATTGCGATTGGTTCTTTCCAGGGACTGCCCTATGGAATGAACTTTGTTTTAACGGGCTTCCTGTTCGCGTTTTCCGCTTCTTTCATGAATAATTTACCATCCGTGTTACTTGGTGATCTAACCCTGCAGCATCTTCACATGACCGGATTGATTCTTCTGACCAATGCCATAGGTAATGATATTGGTCCCAAGTTCACGCCAATTGGGTCTCTTGCAACACTTGTATGGCTCTATATGCTGGACAGAAAGGCGAAGATGAAAATCAGGACTGTTGATTATATGAAACTGGGGCTGGCTGTTGGCATTCCCGTGCTATTCCTCACATTGATGACCCTGTGGCTTGAAAGCTTATTCATCTGAAAAATCGATCAAATCCTAAATATACGCATGAACAATACAAAAGCCATATGAACTGGATTCTCTGGATCTTGGGGGCACTTGCTCTTTTAATGGGCATAGTAACTTCTTACATCCTTTTCCTGGCCAGAACTTCGGATAATCCCCTGAGAAAAATTTTCACATACATATTGCTGGCGATGATGAACGGTATGCTCCTCGGTCCAGCCTTTTACTTCTCGGGAATAGGTAATATTTCAATTACGGACACTGTGGCCCTTTCTGCAGGAATGATGTCCCTGGAAATAGTATATCCCCTGATCCTGTTTGTCAGATCCATTGAGGATGAAAATATAAATATCAAAATAAGCTTCAAACTCATAATTTTTTTAACCATACTGGATGAATTCTTAATGAGTCTTGATTTCAACTCATTTCTTTCTTCAAGAACTATAATTGCCCAGTTTAGCTCCAATTTGCCCGGACTTTTCTCCATGACAGTTTCATCACCATGGTTCGTGTTTCCCATGTCCCTGGAAATGGCTCTCACGGCAATTATGGCCATAAGAAATGAAGACAGGAGACCTTTCATTTTTATCCTGCTTCAGTCCATTGTAATGTTTTTTACCCCAACCATAATATCAGGGAACCTTTGGGTATCCATCTCGATCTTTGCCAGTGGAGTGATTATGACGGTCCTCCTGATATTCATGTTTGAAAGGCTGTACCGGGACAGTTTCGTGAAACGGCGTTTTTCATCCTACATACTGGAAATTCTTTTCATATACGGAATCATGATGATAGGTGTCATGGTTTTTCAGTATAATTCCATGAAAATCCTTGTCTCCATTGCCATAATTGCCGAGATGGTTGTGTATATTAACGCTATCCTCAGAAAAAATTATTTTCATGAATCGGGGAAGGTTTACTGGCTTGCCGATAAGAAATGGTCCACCATGTTCCTTGTGGATGTGTTCATAGCAGAATTTGCCATGGGAGCCACCTTTGACTTCCAGTATTATGGCACATCATTTTTTATAAACAGCCTTGGCCTGACCCCATTTTCCGGATCTATTTTCAGTGTGATTCCGGAATTTTTCTATAATTCCATAATATTTGTTGGAGGTATTACGGGTTCCCCGTGGTTCCTCATCATGATGGGTTTTGAGATGGGTTCACTGGTGGTATTCAAAATCATGAAGACCAGGGAACTTGAAAACAGGATAAGGCTGGGACTCATGATTGTGGCCTATGGTATATACAGTATCCTTATTCCCAGTTTTATTGTTTCCAATTCGAAAATTTATCCTTTTCTTGGCTGGTCCATGGGCATTGGTACGGCAGGTGGTCTTGTTCCCGCACTCATAATACCCATGCTTCTCACCTATGTGGTAAGCGGTTCTCTATCCCTTCTCTTTGGTGCGAGGCAGCTGTGCTCCGTATTTTGCACGGCTCCTATGATGTACCAGGGTACCTTTTATAATTCAATGAAGAAATTCAACAGGACCACTAAAACGGCGAAATATATAAGTAAAGGTGGTGAAAGGAATACAATTTACAGGATTGCCTCCTTAACCGTATACATATCACTGGCCATTGCAGCCCTGTTCTCTTTTCTGTATCATTACCATTACATCAACTATGATTTATACGGAACAGATCCCCTTGCTTTCATTTATATAATCCTGTTCGATATAATGTGGTATGCAGTATTTCTGACAATGCCCTATTTCGGGAATTACGGTTGCATCAATACAGGATACTGCCATTGGGGTAATTTTAACAGGTTTGTCGGTAAACATGGCCTTTTTAAATTAAAGGTCAGGGACCCTAAACAGTGTGTAACCTGCAAGACAAAGGATTGCGCCACAGCCTGTCCAGTGGGACTCTCTTCCCAACCTGGAAGCTTCATCTCCGACGGGCAGTTCAAGAATTCCAGATGTGTCGGGGTTGGAGATTGCGTGGAAGCCTGCCCCTATGAAAATATATTCTTCTATGACGTGAGGAATTTTCTTAAGGAAAAAATAGTAAAAAAACAGGACTGACCCCCCATCACATGATTCACATGGATGAATGACTTCTCCCCATGGAATTTATGCCATGGCTATCCTGACTCTTCATTCTGGATTCTCGCTCTCCATTCGTTTCCTCTTTATCCCTTCCGGTGTTGATGAGTCAAAAAACCTGAACGAAATGAGGAAATAATAAACCATGGAAAAGGCCATGGAGAGAGCGAAGATGATCCATCTGACCCCAAAGGGTCCGGGTACGATGAGGCTGGCAGTGAGCCCAATGGCTGATAGGAGGATCAGGAATATGAAATAATTCAGGATCTTTCTCCATCCATCTTCCAGTTTTCCCCTGTTTCGGTATGTATAAGAAAGAATCAGGTAAAGGACTGCAACCATAACTATGGAGAATACTATTGTGAGAGGAAAGGAATAGGTTCCACCAAAAAGACCTGGATCAGTTGCCTGCATGAGAATTATGGCAATGGAAATTCTCATGGATAGGCCTCCATGAAGCCTGAGATAGAGCAGCGAAAGCATCTCAATGATCATGGGAATTGTGAACAGGTAATTCGTAACACCAGCCCCAAGAATATTTACTGTGTTCAGGAGAGTTCCACTATTGCCAAATCCGTAAGCCAGTGAATAGAGCAAAAGAGCCATGGAAACTTCATTCCATCCCACCAGGATTGCAATCCATTTGGAGTGGGTTCGTGTCATCCTTCCAATGTTCCCATTAAAAGCAGAAACCAATATGTATGATATGATGATGGTCATTTCAAACATTGAGATATTTATGGCCATTACCTCATTGAGGAAGCCCTGTGGAAACAGTATGTAATAATTTATGGAATTGAGCATTCCGGACATCATGGCCAGAAAGAACAGGGTGAGAGAAATTCCCCTTGTGTTCATGGAACTGTATCTTGTTGATACATAGATTATGATGAAGACTATGAGCGGGGTCATCAGTACCTCGGTGAGAATTATGTAAGGGATGTTCTGCATTATTATTGATATTAAAAATTAGTATAAGACTGTGTCCAATTTTTCAGTGGTGTAAAAGGATGAAACAACGGCAAATAATTCGCCAATAATCAGGACCATGATCCTTTCAACTCCCTGAAACTTTCTATTCCTAGGGTTCATCCTCATTTTCTCCGGATGCATACATGAAACAGGAGACGGTATGCTTCCCACTGATTTCAATTGGAGTTGGTTTTTTTGGCTTCATGATCTGGATGATTAGATTGTTGCTTTCAGAGTCAAATTCTATGAATTCTATAGATTGGAATCTTGGAACCCTTTCCCTTTCGGAGTTTTCCCTTATAATTTCCTCTATTCTGCTTTTTACAAGGTTTTGATCATAAGTTTCCCCTTCCCTGAAGGATATCTCCATGATGTTTTCAGCCTCGTCGACACCTATATTTTCTATTTCAGGCAGTGAATCTGGATCATGCAATCTCGAAATCTCCAGCATGTCCCTAAGAGAGTCTATTAAATCTGCTGTGGACCACCCACAATTTTTCATCACGTTGGGGCACCTGGTATGAAAAGAACATCCAGTTGGCAAATGTTCATAATAGGTTCTCTGCCCTTTCAGTTGAATTTTCTGACGAATAACAAATGGATCCGGGTTCGGTATGGACGATACCATAATCTTTGTATATGGATGCATTGCGTTGGAAAAGATTTCATCGGTGGACCCATGCTCCACTATCTTGCCCCTGTGTATAACAGCCACATTCTGGGTGAAACTTCTCAATACCTCGAGATTATTGCTTAAGATAATCAGGGAGGTTTTCTCCTCATTCTGTTTTTTCCTGAGGAGATTCAAGACCTTTGCCCTCGAAGTGGCATCCAGGTATGCCATGGGATCGTCAAGAATGATGATTTTGGGATTTACAGAAAATGTCCTGACCAGATTCACCTTCTGCAACTGGCTTACACTGAGTTCTGTTGGATATTTCCCCAGAATGTCTTCCTTAAGGCCAACCTCTGAGATATGGAACAGAATTTTATAGTTTAACTCCTCATCAGACAGGTGGAGTACCAATTTCATGGGGTCCCCTATGGAATCCCTGATAGTTTTTGCCGGATCCAGTGCCTTGAATATTTCCTGAAAGACCGGTTGGATATATCCCCTCATTTTGTTGAGTTCTTTCTTGCCCATTCTTGACAGGGAATTTTCCCTGCATATTACTTCATATCTTTCTTCAAGCAAATCCAGTTCGTCATTCCCCTCAATTTCCTCCTCCTCTTCATTGAAACCATATTTCTCCCTCAGGTCTGCTTTTATTTTTGAAACTCTCCTGTTGATTTCCTCTATTTCTACCCTTAATTCATCGGAAACGTTCAGGAAAACATCTCCTTTCGTAGGTTTTTGGGTATAAAGAAGTGTGTCCAAAAGAAGTGTTTTTCCACTTCCAGTTTCGCCAAATATTCCGAGAGCCTCACCTTCATGGAGCTTGAACGATATATCGTCCAGAGCATTCTCAACCATCCATGGCGATATCTTATTCTTTCCCCTATCTAAATTCAAAGATAGGTGAGATACAAACATTACAACCCTGGATTCATCCATTTCAATGCACCTCCGATTCGTTGGAATAAAGGAAACAGGCAACCCTGTGACTTGGTGTTACATTGATCAACTTTGGAATTTTAAAGGAACACACATCCATTGCGAATTTGCACCTTGGATGGAACATGCAACCACTGGGTGGATTTTCCGGATCGGGCGGTTCTCCATCAATAAAGTCCCGTGGCAGGTTTACATCCAGATTTTCATAGGGGACGATGGATGAGGAAAGATAGTTGATGGTAAAGGGATGCTTTGAGTTGCTAAAAATCTCAGAACCGGTGGATTCCTCTATGAGTTTTCCTCCATAAATAACTCCAATTCTGTGGCATATTCCGGCCAAGAGTGTTATTTCATTGGTGATCAGGAGATAGGAAGTTCCCTGGGATTGATTGTTTTTTTCAATGAAATCCAGTAGTCTTCCCCGTGTGATTACATCCATTGACGATGTGGTCTCGTCTAAAATGACCAATTCTGGATCAGTAACAATTCCCATGGCAAAAAGACACATATGGCGTAATCCTGGAGGAAGCTTATCAGGAACATAATTCATTATTGTTTCTGGGTTTTCAATACCAAGTGAACGGAGAATTTCCAGTGACCTTTCCCATGACTCTTTTTGAATGGTTTTCCATAGGGAACTTTTTTTTAAGAACAATTCCGTGGCAAGTGGAGAGAAATCCTTCTTAAATCTTTTCCTTTCGTCCTCTATGTCCACTTCCTCACTGCTCTTTAATCCCTGGATGATCTCCTCTTCCATTTCCATAATTATTTCATTTCTTTGATAGTATTTTGATAGGAGTGATATCCGGTCTTTCTCCTTTTCTTTCAGTTCAACTTTCACTCTGGACATAAATCGTGATACTGCAACTTCATAATCTGCTTGAGAAGAGACTATTTTTGAAAGTTCAGTGTAAAAACCTTCCAAACCAAACCTCTTAGAAATCTCGCTTAACAGGGAATCCTGTTCATTCTTGTATTCTTCCTGTCTGCTTTCCTCGATCAAATCATATATATCATCTTTTCTTAATTCTGATCTCTTTAGTATGGAATTACACAAGGAAGTTATCCTGTGTGCCATGAGCGTTTCTGTCATATGCTGTCCCACGGTAATGTCTGGGTTCATCGCTTTGAAGGAGTCTTGCATTATCAGGGAAATATACCTTCCCCTTATACTGGTCATAAATTGATCGTGAATCCTGCCCTTTTTTCCCTGTTTACTGTTTTTGCCTTTTTTTCCGGTGTTGAATAGAAGATCCATTTGGTTGAATAAAACTCTCCCCTCAATGGGGTAACCTTTCTCCTGCGGTATTATATCCATAATAGACTTTGCGATTGTGGATTTTGCTGAGCCACTTTCACCAACTAGGCCGTATATTTCACCCCTATCAATGTGGAAACTCACACCATCCACCGTTCTTATTTCTCCGTTGGACTTGAGACTGACCGTTACCAGATCTTCCACTTCTAAAAGTGGTCTTGATTCCCTTAAATCTATTCCTGAATTATTCTCCATTTTTCATTCGCCTCCTTCCCTGATCAAGCATATCCCCCAGTGCAACTCCCATAATATTTACTCCTACACACAATAGAATAACCAATAGGGTCGTGGTTATAATAACCCACCGCATGGAAAGACCACCATGTAGGAAAATCAGTCTTGAACCCTGTGCAATGAGATTTCCCATTCTGGACATTAATTTAGAAATACCGAACACATTTCCCACGTTTATATACTCTATTGCAGACAGGAATAGAATTACGCTTCCAATGTTCAGTGCTGATTGAATTGTTACGTTGGAGAGTCTATTGGGAATCAGGTGTCTCATAATACTCCAAATTATGGCTATCCCGAAAACAGGTACGACATAAAAAGCCGGAGATATGGTTCTTGATGAAAGGTTAGATATACTGTTGAAATGCCCTCCCATACTAATACCCTTGGAAATGGTAATAATCACTGTGAGCATGGTAGTGAATATTCCAAATTCGAGGGTGGTTGGGAAATAAAGTTCAATTGCTTTTGTTACTGTTCCACCATAGAATGCAGAACCAGTATATACAAAATTACCGTGCATTGCCACCTGGAGATGGGAGATGAACTGAGAAAGAAAATCCTCAGTGGACGGTAGGTCGGGTCCTGCAAAGAGGAATACCAGGAAAACAATGAGGAAGAGTGCTGGGAAGAATGTAACCACCCTTCTGAATGTGAAAGTTCGTAATTCCATTTTAACTATTAAAAAACAGTATTATTTAACCTATTTGGTTTTGACATGAAAAAATGGAATAAGGCTTGAGCGATTTAATGGATTCTGCTGATAGTACAAAAAGAGTCATTATTTAGTCATTGTCATTATGGTAAATTCATGACTTGAATAGCGACAGGTTTTACCTATTACATTTCTATGGCACTTTTTTCTCGTCAAACAGTTTTCCGTAGCCGATCTTCTTTAACAATCCG
>JAJYRA010000021.1 GCA_021794355.1 Thermoplasmata archaeon | reverse complement strand
GTAAGAATAGAATTCTGAATTGAACCTAAAAAACCACTGTATATTTCAATTCCTATAAAAAGAGGAAAAGAATCAAAGAAGGCATACATTAATGGTATCCCGCTTAACATAATCTTATTTAGGAAAATTAAAGGAATCCTGTTGATATTATCAATAAATTTTGCAATAAAATACTGTGTAACAAGTGCTGATCCAATTGCCGCAATGGTGAGCAATGCCACAACTTTTAAGGAAAAGCCCATAATTGTAACAATTGTTATGGGAAACATCGGCCAGGCCAGTGACCAGAAAAAAGACTGTACATTAGTTGCCATAAAATATTGATAGAATATACTATTATTTTTTAGGGTTTTTAAGGTACCCAGAAGATTTTTGCTCATTATTGATTTGCTTTTTTTCTCTGTGAGCATAAATCCTATCAAAGCAGATGCTATGTATGAAATCGATGCTGCTGTGAATGGAATAATAATATCCTTCCTTGAATTGCTATCAAGCAGGAAAAAAATAGCAATCAAAGATATAACTGTGCCCATAGATGCGATATTGGTTATTATTGCAAGGAAATGCCCCCTTTTTTCTGCAATATTATCAGCTATGAATGAGTACCAGTTGACAGTTATCATGGCTGAAAAAAGTGATATCAGTGCATAGAGGATAATGAGATCCACTGGATTATAAGAATATGGAAGCATGTACCATAGAATAGCTAATATTACGCTTCCTAAAATCAGAAATGGCGTTCGTCGCCCTGCCCTATCACTAATACGTCCCCAGAGAATCTGCCCCAAATTGCTCAGTGAGTTAGATGATGATTGCAGCCAGCCCATTTCAACCGCCGATGCTCCTATCATAACTGCAAAGACCCCCACAAAGGAAGCTGCAGCAGTTGCACCAGCTGCTATTATAAAAGATCTCAGGGCTATGAGTTTTCTATTATTCATCCAACCTCATTATAGCACAGTTTATCCAGAGGTATTATTTGAATGCTTTGTTGATTTTTTCCGAATAGGAATTTTAGTAATCTTATAGGCATGCCTTTGGTTTAAAGAATATTGAGATTTTTATTTGATACAATTATATCAAAATGTTTTAATTTCCAAATTATCAACGAAAATTTGCCAATGTCGCATTCACAAAAAAATAAATGAAGGTATCTGCAGCTTTCCCATAGTGATACACTCCAAACATCCTCTTTCTTTTTATTTCTAGTTTTTATTAATGAACGTTCTCCATCAACCATCTCCACACAGGCTTGACTTCAATTTTCAGTCCGTTCCTGAATATCTCACGTTCCTGATCCATTGTTAGTATCAGAAACCTGTTTGCATCAATTTCACCCGAAGCTCTCTCCAGTCCTCTTATCTCTCGTTCTATGTTTTGATCATTTAGTTCGAAAGAGACCTGGATGAGTTCGCGATCTACTGGAAGAACAAAATCAACTTCAGTATTGCTCTCATGTCTGTAGTAATAGAACTCCGTGCCGCTCCGTTTAAGCTCTACTGCAATAAGATTTTCAAGCAATGCACCATTATTCTTGTAGAAGTTTGGTACATTTCTCAATATGATTCCATTATCGATGCAGTACACTTTCCTTGGACTTTTTCCAGCCCTTTTCAGCTTCGGATCAAATCTTTTAACCTCAAAGATTATATATGTTTCTTGGAGGTAGTCCATGTACTTTTTTACGGTATTTTCGCTTTTGACACTCAAGTTTCGCGAGATAGAACGATATGTGATTTCGTTTGATACATTTGACATGAGGAATCTCAAAATATCCCTAATCTCTGGGAACTTCCTTATATTGTACCTGTTCATCACATCATTCTGGATTATGTCATTTATTGGCTGAGTCAAGACTGAATTACTTCCAGAAACAACTGAATCAGGCATTCCTCCGGATAAGTAGTACTCGTTGAACAATTTACCAGCCGTTGCTTTCCACTGGGGAGAATAGTTGTTTTTCGGTAAATCTATGCTCCTTGCCCGTAGGAATTCAAGAAATGAGAAAGGATAGAGCTCCATGTCCACATGTCTTCCAGTCAAGTGAGTTCCAAGCTCCATGCTCAAGTGACTTGAATTTGACCCTGTGATAAATACCCTGTATCCCTCCCGAAGAAGTCGATTGATAAACAGTTCCCAGCCTTTGACATTCTGGATCTCGTCAAAGAACACATTTCTCATGTCCCCAAACAACTCAATGAAAGTTTCCATCAGTACCTGAAAATCTTCCACTGCAAATCCTGATATTCGTTCATCGTCAAAATTGAAATAGAAAAAAGAATCCCGGAACCTGGTGTTGATAATCTGTTTCAGCATTGTGCTCTTGCCACACCTCCTGATCCCTTTAATGATGAATGCGGAGGAACCGTTGTAACTTAATCCAAGGTCAAAAGCATCTCTTGGGGCAATGTGATCTAATCTCTCGATTTCAGTCAGTTGATCCTGTATCACTGTTCGCATAAGCGATTTTTGAATCATGACACGATATTTCGTAGGGTAT
>JAJYRA010000043.1 GCA_021794355.1 Thermoplasmata archaeon | reverse complement strand
ACTGCCGTTCCCAAAAACAAGATCACTATCAATATTGCTGTTATTCCGATCGATTTATTTGTTATTTTCAATTATTAAAGATATTTTCAAAATATAAAAATTTAGTGTCACGCATAATAACATTCTGTTCACGTTGTAAATTTCTGTAAATCCTTAATTAATCACTTTATAAGTTAAACCTTAACTCATCACTTTTTACGTAATAGGTCCAGATCTATCTTCAAGTTTGCCACAAGATCGTTTGCCTTCTTTGGTATCTCACTTATGATCTCTCCCTTTTCCATACGGTAGACCTTGATTCTTGACAGGATCAGGAGAACATATCTTACACTGTACTTCCCATCGATCATGTTCAGTATCTGGAAGTGCAGGTACGGTGATAGAAGGTTCAGGAACATATATGTGAAAAGCATGTGGTCGTCCCTGAGATAGGATTTGTCAGCCTCCAGATCGTTCTTGTACACGTTGAATGCATATTCCACGTATTCCCCCTCTGTTTATACAATCGGTATATTCTTTCCGGCTGTTCTTTCAAATCTGTAAGGAAATATAACTTTCCGAAATCTTCCGATATTTCATTGAATGAAGATTTGCTTCTTATATTGTCACGTATCCGGATGAGGTAATCCTTCTCCTCCTCACTTTTCAGAACCGGATCCTCAAAGACATACACACCCTTTTCACGATTCCAGAATTTCACAGGTTTCCCGTCATACATGAAGACGCCGGAGAATTCTCCAGAATCTGGAATAAGGGACGAGTTTCTTCTCAGCGGTATGATGAAGCTGAGATGTCTTTTCTTCAGCTTCTTCACATTATCAGAAGAGAAGAAACGTCAGAGAGAATGTTAACACAAAAATAGGTATGGTGTATTACACAGAAAATGATGGGTTAAGGATTACACGTAATTCCGGATAGCTTTATAGTGACAAAATGTGGAGTGATTACCCAACAAGTTGAATAGATCGTGAAATATATGTGAAACATGGAAGAGTCCCACACCTTGAGACCTGACAATTGCACTATTATGCACAACGGCAGGGAAATCAACATCGAGAAATCAGAAGATGTGCTCAGGATACTAGGAAAGAAATACTCACTTTTAATAATTGGCGTGCTTGGAAACTTTCCTTCAGTTAATTTCAATGAGATTAAAAAAACTGTAGGATGCCCCAGATCAAACCTTCTATCTGCGAGACTTAAGGAAATGAATGCTGCAGGAATAACTCAAAGAATAGTGAACAATCTGTACCCTGTTTCAGTAAAATATGAACTAACAAAGAAAGGGAAAGAGTTGAGGGAAAAACTTATTCCACTTTTTATGTGGATTGACTGTAACTGTTACTTCAGGTAAATCGATGGCGGTTCATAACTTTAAACCTGATTTAACTTTTTCCACTACCCAATTTATTAAGGTTCTTTCGCTTAAGATTTGATATGCATGAATAATGTGTTGATCGATAAAGTGATGGATAAAAAATCTTTAAGCCGAACAGTTACACGTCAGTTGAACTATTGTTTTAACGCAGAGTTAAAGGGAAACGGGATTTATCTAAGCGGATATGGAAAATATTAAAAAAGAACAAAACTCGGTTCTAATCTGGGTAACTATAGCTGAAGTTCTTGCAATGAGCCTTTGGTTCAGTGCATCAGCAGTATCTGGCACCCTTGCTGGAGTGATGGATCTGACGGGGAATGAAACACCCCTCATCACATCATCGGTGCAGATAGGATTTGTGGTAGGGGCTATCCTGAGTGCTACCCTTGGTCTGCAGGATAGATTTAACCCCAGAACAATATTTTCCTTATCGGCTGGTTTGGCATCAACCTTCAATGTTATATTTGTCTTCTCGGTGCATCTTATCATCTTAGCCTTCATTTTGAGATTTCTAACGGGAGTATTTTTGGCTGGAATTTATCCTGTGGCTGTTCAGTTCATATCATCATGGTTTCCCCAAAGGAGA
Organism: Thermoplasmata archaeon; assembly: GCA_021794355.1. Taxonomy (GTDB): domain Archaea; phylum Thermoplasmatota; class Thermoplasmata; order Thermoplasmatales; family Thermoplasmataceae; genus Cuniculiplasma. The sequence goes on along the minus strand of JAJYRA010000043.1, from coordinate 41,502 downwards.
GGATTTGCAATAGGCCTTCTTATAGGTGGGCTGACCCTTGGTTCTGCACTTCCTGAATTTGTAGAGGGTCTGTCCTTGGCAGGATCCTGGCAAAGTCTTATATTCGCCAGTTCTGGACTGGCTTTTTTTGCAGCAATTATTTCTGTATTCAGGTTTCATGATCCTCCCGTGAAGAATCAGCGTCCGGCATTTTCATGGAAACATATATCCAGGGTCATAAGGAACAAATCGCTGATGTATGATAATATTGGGTATTTTGGACATATGTGGGAATTATATGCAATGTGGACCTGGATACCAACTTTCCTGTATTTGAGTTGGGAAAGTTATTTCACCACCTCCAATCTGTTTGTCTATTCAACCATAGGATCCTTTGTGGTTATAGGCCTGGCAGGGTTAATAGGTTCAATAACAGGGGGGGTTTTGGCGGACAGGATAGGAAGAACCGCAGAAACAATTCTCTCAATGTCCATAAGTGGCCTATGCTCAGTTATTGTGGGATTCACGTTTGGGCAGTTGCCCATAGTAACATTTGCACTTGCCTTTGTCTGGGGTATAACAGTAATCTCCGATTCAGCCCAGTTCTCCACAGCAGTGACTGAATTGAGCCCTCCGACATTTACAGGAAGTGCCCTGACGTTTCAAATGGCCGTTGGTTTTCTTATCACAGTTGGTTCCATCGATTTAATAGGATATATTGTTCCGATTGTGGGTTGGAAATACGCTTTTTCCCTTCTGAGTCTTGGCCCCCTCATAGGGGTGATCAGCATGTACAGATTGAGAAAAAGACCGGATGCTGGCCTGATGGCCAATGGGATGAGGTAAAATAGATGCTGGAAAGTATAGGAATCTACACATTAATAGGTATAATCACCGGAATTCTCACAGGCATAACCGGTTCAAGCGGAGTTATAGTGGTCGTTCCGGCCATGACCTTTCTTGGGCATTCATTCCACATTGCGGTGGGTACAAGCCTCCTGGTGGATGTTATCACGACAGCATCGGTCGTATATGTTTACACAAAAGGAAAGATGATTGACTGGAGAATTGGATTGATTCTTGGAGGAGGTGCGCTTTTGGGTGCACAGATAGGATCACATATTGCTATTTTTATAAGTGACATGCCTTTGGAAATCGTTTTCACTTTAATGGCACTGATAATGGCATGGCAATCCTTCAAGAGGGCAAAATCTGGATTGAACTTGAAACACAGATCATTTCCACACCCTTACATTCTTGGTTTTATTATAAGCGTACCAATTGGTATAATGACAGGAACGCTTGGAACCAGCGGTGGCATAATGTTCATTGCCGTTATGATGGTCTTTTATACAATGAACCCAAAAACAATGGTGGGAACGGCAACCCTATCCATGTTTGTATCTGCAGTAAGCGGTACAGCTGGCTATGCCATACTTAACAGCATAGATTTCCTTGGTGGAATTATTATTGGAACGGTTTCCCTTATATCTGGTTTTTATTTTGCAAGAAGAGCACTGGGTATGAAAGACAGTACCATCTACTACTTCCTGGGGTCTGTATTCTTTGCGGTTTCAATCCTGGAGGGTATAACCATTCTAACAACTATATAAATTCATAAATCAACGCATGGTCCTTATTCCGGTAAAAAAAAGTCTCTTCCAGAATTTCAATTAATCCAGGACATATAAAATGAAACAAATTCTAAAAATGATACGAAATCATATAATCTCCGTCAAAGTTTCTGGTTGATTATGCGTTCCTGATCAGAGATTTCATCCTCTATTTTGCCCATGACTGAATTAAGCACTTCCTCAGTTTGCAATGTTGCGTATGGTGGTAACTCCAATTGTTATAAGGGCGTATGAAGTTGAATTAAAAAAAGTGAAATAATAGGGCCATCAAGCCTAACTTTTTTCATATTTTGGTTCCAACTTGAACAATCCCAATGTTACCGGAATCAGAATAATATCGAGCACAATTGTCAGGATCACAGATGGCAGTACAGGCAGTTTGACTCCAAGGAAGGGTGCTGGGCCGACCCTGGTTTCTATCAGCAATAATAAATCAAAGGTGTAAAGTGCCGCAATGGCAGGATAGTATGATCTCATCCCCTGTATGAAAAGCATTGCCGCAAGTATACTGAGGGCAGCGAATACTCCGAAGGTTGGGTCGTAGATCTCCGTTGCAAACGCACTTGGAACCTTAATTGAGGCCAGTGTCATATGTATGCCTGCCCATAGAATCGCTAACGCTGCAGCGAATATTCTGATCGCTTTTATGTTTCGATTCATGCGTATCATTTATGAAAACGAATTATGCTATTAATAATTTGGGCCGATTAGAAATATGTCATCGGAATGTGCTCAGGCCTTATTGGTTTTCTGGAGTTATCAATCTCCTATTCTGTAATGGTTCTGGATTCCTTCACAGAATCAATGATGGGAAGAAATGAATCGGGATCGACGTGAATTACCATCTCCCTTGCTGTCGGTGATCTTCCAGTTCTTCTGCAGATGTGTTTTTCAGACCATCTGTACCGGATCTTCTTCTCGCTTATATCTCTTGCAATGCTGATCGTTTTTCCACTCACTTCAGTGAAGTGCACTGTTGCCATGAACCGTGATCTACCTGTGATTTCTGGATATTTTCCTGAAATCATCACCAATGAATAAGCACAGGTGTGTAAGTGGAAAAAGGAAATATGTTACGTTTGAATGATCCATTCCGTTGAACGATCCAAAACTACTGAAGGGAATAATTTCGGATCAGGATGTGTTGAGGGTCCTGAAACATATGCAACTTGCCAAGGTTGATTATGCAAAAAATATCACCAAATACACTGAAATAAGGATGGATGTGGTAAATAATTGCCTTAAATACCTGAAGGAAATTGATGCAGTAACCATTTACAGGAACACCTCGGTAAAGAGAACCGCAGCAAAGCTGAAAAAGAGCAGCGAAGTTCACAAGCATCATACCTATTATTCCATAACGAAGACAGGAACCGGATTGCTTAATGATATCACCCCAAAATTGTATCTTGAAACCATGGATATATCTGCACTCAACATATTCCTCAGGAAGGAAATTGTGCCGGAAGATTATGTGCTCAGGGAGGAGTTGATTAAATTCTGGATCATAGATAGAAAAGGAAAAATTACCCCTACCGGTGAGGAAATATTTAAGGAAGGATTGAGGATCGGCGTCTTGAAACGTTGACTTCATGATTGAGTTATCAAGATAATATCAATCAATTTCCGGCCTGTTTACCTCACTTAGTTTTGCCAGAACGTCCCTCTCGTTTATTGTTCCGGTTGCCTTTCCAACACCATCCACCACCGTAAGAATGTTGATGTTGTTTTCCTTAAGGATCCTGATTGCATCTGCAACATTCTCGCCTCCCTTAATATTCACGCTCCTTTCAAGGTGCGTCTGCTTTACCAGTCCCCTGTCTATCGTACTCTTTGGCAGTAGCAGGAGATTTATGACTTCCAGTCTACCCACAGGTTTCTGATCCTTATCCACGACTATGGCAGCTGGAAGATTCCTGGAAAGTAATCCATTGAGCACGTCCCTGAGGGAATCATTTAGGGAAACCATGGCCTCCTTTTCCTGTTTCACAACATCTGAAACCACCACGTTTATGAGGTTCTGTGCAACTATGATCCCTTCCTTGCTCACATCCGCGTCATAGGGGGTTTTTCCTATGATTCCCTTCACCTCAGATAGAATAAATCCTATTACTATCCATACCAGGAAAATAGTTGTGTAAACAGGTACGGTAGAATATGCAGAATATACCAGAACTATGGAGCTTATTACGGCACCCGTTAAGGCAAGTATAAACTCCCTGTAGTCAGACACATATGACAGGACTGTTCCCTTTGCCCTCTGTGCCAGTCTCCTTCCTCTTCTAAATCCAATCCTTATGAGGGAAAAATTAGCACTTACATGTATGAATAGTCCACCCATTGCTGAAATTGTTCCCAGTATTATAAACGCAGTTTCAGTGGATATATTGCTCATAAGAAGAACGGGTATAATAATCATAATTGCACTGACGAAAAGCGTTGCCACAAGAGGTTTATCCTTGAATTTCTTTCCAAATACACCTGGAAGCGTCCTGTCATAACCCATCCTGAAAAGTGTACGGGTTGCCGCAGATCCAAAGGAAAGTATGGCCAGTATGGAATCGTTTATTGTTGCAATGGCAACGGCAAAATAGAAAAATGTGCTTAAACCGCCAAAATCATTTTTAAGAATACCGATAACAGGCAGTTTATCTGCTACAGGAATGACCAGATGATTTTGCAACAGAAGATTGGCTATGGCGTAAATCATGAATGTAGCAAGAGTGCCTCCAATGAGAATTACGGATATTACGCTTCTACCCACAACCTTCTTTGGGTCCTTGACTTCCCCAGATACAGGGGCAATTGATCCGTATCCGGTTGGTATTCCCATGGCAAACAGGATGCCCAGAACAAAATCACCACCGGATATGGGATAAACTGAAGGATTGGGAATGTAAGCTGCACCCTTTGTGAGATAAAATGAATACAGGGCAATAGATAACATAAGCCCAATCTCTATTATCACTGCGAACAGGGCATATTTTGCTGAGGCTGAAATTCCAACGATGAGGAAGGTTATGGATGGCACCATGATCAGGAGGAAGGCAAGATAACCGGAAATCCCAAGAACGGTTGTTATTATGAATATTCCACCAACAAGATAGGCCAGTCCGTATAGTACTGAATAGAACATGTACATCCAGCCTGTGTCGAAACCTATCCTGGCTGAAAGGGCCTGAAAGGCGTAGGTGTAGTAACCACCGGAAGTGGAAAACCTCTTGGAAAGCTGTGTGACTGAAAGCCCATTTACAAGAACAAGTAGTGTTCCTATAATCATGACAATGGGAGCGTCATTTCCTGCGAGGGTTATGGCAAATGCACCATAGGTGAGAATGCTTAAAAGTGGGGACATTCCTCCAAAGGAGAGAAAGAAGACATCCTTGAATGTAAGATGCCTGCCCAACTCTCCCTTATTTTCAGATGATTCTGTCATTTGGAAGTTTAAGGAAGCACCCTTAATAAGTTTAACTTAGATTGGGGAAATTTTTGCTTCCATACCGTTTTTTCAGGCCTTTCGCCGGGAAAACTCCACCAAAAAATAGGGGAAAAAAATATCTCTCCCGCATATTTACAAGATCTGTAAGGGTCCTCCCTGCATTCTGAATGAATGGGTATTCACGCTCATAATGATAAGTTTAGGTAGTTATGGAAGAATTGATAATATATTCTTACTCAAGATTTAATAACAAGCAAATACTAAAGACAGGATAGGAATTGGAAACAGTAGACCCCGATGCCAGGATTGCAGATTTGGTAGGATTATTGCATGTGCTGAATCATCTTTTTGACGACAAGACAGATCTTTTTGAGCTTGAAAAGGAAATGGAGGTTGATATTGACGACCTCATGCCCATAGTTTACACCGCTGCTAACCTGGGGTTCATAGGAACGGATCAGGGAGATATTTGGATAACAGATAAGGGAAAGAATTTCCTTGTGGCTGGACCGAAGGCCAGAAAGGGACTACTGAAGACATCCATAATCACGATGGAACCCTTTGTAACCGCCATCAAGATGAAAAAGTTCGAAATAGGAGATATTATGGAAGAGCTTGAAAATAAGGGCATTCAAAAATACAACAATCCTTCGGGATTGCACAATCTTGAAATAACCCTCATAGAGTGGGGAGTCTATTCCGGTCTTATAAAGAAAGATGATGATGATTTTGAAGCTGTTGTCTGATCATCAAACGCTGTAAATCCCCTCTTCAGCAACGTATTTCTTTCTGGCAAGATCCATCATTTTCCTTGTGAACAGTATTGAATAGACTGCCACTATTATGGCAAAAAGGAAAGACCCCCAGCCTGCAAGTGCAATGTTTCCATTACGTGTGGATACATCGATTGTTTTCATCAACCCCGCATGGACTTGAAGAGTTTCACCTCCGGCTATATCGGGCCAGTATTCTCCAATTACCAATCCACCCCAGGCACTGTTTATGGTGGAGGATATTCCTGATATGAGATAGGGAAAGGTGGATGGAATGATCACGTATCTCATCTTCTTAAAAAATCCCATATCAAGGTTGTTCATTATTTCATTGTACTCTGATGGCATTGCCTTTATGCCCATCCAAAAACTGTAAAAGACATAATAGAACGTTGCCAAAAACCCTAAGAACAGCACGACACCCTCCTCGGCCAGGGGGCCTAGAATTGCAATTATAAACGGGTAAATTCCCAGGAAAATAAATGGGAAATAGGCCGGAACAGGGTATGCACTTATGGTCTGTATCAGGGGGACACCCACAGCTTCCGCCCTTCTCCGTGTGGCCAGCAAATAACCCAGGGTAAAGGCAAATGCTATGGATGCAAGGGTGATAATTATGACACGTATGTAATCAATTAACAGTCCATAGAGAAGGGCCGGAGTCTGGGAAAAAAGATATGACCATTCCGAATGGCTCACGGACATAACGAACATCACGACAGAATATATTATATATACAAAAATTGCCAGTGCCAGTACTCCTGCTATAATACCTATCTTGCTGTTCTTCTTTTCCCTGGAAAATAGTTCTTCCAGATCCTCTGGGCCTTTTCTTACCCTGTTGTAACTTGCCAGTTTTCCCAGCGTGTTCTGTGAAACTATGGCTGAGAATCTGGATGTTTGCCTTATCCTTGGTTTCCCCCTTTTAATGATGGGAGCCTCTGTATCTATGGTGTATTTGGCCACGGCATGATTTCCCATTTCCCTCACTATGGCTATGAGGAATACCACAAATATTCCCAGAGCTATAAATGTAATTACAAGAAAGTTCAGGTTTCCATTTTTAGCAAACTTATCGATGGGCAGTCCAACCCCAAAGGTGCTATATGATGTTACACCAACGGTAAATACCTCACTTACAGTTATATAGAAGAAACCATCCGATATGCTGGGGAATAAATTTGCCACAATCCTTGGGATTGAAAAGGGGATGTACACATCCCTCATTTTATGCCACAGGCTGAAATTATAATTTTCCGTAACCTCTACCATCTCACTGGGAATGGTCTTAAAGGCCTGATATTGTCCCATCCATATGTTCCATGCAACCGCCGTGAATACAAGGAAGTCTGCAGCCAATTCAACTCCAAGTGGACCTCCAACCCTATCCACAAAAATTATGAGGACTATGGGAAAAAATGATATGATTGGAACACTTTCAAAAACCTCTATTATGGATATATATATGTTCTCAAATATTCGGCTCTTGATGGCAGAATAGGCAAAAGCCCAACCTATTACTATGGATAAAAGGATCAATCCCACAACCCTACCCCCTGTGGCAAGAACTGCCAGTATGATGAGAAGGTAGGGATTCAGCGTGTACCACCTTTTTTCTTTGTTAACATTGCGTAGAGTTGGTCAAGATAATTATCAAATACCGGGTCCCTGCTGCTTCTGGGCCTCTTCATATCTATTTCAAGATGTCCTACCACCGTGGCTGGATTGTTGTTCAGAACGAAAATCTGATCCGATAACTCCACAACCTCAGTCAGGTTGTGTGATACCATTATGACACATTCGAGGGAACTTTCTGGGTTAAAAAGGATGTTATAAATATCCTGCCTCAAACCTTCAGCAGTCAGTTCATCCAGATGAGCAAAGGGCTCATCCATAAGCAATACCTTTGGTTCAGCAGCCAGTGATCTGGCCACCGATACTCTCTGCCTCATTCCCCCACTCATTTCCTTGGGATATAAATTTTCAAAGCCCTGCAGGCCTACCATGTCCAGGGATTTCTGGGCTATCTCTTCACATTTAGCCCTTGGATACCCCTTGGTCTTCAGCGATAACATAACATTTTCTTCTGCGGTCATCCAGGGAAATGTGACGATGGACTGATGCACCATGGAAATCAGTGGTGTGGGTCTCAGCACGGGTTTTCCATGCAATAAAACTTCCCCGTGTTCCGGTTTCAGGAATGAGCCAAATAATCTTAAAAGGGTTGATTTACCGACTCCAGAAGGTCCAACTATGGATGCGAATTTGCCTCTCTCGACTTTGATGTTAATATTTTCAAAAACTTTGTAACCATTGTCATATCTAAAATCGAGGCCAGAAACCTCCATCGTTGTTCCAAGTAATCACCATAACTGGCATTTACTCATTGTATAAATAGTGTAAGAATGGACTGTGTGAGAATATACCCCCCATATTATTCCGGTGATCCTGTTGGGATTTCTTCAATATGCATTTGGGTTCAGGTTTTTAATGTTCTTTTCTCCCCATTTCCTGAGAGCCTCAATCACGGGCTTTATTTCATTGCCTGACTCCGTGAGTGAGTAAATGACCTTAACAGGTTGAATGGATACGAGTTCCCTCTTCACCAATCCCCTCTCCATTAACGTTTTCAATATCCTAGACAGGGTTCTGGAACTTATTCCATCCGCGTTCCTGAGAAGCTCGTTGAACCTCATGGGGCTGTCCGCCAGGTAACGAATGATGATGAGTTCCCATTTACCGCCAATTACCTTTATGGTTTGCACAACTGGACAAATTTCTCCCACAATTTGAGTTGTTGTTTTCATGGTATCTGATATATTGCAAGTTACTATAAGTATTTTGATGTATTATTGATACCAATCTATGGAAGAATAGAAACAGATAGGTTGTTTTCATGATATCTAATATAGTGCAAGTTACCATAAGTATTTTAATGTATTATTGATACCTGATTATGGAAGAACAAAAACAGATAAAGTGGGTTTCTGATAAAGCCCACTCTGAAATAGAATTTTCTGCAAGGCACATGATGATTTCCACTGTTAAGGGAAATTTCGGGAATTTTGAGATAGTTGCACTGGGCACCCATACGGATCCTGAGGCTGCAAAGGTTGAGGTTACCATAGATCCCTCATCCATTTCAACAAGGGAAAAGGATAGGGATAATCACCTGAAGTCACCTGATTTTTTCGATGTGGAAAAATTCAAGGAGATAAAATTTGTGAGTAAGTCCATAAAGAAGGTAAATGATACAAAGCACATAATCACCGGTGATCTCACCATTAAGAACGTGACGAAGGAGATAAAACTTGAGGGTGACCTGGAGGGTGTAATAAAAGACCCCTATGGAAAAACGAGAGCCGGAATGTCCATTGAGGGAGAAATAGCCAGGGAGGACTTTGGCCTCAAGTGGAACATGGTTTTGGAAGCAGGAAAAGTTATGGTTGGAAGCAAGATTAAATTCACTGCCCATGTGGAAATGGTAGCAGAAGAATAATCTTCACTCCAATTATTACTGAAAAAGCTCTTTTCCAGCGGAATGTGTGATCAATTTTCTTAGGAACATTGTTATTATTTTCGTCCTTTTTCATTACCATGAGGTTCCGAAATCCCTGAACGGGCATATAAAGGGAAATTATGGGCAATCATGTTTTAATCAAATCAAAATAATAAGCATGTTATGTTCAGAGTATCGCAAAAAGAACTTAAGAGAAGAATGGAAAAGATCGGCAACCTGATGAATGAAAAAACGTTATCTGGAGTGTATATTACAGGCACCACATCATTTAAATATCTGGCGGATTATTTTTATATACCCACGGAGAGGCCTGCAGCATTTCTCATAGATAAAGACTGCAAAATTCATTTTTTTGGACCCTTAATGGAAAAGGAACACATTCTTTCACAGTGCCCCAATGTGGAGGATTCCTATGGATATCCAGACTATCCGGGGGAGAAGCATCCGCTGAAGTTCTTTGGACAGTGGATCCAGCAGATAATGGGCAGGGGCAGGCTGGGCGTGGATAACCCATCATTCTATGGCTCCAGTTGGGGATTCAGGCCAATTCCTACAGGTGAAATCGTTGGAGACATGGAAATCGTGAATATTTCTGAAGATCTGTACAATATGAGAAAGATAAAATCAGGAGAGGAAATTGAACTGATGCGGGAGAGTTCCAAATGGGGTAATCTTGCCCACAATTTGCTTCAAAAATATACGGAACCTGGAAAATTCGATTTTGAAATATCTGCCAGGGCATCCTCTGAAGCAAACATGATTGCCATGGATGCCTTTGGAAAGAATGCTGTTCCACCCATTAATTACCCAATAGAAATTGGAGCAGGGTTCAGGGGGCAGGTTGGTGAACACTCCTATTACCCCCATTCCCTTTCCAATAATCGGGAAATCAGGAAGGGTGATATGCTTGGATCGGGAGCCAGCGGTGAAATTGATGGTTATCACATTGAGATTGAAAGAAACATGTTCGTGGGAAAACCAACGGATACGATGAGGAAATACCACGAACTGGCTGTGAAGATGCAGGAAATTGCCATAGGCGAACTGGAGGTTGGAAAATCATTTGGCGACATAGACAGGAAGGTCATAAAGTTCGCAGAGGAAAATAACGTGCTACAATTCAGGCTGCACCATTCCGGACACTGCATTGGACTGGAAGGCCACGAAGCTCCGTTTCTTGATGTGGGAGAGACGGAAAAGATCCAGGAAAATATGACCTTTTCAGTGGAACCGGGAATATATGTGAGGGGACTTGGGGGATTCAGGCACTCGGATACTGTGGTGATGCATGCCGACGGTCCTGAGGTTATAACTTATTACCCAAGGGATACGGATTCCCTAACCATAGGTCCTTAACATTTCAACAGAGTTCCCGGAAATCATGAACAATATCCTCATTTTCTTTTCCTTCGACCATGGTTCCATCCCTATCCACCCTTATGGCATGAAAACCTGCCTGGTTGGCAGCCCTTAATTCTTCCGGTGAATCTGTTAGAAAACTCATATTGCCTGAATCTACCCCGATCATATGGGAAATTCTGGAATAACTTGAGCTTTCCTTTTTTGGGCCAGCGGAGGTGTCGAAGTAACCTGTTATGAATCTTGAGAGATCACCTCCACTGGAATACCTGTATATCATTTTCTGGGCAAGAACGCTTCCCGATGAATAGATATAGATTTTCTTCCCCGAGGATGTCCATCTTTTCATTGCTCCTGGAACATCATCATATACCTCGCCCTTCAGTTCTCCTGATCTGTACCCTCTTTCCCATATGAGTCCCTGAAGGGTCTTTAGAGGACCTATCTTGAGATCCTGCTTCATGCATTTCCTGATAAAATTTAGGAGATTTTCTCCGGAATCCATTTTATTTTCCTTCCTGAATGCTTCCAGATCAGAAATACATCCTGAAACTTCCTGACCCCGTGGCATGGAATTAAGAAACGACTCCATGTTTCTTTCGGCGTATGGAAACAGGATACCGTGAACGAAGTTCAGCGGTGTTGTGGTACCTTCCACATCCAGTAAAACTATGCTTTTCAGGTACTGGTTACAGGCCATTTTCAATCTCTGGAAACAGCATTCTTGATGAATGATGGCCCAAAACATAGCGGTTGAAATTTCTCGTCGGCCCTGCTCCCCGTATAGTATGGGGTCCATCCTGATTTTTGTTGAAAAAGCCTTATGGCCCTAATTTCCATGTCACTGCACAGATTGAACCAGTGTTTTGTCCCCCTTAGAACCCTGAGCAAATCACCCCTTTCCACTTCTATGACCAGAATATCTCCATCCTCCGTGCGAATATGGAACAATCCATGGCCCTTCAGGGTATACCTGACTTCATCCTCGTCATGCCAGTGCTCCCTGTTGAACTTCTCCAGCATTGCTCCCAGGTTCTCAGTTTTCTTGTTTATGTCAATAACATCAGCCGTTACATAACCGCCCTGTTCCTTTAATTTCCCTATCTCCCGGGCATATGCTTCCAGTATCTCTTCCTGGCTTGCATCTTCAGAACTCAATTTTTCCCAGTTCCACCTTTCGTATTGAATTCCAATTTTTCCAAGGTATTCTCCTATCTCTTCCGGATTTTTGATTTCCAGATTCTTATTCATTATTTTCAGGCTTACCATATTTTTATTACCTCGCACATATTTTTCCAGATTTATAGACCAGATGAAAGGCTCCTTCCTTTTATTTCAAGCATAAACTCCAGTGCTTCAAGATTCCTGGCAGCAGATTCCATGCTTTTTCCCCATGTATAGAGCCCATGCCCACTGAGCAAAAAACCGTGGACTGCTGGATTCGTTGCCAGGTAATTACCAATTTTTCCCGAAAGGAAAGTCATATTCTGGGAATTTTCGAATATTGGTATAATCTCCTCTGCTTCATGGGTTTTAACTGAATCGAGCCCCTTGAGCATCTCATATCCTGAAATTTTCATATATCCCTTACCTGAAAATTTCCTTGAAAGGATTGTGGCCCAGATGGAATGGGTATGTATCACAGCCTTCGCACCTGTCTCCCTCACAACCGTGAGGTGAAGTAAAGTTTCAGCTGAAGGTTTCAACTCCGTGTTGATGCCATTTCCTTGGGAATCCACCTCTATGATGTCAGAAACTGACATATCACCCTTGTTTACGCCACTTGCGGTGATGACTAGTTGGACAGGATCCATATTAATAACTGAGCTCAAGTTTCCACTTGTTGCATACAACCAACCCCGTGAGTAGAATTGATTTCCCATTTTGATGATCTTTTCCTTAACCCCGTAATAGGTTTCATTTTCTTCCTTAAGAAATTCCTGATCCTCATTCATCTCTATTGAACTTTAATTTTTACATAAAACTTAAAAATTTTGTTAAGAAATATAGAAAGAAACTGAGAAACAAATAGTCTGATAATGCATACCTAAGCATCACTTAGGGGTTCTCAAGTGAACTCTCTCCTTTCCTTAAAACAAATATAGATAGAACAGCATTATTTCGCACTTATGTCCAGGCCATTTGAGGATAGGGATAAGGCAACCAGATGGGCACTGTTTCCCACCACATACACCATGTCAAGAATGTAAAGGTATTCCGTTGCCTGCCCGTGGTAGAATGCCATTACATTTATGGCCAGGATCACGATGGAAATCAGTCCCACTGTTATTATTCCATATATGCTCTTTTTCATCGAAGAAAATAATAAGAACCATATTTAAACACTTGCCTGAATACAACCTGGTAGCAATAATCATTTAGGAAGTGCGGGAATTCACCCACAATGGAAATCTATATGGCTTATGGACAATTCAGGTTGTGGTATATTTCATTCCCCTCTTCCCCTTCCGATATGACTTCCTTTACCCACATCGCCGGAACTTTGTCCCCGGCCTTCATCGTGCCACTGATAATTTCCACTTTACTGCAATTACACTCTTGACCGACTTCCTTCCCATTGTCTCTCAGGAAATGTCTGTTATTTCCATCAACTGCCTTGCCTGTATCAGCCCCAGGTATTTCCTTGTGTATTTCTGGAAATCACTGTATCTGTACGTTGTGAGAAAATCACTGTCCGTGGATTCCCGAAGCCTGTTTAAGTTTCTGTTAAAATTATACATGAAGTTTACCATTGCCTCCTCACCCGGATTGGGTTCAATGAAAATCTGAATGGGGTTGGTCCTGTGTGATTTCCCACTTTCGTAGATGCCATCCACACCAAACTGTTCGTCAATTCGGTATATCCCTGCCCTTCCCTCCAGGCTTCCTGTATCAAGGGTTCTCAGATACAGGAAATTTTGCTTTATTCTTTCATATAATGAGGAGTTTACATAAAACTCCCTCTGGAAATACCTTCTCTTCACGTATCTTGTTGAATCCATGAGTTTTATCCTATGATCGCCCGGATTTCTTTGGATATCTTCCATCTTCAGGTGGAACGTGATGCTCAGGTTATTCCTCTTTCCTCTGGATACAAACTCCTGAAACCCCCCGGACGGACGGTAAGAATTGAATTGATTGAGAACATAATTCTTGCTGAGAATTCTTGAATTAATCTTGAATGCCTGGAATTCTATGCTATTATTTATGGATGGAGATTTTTTAAAGTGAAGGATGGATACATTGGTTCCCGTGTATCTGAACAGCCTTCCCTCAAATATGTATGCATCCTTAATTTCATAATGGGGAAGGAAGGATTTTCTTATTAAATCAGAACCCGTTCCACCATACAGGAAGTTTGAGGGAATTATATAGATCATTTCTTCTATTCCATTTCTCAGATCATTCATCATGGCTATCTGATAAAGATCCTGGAACTTTTCATTTGAGCCTTTAAAATATGGCTTAAATTTTTCCCTATTCTCTGTCTTTCCTGTATAACCGGAATAAAGGTATGGTGGATTTGTTATGTGAATAATTCTTTTTTTCACCTGCTCTGGCAATGCTGGAAAACCGTTCAGCGAGTCCATGCAGAATATGTTTTCCTCAGCAACCTTCTCTTCGACACCAAGTTCCTCTACATTCCGGATGCATTTTTCTATCTTATCTTGATATTTATCTACCAAGAAGATATTTTTTTTGAAGTAATCTGTTCTTTCTTCCGGAGGTATGTATTCAAGGATGGGTAGAATGAGGTTCCCTTCCCCACAGAACAGATCCATGAAACTGCATGTTCTTACCCTGCTTCCGATCATGGGGAGAATGAAATCCCTGAACAGTTCTGAAGTGGTTGAATGACTTCCAGAATCCCTCCTGAATGCCATTTCCCTCTGCAGATCCTTCCTCATCCTTTCATCATGTTTTAATGGCTTAATTTCATTTTGTATTGGGGAGTTTCTTCCATTCCTTAAGGAGAAAATTGGAAAACGTTTTAGCCTATATTTAACTGACAATTTATGCAGAAAAACTTTGTCCTCATAACAGGTTCATCCAGTGGTCTAGGTGCAGGAATTGCCCGTTCCCTATCGGAAGAGGGAAGGAATGTTGCCCTTCACTATAACAGGGGTGAGAAGCGAATAAAGGAAATTGATGATTTCTGCAGGAAGAGGGATGTGGAAACCATCCTCCTGAGGTCAGATCTCAGTTCCACTGCCGGCCTTGATTCCCTGAGGGATCAGGTTGAGGAGGGAGGTATAAAACTGGGGGGATTGGTGAATAACGCAGGAATTGCTGTTTCCGGTGATGTGAGAAACATAACTGATGAGGATTGGGGCATGGTCCTGAGCTTAAATCTCACTGCGCCGGTTCTCCTCACGAAAAGACTCCTAAAATTTTTTACTGATTCTTCATCCATCCTTAATATGAGTTCAGCCTCTGGCCTAAGGGCTTCCAGGGAGATTTCCATTGCCTACCAGTCCAGTAAGGCTGCCCTCATTCATGCCACAAAGTCAATGGCCCTATCCCTTGCGCCAAAAACCAGGGTTAATGCCATTGCTCCCTCCTTTGTGGAAACCCATATGACTGGGAATATACTTTCAAATAGTGGATTCAGGGAAGTCATAGTCAGGATGACTCCGATGGGAAGAATGGAAACCATTGAGGATGTTACAAACATGGCATCTTTCCTTCTATCTGAAAAATCATCCTTCATAACAGGACAGACGTTCCTCATTGATGGGGGCATAACCCTTTAGTTGTTATTTGCAACGTGAACAAATGTGATCCATTCAAGAACTTTCACAGATTGACTTTTCCCCCCAGGCCATTGAAGAAAACCATAGATAAAATCGGTAAACCTTAAAATGTAAGGTTGTTATGGACAGCCATGGTTGATAATGGTTTTATAGAGAAGATCAACGATGATGAGAGTCCGGAGGAGGCAAAGTTCTCCATTCACAACATGGATAGGAATGCTGACCCACTGGTTGATTTCTACAGGTACGCTAACGGGAAATGGATGGATACTCACCCCATACCACCGGACAAATCTTCATGGGGAGGTTTCATGGAATTGAGGGACAGGAACATATACATACTGGGAAAGATCCTTGAAGCCTGTGCACTTGATTCAGGAAAGAGCAGAAAAATAGAAAGAATGGTTGGAGATTTCTACACATCCGTAATGAACAGGAAGATCCTTGAAACCAAGAAATTTAAGCCCCTTGAACCCCTTATGGAAAGGATAGATCAGGTAAGGAGCGGCGAGGACATTGTATCTGTGATGCAATACCTGCATTCAAACGGTGTCCCTGGATTTTTTTCCATATTCTCCATGCCCGATGAGAAAAACAGTTCCATATATGCCCTGTATATCTACCAGGGAGGGCTTTCCCTTCCAAACAGGGATTACTATCTCCTGGACTCCTTTAAACCTATTCTTTCCGATTACGGGAAACACCTGAAAAACATGTTCGTGCTATACGGAAACTCCCCGGAAGAGGCGGATAAAAAAGTAGCCTCTGTTATGAAGATAGAGACAGAGATAGCAAAGGTGAGCAGACCTCAGGCTGATTTAAGGGACTCAGAGAAAAATTATAACAGGATACCCATATCAAAACTGGCTGAGGATTATGGAGAACTTAGGATTAATAAATACATGGAGATATCACAGGTGCCACAAACGGAGTATATTATAATAGGACAACCTGAGGTTATTGGTTCTGTTAATAAAATGCTGGAGGAGTTTCCCCTAGAAGAATGGAAGGCATATCTTCAGTGGAATGCCCTGAACTTTGCTGCCCCCTATCTTCACGAAGAGGTTGAGAATGAGCATTTTGATTTCTTCAACAAAAAGCTTCTCGGCCAGGAAGTCCCGGAAAAAAGATGGAAAAAGGCTGTCAGCATTATTGACAGGGGCATAGGAGAGGCCCTAGGAGAATTATACGTTGAGAAAGAGTTCGGTAAGGATGCCCAGGAAAGAATGGAAACCATGGTTAATGACATCAGATCGGTTTTCGAGGAGAAATTGAAAAATCTGCCATGGATGAGTGACATAACGAAGGAGAAGGCCATGGAGAAATTCAAGAAATTCAGGGCTAAGATAGGTTTTCCGTCAAAATTCCTGGATTATTCCACGGTGGAGATCAGGAAAGATGATCTTCTGGGTAACATAATGAGATCAGAAAACTTTGAATTCAAGAGGGAAGCAAAGAGGGTGAACGAAAATGTTGACAGGGAGCTGTGGCTCATGACACCACCCACTGTCAATGCCTACTTCTCTCCCACGGAGAATGAAATAGTATTTCCTGCAGGAATCCTGCAACCCCCATTCTTTGATGTCTCCATGGATTATGCGGTTAATTATGGCGGCATTGGAGGCGTCATATCCCACGAAATCACTCATGGCTTCGATGATCAGGGGAGAAGATATGATCATGAGGGGAACCTGAAGGACTGGTGGATACCGGAAGATGAGAAGAAGTTCACGGAAAGGGCTGATCAGGTTGTAGATCTCTACAATTCCCTTGAGGTACTTCCTGGCTTGCACGTGAACGGAAAATTGACACTGGGGGAAAATATTGCAGATCTTGGGGGAGTAAGCATAGCCTTTGAGGCACTCCAGAGAAGATTGAGAAAGAATCCTGAATTGAGGAGAGATATAGACGGCTTTAACCCTGAACAGAGGTTTTTCCTCTCATGGGCACAGATATGGAGGGGTAACAACAGGGAACAGGAAATAAGGAGAAGAATCTCCATAGATCCCCACTCACCCAATGCTTTCCGTGGATTCGTGCCAGTAAGGAATCATGAGAAATTTGAGGAGTCCTTCGAAAAGCTTTCAAAGGTTAAGGCCACCCCGGGAAATAAAATATTTATCTGGTGAATACCTTAATTTAACCTATTTTTTCAGTATATCAATGAATATAAAGGTGGAGAGAGAAAGAAGAAAGAACTTCAGGCTTGAACACTCTGAAGATGGAAAGTTTCTTGCCAGAGTGCCATACAATGCAGATGAAAAGGAAGTTGAGGATTTCCTTCGTAAGCATAGGATCTGGATCAAGAAAAGGAATGAAGAATTTATGAGGGTGTCTGAAATGAGAAGGGACCTCTCCTCCAAAAGGAAGAGAAACTTTCTATTCATGGGAAATGAATATGAGGTTTCAGTTTCCGATTCCACCAGGTGCTTCGATTTTGATGGTATTTTCCATGTATCACCTGGATGTGTGGAAGATGTGGTGGGGCATTTCAAGAGGTTCTGCCGGAATGAACTTTTACAGGTTCTTGACCGACGAGTTCCTTACTACTCTAGAAAACTTGGATTGGAATACAGCAAATACACCATTGGCAGTTCCATAACAATGTGGGCCAGCTGTGATAAGAGCAGGAGATTGAGATTTTCATGGAGGCTTGCCATGGCTCCTCCAGAAGTAATCGATTATGTGATTGTCCATGAACTGGTACATACAGAAATGTTTCTCCATGACAGAACTTTCTATGAAAGGGTCGGGAAGGAGATACCGGACTGGAAAGAGAAAAAAATGTGGCTGAGAAAGAACTCTGCGAAAATAAGGCTCATGACAGATCAGAAGGATCCTTCCAATGGTTCCAAATGAATATTTCGCTTATTATTCCTGAGAACAACGGAGCGTGAAGGAACTCTTTCACGGGAAAGAAAGATACGGTTTAATATGGCATAGGGCATGTTAACCCATGGATAGGGTTAATTTTGGAACCACAGATATGAAAATAAGTCCCATGGGTGTTGGAACCTATTATGACTTCAAATGGATAGCACCGGCAAAAGTACTCGGAATAAAATCCGGAAAGGACAGGAAGATATCTGCCATAAGGGCTGCCTTGGAATCCGGAATAAACTTTATTGACACGGCAGAAATCTATCAGACAGAACCTCTCGTGATGGAAGCAATAAAGGGCGTGAAAAGGGATGAACTGTTTCTTGCAACCAAGGTTTTTCCCCTCCACTATTCCTACGATGGTGTGATAAAATCCTGCAAGAGGAGTTTAAGGAAACTTGGAACAAATTATATTGATCTATACCAGTTGCACATGCACGCCAAACCTGAAAGGGTGAAAGAGGCCATAAGGGCCATGGAACACCTTGTGGATGAGGGAAAGGTAAGGAACATAGGCATAAGTAACTTCAATCTGGAACAGACAAGGGAAGCAATTACTTTTTTCAAGAAACATACCCTTGCCTCAACCCAGATGAATTTCAATATAGCACACAGGAATATTGAAAATGACCTGCTGCCATTCTGCAGGGAGAATAAAATTTCCATTCTGGCCTATTATCCACTGGCCCATGGAGTCCTCACCGATTCCTCTGTATTGGGCCAGGAAGTAATGCAGGAGATAGAAAAAAATCATGGTAAGAAGACCATAACACAGATTGTGCTGAACTGGTTTATCAGCAAATATGATTTTGTTCATCCCATACCGAGGGCCTCCAATCCAGATCACGTGAAAGAAAATGCTGGATGCATGGGATGGAAGATGACCCCTGAAGAAATTGAGAAATTGGAAAAAGCTGCTCAATCCGTCAGGGGACCATCATGGAGTGGAGATAACACTAACTGATTTTTTTCTTTCAAAATTTCAGATTGAATTGCATGTGAAAGCTATATGTTTTATCGTTAGATGTCCTTAACATACCATGGTTGAAATTGAAGTTGTATCGAAACAGACAGAAATTCTTGGGGAAGGCCCCACATGGGAAAAGAGAACCGGAAGGGTCTACTGGGTTGACATTAAGGGGAAACTATTCAGATTCTACAACATTTCCACTGGGGAGATTGAAACAAGAAATGCTTCTGGCATGATATCCTCCATCGTACCTTCCAGGTCGGGAAAGGTTTATGCAACCATAGATCATAAATTTGTAGCCATAGACCCAGAAACCGGATTTGAAAGGGTTTTGACTGAAACTGAAACGGACATAAAAAACAACAGGTTCAATGATGGAAAGGTCGATCCCTATGGAAACTATTGGGCAGGGACCATGGACATGAATGAAAATGAACCGGTTGCTTCACTTTACGTATTTACTTCCGATGGAAAGCTGAGGAAAGTGATGGATGGACAGACCATTTCCAACGGACTTGCATGGGATGTGAACAGGAAGGTTTTTTATCACATTGATACACCAACCAGGAAGGTGATGGCCTATAATTATGATGAGGACTGCAATCTTACTGATGGAAGGGTAGCAGTTGATTTCATGGATGAAATGGGTTTTCCCGATGGAATGAACATGGATGTGGAGGGAAATATATGGGTTGCGCACTGGGGAGGCCACAGGATTTCCCGATGGAATCCAGAAACCGGAAAAAAGTTAGACGAAATCATATTCCCGGCAACTAACATTACTTCCTGCGTCTTTGGGGGAAAGAACTCTGATGAACTGTATGTAACATCTGCCAAACTCACCCAGAACCAACCTCATGACCCAAAGGGCCTTGGCGGGTCTCTATTCAGGGTGAGAGTTGAAATAAAAGGTGTGGAAACGTACCATTTTGATGATTCAAAAATCAATATTCCATAAGGGGTGAATTCCCTTTTTCCTCAGAGGTTTATTACCTGAATTGGAAAAGGGGTCAATGCTGGTTGTGCATTCCATTCAGTGGAATGATATTCTTGTGTTTGGTGAATGACCAGTGAGTGCTTTCCCCTCCTCTTAAAAGGGAAGGTTATTCGAAACGCTTTCCCATCACAGGATAGAAATTTAAACCAATTTGTGGGGGGGACCTATGTTAAAATGATGAATGGAAATGAAAAATGAAGCAAAAGTGAATATACTTGAAAATAGGAGAGAGACAAACTGAACGATAAAGGGTGTCCAGAGCTGTGCAATTTCAACTTGATTGGATCAGTAATATATATTTGATAACATGAATTACTGAAATTGAAAGGGTGACTCAAGGTGGATGATTTTTGACTGCAGAAAATAAAGATAATATTGAGAAATTGTCAAGAAATTTCAGACTACAAATTTCTAGCGGGTTTGCATCACATATTGGCGAATCAATGGCATAGGTGACCCGATTATTAATTTACCTTGACTATAGTTTGCATCACATATTGGCGAATCAATGGCCTCATTACTCTTTCTATGGATCATTCTTGTATATTCAAATAGTTCAATTTTAGGCGGATTATATGGGGGGATTAGTTATGGATTGGGCTTATTGTATCTACCCCTCTCTTTCTATACTTCCAGAATCAATAACAAAAAACGCCTTGTGATTAAATATAAAACGTATGGGGTAATTTCCATCCTGCTGGTATTGGGTGCCCTATTTACAGGAATACATTCTATTGTGATCATAAGTATTTTCGCAAGTTCGATTATTCTTAGTGTGGGAACCATTATTGTCAACCCCGTTCACTCTATGTGGGAGAGTGAGTTTGTAAAAAAAGAACAGTACCATAAGGCCTTCTCTCTGGCACATATAGTCTTCGCCACAAGTTCAATAGTAGGAACGGTTATAGCTGGAATGGTAACATATTTTTCTTATTATTATGGTGTCATGATATTCTTCACCGCAATGTTAATTTCAACAATCCTTACAGCAATGCTCAAACCAAAGAATGATAATATCCCAGAACAGGAGAATAAGGGTTTTCGAGAAAGCATCTCAAAAGCACTCAACGATAGGACAATAAAGCAGTACCTTTTGACGACTGCATTATTTGAGAATTCTATTGGAGCACCCTTCTACTTAATAGTAGAAATGCTTGTTTTAGTAAGATTTTCAAGGTCACCCATAGCACTGACCCTATTGATAGTGGTTGCATTCATAGGAGGTATAGTAGGTCCCACAATCGGTTCAAGATTTAAACATGGAAATATCAGAAAGAAAAATATCATGCTTAATGCACTTGTTATACCAACACTGGTGATTATACCCTTCCTGAATTCATACCTGCTGGTAGCCATATCCCTGTTTGCATATGGGGTGATTGCTTCATCTGCTGGTCCATTGGTTGAAAGTCTTCATTACCAGATTGCAGAGGGTGAACAATTACTCTACCTAACATCAGCACACAAAACCATAACTGGTATTGGTTCGGCAGCAACGGTTATCATGATTGGAATCGCCATAAAATTTTTTGGGGTTTCCATAGGATTTTACATTTCAGCAGCAATGGCATTTCTCGCAGTATTCTCATATATTCTATCAAGTGAACTAAAGAAATTCAATATGACATAGGAGGTAAATATGAAAATGGAGAATGACAACAGGAAACTTCTCCAGTATATAAGAAGGAAAACTCAGTATGGTATGGGAAAGGCAGCTGCTTACATCCATAACTGGATCCCTATTGTGGAATTTTAGGAAATTACCCAGACATTTCGCTATATCTTCATTTGACCAACGCCCATAATAGTGATTCCTTTTCTGGTTCTAAATTTTCTTGAGACTGCAGATCATGGTGAGTCTCACTTTGATCATGGATTTTATCCTTCCCGGATCGGACATTTCCCAATCCAAGACGTTCACCATGTACCATTCTGGTCCCCAGATATTTAACTATATAATCCAAGATAGACCGGTTAGTTTCATAGCCAACCTGAGTGAGAAGTCTCTTGAAAATCTCCTCGTTTTCATTCAGTCTCTAAGCAATCACCCTTGCTTTCTCCTTAGAAAACAATTCATTCCTTGGAGGATACCCTGAATTGCCAAATTTTAACATTATGATTACTTCTCTTTTCATCTTTATGGAACCTCGATTGTATCTGACTTCGAATTGTTATAATATCTATCCCCTATAATGTAATAAAAGTAAAAAGGCCCGCGTCCACTTGAACAAAGTTGATATGAAATGTTTTTGTCTAAACCGTATTCTGAGGGTGAGTTCAAATTATAATGTCCAGAGTTAGACACTGTGGTATAATAGGTTCCGTTCAAATAGATTGAGTAATTGAGTGGCTGCCAATTAGGGTACCCACTGGTTTTGGAGTATAAGTCTCCTCCGGTTTCATTCATATGGATGTAAAAATTTGACAAGTTATCAAAAGAACAGTAGGAATATCTTGAGTAATAAATGTTAGTTGCCTCAGGTTTATTACACACATTTATAGACGCAGCTGTTCCGGAGTATGTATAATTCCCAGACGAAAGGGAAAATGGGATATTATATATACCTGCAGAAGTACCCTCATAAGTATATGAGTCGCCTTTTTGTCCATTTATGGTGATATTATATCCTGACAATGACGATATTATTCTTGAACTGATTCCTGTATCTATGTAACAATGTGAAACGGAAAAATTATCTTGAGGAAATGTGTAAATATCAAGTGTTTTCGAGGTTACGAATGAATTGTATAAAATTTTCAAAGTAACTGTATGGAGTCCTGGTGTATCCAGAAACTCATGCATTAAGAAACCTTGACCGAAGGATGATAGAAGAGAAATATTTTCCTCTCCAGTTACTACCCCTGTGGTAATTGTGTGAGAACTGACTAAAAGTTCATATTCTGCCGTTTTGGATGAATCAACGTGGGCAAATATTAATGGCATGGAACTGTAACCGCTCATGTACGTATCAGATGATGAGGAAAAAGACGAGATTGTTATTCCTGGGTTTATATATCCATCACTCTCCAAACTATAGTATATTCCAATCCCAGCTAAAACCATAATTGTTGCAGTTAGTATTGCTGCAAATTTATTATTCACTTAGTCTACCTCAGAATCTTTTACATTTTCATCCAGCAACTTACCGATCTTCATGACAGAATCCTCATTCTCTAATCCATCTACTTTTATCAAATCATATTTTCCCATTTTTTCGTCCTTTTAACAGTTTCTCAACTTCCTTGAGCTTCTCAGCAACCCTCTCTCCTCTTTCCGTTAGTTCTATTACGCTTTCTGGTAGATCTCTTAAATTGTCTAATCTTGAAACAATCAGCCCCGTTGATTTCATATTCTCAACATATGAGAGAATGCCTGGGAAGTGGTTAGGTCCTCTAATTGGAAACAATATAGTCTTATAAGATTTCAATCTTTTTATTTCTTGACATTGTCACTTTTGCGTTGATAATTTGAAAATGGAAAATACTGTGGAACAGTTGCTTGGAGCAAAAACCGCACTATTCTCTGGTTCAAGCGAATACTCATAAAATCACTTAAATCCGCAAAGAGAAAAAATCAACTAAGATTTGACAATGTCTATTTCTTGTAACTGGTCAGTCTTGAGTGCATGACACTTATCATCCAGGTTTTAGATTCCCTTTCTTTCTCACTATGACCTTTGGTGTATCCTTTATGAAACTGTTTTTCCTGAGCTTTGATGTGTAATATATGGATGATAATCTTGCGTATATATCAGCACCCCTTTCTGTTCGTGATCCACCTGAAACCTTTCTATATATAACACATGGTCTCAATGCTCTTTCTGCTCTGTTGTTTGTGGATTCCACCTCCGGGTTCATGACATAGGCGAAGAGCCATTCTTTCTTTCTTCTCAGGAGATTCTTGACAAAATTCCTGCTTTTCAGGTGTTCATAATCCGTATCAAGGAGAAATACCAGTTCTTGATACAGTTTATCCACATCTTCCATCGTTCCATGTCCCTTGAATGCCTTTCCTTTATTGTGGATCTTCTTCAATACCCTCTTGATTCTTCCACCCTCCTCTCCATAGAACTCTTCCAGTTCCTTTCCATCACAGTTGATGTGTGACCAGCAGTACTGCTGATCATTGCCTGTCTTTTCTGCAAAGGTCTCGAATGCACTGTATCTGTCATGGATGTCTGTGCCTTTATGATCTCCCAATACAGTTAATGGAACAACATGACCGTTGCTTCTTGATATGATGAATATGGATTCTGTCTTTGTGAGGAATGTCCACAGATTGTATGTTATTCCGTTGATGGGGTATGTGGTGGAATCCATGTTCCTGCTTACTGCTTCACGTATGAGGGAAAGAATCTTTTCATACTCTTCCCCAAGACTGTCAGATAGCTGTGACAGTATGTTCTGAACCTCACCCTCTGACATCACGATTCCGAATACACCATCCATGGTTGCTACAACGTTCTCAATACTCATCCTCATGCCTATGCGGAAGTATGCAACCGTCAGCATGGTTCTCAGTGAGAACGTTGCCTTGGGAAGTGCGTCTGTTACTTCCGGTTCATACATCTTCCTGCATTTATTGCAGTACATCTTGTCAATGCGGTATTGTGTCACTTTTGGAGATATCTCAGGGATATCTTCAATAACCCTCTTCCTTGTTCCTCTTCTTACAAGTGTTGATGAACATGAAGGACAGATTGAATCGGTAGAATGGACATTTATTCTATCTGTTATCCTCTTCCTGATTCTATAATACCCCTTGTGATTCTTCTGTGCTCCCGGTTTTCTTTTTTCCTCTTTGTTTGCAGTATTAGCATCAATATTGTTAACATCTTCATGTGATTTATTCTCACCTGTCGTTATCACGTAAGGTTTTCCATTTTTGACGCCAACATTGGCTGGATGTCTTTTCTTATACTCGTCAAGCTCTTTCTTGAGCTTTTCATTCTCCTCCTGCAGTCTATCAACGATCTTCTTCAAATTGTTATAAGCCCTCTGGAATTTGTCGATCATATCCTGATCTCTAGGTGTTTCTGCACAAAGTTTAATCATTCTATTAATATAATGTATTCATTATATAAGGATCTTTCGGTTTACAATACGCTATTTCTAAACATACTGTGCACTTTAGACTGACCAGTTACGGTAGATCAAAAACAATTACCTATTTGTAGTGATTTGCTCCAGTTGATATGGCACACCCTTTGATTCCTCTAACCGGCAGGATTATTCAACGAAATGGGAATAAAAAATTGGATAGAATACTGGTTGGTGCACCGCAAGAATTTGGTTAATGTGAATATAAGTGACGAATTCGTCTACCTCAACATGAATTTTGACTCTGTAATTTTTGCGAAACTCAATCTGAAAAGCCTAGTGCTCTCATGTCCCAGATCCGTGGATGTGCACCTACATATTTTTCTAAAGAGGATTTCTAATAACCGTAAAAGTGGAATCTTTCAATTCATTGACTCTTGATGGAAAAGGTGTATTCATCCGTGTTTGTGGAAACTTGTTAAGTTAGTGTTCTCCAAGAAATCGAAGTTTTTAGAAATCGTCTAAAGTGTTGAGAAAACACAATAAAAAGATGATGTCAGCATCTCATACTGATAATAATTATCATGCAAACCCCAAGTTACAGAGCATTCAGAGACCTGATCAGTTTGCGCGTTGATCATAATATTGTTAATTACGCAGTTCTTTAGATGAATTCTTCCGGTAAATGGTAAATTAGTCGTGATAATAATATATATATATCGAGATATTAATATTTAGGTATACTGTATGACCCCATAAATTTTATGGGATTCTACTCAAATGGCGTTAACTTTGTTTTACAGATTTTAATTCATTCTTCCGGATTATTTGGGCGGGAAAAGCGTTATGTTATAAATCGTGATTAATGCGTTTGGATCGGGGACAAGATTTCCTGTATCAACTTTGCCCTCTTTAAATTCTTCCATGTTCTTAGCTGTATATTTCCCGCCATCCCTCTTAGTTTCTTCACGCGGAGGTTCTTTCAATTCCATTTTCTGAGATAAATCATAATAAGGAACGGATAAATCCTTCAACCATGCATCTCTGAGCAAAATGAATTCAGACCTCTTCTTCCACTCAGAATGGATATCTTTTAGAGCATTGGTTTCTTCAGAATTAAGCTTGATTGCTGTTTCAAATCCTGTGTCTAATCCCCTGCTGGAGATATTGGCCGTCATAATCATCCCGATCGAATCGTCTACGAGAACCGATTTTGCGTGCAATAAATTGTGGGCGTATATCTCAGCGCCAACCTTAATCGCTTGGCGCATAAAATCTTGATTGGCGTGGTGAGGACGAGTGAATATCGTAAGTTTCACCCCTTCCTTCGCTTTGTCAATCAGGAGTTTTGATATTTCATGGTTTGAGTCGAAAGTCCAGGCAGAGATTGAAATTGAAGTTTTTGCAGGGCCTAAAATTTGTAAAAGATTTTGCTTGATTAAACTCTGGTTTGACACCGTCCAAACCACTTTCTTCGGTTCAAGATTTGTTGTGATAAATTCCGGGTGTTTCTTTACATCCCTTAACTTAGATTCATTTCCTTCTAGCCAAATTTCTCTTTCTGCCTCCAGCCAAAAGCCTATTAAGAACTGATGAAACAGTTCAGAAACCTCACTTTCCTCCAGTTTTACACCAAGTTCTATGTTCTCATTCATAGCTCTGACCGTAAGGTTGTTAGTGAAAAGGAAGCCTTTCGGAAATTTTCTCGGATCTATGAGAATAAATTTTGAA
Source organism: Thermoplasmata archaeon (assembly GCA_021794355.1). Taxonomy (GTDB): domain Archaea; phylum Thermoplasmatota; class Thermoplasmata; order Thermoplasmatales; family Thermoplasmataceae; genus Cuniculiplasma. The sequence goes on along the minus strand of JAJYRA010000043.1, from coordinate 14,426 downwards.
TGCAAGTGTTGGGAAGTTTTTATTAGCGCCTTCTTACCCAACCTGATCAATAGGTCCCTGCTTGCCTCCTTTCTATCCTTAAGATTGGCGTTATCATCTTCATAAGGACTGTCAACCTGCTTTTCCGCAGCAGTCAGCAAGTAAACCTTAACACCACGATTGGCGGCTTTTTCTATTTCAGCTATAATCTCTGAATCCTGAATGATAAAGCTACTTATGCATATGACTTCCTTGGCTTCTCCGATTAATTTAATAACAGCAATAGTCATTTCCCGATTTGCTGGCTGATAAATATTTGACTTTTTAGAAACTATTTGATTTTGATAGGAACTTGTGTTTTTAATCAAGCAATGCCCAATTTTTCTATTTCCATCCAATGTTAAAGTTATTTTCTTTAGCTCAGTCATTCAATCCGCCTCCATAAGGTCTAATGGTGCCCTTAAATACCAAATTTTCCTCATCCTTTCTGTTTCTGTAAGATATTTTTGTTTATCGAGAATACCTATCAAATCCTCTGCACTTGGAATTTCTAGTTCAAAAGCAGAGAATTTACTCTTATTTATATCGCTCAATGCCTGGATAGTTTCCCGTGTTTGGTAATCGTTAATATTAGAAATAAGAAGACTTCTTTCCCATAACTCTGCGTCAGTTTTGCTATAAGGGGCAATTGGAACGGTAAACTGCAAAACTGAATACCGCCCAAGTTGAAGAATATCCAGATTCTGAATGGGTATTGTTCTCTCAAAATGAAGTATTTCCGGTAAGGTCAGTTCCTCAAACCTTAAATTGAGGGATCCTTGATCGAGGGGCCCACCTTTCCATGTCTCCAATGCATCTGTCTGTTCAAGCACGCTCCAAAGTCTACTTAAATCAAGTTTACTATCGTCATTTAGTTGGATAGGTTCTTTAGAATCGTTCGTTCGAAACCTGATTATGGTTGAACTTACATTAACCTCAATTTCTAATTCAATCTGATGTTTTTCACTTAAAGAGATCAGGTTTTCCTCTATTTTTTCTATGTAAATATCATTAATCTGAAGTTTTTCCTTTGATGGAGTCACCCTCCCCTTTGGTTCTTCTATGAATACACCATCTGGCTTCTCAGACCAAACAAGAATTCTCTGACAAATTGCGGCTTTAACACTTGGAGGAATAGGCAAGGACTCATGTTTCTGCTCAATGCCACTTTGACCATTTTCACTATTTTTTGGATGGTTTTTCTCGTCCCTATGATACATCAAGGAGACAATTCCTTGGCTTATCATTGGATCATCAGCGCTACAGAGGCGATATTGACCTCTCTCTGGAAGATAAATGTTTCCAGCTATAGCGTATTCACCAAACTTTTTTGGAATACCAAACTCATCTACAAAACCAAGATCCTGATACCTTCTAAAGAGGTTGTTTGCCATAGCTTCAGGTTTTCCAGGCAAAAGATACTTTCTTATAATTTCTGATGAAAGATTATCGAATCTCCTCAAAAGTTCCATTGCAATTTCTATGTCTGGCCTGTTTTTGGATATTCTTCTAACCGTCGCAAGGCATTCGTAACAATTCAAAGTTATATTTTTTTTTAGAATAATTTTTTTAGAATTCATCTTATACCACCTTTTGCCCCTTGAAATTTATATTCTGGAACTATTTTTTTAGCAAGTTTAGTAATTACTAACTCATCATCGCATTCAGAAAAGAACTTATGTTTTCCTAAAACTACCAATTGGTACCTGGATCTGGTAATTGCTACATTTACCCGGTTCGGGTTGTCTAGGAACCCTATGCCATTAGTTCTCACCATCGAAAGAAAGACTATATCTGCCTCCCTTCCCTGCATCGAATCTACATTTCCAACAAATATTTTGATCATCTCACTCTTTAGCACAAAGTAAGGCCCTCTCAAATTGAATTTGGTCTTGAGTTTATCTAGAATTTTCTGGCGCTGTTTATCATAAAAAGTTAAGATTGCTATTTCCCAATATTTCTCGCTGCGTCTGCCTGCACCCTTTGCCCATCTAATAAATGCGTCAAGTTCTTCTAAGAGAGAATCTATTTCTTTCTGGTTAAAAACTCCTCTATTTTGTTTTTTTTCCTCGTGACCATTTACATCAATCCATGTCACACGACTGGAATATCGATTATATCCCCAATCACGATTTATTTTTCCATCGTTTAATGCAATTGGTTTCCCGTTTCCCGCAGAATATATGAGATTTCTGGGATACCAGGATATTTCTGGATGCATCCTGAGTTGATGGGTTAAAATCTCATGGCGAGAATTCTTGAGTTCCTGGGTAAACCCTTCATGCAAGATTGAACCTCGTCCCCTAAATTTGCTATCTATTCCAAGAAGCAACGCCTCAATTACGGATGGAAGTGAAATTGTAAGTATTTTTTTCAAATGGTTATAGGTTTGATTAATGTCTTTGTTCCATGATGGAAAGGCGTTCCATGAAGGCAATAAAGATTTTATCTGTTTTTCAAAATCAAGTGATCTACTCCCCAGTTCTTTAAGCTCATGGATCCGAATTAGTCTGAAAGCAATTTCCTCGGGCAAGGGCTTCACCTCAAGGTTTCTATTTTTTTTAAAAGTGTTTTTACCATCCTTTGTTAGATAATTATTTCTGTAACCCAAAACCAGTGGGAATTTAATATCTCCGCGAATTACAGTGTTATAGGGGATACAATCTACAAATTCGTGAAGTTCGTTTTCTCTCTCTATAAATATATTGGAGGCACTCAATGAAAGACAACGTTCCTCAATACTCATCTTTTCTTGATCTGGAATGTGTACAATGAGGTCGGGTTTCTGAAGTTTAATCTGCTTTCTAATTGTTTCGAAGTAAAATTGACTTCTTCCCTTAGAGGGGATCATGTAAGATTTGATTTCAGAATCTTTTCCAGAAGTAACTTCCCTTATGGCATAAAATGATTCTGTGCAGACCTCTTGGAACTCTTCAAAGGTAAGTTCTTCCTTATCTTCGCTTTTAATTTTTTCATAAAGTTCCTTCAGAATCCCATTTATCTGATCTTCAATGAGACCTCTCTCTATAAAAGGAGAAAGCTGTTTCGGATCACCTGAGATTATCCATTTTTTAGCAAAAAGTGCAGGCACGAGGAATTCTAAGAATGTTGTTTTACTGGCTTCATCTATTATCATTACGTCAAAGATTGGATCAAATCTTCCATTATTGATAGCTTCCTTGATTGGAGCATACTGTAGAACACCTATTGTTGTTCCGCAAACCACATTAATGCCAGAATCTATAACTTCTTGTAACACTGAATCTGCTTGTTTACTTTGAAGGATTTTTAACCATTCCTTTTCCTCCTCAAGCTTATCATTTTTATGAAGTAAATTTGTGATAAGGTCATCCTTGAAACTTCTTACATATTTTCCGTAGGTGAACTTAGAGATTTCTTCCGGCAAATCTCTGTCTGCTGGTGCGATCCTTATTGGAACTACCAGATTTTTATATTTGGAAATTCTCTCTAAAATATTGTCAACTGCTACATGTGTAGACGCAACTACCAGAACTTTATTCCCTTTTTCAAGTAATTGCAGAATGATTTCGGATAAAACGGTTGTTTTTCCAGATCCGGGAGGGCCTTCAAGAATGGCAAAGTCGGAAGTTCCAAGTGCCTTTCTAACCATACCTCTTTGAGACTCAATCCCCTCAACTGTATCGTCAGTTAATATTTTCCACTCAGGATTCATTATTATTTCTGGGGTTTTCCATGTTGCCTTTTTGGAAGGTACAGTGAGATTAAGGATTGGAATCATATGTTTTTCTGGACGGTCTATGAGTTTTAATATTGCTGATTTCTCCTTTTGAATCTTTCTATCGGAAAAATCAGGATAAACTATTTCTTTTGAGGGTAATTTCTCTAACTCAATCTTTTCTTCTTTTGGGTAAGTTTCCAATATTTTTATGTAATCGTGGTTTTTCCCTTTGATACCCGACGAAGTTTCCACCGTAAAGAGCCTATTTATTTCCTGATTGAATATCTCATCAAGAATCACTTTATATCTATCAACTTCGACTTGCGAAACGTTTTCTGGTGATGTTAATTTGATGAAGATCTTTTTGTTTCCTTCGGGTTCAGTTGGGGGGATTTTTTCCCAGATGAATGATATAGAATCAGACCTCGATTTTAGATACCGCTGATATCTGTTTAGGAAGCTCAGGTAAATAGAAAGCTGTTTTGAGGTTGAGTCCTTAAGGATTTCACTATTCTCTCCAAGGTTCGAGTAGTAAAGATCATCCTGAAAATCTTTTGTTTTCGGGTTCATCATTTCAAATCTCCTCCCATATTTGCTGACCGGTTGAATCGTGCAAAAATTTCCCCGGGTTTGAAAAAGATGAATCTATCCAGTAAACCCTCAGGTTCTGAGAGTTTGATGATATAATGCAACTCAACATCCACTATGAGAGCAGCATAAGCCACAGATGTGACCATGGTATTAGTTCCACCCGTGATTCCAAAGTAAAACTTTGCAAGTGGATACCTATTCCGGAGTTCATAATACTTTTGAAGGATTATGGAAATACTTTCGCATATAGATGAACTTGTGAAGGCAGGGATTACCGTTACAGAATTTGAGATTTCATTCAACTCTGTAGCTAATTCAGTTGTGCTTTGAAGTAACTCCTCAGTGGTGAGCAATTCTACGTGATTGGGGTAAAACTCTCTAATTACTTCATATATATGACCAGTTGATTGACCACATAATAATATATGAACAGAGGGAGATTCTAATGGGTACTTGATATTACGTCCACCTAATGGCATCATTTCACCTTACTTGTTAAGGCATTCAGCTAAATGCAAATGGTTCTGCGACTCTATCTCTGTATCATTCATAACTTCTAAATACTTAACATTACGTTCAAGAAGATAAGTTTCTCCCGATGGCATTATTGTGACAGTAAGATTCCCGACTAAAATTCCATTTTTTTGTGATCTTCCCAGAGGGAAGAGGTCATTCGTTACAATCCAGACATTCACCCCATTTTCAACGAGGGAAGCAGCTCTAACCCAAATGACATCATCTGCAGAAATTTTTGCAGGACATAAAATAATTCTGTTCTTCTTTATCAGATCCTCCATTGCCTTGTTGTTATCTATCTTGTATCTTGCCGAAGCATCTATGAAAATTTCAACGGAATCAAAGTGCCTTTTTAAGGTCTTTTCAACGGCAATAATATCCGCCAGCCTAGCTTTCCGATCATTTCTAGAATATGCTATATTTAAACCGTCAACTATTGCAATCCTTTTCTCCCCCAGGCTTTCCCTTCCAGAATTAGTTTCCATGTTCCCTATATACACATTTTCTGAGTCAGTAACATATTTCCTTTCTAAGGCATTAGATTCCATAATACACTAATTAAGGAATAATACTTACACATTCTTTACAATAGTTTCCTCATTTGGAAAATGTTTATTAAAGACGAAATATATTCATAGATAATGTCAAGCAAATTAGATGTGGACAAAGAGTGCCTGCATATATTCTCTGCAGGGAGAAGTGTTGATTCCACATTTATTCAGGCTGTCAAGCGATATAGGATTGATACCCTTGTAATTCTTAAGACAATGCTTGGTAAATCAGAGTCTGATAAGAAGGAGGACATGAACATAGAAAACTCAATAAGGTTACTTAGATCTAAAGCTAAAGAAATAGGTGTAGCAACGAACGTAATAACTGTTTCTGAAGATAATGCAAACGAGATTAGAGATGAGATTCTCAGGTTAAAGGGAGATTTTCCTGATGCTGAGTTTTATTTCAATATAACTGGGGGAAAGAAGATCCTCTCACTTAACTTATTTACAATGGCAGTGTGGATTGATGCAATAGTTTATTATGTTGACATAAACGAGAATATACTTGAATTCACTATCCCTCGTATACATTCAGATAATCTTGATCCAAATGGGTCCTATTTTTCAATCCTTTCAATACTCTTTAGCCTAAGTAATCAGGGCAAGCAAGCAGTTTTATATTCTGAAGTGTATGAAAAACTGAGTGAAATTTATCGACCCTCAACTCAGAGATCCAAGGGGAAGTATCCCAAACTCAGAAGGGGTACATTCTCTAAATTGGTGAGGTATCTAATTGAGCATAGCCTAATAGAAGAAGAATATAAGACCTCAAATCACAGGAACAAACTCTTGAAACTGACACATGATGGAGTGTTCACATTCAATTTTATAAACAGGAACAGGAGATAGAGTAAACTTCCCCCAAATAATTCAATGACATCAACAATTCTCCTTATTTCTCCTTTCCCTGGACTTTAAAGCTTATATGATCAATTTATCATGCATTGCCAATGGTAGATGAAGAAAAATTGAAGTCCGTTATAGAGAATACAAGGAGAGTTTCTCAGGATAGTTCTCTGGTTATTTATGATCTGACACAGGGTGTTGACTTTTCAAACCCTAAGTTCGTGGCGAAGGCATTATCGGAGGTATTTTTTGAAAAGGACGCCATTAATTGGTTCAAGGTTGAGGATGATAGGGTGGATTTTAATCCAACCTACAAGGTCAGAGTAGTGCTTGCAGAGGAGCATAACAAACTGCTTGAAAATACAGTGGATGATTTCCTTAAGGATATTCAGAAGGATGATATCTCCAAAGCCTATTCAAGGCAAATAAAGGATGGCTCGGAGAAAGCCACAGGTTTACAATCAACAATGGCTGCAGGTGCTATCAAATCTTCCATATTCAGGCATTCTGAGGAGAAGGTATTCAGCGGGGAGATAAGGGATGACCTCTTTACGGATATTCTCGAGAATCTTGAAATAAAGTCTCTCAATGATAAGGATCTAATGGATTGGAAAAATCTTCCTCTGTAAATTAGGTATAATATTGAATTAAGGCGCTAAAAACACTTTTAATTTGATTAGCGATTAAAATAGTCGGGAAAATTAATGGTTTAGGGTTAGATTGCCAATCTTCCTTTTTATTTAAGTTTTCAGGAACTATTCAGAATGAGCCAGAAATGAATAACCCTTAATAGCCCATAGTCACTATATTTGATAATGGTTACATTTTAGATTATTGGAGATGAATGATATGAGCGAAAATGGTTGCCCCGTTGGGCATGAAAAAAGAATTGCAAAAAACATTGAAGATTGGTGGCCGGAAAGACTTGATCTGAGGATTCTCCGCCAGAATTCACCAAAATCGGACCCCATGGGAAGTGATTTTAACTACAGAAATGAATTTGATAGTCTGGATTTGGAGGCAGTTAAGAAAGATATAGCAATGGTCATGACCTCATCCCAGGAATGGTGGCCTGCAGACTTTGGAAATTACGGACCACTGTTTTTAAGGATGGCGTGGCACGCAGCTGGAACATACAGGATAGGTGATGGTAGAGGTGGAGCCGGTTCTGCTCAGCAACGCTTTCCACCAATTAACAGCTGGCCGGATAATATCCTCCTTGACAGAGCAAGAAGGTTGATATGGCCGGTCAAGCAGAAGTACGGAAGAAAACTCTCATGGGGTGACCTGATTATTCTTGCGGGGAATGTTGCATTGGAAAGCATGGGTTTCAGGACATTTGGATTTGGTGGCGGAAGGGAAGATGTCTTTGAACCCGATGTTTCCGTTTATTGGGGCAGTGAGGATCAATGGCTTGGTGATAAACGTTACAGGGATGACAGGAATCTTGATAATCCACTGGCTGCAGTTCAGATGGGCCTTATCTATGTCAACCCGGAAGGCCCCAATGGAGATCCAGATCCCGCAAAGGCTGCAACGGATATTAGGGAAACTTTCTCCAGAATGGCAATGGATGATGAGGAAACGGTTGCCCTTATAGCTGGAGGTCATACCTTTGGAAAAACCCACGGTGCAGGTCCTGCATCATATGTTGGCCCGGAACCTGAATCTGCACCCATCGAGGATCAGGGACTTGGCTGGAAAAGTACCTTCAGGTCAGGTAAGGGATCGGATACCATTGGAGGTGGACCGGAGGTTATATGGACCACAACCCCAACAAAATGGAGCAACAACTTCTTGGAGACACTTTTCAAATATGAATGGGAGCTCGAAAAGAGTCCAGCCAGTGCTTACCAGTTTGTGGCTAAAGGTGGAGCAGGAGCTGATACCGTACCTGATCCCCACATTCCTGGCAAAAGACGCTCCCCTACCATGCTTGTTACAGATCTTTCCCTTCGGGTTGATCCAGTATATGAAAAAATATCAAGGCGTTTCCTGGAAAATCCTGGCGTATTTGCAGAGACTTTTGCCAGGGCCTGGTTCAAGTTGACCCACAGGGATATGGGCCCAAAAAGCAGGTATCTTGGCCCGCTTGTGCCGGAGGAAGATCTTCTCTGGCAGGACCCCATACCTACAGTTGATCACAGGCTCGTGGATGAAAAGGATATTTCAGTGTTAAAAGACGCCATACTTAATTCTGGCCTGAGTGTTAGGGAGATGGTATACACTGCATGGTCTTCTGCATCTACCTTCAGGGGAAGTGACAAGAGAGGAGGAGCAAATGGAAGCAGGATCAGGCTTGATCCCCAGAGATCATGGAAATGTAATGAACCAGAACAGCTCAATAGGGTGCTAAAGGTTCTGGAAGATATAGAGAATGAGTTTAATTCCGGTGCAAAACACGGGAAGAAGATCTCCTTTGCTGATATTATCGTTCTTGCAGGTAACATTGGAGTGGAAAAAGCGGCCAGGGATGGAGGGTATATTGTTGAAGTCCCATTTTTCCCCGGAAGAATGGATGCCCTTGAAGAACAGACGGATGCATTATCATTTTCTGTTCTTGAACCAAAGGCCGATGGATTTCGAAATTATAATTCAGGAACAACCCAGATAAGGGAGGAATCAATGCTTGTGGATAAGGCAGCTCTGTTAACTCTCAGTGTTCCGGAAATGGTGGTTCTGGTAGGTGGTATGAGAACCATGGATGCAAATTTCAATCATTCTCCTGATGGTGTATTTACCCTTCATCCCGGCACACTTACCAATGACTTCTTTGTGAACCTTCTGGATATGGAAACAGTTTGGAAAGCGGATGAAAAATCACACAACAAATACGTAGGGAAGGATGCAAAAACAGGTGAGTTGAAATGGAGCGCAACTAGGGTGGATCTGATCTTTGGATCTCATTCAGAGCTACGTCCAGTTGCAGAGGTTTACGGTAGCATGGATGGAAAGGAAAAATTCGTAAATGATTTCGTTTCTGCGTGGACCAAGGTTATGAATCTCGACAGGTTCGATCTGAAAAGGAGTTAAAAATATCCATCCCCATTTCCAATCTCATAGTTGATTTTATTCATCAACCCCATTTCCTGATTTTGTGTTATTTTTTTCAATATAATTCCTGAGAGATCGGGATAGAAATTTTAGTTTGTCTTGATTTGGCTTATGTTTTAATGAAACAGTTACTGTACCCTACACACTGAGACTGTAGATTTTAAGGGAGAACCCAAAAAGATCACTCACAAAATTTATATAAAATTCGCTGATTTGGTGACAGGAAAGATACACCGCATGGTGCAGAGGGATGGAGTTCCCAATGATTGTCTCCCTGAGACTGATAACTCCTTAGGGGCAACCGATGGTTGTAGGGGGAGTAACGGCGATGGGATTCAACAGCATTTTGTGGCCTGATGGCCAGAAAGGAAATCTTGCAGAGAAAGATCCAGAGTTTTTTGTTGATCTCAACATTGATCAGATCATAAACGGAGTAATTGAGGGGTATGGAGATTACGACCTCAGGCCCGTATTCGGTACCATGCCTAAAAACATACATACCGTGAGATACAGGCAGGAGGTCTTCAAGGACCTTCAGAACCCTGATAATATTGCATTTCTGAAGGGTTTCTCCTCAAAAATGAAAGGTGTCAATATGAGGCTCTTCCGAATTGAAGAGCTTTATGAATACCAGAAACAGGGATGGTTTCTTGAGGCTGCCCTCCTGTACTTTGATGCATTGCGGGATCTTTCTGAAAAACTTAAACATGCGGAATTGAATTCAGAAGGTCTCAGATCATTCAGAGATTACATTCAGACATATGTTGATTCTAGCGTATACAGAGAAGCTTCGGAAGAGGCTATGAAAGTGAAGGCCAATTTATCTGCAATCACCTATGAGATGTCCATTGGTTCGGCAAGGATATCAGTGAGGAAAGACAGGGGCAGGGAGAACTACAACGAAATCATCCGTGAAGCTTTCATAAAATTCAAGGAGAACAGGAAACAGGTGGGAAAGAGGCAGCACTTCAGTGAGTCTACCATGAATCACGTTGAATTTGGAGTTCTTGAATTGATTGCCCGTTTGTTCCCAGAGGAATTTAGAGCTCTCATATCATTCCATAAGATACACTCAGGATTCATTGATCCGGTTGTTGCTGAAATATATAGGGAACTTCAATTCTATATCTCCTACCTTGAATATATCTCTCCTCTCATGAAGGAAGACCTGGAATTTTGTATACCTGAAATGGGAAATGAACGGGACTTATATTGCCTCAGCTCCTTCGATCTTGCACTTGCACACAAGCTTACATCTTCAGGATCCAGAGTAATAACAAATGATTTCAATTTATCCGGAGGTGAAAATACCATTGTTGTAACAGGACCTAACAACGGCGGAAAGAGTACATTTGCCAGATCACTGGGACAGGTATATTTCCTTGCAGCACTGGGTCTTCCCATACCTGGAAAGAAGTCAAAATTATTCCTTGTGGACAATATTTACACCCATTTTGAAAAATCTGAGGATCCGGATAACCTCATGGGAAAACTGGAGAACGATCTGGTAAAGATGAAAAAAATCCTTAATTTGGCCACCGAAAGGAGTGTGATAATCATAAATGAAATGCTCAGTTCCACAGCCTCAACAGACGCAATTCAGATAGGAAAGAGGATTATAGATCTCATCGGGAAGAAAAACTCCATCTGTGTTTATGTGACGTTTCTTGATGAGTTTGCCAGAATCCGCGGTGTAGTCAGCATGGTCAGCCAGGTTGATCCATCTGCATCTGAAATGAGAACATTCAGGGTCGTGAGAAGTGATCCCAACGGTCTGGCCTATGCCATGTCTCTTGCAGAGAAATATGAGCTTACATATGAGAAGATTGCGGGGAGGATAAAGGAATGAATGTGAATTTGCTCTTCAGGGAGGGGATCAATGCAACAACCGAAGATATACCATGGAACAGTGAGGACATTGAAAAAGATCTGGATCTTGAGACAATATTCAATGCCATGGCAGGAAAGGATACCTATGTGCTTGAGGTTTGCAAGAAAACGATTCTTAAAAGTCTTAAAGATCGTGAGACAATAATATACCGTCAGGATGTGTTGAGGGATTCCATTAACAATCAATCATTCATACAGGAAATATATTCAACCATTGTCAATGCTGTGAATGAGGCAAAAAAGCAGCATTTCTGGATAAGCAGTACGAACCCGGAATTCAATCTCCGTGAATCCATATCTGTGTTGAAGATTTATCTTGCTGCCCTAGAGAAGATCAGGGATCTGGGCAAGGCAGCATTGCCTTACCTTTATTCTGAAGGTTTCAGGAAACTGTTAGAAATGATAATTCGCGAATTCAGCCAGGAATATATCAGTATGGTGTTAGATCATCTGGAAAATCTCCGTTTTCCTAGGGGAATTTATGTACGTGGTAAGCTTGGAATGGGAAATTCCCTCACAGGATATTCACTTGTGATTCCTGAAGTAAAACCGGACAGGATTAGGAAACGGATAGCCCACATAAAGGAACCTCACTACACATATGTCCTTCCTGATCGTGACGAAAGTGGAGCTCAGGCAATGGCTGATATGCGCAAAAGAAGCATTCTCGAAACCTCTGAAATTGTAACTGAATCCTCTGAAAACGTTCTGGTCTTTATGGATAAGCTGAAGGAGGAGATTGCATTTTATCTTGGGTGCATCAATCTGTGGAACGAACTGGGTTCCATAGGTTCAAAGATATCATTTCCAGTACCTGAAAGTGATGCTAAAAGTGGAACCAGCTATGAAAGCATTTATGATGTGGCACTCAGTCTGAAGACCCATAAGATTCCTGTGGGAAACAATCTCCATGCCGAATCCGATCATATGATATTCATAACCGGTGCCAATAGGGGAGGCAAATCAACGCTGCTCAGGGCCATTGGACAGGCGCAGTTGATGATGCAGTGCGGGATGTTCGTAGCTGCAGAATCATTCAGCACTTACATTGCGAGTAATATCTATACACATTTCAAGAGAGAGGAGGATTCAAACATGGCCATGGGAAAATTTGACGAGGAACTGAGCAGGATGAGTGCAATAGTTGACCGCTTAACTGTTGGAAGCAGACTTCTTTTCAATGAATCGTTCTCGTCAACAAACGAGAGGGAAGGATCGGAGATTGCCAGGCAGATTATCGACGCCTTGCTTGATAATGGGATGAGGATAATCTTGGTAACTCATTTTAACGGGCTTGCAGAAGCATACATCGGAAACGTGCACAATCCAACCTTTCTCAGGGCAGAGAGGCTGGAAGATGGAACACGGACATTCAAAGTTAATCGGGCAGATCCCATTCAAACCAGTTTCGGTTATGACCTATTCTTGAAGGTTTTCCCTGAAACTGCTGAGTTGGAAAGAGTCAGGGCAATAGGAACCAGTGGAGATGAAGATCAATCCTGAGAAAAGAGGTCAAAAAGTATCAAGGCTGACAGGTGTTTTTCAGAAAAGAGGAAGGTTAACTATTTCTCGAAGAACAGGAGGATATTCACAAAAGAATCCCATGATAACAGCGAAGAAAGGATAGGAAAGAACATTAGATCATACATGCAAGAACAATTATTACTCTATTTGTAAAAGCACTTGTTAGCAGTTGGATTATTGTGCTATATTATAAATTTAAGTAAGGCATGTAAATGGCGTGCAAATCTTTTCAGATCTGAATATCTATGGTTCGATTGTGCTAATTCTTATGATGATTTTCTATCTAAAGGAGGAGAAATCTTCCACTTTCACCCTCCTTTTTGGAATTATGTGTATAGGCTCATCATCCTATGGATTTCTTGCAGGGACTTGGCCTTTTGGCGTGATTGAAGGAGTTTGGGGTATCCTCGCATTTAACAAGTTCCGGAAAATTAAACACGGCATAAATTGGAGTTATAATCACGGAAATGAATAGTGATTTATGTTCAGACTTGAGTTTCGCAAGTCTTTTTTGACCTAAGGTAGCACAATAGGCTCTTTCTTGTTGAATTTTGGTCATGCACCTTCAAGACTCACGGAAAAGAAGCTGACAGAATCCCATCTTACAGTAGAACGAACGGCAGAGATACCTGGTGGGGTAAAGACAATTCCAGTTAAATCACCCTTGAATATAATATATAATTCTAAATCAGTGGAAGCGGAAAGAATACTCAATGAGATGGGAAAAAAGCAACAGGATCAAATACTGGTTGGTGCACTACCAAAATCAGATTAAGAATAGACATAAATCACGGATCTGTCGGCTTCAGTATGAATTTTGTTCCTGTAATTCTTGCGAAATTCAAGTTCAGATTAAATTTCTCCCTTCTGAAATACTACAAATAGATATTTTCCATTCTTCCAAAGTCTTCTGATATGCTTGTTCGTAATATATTATTCTTTTCCTGTATTACCGTAATGATAATGGTTGTATATAGTAACCAATAGAGCAAAGTCTTATTCTCCAGGTATTTATTGCCTAATAATTTCTAGGTTAGGAGTTGAGCACTATTATTTCGCCTAGTACCTACCAACCATTTTAGATTCCTGCAAAAATTGATCCGGGACTCGCGTAAATAAAGTATAAACCACACTTCTTACCAAAAATTGATGTAAATAATAAAAAAATAAAAGGACTGTCACCCTAGCGGGTAACAGTCGGGTTGTATCCAAACCCCTTGAATTTCTTTGAGTTCCTTATTCTCCTGCCAAACTCAAAGATTGCAGGTTTCATGTAGTTCTCGATATAATCAAGAACCTCAAAGTCGGAGTCACCAGCCTCAAGGAAAATCATGGATGCAAGATATGGCAACAGGGACTTCAGATCAAGGATGCTGAGATCGTGCTCCTGCCATATTTGCCCAATCTTCTCTCCTATGGACTCAATCTCCAAAAACCTGTCTCTGCTGATATCACCATTCTGGAAGGTGTATCTGCTTTCCACTTCCTGTTCCTTTTTTTCTCTAACAACTTCCTTTGTATCCTCGTTGGTGGTCATTTTCTTCGCCTCCAATTAGTACAAATCGAATAGTAATTTTAAACTTCTATAAAAATGTTTTGGCTTGAAGTAACTGGTCAGTCTTGAGTGCATGAAACTTATTATCCTGGTTTTGGATTCTTGCCCTTTCTCACTATGACCTTTGGTGTATCCTTTATGAAACTGTTTTTCCTGAGCTTTGATGTGTAATATATGG
>JAJYRA010000036.1 GCA_021794355.1 Thermoplasmata archaeon | reverse complement strand
GGAAGATTTATTCTGAAATCAGGGGCAACGGCGTGAATAAAAAGAATGCCAGGGATCTGGATTTATGGATCGGAAAATCTGTTAAGGCAATTCTCAATGCTGAGGGATCTTTCTACATTGGCAAATTGCTCGAAGAGCAGAAGAATGGAATCTTGATCAAAGCGAATGAGAAAATGATCTATGTTCCATATGAAAGTCTTTTTGTTATTGAGGAGATATGAGATTACATTTTTCCATAGCAAAATCAAAAAGAAATCATACATATACAGTAATTTTACATATCAGAATAAACATAGCCTAAATTCTTTTATAAACGAATCTACAATAAAATACATTTTGAAATACTTAAGTTTAGGTTATACATGTAAATGTTAAACATGGAATGTGATTATTATTATTGGATTAATTATATATTTGTAAAGGTGATTGGAGGGTATATAAACAAATGCTGAAAAAATACCTTTAGGAATGTAAATACATTTAACTTTTATAAGTATGGACTGGAGGGGACTTGAACCCCTGGCCTCTTCCATGCCAAGGAAGCGATCTACCGCTGATCTACCAGCCCATTATGCCCTAAGTTATTCTTACATTAAATATTTGATCATATTGATGGCGATGTTCCCAATATGGATCAGGCAATTTATTTAGGCACATAATTTGTTTAGTATGATTCTCTTTTGCTTTTTATTCTTGCAAAAACATTATAAAGTTTGTGCTATTATAAACATGTGAATTTAACCCAATTGGATAGAATAATCTTGAAAAATATCCAATGGCCAAACGACTTTTCTGAGAAAAGATTTTGTCTTTGGGATATCAGTAGAAAATACAACTATTCAATTGTAACCGTTAAGAATAGATGGCAGGCAATGGTTTCATCCGGATTCATCGTGAGTTTGAAAGTAAAGCCCAATAATGAGCTTTTCGGACTGAGGAGAGGGGTCGTTGCTTTGAAGAATAAACATTCAATGATAAAAGAAGAGGAAGAATTTTTAAAGCGGAACAAATATATAACTAACACATACTCATTGGAAAATGAGGAAATCGGGATAGATTTTTTGTACCCATCAAATTTAGATCCCTTGGAATTTATCAATAAACAACTTGAATATAAGTTTAAATTCAATGAATCTTCTTATGTGGCTATAGATAACAATCTCAGATGCCACATTACAAGAAAAGATTTGCTGATTTTGCGGGAGTTAATTAATCAACCCTTGCTGAACGCTAAGGAGCTTTCATCAATACTGGGAATAAAAAGAACTATTGTGGCAAAATCCCTGGATAAAATGTCAGAGGGAAATGCGTTCTCTGTAGATCCCATATTAAATATTTCATGTGTTGAAAATTTAATTTTCGCAATATATCACGCGTATGTAAAGGAAGGTTCCGAACAAAAAATAACAAGAGATATTTGCTTTTCATTAAAAGACAATTATCTCCTCACAAAATATTTTATTCCTGGCAGAGTTTTAATACTTGCTTCTTTTAATAATAATGAAGAGGTGGAGTCGTTCAAGCAACAGATGTCTTCATTTGATGTAACAAAACAGAGCCTCAACACGATTTTTAAAACTAATCCACAGAAATATTTCATATATGAGCAATTATTGAACGAACTTATAGAAAAACATTCCAGAAATGGACTGAATAACGAATCAAATGAGTTTTCAGAAGAGGAAGTTATACAAAATAAGAAGCTCGGTAAAGCTGATGATGTTTAATTAACCGGTTCGATTGAATAAAGAATTAAGCAATTCAATGATCAGTTTTGTTTTCATTGATATTTTGAAAATTTTTATCTAACTTCAATTTTACTGTAAGGCCTGCATTGTTCAGAATAACTTTTACGCCTTTTCAAGTCTGCCACTAATATATTCCGAGATATTCTCCGCAATGAAGTGTTGTTAGTTCAAATATAATTAGATGTCTTCAATATAATCTTCTATGGCATTATCCTATCTCCTCATATTTCGCTCAAATAATTTCTCCAGACTACCGGTCATATTGCCATTGATCCCCCAGTACATTATTGATTTTATTAGTCCTTTGCCAACAATTTATCTATTTTTAAAAATATTAAAAATTTTACTTATTTGTTTCTTTTGATTTATCGTTATATTATAATACAGAGGGGGACAAAATATTAATATAACCACATGGGATGTTTTCCACATGGGTAAATTATCAGCATACATTGTAGGATTATTCTCGGCTTTAGCGCTGTCCTATTATGTATTATCTTCTTATTATTCGCCACTGATAGCGTGGGTAGGTCCCATTTTTGGTGCTCCTTTGATATTTATACTCTCCTTAATGTTTCTGGTTCTCGGGGACGCATTAAATCACCTTATTCTGATTCCAATTCTCATAGTTATTGGAGTTTTAATCGGGCTTGCTGCCAGAAAAGGTACTAGAGCCATTAGCGCTGCATTTACAGTTTACCTATCCCTCTACGGTTTCATTTTTTCGAGCCTTTTTACACTATATCTAGAATCTAAAAGTAAATTTACAAGTCTCATAAGCTCTGTTGGAAGCTCATCAATTTCCAGCAGTTTACCTTCACCTCCACCAGGGACCAATTTTGGCACTA
>JAJYRA010000033.1 GCA_021794355.1 Thermoplasmata archaeon | reverse complement strand
AAAGCAATCCCTGAAGCGTTTGTGAACGGGATAGAGGGTACTGGGTTGTATCCACGAAGTTTAAGCATCAAACAGATGATAACTTCCAAAGGTTTGTGTTAACATGGTTAACAGAAATCACAACCTGACTATTTAGTAATTATAAAAAATTTATACCTATGAAATAATACACATATAGATTAGGTGGAATTGAATGAATAATGAAATTGAAACCGTCGAGACTGATGTTCTGATCATTGGGGCCGGCGGTGCTGGAATGAGGGCAGCAATATCGGTGAATGATGCTGGTCTTAAGCCCGTTATGGTTACTAAATCTCTCCTGGGAAAGGCGCATACAGTTATGGCTGAGGGGGGTATCGCAGCAGCTCTAGGCAATGTGGACCCAAAGGATAACTGGATGGTTCATTACGGTGATATTATAGAGGAAGGCGTTTATATATCCAACTGGAAAATGGCCGAAATCCTTGGAAAAGAAGCCCCAGAAAGAGTTCTGGAATTGGAAAAATACGGAGCACTTTTTGACAGGACTCCTGATGGAAGAATAATGCAGAGAGCCTTTGGAGCACATACATACAGGAGACTGGCCCATATTGGGGACAGAACGGGACTTGAATTGATAAAGACCCTTGAGGATCAGGTTCTGCACAGGAATATTCCCTTCTATGATGAAATGTATATTGTTGACCTCATAAGGAAAGGGGACAAAATAATTGGTGCTTATGGAATAAAAATGGATACAGGTAAAACCTTTCTCTTCAAGGCCAAAACAGTTGTTATAGCAACCGGAGGATCCGGAAGGGTCTACAAGGTAACTTCTAACTCCTGGGAATCTACAGGAGATGGAGTTGGAATGGCATATAGGGCTGGGGTTAAACTCAGGGATATGGAAATGATCCAGTTTCATCCCACTGGAATGGTGTATCCGCCTGGGGTGAAAGGTCTACTTGTTACTGAAGGTGTTAGGGGGGAAGGAGGTATTCTCCTAAATTCCAAAGGAGAAAGATATATGCTCAAATATTCACCACAGAAAAAGGAACTGGACGCCAGGGATGTGGTCGCGAGGGCGAACTATAGAGAGATAATGGAAGGAAGGGGAACAGAGCACGGTGGAGTTTATCTTGATATAACCAACAAGGGTCCTGATTTCATAAAGCACAAATTACCCGCAATGTACCAGCAGTTCCTGGAATTTGCTGGTGTTGATATTACAAAGGAGAAGATGGAGGTTGCACCCACTGTCCACTACATGATGGGCGGTATCCAGGTGGATGCTGAAACTGAAAAGACCAACCTTGAAAATCTATTTGCAGCTGGAGAGGTAGCATCCGGCTTGCACGGAGCAAACAGACTGGGAGGTAATTCACTGGCAGATATACTGGTTTTCGGAAAAAGAGCAGGGGATGCTGCAGTAAATTATGCCAGGAGTTCCAAAATTGAGGAAATTCCAGCGGAAGAGATTGAAAAAATAAAATCCTATGTAATGCATTTCTTCAGGGATGATGGAAAGAATCCCTATGATCTCATAGACAGGCTGACCGCATGCATGAGTGAGAATGTGGGTATTATGAGAGATGAAGAACATCTTCAGAAAGCAATGGAAATTATCGAGGGATTAAAGGAAGAGTTCAAAGAAGTGGGAACTAAGGGAGGATTAAGATACAACCACGGACTCCTTGGATGTCTTGAGCTGGGAAATATGCTGGTTTCATGTGAAGCTATTGCCACATGCGCTTCCATGAGGAAGGAGAGTAGAGGTGCCCACGCAAGATCGGATTTCCCCAAGAAAGACCCAGCTTGGAAGGTTAACATAGTCACCTACCTTGGTGATGATGGGAATATGGTATTTGAGGTAAAGCCAGCCGAAGAGATGCCAGAAGAATACAAAGCCTACGTAAAACCCGAGGTGTATGAATGAGTGAGGATATTAAAATTAATGTTTTCAGGTTTGATCCTGAAACAGAAAAAGAGGGAAAATTTGTTGAGTACAACGTTCCTTATGTGGATGGGATGGTAGTTCTTGACACTGTTAGATACGTTGAAGAAAAAATTGATCCAACCGTATCCATAAGATGGAACTGCAAGGCTGGAAAGTGTGGATCGTGTAGTGCGGAAATTAATGGAAAGCCATCACTTATGTGCAAGACAAGAGTGGATGAGATTGGGAAACATATAACAGTGGCCCCAATGGCTGCGTTCCCCCTAATCAAGGATCTTGTAACAGATGTGTCAA
Source organism: Thermoplasmata archaeon (assembly GCA_021794355.1). Taxonomy (GTDB): domain Archaea; phylum Thermoplasmatota; class Thermoplasmata; order Thermoplasmatales; family Thermoplasmataceae; genus Cuniculiplasma. Next base: position 42,926 of record JAJYRA010000033.1, on the reverse strand, counting down.
AAAACTGGGAAATAGCAAGGAAGATCCCCATGTTCACACCCAAGGAGGGTCTCGAAAAACCATGGAGAATTAACCCTAAGGATGTGGAAAGATCGAAGGAATTTAAGAGATGCATCGAGTGTTTCCTGTGCATGGATGTCTGCCATGTGGTGAGAGAACATTTCACCCCTTACTTTGGCCCAAGACACATTGTAAAGGCCGCATCCTGGGATATGCATCCCCTTGATGGCCTTGATAGATCAAAGATGCTAGATGTTGAAGGCGGAATGGGATACTGTAATATAACAAAGTGCTGTACTGAAGTATGTCCTGAACACATCAAGATAACAGACAACGCTATTATACAGGAAAAGGAGAGGGCCGTGGACAGACAGTATGACCCCATTGCAATGATTATAAAAAACAGAAGAAAGAAAGAGAAGGTGGTGAAATAAATGTCTTTTAGCACAAAGGAAGAAACAAAAATGGAAAAGATCGCCAGGTTTCCCAGAGAGTTTGGGGAGTTGAGGTTCTGGTCCTTCGTACTGCTTGCCCTGCTCGCGATTTATCTTATGTATGAATTCGCATTGCCTAAACCTGTTCAGGGTTTAACGGATCCTTTCTATTCCCCAACTATACTGGTTTTACCTCTGGTTGCGGGATTCAGGGCCACATGCTATGCATACAGAAAGGATTATCACAGGCATCTGTTCAGGCATCCGGTGGCCTGTGAGGTTTCTGCTTTCAAGGATGTTTCCAAGAAAACAGACCTCGTTGGAGAGAAAAGAGGAAGGTTATATTCTGGAGAAACAAACATATTCAGGCTTGAGAACCTTCACAGATATTTCTGGTACGCGGCCGTGGCAATCCTACCATTCTTCTATTATGACATATATGTGGCCATGGATTACAAGGGAACGTTTACACTTGGAGTCCTTTTGCTCATAATAAATACCACACTTGCAACCGTATATACGTTCTCATGCCACTTCTTCAGGCATGTAATTGGTGGGAATGTAGATTGTTACAGTTGCCCTGTAAACAAGAAAAGTGCTAGGAGGTCTGTCTTCAATAGAATAAGTAAACTGAATGAACACCATGAAATATTTGCATGGATGAGCCTTGCATCATTTTTCCTGGTAGACCTGTACATAAGAGGAGTTGCAGCGGGACTCGGCTTAAATATACTGCTGTTCAGGTTGTGATTTGAATGGGAAAATACATGAAATCAGCCTGGAGGTATCCCCTTTTCTTTCTGGGTCTGTTCATAATTGAGCTGGGAGGTCTGTATTATAAGTTTATCGCGAGCAACATTACAAACACAGAATATTTCGTTGTTGTAGGGTTTGTAATATTTCTTGTTTCCCTCATAACACCATAATTTTTTAAACATTTTTTTGATTCCATAAATAAGTTTAAGATATATTTTGGGCTGAACAGCTTTTATAATAGGATTTAATCAATGATCATGAATGTCGCCGATCTCATAGGTAAAAATATCAAATTTATAATTCTTGGGCAGTACCAGGAGAGTTTGACCCCTGAATTGTATATGAAGGGGACACTGGTTGGAGTAGATCAAGCTGTTTATATAATTGAGTCTGAAGCCAACGAAAAGGGGAAAAAACAGACATTTTGTGTTCCCATGAGCCAGTGTCTTCTCTCCACGACGGATTAAAAATGAATCAAGTTAGATCAAAGAGAATTGAATTCATATTTACCATAATATTCATATTTGCTGGAATTTATGCAGTTGTCTATTTTTTAGGCACCTACGTTTTAAAGATCGGAGGGATTTATGAGGAAATTGTGAATGCATCTCTTTCAGCCATTGTCATATATCTGGTCGCCTCTGAGATCAAGAAATTTTTAACCTTGAAAAGCAATATAAAGGGAAATATTCATAAAATTGTCTTTGTTAATTATATAATTAATACCCTGGTTTACTTTATTATATTTTTAGTTGTACTTTCATTTTTTAAAATTAATGTGGATTCACTAATCACAGGAAGCATTTTTTTGGCAGCCATAATAGGTTTGGCGGGACAGAGTGTCATAGGAAACATACTTGGAGGCTTGATTATGGAAATCTCCAAGCCCTTAAGGCCAGGACAATATGTGTGGATATTTCCCTGGAGTAGTTCCAGTGCCCTTATGAGTCTACAGATGGCAGTGTTTTCACAAAAATATTACTCAAAGGATATCCTCTATGCCCAGGGAATCAGGGGTAAGGTGATGGATATCACACTGAACTTCGTAAAACTGGAAACAGATGAAGGTAGTGTTACCAGCGTGCCCAATGTCCTTGTGGCTCTGGGTGCGTTTCAGATAGGACCTCAAAGCGGCAGTTTTTCCCTTCGATATGAGGTACCAAAAAACGTTGAACCTGATGTCATAAGAAAAACTGTGAATGAGGTCTTGAAAACAATGAACATAAGTGACTCTACCTATATATTTACAGTTGACGAGACGACCCTGAACACCTATCTTATAGATATACGCTTTCCATTCTTAAGTGATTCCGGAACCAGAACTGGAATTATTAACAAACTTGCAGAAAGATTGGAACCCATGAGAATTATAAATTTAAAACCTTAACACCACAATCTGTTTGAGGATATATTGGTTCCAGATATCCTTTCTATCGTTTCAACGCTTGAAGGTGCCTCGCTCAGAGTTTTCTCGTTGCTCCTGACTATCTTGTATACATTTAAGAATTTCAGGAGCCAGTCTTTCACTGGTAATTTGCTGGTGAGATCTGGAGCCCTGATCAGCACGAATATACTGTAATATTTATAGAGGGAAAAGAAGGATATGAAGAAATATCCTCTGAGCAAAGCGCCATCAGCCAGTTTTGATTTGCCATTATCAATACTGTGGCTGAATCTCCACCCTTATCTGACAATGAGTTCACGGAACTAACTTACATCATTACACTTTATGTGCGTGATTATGTTAATTTTGACTTAATTGATGACAAAAAATAAATAGCAACGATCGATATGTCATGGAATGAACAAATACAGGCTCCTCAATCTCCTTCAGGGAAGTGGGCGGTCTGTCTTTTCACCTATTGACATAAAGCGAAATACAAAGCTGAAGAGCAGTGGGGTATATTCCGTCATACGAAGGCTAATTCAGGAGGAGTTAGTTTTTAGCGTGGAGAAGGGAAAATACTCAGTTACCCGGGATCCTTTCATTGTGGCATCACAGATTCAGCAACCGGCATACATATCGTTCCTTTCGGGATTATACGTTCTGAACGCCACCGATCAGGTAGTCAACAGGATACAGGTAGTTTCTTCGAGGAGGAGACAGGGAATAGTTTTTGAGGGTACTGCAATAGATTTCATTAACCTCCCTCCAGATCTTATGTTCGGCTACAGGAAAATAAAGAAGGAAAATTCTTACATAATGGTCGGCGAACTGGAGAAGATAATTCTGGATTTCTTGTATAAACCAGGTATCTTTGGAATAACCTACGCAATAGATGCTATGAAGGATGATATAAATGTCCAAAAACTTGATGCATATCTTAAAAGAATTCGAAGAGAGGCTGTCCTTGCAAGGGCCGGTTATTTGCTCGAAAGACTGGGATTTGAAGTCAATTTTCAGAGGAAAACCAATACGCGATACAGGTTGAACCCGCAATCAATGCAGAAAGGTAAATTTGATCAGAAATGGAAGTTAATGGTGAATGAGGTGATCGAATGATTGACCGCAATACAATTACAAGGTTAGCTAGACTGCATGGTGTGAAACCATTTCAGGAGGAAAAGACCTACATTCAGAATCTGATACTTCGATCGATATACCTTAGAGTGACAAAGGATTTGGTATTCAAGGGCGGTACCGCACTGTATCTCTTCCACGGTTTGAACAGATTTTCGGAGGATCTGGACTTCACGCTTGTAGGGCCCACTAAAGTTGATGAAGTGATGAATGAGACGCTAAAAGACCTTCAAATCATTGGTGCCAGAGGTATGTACAAACCTCTTTCAAACACGGGCAATTCACTATCTTTCAAGTTCTCTTGTGAGGGACCCCTCTACACCACTGAGGTGTCAAGAGTCACCGTAAAAGTTGAAATCAGCACCAGAGAGGAGACTCTTCTTGAACCAGATTTGTTGGCCTTGGATCCGGTTTACCCGGACATTCTTCCATATGCCTGCACAGTTATGAATAGACGTGAAATACAGTCAGAAAAGATAAGGGCAATATTGACAAGAAATAAGGCACGAGACCTGTATGATCTCTGGTTTATTTTCAAACGTTCAAATGGTGAATTTTGCAATTTGGGAATGATAAATTCAAAACTCAGTTATTATTCAACTGAATACTACCACTCTGAATTCATTGGGGCAATGGAGAATAAACAATCTTCCTGGAGAAGTGAGCTAAATCCGGTCATAATTGGTAAAATTCCCGATGTCGACATGGTAGTGAAGGAAGTAGCTGAATTTATGAGGAATATAGTTTCCAGGAACGGAAATTGACAGGTTAGAGGTAGATATTGTAGACCAAATGATCTGAGGTTGGTTTTGCTAAGATAACCGAGTATTAGAAACTTAAACCCCCTCGATTTAGTCCAAATGGATATGATCCCAGAATAATTCCACCATATCTTCGATCTTTTGGATTGGTTCATGCATTCTTCAAGAACCCGGCCGTAGTTCATACCAGATCTTGCAATCAACGCCACATCTTCTAAGTCAAGATCTCTCTCATTCATACTTTTCATCAGAAACATGTCTTAATTTAGTAATACAAACACAGTGAATTCCTCGCCCGAGTATATTTTCCATCCATGTAGTACATAGTATCACTTGGGTTGCGTAATAATAACATATCCAAGTCAGGCAATCGGAATGTTACTACCAGGCAGTAAGGTATAGTTCCATTTCGGATGCAATGAATTAGGTTCCAGATTTACCTTTGCCAGATCCTCGTCTGAGAATTTTGTTCCAATGGGACATTTGTTTTTAGCCTCACTTACAGCCACTTTAAGACCGTTTTTTGTTTCAGTAGAACCTATGAGTTTTACGATAGTCTCATAATTCACAGGAGGTTTTCCCTTCCAGTTCATGCTTATGAATGAAAACATGCTATGTTCTATCCTGTTCCATTTGCTTGTCCACGGAGGATAGTGGCATACCGTTATGGGTATGTCAATCTGATTCGCAAGTTCCTGCAGATGAATCTTCCATCCTCTGTCGCGTGATCCGTTAGAACCGTCTCCTTCAGCACATATCAAGAGTTTCTTTGCATCCGGATAAAGATGCTTTCCGATCATTGACCACCACTGCCTTACTGTTTCTACAGAGAATTCAGAAGTATTCTGATCATTGCCTATGTTTACCAAGCCGTCATTTTCCGTCTCGTTATATATGCCACATGGAATTGCCATTTCGATGGCCATGGATCGGAAATCGTATGCATTCGCCTCTCTGGGGTCTCCAGGTTTTATCCTTGTCCTTTCTGCATTCTTGAAGTCTCCTACCAGTTCCTTCTTCTTTGTGCCGACAGAGATAACCGGATCTCCGTCTTTGGCAAAACTCTTCACCTCTTCATTTATGTGTCGGAACTGTGCATCCCCCTTCTCAACGGAGAGTCTTTCGAAACTCTTAACTTTGACCTGGAGAGAATAGCCCTTCTCCTTCAGAAGCCTTGCAACTGTGTTCGGTTCAACTTTGTGTCCCAGGCTCTTCAACTCATCAGAAATCTTCCTGGTAGATTTGGATGACCACCTGAGAAAACTCTTGGGATCGCCCGCAGTGTTTTCGTCCATGATGAACTCTAGATCGGTAATGATTTTCTGATCCTTCAATTCAACCTTCTTTCTCCCGCCACCCTCTGCCCGGAGTTTTTCGAGTTTTTCAATCATCCCCTCATCCTGTATCTCCCGAATCCCCTTTTCAATGGTGGAATGTGACATGCCGGTGAGTTCCACGATTCTGGAGATGCCACCCCAACCGATACCTAACGCTATTGCAGCTGCAAACCTTCTTGCCTGTACCTCATCAGCATCTTTGAGTATCTTCACGAGATAGTCATAATAAACCTTTTTTTCCACGTGTACAAATCAGATACAATGTTTTAATCTTTGCTGTATTATTTTTACGCAACGCCTTAAGAACTTACGACTAATCTCCGTGTCATGCGTAAATCTACGTCTTCTCAAATATCTGGCAAGGTATATCTTATGGCAATTGTGATCATGCTATTAGCATCGGGAATACTGGTTTCAGGAATCCACACGAGCTCCAACCATCCCATAGCTGCAAACCCTGAAAAGCCGAATGGAACAACCGCCTCCAACTGGGGAGTGGTGAACACGATACCTACTGGTTCCATCAATCCAAGCTTTGCGGCATATGATTCAAACAACGGGTACATCTACATTTCTGATAGCGGGCATAGTAGTGTATCCGTGATCAATAGCAAAACGAATCAGTTTGTGGGAAATATTACGGTCCAATCTGATCCGAGAGGGATTGCTTTTGACCCAAGGAATGGATACTTATATGTTGCAGATTCAGTTTCAGGCAATGTTTCCGTAATAAATGGAAGTGATGATTCAGTAATTGCAAACATTCCAGTTTGGTTTCATGGTGGCGGAAGCGCAACCCCAGATATGATCGTCTACGACACCTGGAATCACCTCATATACGCCACAATCAGCAACAGCAACGATGTTTCGGTGATAAATGCTACTAAAAACACGTTAGTTAGCGCCGGACCAAGCCTGGCGAACTTCACAAGTGGTGAACCCCCCACTTTCACTCCACTGGGAATTACCTTTGATTCTGAAAACGGGAACGTCTATGTTACAGGCGACGGTTTCTCTTGTAGTGGTAATTACACCGGATATATTTATAAAATAAACAATGAGACGAGTTCCCCCGTGTGTATCCATCCAATTGCAACGGTAGGCTTGAACCCACAGTCGCTGGCGTGGGACTCTCTAAACGGGCTTATCTACGTTGAAAACGCGAATTCAAACAATGTAACGGTATTCAACACTGCAAATAACAGAAACGTTGCTAACATCAATGTGGGAAGTACACCGGAATATGCGATATTTGACAAACAAACTGGGAACATGCTAGTAACGAACTTGAACTCAGACAATATTTCAATCCTGAATAAGGCCACCTACATGGTTACAGCTAATGTGAATGTAGGATCTCACCCTATGGGAGGGGTCTTTGATGGATCCAATGGATTAACCTATATAATGAACCAGGGGTCCGGCAACATTTCTGTGGTATCACCCCTAGGCCAGAGGGCAACGTTTATCGAAGAGGGGTTCTGCCCAGGTAACTGGTACGTCAACCTGACCGGTAATTTTAGAAGTTCTTCTGGTCCCGTTCCAGGAAACTGGCTCAGCGGATCCTCACATACATTCCTGCTCTCAAATGGTAATTACACCTACTCTATAGGTCATTCAAACACTACAACATACCCTAAACCAGCCACAGGATGGTTCTTGGTTAGCGGCTCGAACGTAACCATCCACATACGGTTTTATCCTGTTAACGAAACCATAAGATTTAGGGAGATCGGTCTTCCAAATGGCACATAGACGGTCTCACTTTCAGGCGGTTCTTATATTATCGGGTCAAACTCTGGTACTGCCAGTTATAGCAATGATATACTATTGTCAGTTACAAATGGGACATACGATTATACCGTCAGCACTTCCAATGGGCACTATCACGCAAGATACTCCTCCGGTGCAGTGCGTGTAACCGGTTACACGATAGAATACTTAACATTCGTTCAGAACCAATACAGTATGTCGTTCACAGAATCAGGTTTGCCAGGGGGATACACATGGTATGTGAATGTTACCGGGCAATCTCCTGAATCCGCTTCATCCGGATCTGCAATAAACCTGAATCTGATAAACGGTAGCTACAGTTACACTGTATCCACCACGGACAAGGAATACTTCAACAGTCCAGGCAGGGGAACGTTCAGCATTGACTGGGCTGACCATTCTAACATACAGGTCAATTTTTCACTGCACACAGATTCCGTAATCTTCTCTCAATCCACGTTACCACGAGGCATGATGTGGTACGTCAACGTAACTGACTCTACAGGTCATGAGATCACGAACAGCTCTACAACGAGTACAATCACCTTTAACCTGTCAAATGATACGTATACTTACACAATTGCATCTGCGAATAAGAATTTCAAACCTTCTCCCTCCTCGGGCAACTTCACAGTCTCAGGCTCACCAGTTTCGAAAACAATTAACTTCTTGCTTGTGACATACTCAATTACATTCAAGGAAATGGGTCTCCCGTCCGGGGATACATGGTATGTAAACATAACCAACGTTAATGGATATGTTTACTCGAACAACTCTGCAACCAACTTGATTGGTTTTTCTCTCCCAAACGGCACCTATTCTTTTACGAACTCAACATCAGACAAGACCTACGCCCCATCATCTTATTCTGGTTCATTAACAGTTAAAGGCACATCATTGAACCTGAACACCGTCACATTCTCTCCTGTCCCTTATGAGGTCACATTCACAGAAACAGGATTACTCGCAGGGACAACATGGTACGTGAACATAACAGGGCATTATTCCGGAGCGATAACAGGAACATCCTATTCCTTCTCGCTGATAAACGGAACGTATACTTACACGATACAGACAAGCAACAAGATCTATGAACCTTCCCCATCCTCCGGTTCAGTCCCGGTTAACGGTGGTTCAAAGTCTGTATCCGTGGCATTCTCCTTGGTTAAATACGCAGTAACATTCACAGAAACAGGTCTCCCATCAGGAACAACATGGTATGTGAACATAACAGGTCATGATTCTGGAGCAATAACAGGATCAACTTATTTTGTAATGCTAACAAATGGTACATATGCATACACAATACAGACAAGCAACAAGATCTATGAACCTTCCCCATCCTCCGGTTCAGTCCCGGTTAACGGTGGTTCAAAGTCTGTATCCGTGATATTCTCGTTAGTTAAATACGCAGTAACATTCACAGAAACAGGTCTTCCTGCAGGAACAACATGGTACGTGAACATAACAGGACAAACCTCATCCGGTCCAATCACCGGAACATTATACTCAATCTACCTTTCCAATGGTTCATATTCCTACAGTGTACAAACTTCCAATAAAATCTACGAACCTTCATACATAAATTCATTTACAGTAAATGGACCAATAGCATCCCAGTCGATCACATTCACGGAGGTTACATACACCGTGACACTGACTGAAACAGGATTGCCCTCAGGTACATCATGGTCTATCACACTGAACGGAGCCACAGAAACGTCCACCGGTTCCAGCATAACATTCACGGAAACGAACGGCACATATAGTTACACGGTTTCCACACCCATCTCCGGTGTAACAGGAGTCAGGTACGTTACTGTTGGTTCAGGTTCAGTTCCTGTCAATGATAACAATCCGGTGGTATCAGTGCTTTATACTACACAATACTATCTGGCAATGTCATCAAGCCCATCAGTCGGAGGGGTAACATCACCATTGTCAGGTTGGTACAATGCAGGTTCAACTGTCACCATATCCGAGACTGTTAACTCGAGCTATACATTCATGTCCTGGACGAGTATCGGCACGGGCAGTTATACAGGCACAAGTGCCTCTCACACAATTACAATTAGATCCCCAATAACGGAGATTGCAAGCTTCGATAAGCTGTATCTTATCACATTCACAGAATCAGGTATTCCTACAGGAACAACATGGTATGTAAACCTGAGCAACGGACAATCTTTCAGCGGTACAGGAACATCATATTCCTTCTCGCTGATAAACGGAACCTACTCCTACAGCATTGCTTCTTCCAACAAACTATGGTCCTCATCTGGAAGCAGTTTCACAGTCAATGGAAAAGCACTTCCTGAAACGGTAACATTCTCACTGGTTAAATACACAGTAACATTCACCGAAACAGGATTACCCACAGGGACAAAATGGTATGTGAACATAACAGACCATGATTCCGGTGAAATCACAGGATCAACTTATTCTGTAATGTTAACAAATGGAACGTATACTTACACCTTGGGAACCAACAATACAAATTACAATGCTAATGGCAGTACGGTAATAATAAACGGTCACTCCAAGGTAGTATCAACTACATTCACCGCTTCTTCTTCACCATCCAAGAGTTCTCATTCAGCTATATCAGGCATAGAGATATATGGCATAATAGGAATCGTGGCTGCCTTAGCTGTTGCGGGTTCAGTATTGTTCATGATCCGGAGGAAGAAATAATCTCTCCTCTATCAATTTATGAGCATTCGTTCTAACTGGAGAATGATGCAGTTTTTGCTCAAAGTAACAATTACAGAGTATTTTCAATTTTCAAATTATCAACAAAGATTTGACAGTGTTTTCAATTTAAAAACTTTTTAAACCATTCTGTATTGCTGAAACATGGGAAATGAGAGGAGAAAGCAGAGATTCATGGCCATAGGAGCCTTACTGGCCCTACTCGCAGGACTTCTTGTAGTTGTGTACATAGTAACTGAAGTTCTGAAGGCCATACCTCCATCATACTCCAAGTTTCTCGACGCTGCCGTCATAGCAATAATAGCCTTTCTGGTCGTGAGAATGGTCCTAACGTATATCAGGTTAGTACTGGGGAAATTTCTGGATAACAATACGCTGCATCCCATTATCTTCATGGTCAGGATGGTGGGTTATTTCATAATCGTACTTGCCGTGATTGCCTCACTTGGGATTAATGTCTCCTCCATAATATTGGGAAGTACATTTCTTGCGGCAGTTATTGGCCTTGCTTCCCAGAGCGTTCTGGCTAACCAGTTTGCGGGACTTCTATTGATAGTTACCAGGCCTTTCAAAATAGGGGATCGCGTGTGGATTCATGCCTGGCAGTTCAGCATAACCTACGCGGTTGTCATACCAAAATACTTCTCAAGCGATTTTCTTTATAACAACGGTTTTGTGGGAAAGGTAAAGGATATAAGCATAAATTATACAACCCTTGTAACTGATGGGGGAGAAGTTGTAAAAATAGCCAACAATGTCCTTACCCAGGGAGCCTACAGGGTCACCTCGAAAACTCCTGTGGTTCAGGTTAGGTATGAGATCCCAAAATATCTCAAATTTGATTTGGTCAGGGATGAGATAGTGAAAGAATTAAAGGGCTTTAAGGAGATGACTGGAGACCCCTTTCTGGCCATTGATGAAACAACCCTTAACACATATATCATATTGATAAAGGCCCAGTTTGACACAAACGATCCTTCCATCATCAGGGGGAAAATAATAGAAATGCTAATATCAACAGTTGAGAGAAAGAGATTGCCCAGCAGTTCTTGAACTGGATGACAGAAAATAAGGGACGCATAGAAAATGTATTATGATTACACGCATTTCATTTATCAATGAGCTTTGTTTTCAGGGATAGGATATCAATCACCATTTTCGGTTCTTCCCACGGTAACGGCATAGGGTGTGTGGTTGACGGTATACCGGCTGGTTTTTCCATTGATCAAAATAAAATAATGACCTGGATGATGCGCAGATCCCCAGGACAGAGCTCCCTGACCACGCAGAGAAAGGAGACTGATAGAATAGAGTTTGTCTCAGGTCTTACAAAGGACATAACAGATGGAGGTTCCATTACAATGCTGATAAGGAATGAGAATGCCATCGGAAAGCATTACGATGATCTCTTTGAAAGGCCAAGACCGGGCCACGGTGATCTGAGCCTTTTCCTTAAGTACGGACCTTACAGGAATTATGAAGGTGGAGGTTTCCTTTCAGGAAGAATGACTGCACCCCTCGTTGCAGCTGGATCCTTGGCCCTTCAGGTACTGGAAGGGACTGGTATGGAAATATCATCCTATCTTCAGTCAATGGGTGATATAGCAATGGAAACTGATAGATTTTTCGATGACGATGAAATTTATTCCAATGAAAGCAGGATTCCAGATAATTCCAAGGATATGGAGGCAAAATCATACATAAGGGAACTTCAGTCCCAGGGTGACAGTGTGGGTGGAATCATTAAGACAAGGGTTAGGAATGTTCCGGAGGCCATGGGTGAACCATTTTTTGACTCGGTGGAGTCCATAATTTCCCACCTGATCTTTTCTGTGCCAGGTGTAAAGGGCCTGGAATTTGGGGACGGATTCAAACTTTCCAAAATGAAAGGGACCGAATCAAACGATTCCTTCTATATGAATGGGAAAAGGATCAGAACTAGAAGCAATCATAACGGAGGGATACTTGGTGGTATCACGTTCGGGAACGATCTGGAATTCAGGACAGCAATGAAGGCAACCTCCTCTGTGAGAAAGGAACAGGATACTGTCAATCTAGGTACAGGAGAAGATGATAAAATAAGGGTTCAGGGCAGACACGATCCCTGTATTGCCATCCGGGCAGTTCCCGTTATCAAATGTGTTACTGCCATTGGTCTACTGGACCTTTATTTGAGAAGACAGTCATCTTATAAAGGGAATTTTATAAACGACTCCAGTTATGGAAAGAACGAAGGGTATGAGAAAAGTTAAGGTTACACAAAGGGCAGCGTAATATTTTGCTTTGTGAAGAGATGAGAATACTGTGCTCATGAGAGTTCTGTAAGAGTCCTCAGACCCCATCTTCACTTTCACATCAGAATGCCCATATATAAATGATACATCCTGAATATTATTTGTGGCTTCTTGAAGTGCCTCTATGGCAGCACTTGCTATGAGATCCTTATCATCCTTTTCACCCAGTGGATTCATATCCAGGGAACCCTGATTCACTATGTGGTTATCTGTGGTATATATGGCAACGTAGCTTACGATGCTTTTTGACCTTTTGCTGATCTCCTTCATCAGATCTCCGGTTATATTATTTGAGTCCGTAAGCAAGATTGCCATCCTGTGATCCCCATAGTCGAAAGAAAGTGCCTGAATGCCCTCACTTCCCATGGATTTCAGGTTGAGTGTCCTTTTGGCATAACCCACCCTTCCCTTATATCTGTCGTTCATCCTGGATATTAATTTTGTGGCCGAATGCATATATGGTCCCAAATCCGTCAGTTCCTTTGATCCGTGAGAATAATTGTTCTGCCCATCCAGTATGGAAAACTGAAGATTCATTTCCTTCTCGATGTGCTTCCATAACCTCTCACCCTCTGTAAGGAGGATATCATCAAAACTTTCCTTTTCCGGGTTCAGGGCAAGGAAACCAAAATTCCCGAATTTCATTCCATCCAAGACTAAACCAGAGGATTTAGCCGATATAATCCGGGACATGTTTTTTGACTGATACAATCCGTTCCATGATTGCCTTATGGAAGAGGCTATGGCATCAATATCCTCGTCTCCTGAACAGTTGTTGTTGTTTGTGGTACTTGTATGAAAAACCATGAAATCTGAATCAAGATCTTTCAGTCTTTCTTCAAGCCTCCTCGGAAGATCACTGGTTCCAATGAGTCCAAAGGGTCCGGGATGTATATAGGGAAAAACCATGGTTGTGAGATTTTGTTCCCTGTCATTTACAATCCTTATGAAATTTACCGGAATCTCCCTATCCTGAGAATACATTCTCTTAAAAAACCTGTCCCCTGCCTCAAAATATTTCCTGTTGGTAGCGCTATATAGAAAGAATTTTATCAGGTTTCTCGGTTCTTCATTGAATTCCCTCTTGAATGTACCAGTGGCCTTAATGACAAAATAATAGGAGAGATATGCAGATATTAGACTGTAAATTATGGATTCTGAAAGAACTGTATAATCCACCAGCACCAGAAAGAATGGAATGAAGGAAAGAGTGAAGCTCAGGGAATTGAGATAATTGACCCTGTCATTATCTGACAGATACACATAGAAGACCAGAAACCTGAAAAATGCCGTGAAAGATAGGGAAATAGCTATATTTTGAGTCTCGAAAAATGGAAAGGTCAGGCTCAATATGATATATATTATGAAGAACATGAAAAATGAGATTGTATACAGGAAAAGGTTCTTTTTTAGATTTAGGTTGGACTTGAAATATCTGGAAAGGGATTGATCTATGGTTATGGTAATGATAGCCGTCAGCGGGATCATGAGCGAGGCAAACTCAAGGCTCCTTGATTTAAGTAATTCTATAACATATAAAACAAGTAAAATGAAAACTAACATCCAAGAAGGTGGGGATTTTTTCACATACTTGGATAGATCAGAGAATGTTTTTTCCATTTAACTCACGAGTTATGTGAAATCAACATTTAAACCCTATTATTAAAGTAAGGGTATCATTTTGAATCTTTCGTAACCGACTATCACTTTCATGTATTTTCCAAAGAAAGAATGGTCAATTCCATCCACATCAAAGGCCAACCCTCTTATGCTTGACAGTTTCTGTTCAGAGGATACAACAATTATATTCCCTTTACCCGCTCTCCTGACTGCCCTCTCGTCAATCTGCCTGTTCCCCCTGCCCAGGAAAAATCCACTTCCCGCGTAGGGAGAAACTATTATTTTTAATCCTGCGTCTTCCTTGATATATTCATCCAGATCCTGCGGGTAGTAATTGCTCTTTAATATTTTCCCATTCCTTATGAGATCTACGGAAAATATGGAGGTTTTTATGCCCAATCTATCCATGATGCTCTTGCATGTGGAGCCTGTTCCTATGAGGTAATATGAGGAGTCCATGGTGTCTGTTATAAATTCAGATATGCTGTCTTCCGCCCATTCCTGAGTCACGATTTTTGGATTGTGATATTGATCTGCTGATCCTATGGACTTGAGTTTTCCCCTTGTTTTTATGATAAGTTCCCCTCTGATCATTTTCTCCTCGTCAGCATCTTCCACTATGGATTCCACAACTATTGCCTTTCCCCTATCGAAATCATCAAGCAGGGAAGCCGCCTCTTCTGGGTTCATGGCGAAAATAGAACTGTACATCTTCATCCCTGAGGGAATCCCCAGAACGGGGATGTGCGGATTTGCATTGAGGATGTCCACGGCAGTGCCATCTCCTCCGGCAAATAGAATGATGTCACATTTTTTATCCGCTTCCCTTACGAAATTTACAGTGTCTTCTTTATTGCTATGTTCCGGTGCATTATATATAATTTCAACGTTGTCAAAGCTGGCTTCTTTAAGCACATCCTCCCCCATTTTTCCCGATGCTGTACAGAAAGTGTAGTACCTGTTCAGGTTTTCAAGGAACTTATGGGATCTTTGAGCTGAATAATTGTCCCCATCATTTTCCACCAGACTATCGGATCCATTTACCCTTTGGCTCAGTCCCTCACCGGCCCGAGGATTTATAATGAAACCTATTCGCGTATGATCATCCCCCTATGGTTAGCATTTGCCCGTAGTTAGTATTATTGTATGCGGCAAAGTAAATATTCGAGGTCGGTCTCTCTATTGATTTTATTTCAATATATATGGCATTCAGTCCACTATTATCCGCCTTCAGTATGGGATATGGCCCAAAGATGTAAGAACCGTTATCTTCCAGTGGAACGGAACCTGGTTTATTGGTTGAGTTTCCTACAGTAATATCATAGCTCCACTGATTTGGTACTCCTATGAGAAATTTTTCTGTCGCATTGACCGCCGCGGTGTTGAACAGCGTAATATTAACTAAAAAAGAGCTGCCCTTGGTTGAATTGGTCTGGTTTGTCGTTTCCATTTCAATGCTGCTTGTTGGATTTATCTTGAAAAATGCAAGATTCAGTGTTTTTTCTGTGCTCCCCACATATATTTTTAACAGTGGATTGTTCATTCCCATGTTTGCCCTAGTGGTGTTGATCGCAATGGTAAAGGTGTTTACCGTTCCGGGATGTATTACGGAATTATTTGTGGATACATCATAACTCAGGGTAGGCGATAGGGAGAACCCAGGAATGATATTGTTCTGACCGTAATTTCTTACCATGATGTTGTATGTGTCTATATTCCTGGATCCGTTAACTGCCACGTCCCATTGACCATTATAAAAAACCTCCATCTGTGGCGTACCTATATGCACAGGATAGGGGGTGAGCCCGATAATGGCGAGAGCCATGGCTATGCCTATGGCCAGGAAAGCCCTCTTATTGGCCCTCAGGTAGTTGCTATCCACGGGCTCTATGGTTCCCATACCAAGAAATGCCAGGAACAACGGCAGGATCAACCATGCAAGAAAGGTGAATGCTATGAATATCATTATAGTTATAAAAATATAGGATACGTTTTTCCTCAATGTACGGTTGAAACCAGAAAGGACCATTCCTCCGTCCAGAAGTCCTATGGGGAAGGCATTGAACGATGTGAATATGAGCCCTGACCACCCGGCAAGACTCAGTGGATCAAGAAACCCGGAACTGGGGATTACGTGACCTGCAAACAACTGTATGAGTAAAGGAATGTTAATTATACTGCTGCTACCGTTTGTCACGTAACTACCACCATTATAGAGGGACAACCCCATGTACCCAAGAATAAGAATTGAGGCGGAGGCAACAAAACCCAGAATGAGGGAAAAGAACCCCGCAAGGATCTCATCATCTGAATTTAGATAGGGTTCATCTGGGGCGTTTATTATGCCCATGGTCCCCATGAGGAATGGGTTTGGTATAAAAAGTGGTAGGGAATATTTCTGTTTTCTCTTCTTTCGAATTATAAATTTTGGTAGTTCTCTAAGAAAAAGAATTAAGATCAGGGGAAAAACAAAATATGTGAGATCCAATGCCAGTATGACATAGGAGTTCATTCCCGGGTAGTATCCGAAGGAATAGGCGTAGCCTGCGTATATCATTGATAGAATTGTCAGTAACATAAGGAGGAGTTTCAGGTTTCTTCTGTTGGGGTTTTCTTCCTTCCTGAATGTTATAATCTCCCCCTTCCCGTTCGTATAAGAATAGTAGCCAAGCTTCTTCAGCTGGAAATATAGTTCCTCGAATTTTTCCTTGTTATACTCATTTTCAGGAATCTTGAAAGAAAGTATATCATTCTCATTTTCCACCTTTAGAATGGTGAAAAATTTTGAAAATGTTTCCCTAACATCGTCCGATTCAAACTTCCTTGTTCCTGTCATGTATTCTTTGGTAATGATAAATTTAGTTTATTAATTTATCATTTTTTATGGATTCTTCCGAAATAACAACCACCTGGCTCTTTCCATCCCAATCAGCCGTTGAAATACATTTAAGAATTTGACCCATTACCTTCCTGTCCCTGCAGATTAGGGTTTTTCTTCTATCCTCTGTGATCAGGTATATCCTGCCTGAGGCAATGGCCATTGGTATGGCAAGTTTCACCAGTTCTTCCCTCTGGAGATTCAGCAACATAACTTCATAACCACACAGGGATGTATTTTTAGAATGTTCCATTGAACTGGATAATATTTCCCTGTTTGCACTGGACAATTCCTCCCTCAATTTGATCATTTCGGAAATAGTTTTTTCTACCTTTACCACCGTATCCTCTGTTGATCTTGTCATGATCCTGATGGCATTAAGATCCTCCTCTATTTTTTCCACATGATCCAGGGCTGCTTCCCCAGATGCAAAGGTTATCCGGTAAATGCCCTCCTGAATGCTATCAACCCTAAGGATCTTCAAAAAACCAATCTCGCCTGTGCTGGAAAGGTGTGTTCCTCCGCAACCTTCCACATCAACCCCTTCTATTTCAACAATTCTCAGTTTTTTTGCCAGTGGTACTCCACCTTCAAATAGCCTGAACCCATATTTTTCTATGGCCTGATTCCAGTCCATGAATCGAGCTGTGACCTTTCTGTTTTCCATTATGGTCTTCAGGCACTCATGTTCAATGTGTCTGATCATTTCATCAGAAATCTTCCTGTTGTAAGTTACATCTATTCTTGAAGATTCAATCCCCTTTTGCGCACCTGCCTGCCAGACCTGATCCCCAAGTAAACGCCTCATTGTACCGAGCAGGAGGTGGGTGGATGTGTGATGTATCATGAGTTGTTTTCTTCTTTTACCATCAACAAATCCCTTGAGCCTTGATCCCTTTTCAATATGTCCATCTATCTGGTGGACTATGGCATTTCCTTCCTTGAAAACATTGATGACCTTATATTTCCTTGAACCCAACTGGAAGTATCCCAAATCAAAGGGTTGTCCACCTCCTGTGGGATAGAACGCAGTCTGATTTACCACAATCAGATCATCCACAGATTCCAGTACAAGTGCCGTAAATTCTAGCATCCTGGGATCATCGTAGTAAAGAGTCCTGGTCTCCATTCCCCTGAATTTTGATGATTCCTGATTCTTAATCTGAGCTTCCCTTTTACCTGAATGTTTATCAACTATTCTTGAGTGAAAATTTGCAGGTATTTTCAAGACAATATTCTGTTCCTTAAGGATCTGTGACACAAAATCTGGAACAAGACCATAAGAATCATAGAGCAGTTCCAGATCGTCATCGTCCAGTTTATCCTTCTTTTTAAGGATCTTTTTTATAACATCTGTACCCCTTTCCAGGGATTTGTAATATTTCTCCCTCTCTTCTTCAATGATTTGGGAGAGAAACTCCTCAGGAAAACCATCAATGATTCCTTTGAGGTTTTCGGCCTGAATCCTTATGATATCCATAAGCGTTCCACTGTATTTCAGGTAATCCATGGCCCTGAATGAACGCCTCAGTAGTAATCTGAAAAGGTATCCAACTTTCACGTTGCTTGGAATCACGTAGTCCCTGGAAAGGTGAATAATTGATCTTGCATGATCCCCTAAAATGTACGCCTGCCTTATTTTTTCCACATGTTCCCAGTTAATACTGAGTTCACCCTTTACCAGATTCCCCACCTCCCTTTCGATCTCAGATATGGATCTGTCCGGATCGGCAGAGTATATTTGGGTTATTGCCCCCATTTCAGAAATGTTTTCAGTTTCCACTCCAGATTTTTCAAGAATATGAGAAACAACATTACCGTATGTGGAGTCGTAAACTGTTGGGGAACCCTGGGTTACCCAGCTTATTCTTTCCAGTCCATAACCTGTGTCCACAACCTGAAGATCCATCTGTGAATATTTTGTGCCTTCCAGAATGATCTCCCCGTCCGGGTCTTCCTTCAGATCCATGAATACAAGCGTTCCCACTTCCAGTCCCCTTATAAAAACTTCCAGCGCGTTTCCAGCATTTCCTCCTCCAAACCATGGGTTTTCCTTATAGGTAATTTCTTCCCCCTTTATGCCCACTATTTCAGAGAAGAATGTGTGGCATCTTGACACAGTGCCTTCCTTCCAGTAATATTGCTGGTTATTTCTGTTAAAGGCGTCATGGCATAGCATCTCAAAGGATGTCAGATGTCTTCCAGATATTCCTACCAGATCAAGATCGTTCATTCTTATGGATGGCTGTGACATTACCAGAGGGTTTCCAGGAGGAGGTACCATGCCCGAAGTTACGTGTGGCTGGAAATCATATATGGATGCGTTTACCAGAAGAACATCATCTCTCCATCTGGGAACAACTGGATAGGGCTTTATGTACTTGTGATCCATTGAAAAATGTTGAATGAAAGCTTCTCTTACCTCATCAGTACTCATTGGTTTCTTACCCGCTGGATTTCCTATGAAGCTATAGGAATCACATGGAGGATCGCCGCATGTATTTCTTTCACTGCTCTGAGCCCAAAAGAATTTTTTGCAGTTAATACACTTCTTTCTCCTAAATCCGTTTTCAATGAAAAAGGACAATTGAAAAGGACCTACATCCATTTCCTCCGTAGCCATATGCTCAGTAATTCCTTTCATGTGTTAAACTGTTTCTGTGGAATGTTCACACAGAAATTGAAATAGGTTTACTTTTCCAATGGTTTTTTGAGCTTTCCTATGAATCATGGATTCCTGCTCCAAGAAAATACTATTTTTCGATCCCAATTCCTCAGCTGAAGTTACCAGATCAATTATAATCATTCAGTTCTCTATTACGACCTGTTTTCCATAAGGATCAGGTAGTGACCTCTGTGGAAGTTTGATATATCCGTCACGGAAATTACGGTGATTGTCTTTCTACCCTTTATTTTTAACAATATCTGATCTAACACTTCCTGGGATTTTATGGAAGAGTCTATGGAAGTTGCCTTAAGGACAAAAATTGTGTATTGCCACTGAGGAAATTCATCCAGATTATTGAAAAGAATCCCTAACTGATCTCTCTGGGAAATATCCTGATAAATGATTTCTGGATCTCTCTCAAGAAAAAAGGAATACCTTTCTGGGTTTCTGGCATTTTCCAGGATGGGATAAATGTTAGACCTTTCCTCAGCAAGCTTTAACAGACCAGAAAAGGGTTCTGGAGAAAATTCAACAGGGAAAATCTGCCCATCTGGAATTATATCTGAAATATGACTTACGGTTGTTCCGAAGGATGCCCCAAGATAAAGAACCGTGGAATCTTCCAATATGGGTGTACCTGAGAAGCCATTATAAATCGCAGCGCTCAGTTTACTTCTCTTTGGGTCCCACATCCTGTAGCTTCCCCCATTGAACCTCATAATTTTCTCCCCATAAACACTTTTACTATTGGGGGACCTTGTGTAAATTCTACCCTTAATTGATTTAATATTATCGTTCAAGAACTTTTTTGGGATCATCGAGAAATTTCACCGCAAATTTTCCTAAACCTTTCGTCCTGAGAAGTTACAAAGAATATGGAGTTTTCTCCAACCTCTATGCGTTGCTTAATGTTGGATTCCACGTCCATACCAGAACTATCTCTTATAAACATTACATCCTGATCCATCAGTTCGTCCCAGATACCTGGTTGGGGTTTTATTATGACTGCCAGGTACAGTGGTTCCTGACTGACAACATATGCTGTTGCATTTAGAGGTTCCTTGTGGTTTCTTGAGCTTGATACCTTAATGAACATGAGTCTATATGTATTGGTGAATTAAATAATCTCCCAAAGAATTGGTCTGCCCCCTTATTGTTTGGACCCTTCTGACATACTCTCCATCCTAACGGATTGAAGGTTCTAAGGTCTCCATCGTTCATGGAGTTGCCTCTCTGTGGGGATATCAGTGTTCCCCTTGTGTGCATCCCTGTCTACAGTCTCGAGTAGAGAGCAAGCGCAGTTCCTTCAGACAGCTTGACTGTATCTCAACATCCCGTTGAGACAGCTCTCCGAAGATCCGTTTCCAGCTCCCCCTCTAAAATTCCGGACTGGCTCATTTCGAGCATCCGGCTTCAAATACGACGCCTTATTGATCATGTATCCCCTTCCCTTTCGGTTTAGGATACACTTCGCTCTTCAAATTCTAGATGCACATGCATGTCGAGATTAACTCAGAACCCCTTGATGCGGGACCAAATAACCCTTTCGGGTAGTATCCTGTGCTCTATCCTCCTTGGAGCCATCGTATCCAGTGGTCCTTTGCTCTTCCTCCTTATTATCAGAGGCTTCACTGCTACTACTACTGGAAAGAAGCCGAGGAGACCCTAAGAGAAAATACCCCTCCTTATTATCAGAGGCTTCACTGCTACTACTACCACATCCGCCAGGCCTTGAATGATCAATGAGGTTGGCATTACGCATTCCCCCATCAACCTTCTCTGTTCAAGGTCCTTCCCTGCTTTACCCATAAGACCTTGCAACCTTGCTACTTCCCCTACACCGAAGTGCCATTCAGGTGCACACACCCGTCTTGCCTGAATGTATTGACTTCGCCTCTTTACCACAGGCTCGTCGCACTTAATTCCCCACTTGAACCGTATTCTTGTGGATCCAGTAACGATGCTGCAGAATTGACTTAATGCTATGGCCAGGTTGCTTGCTCGCATCTCTGTACAGCCCCCCAGCTTGCGCCGGCAGATGCTTTATCCTCGGAGCTTTCACATTGGTGATTACTCAACCGGTGCATCCGATTTGCTACTATGTTTTCAGGTTTTTCCATAGGTTGGTTTACCTCCAGCTGGTCTTATAGGGTTACAGGCTGCACGGTAAAGGACTGAATTACTCCACCCCCTTCCGCCTCAAACAGTGCTTGCCATTTGATCCTGATCCAATAAGTCTTGCTAGGATCATCAATAATTCATGTTTTGCCTCTTCAGTGTGGCCCAACACTTTTATGATACCAAGATCATGTGCTGTTCTGTGCAATGAGGACGAAGTGTCAACCGAAAATCCTTGTGATTACTATATCCCATTCCCATCATTGAGAATGCCTGCGAGGTTGTTCTTTTGTTTCAGTGTAAACCTCAAGGCATTTACCTCTTCAGGAGAACAGCAGCAAATGTTTCCAATGATTCACTGCTTCACCTTTCCGTTGTCATGGTAGGATTACATGAGAAGGTAACTGAAATATGTCTTCCCCTTCTGCGTCGATTTGATCACATCTATGTGCATAGAGCTTACGTATTTTCACACATTAACCAAAAAACATTTTTTTAATCAACCAGATATTTATGGGGAAATTAAATAGGCTGATTAGGGATATTTCTGTTGGAATTTTGCTTCAGAACGGAAAAGTGAAGTGGAATTTCCGTTAAATATATCTCTTTTGCTCTGGTTTAACAAGAGGATCATATTGAGAAGGCAAAAAGGGGCATTGTCATACAGTTGATGTAGCATTTACAACAGTAAACATTGGCGCTTTAAGTGTGATATCCCCAAGATGAAATGGAATTCCAAGCACAGTTCGGTATAAGGCTACTGTCAAAGACATATAATATGTCCCGTTAAATATACCTATATTGTGGGAACCCTGGAAATTCGGCCAAAGTGATACATAAGGACCAATTTTGTGATATGACCCTTCCCTAAGAACGAAGTTTTGATCTGTATTAGTATATTGACCTGATTTACTGTTGTATAAAGATGAACTCACGAAACTCAATCCAATTGATCCCACCCCCGTATAATTCGCTTTCAGAAGCATAATTATAGTTGAGTAGTCAAAATCAATAATATAAGGAGAATTGTTAAAATAAGAAGCGTTGAAGGTTTCGTTTGGATAGAGCCCAATGGGGCGCCCCGTCATTGCTATCTGAAATGTGCCAAAGCCGTTATAAGTCACATTAACGGGATAGTATGCCTGAAGGGGAGCATAGAAACCCTCTTTGTCCAGATTGGTTAGGTTATGATCACGCATGGAAATATATTGGTGGTTCGGAATGAGAGGAATGATGGATTGATCCTTTTCGTAAATCAGTGGAACTGCAACACTTAGCAATATCAATACCACAAGAATCGTAAACACAATCTTCGTTTTTCTTTTCATTTTTATCCCTCCATTATCTCATATACTGGGTTCCACATAAACCCCCGTCATTAACGATGCGCTTGATGAATAGGTCGATTCAGGCGAGTAAGCCATGAAATTTAATGTCACACTGTATTCAAAGATATCCATCCAGAGGGTGGCACTGTTTGCACCGAAATTATCATTGAGTGTGTGTATCCCGAATATGTGAGATGCAGATCCGTTGGTAGCTTCGATCGGGTAGTAAGTGTAAGATCCTTCCTGCGCACAAACGGGATGGAAAGCAAAACCTCTTCGTTTATGGGAAAAATTCTCACAAGAATCTATTAAGAAATGCTTCATATAATGCATCACCCCGTGGTGGATGTGGCATTTACAACAGTAAACATTGGCGCTTTAAGTGTGATATCCCCAAGATGAAATGGAATTCCAAGCACAGTTCGGTATAAGGCTACTGTCAAAGATATATAATATGTTCCGTCAAATATGCCTAAATTGTTGGAACCTTGGAAATTTGGATAAAGAGATACATAAGGACCAATCTTGTAATATGACCCCTCCCTGAGAACCGAATTTTGATCTGTATTAGCATATTGCCTTGCATTACTGTTGTACAAAGATGAGCTCACGAAATTGACTCCAATTGATCCCAGGCCCGTATAATTCGCTTTTAGAAGCATAATCATGGTTGAGTAGTAATTATTAAAAAAATAAGGATATTTGCTAAAATGAGAGGCATTGAAGGAACAGTTTGGATGAGCCCCAATGGCATTCATCGTCATTGCTATCTGGAAGGTGCCAAAGCCGTTATAAGTCACATTGACGGGATAGTATGCCTGAAGGGGAGAGCCACGGAAACATTCTTTGTCCAGGGTAGTCAGGTTATGATCACGCATTGAAATATATTGATGATTCAGAATGAGTGGCATTATGGACTGATCCTTTTCGTAGACCAGTGGAACTGCAACACTGAGCAATATCGCAACTGTAAGAATTGCCAAGATTATCTTAATCTTCCTTCTCATGTCTTCCCCTCCAGTTCCGTACATTTATACAGGCGCAACGTAAACCCCCGTCATCAGCGATGTGCTTGATGAATAAGTCGACCCCAATGAATCGGTCAGGATGCTTAATGTCACACTGTATTCAAAGATATCCATCCACTCCGTGAGACTGTTTGCTCCAAAGTCATCGTTATATGTTTGTATTCCAAAAATGTGAGAAGCAGATCCGTTGGTAGCCTCGATCGGATAATATGTCCAAGTTTCCGGCCAACAAATGGGAGGGAAAGCAGATCCTTTTTGAGTATAAGAATATGGATCAGAACTGTACCAACCGGTGTTGCTCGGCGGTTGGTTGAAAAAAATCGAATTAAGAAGTGAGGGGGAAGGTATTATATTGTGCGTGAAAGAGTTCGCTATCCCTATGAGGTATGAATCCAATGCTCCCATGAATTGCTGGTTAGCGTTGGTTTGCTGACTCACCTGAACATGCCCATATTTCAATGGCGAATTGTCTCCATTGCATCCTGGTGAGGCGTAGTTTTCTATCTTCTGATCAATTGACCACACCCCGAGAGACGGTGATGTCCAACCTGCTATTGTACCGAATTCGATATAGTAGGAGGAGCGAGGGTCAGGAACTGATCTAACTTTTACAACTGTAGTCCCACTAATTACAGCACTCAATGAATACTGACCCACAATGGCACCGGAACTGTCGTATGCGGAAGAATTCTGTGCAGATGGAGATGACTGGAATATTCCAAGAGTTACAGGACTTCCATGACTTGTATATTGTGGATTCCTCACATATGCTTCGTAGTTGAAATATCCAACTGACTCGTACCAAGGCGGATACCATGTGAAGCTCTTTTGACCAGTGGAATAGATCTGTTCCGACTGCACATAATGATAATAACCACCAGCGTTAATGTCGAACATCAGAGTTGCAGAACCTGCGCCTCCAAGCGAAGTGACATCTGCATTGAGGGTTATTGGAAGACCTTCTGCTCCGTAATAGATCCCGTTCTGAGAGATGTTTGAGGTTACGGAATTGCTGACCGAAGGCGACGAACAGACTCCTCCCCCTCCACCACCCGGAGGAATGCGGCGGATAGGAGGGCGGAACGGCGTTGAATGGACAATTGGATCAATGCTGTATGTTTCGTTGTGATGCATTTCAACAGGCCCGAAGATAAGTGTTAGGGAATCAGACGTGTATCCAATGGTAAGTATGCCTCCTCTGAACACCGTCTGATCATTCTGCCAAGATATGGAAAGAGAGCTAGTGTCTATCTGCCAGTCGTTTCTGTTGATTAAGAAGGTTCTCGGACTCATTCCCTGCGGTGAGTATATGGTTTGTGGATTGATTCCACCGATCTGTGCACTGGAAGTCCTGTTCATTGCAATGGTAAAACCGATTACAAACGATGCGGTTCCATTGCCGGTGTATTCCAAGGCTGCACTGGAATCAATGGAATTATTCATGTAGGAGAATATCTCAGCCATTTTCATATTGTTGTTTGATTCTATCATCACCGCAGAGTTCTGCTGTGAATTCCATATCCTCGAGTTGCTTATACTGGAAAATGTTTCCTGAGTGAGACCGCTCTGGCAACTTGAGTTGCTGGACGATACAAAGGGCTGGTTGATCGCCGATTTCGGAGTGAAACGGTACACGTTCCACGCAACAGGATAATTGCCTGTTTGGAATCCAAGGATCGCATTCTGTCCGGTAAACTGAACGAATTCATTCCCATAACTGTAAACGGTACTGGAAGGTGCCTGATAATTCTTAATATATTGTATTGCGGGAAATAACATGATCATTGCAATTCCAACGGTTACAAAAATACGAAATATCTCTCTGGATTTATTCAGGTTCGCATAGACGAGATAAGTCAATCAAATCAAAATTTTTATGTTTTCATTTTATAAAAATGTTTTCTTGATAAATTATATAGTTGAATATAGAATCAAAATAGTCTTGGAACTTCTGCTACATCCCTGATAGGTTTTTTTCAATTTATGCCGTAATTCTTATGGTTTTTCATTGATGTCACTAACTGATTGATATACTAATTATGTAGTGGAACAATCAACCACGATACAAATGTCTTTCGTGCGGGAAATTGTAAGAAAAAACAAGGATGGCAGTGCGGTGAAATATTGTAAAGAAGTTGAATCATACAGGATCTATGGGAAGGTCAGGCAGAGGCACATACGATCGCTTTGAGAGATAAGGACAAGCCTGATAGTTTCCCCTTGGAAATTATGCATTTCGAATACATTGCAACAAGGCTAATGCAGGGTGATATTTCACCTAATGAGCTCCTGGACATGATCGAGGGAATGGGTCATCCTGTGAACAGGGATGGTCTTGGGAGGATAAGCCTTTATTACGATTTTGAAGAAAACTCCTTCTCCCTTTCATTGTACCGGAGGAGATCGCCAAGAAAGCAAAAAGATCTATCGGATGCAGGAAAAGACTGAATGAATATTACACCGACAAAAGAACAATCAGAACCTCACATGGATCATACGGAGAGATGGGGAAAGGAGGCATATTCTGGAAGTTCTCATAAAGATACTTGAAGCGAGTGACGATTTTCCTGCAAAGGAACTGAAAGTTTGGATAGAATCAACAAAGATCTAATCGGATTTTGATACCATATCCTTGAATCGTAGTTTCAAACAATAAATGTATATAAGAAATTGAAATAGTAGGCGACTGAGAGGATAATTGATGGGAAACAAGGAAGATTGCAGCTCATGTGGCAAGGGATTGATAGGGGAGGGATATTCCATATTTGACTGCCCTGAGTGCGGAGAAAGTATTATTGGAAGATGCAGGAACTGCAGGGAGCACGCGACCCCCTATACATGCGAAAAATGCAATTTCACGGGACCATAGGGTGATTAAATGGCGGATGTGGCAATTACATTTTCAGTGCTTCCTGAAGATTCAGATTCCAATATGGATACAATGATAGCTGAGATTAAAAATGTTTTAAAGGATCAATGTAGGATATCAAACATTGAGAAGAAGGAAATAGCCTTTGGCCTTATGAAAATAAGCCTTGAAATCGTTGTTAAGGATGATGAGGGACAGCAGGACAGAATAGAAGAACTTCTCAGAGGCATAAAGGGTGTTGGGCAGGTAGATGCCGAGGACATGAGCCTCGTCTAACATTTATGCCAGGTAACTTTTTAGAACTTCTGTTTGTAGCATTCTACTATTTTATAATTGCAATATTGCTTGTAATATTCGTTGGACAGCTTTTTCTTTCCTTTCCAAGGAGAGTAAAAAAGATATACTCTGGAAGTCCATCCCTTGAAACGCTTATAATTTTACCCTGCAAGGGAATAGATTTTACATTTGACGAGAACTTAAAGAGCCTTAAAAACCAATCCTATAAACACTATAAGTTAATAGCAGTTGTTGATTCCGATGATGATCTTGCCCTTGAATATATTAAAAATAATCAGATTGATTACATCTTATCCGATTACAATTCCAGTGGTAGTGGAAAGGTTAGGGCCATAGCCACCGCTCTGCGAGATTTCCACGACTATGAGGCATATGTCATAGCAGACTCTGATGTGAAGGCTGACATGACGTGGCTTGAGGAACTCCTCAAGCCTCTAACTGAAGATACCTACGGTATAGCAACCACCTTCCCATATTTTGAACCAAGGGGAGGATTCTGGTCAAGATTCAAGACTGCATGGGGATTCGTGGGTACAGGCATGATGCAATCGGAACTGACTGTTTTTGGCTGGGGTGGCTCACTGGCATTCAAAAAGGATCTTATAGGCCCGGAAGAGCTTGAAAAATTTTCACAATCCATTTCAGATGATATGGCACTGACTGATATCTGCAGGATGAAGGGTAAAAGGGTTGCTTTCGTTCCTGAAAGTGTGGTCACAATAAATTCTCCAGACAGCTGGGAGACATTCAGTGAATGGTCAATCAGGCAGACTTCCCTCCTGCTAAGCAAGACTAAAAAAGCTTTTACCATTGGGATTCTGCTTTACGGATCAGAAGCACTTCTCATGATTGGAGCTTTATTGCTATCCATACTTGTGTCACCTTATTTTATAATACTGTTCCTACCGCTTATTCTCAACGAGATAAAGATGTTTAAAAGACTCAGGAGAAAAGAACCAATTTTTATTTTAATTCAAATTATTCTACCCTTTTTTTATGTCTGGAATCTTGTGAAAGGATCAAGGAATAGAACCATTGCATGGAGAGGAAACATTTACGATCTCTATGAAAGATAAAATTTTAAAATAGCCATTGCCCATATGGTTAATGATGACATCCAATCAAAAGCATAAAAGACTTTTTGGAACCAATGGAATAAGAGGGATTCCAAATGATGATCTTAACGTTGATTTCTGCATGACTGTGGGAAAGGCCATTGGAACTTTTTTCAATGGTAAAATTGTCCTTGGATCGGACAACAGACTGTCCAAAGACATGACGCTGGATGCAGTAAATTCGGGCATTTTATCTACAGGGTCAGAAACCGTTTACATAGGAGTGCTTCCCACGCCAGCCATACAGTACTATTGCAAGAAACATAATATGCCCGGAGTCATGATCACGGCTTCCCATAACCCCCCACAGTTCAATGGAATAAAATGTATTGACAGTGATGGTACGGAGCTTGAAAGATCCAGGGAAGAAAAGATAGAGGATATTTACTATTCAAGGAATTTCAAGATTTCCAGCTGGGAGAAAATCGGCAGGAGCTTTTCTGATAATTCGGCCTTTGAACTATACCTGAATGGTGTTATGGATAAAATAAACAGGGAAAAGATAAGGAACAGGAAATTCAGGGTTGCCGTGGATACTGGAAATGGTGCTGCATACCTGACCACTCCAGAGTTACTGTCAAGGCTGGGGGCAACAGTTGTATCACTCAATGCAAATCCAGATGGACTTTTTACCTCCAGGGAGTCTGAGCCAAAGCCTGCTAATTTGAAATATCTCATTGATCTTGTCAAAAGTGGCGGTTTTGATTTTGGAATAGCTCATGATGGGGATGCAGACAGGGCCGTGTTCATAGATGAAAAGGGTGATTTCATAGACGGGGACAGGACACTTGCTCTCTTTGTAAAATATTACATAAAGAAGGGGGAAAAGGTTGTAACCCCGGTGAGTTCATCAGATTCCCTTGAGGAAATATGTGAACCCAGGGGAGCCAGAGTCATAAGAACAAGAGTTGGTGCTCCGGTGGTTTCCAGGACAATGATAGAGGAGAAGGCAAGGCTCGGTGGTGAAGAAAATGGGGGGATCATATTTGGAGATCACCAGTATTGCAGGGATGGAGCCATGACACTTGGAATAATCATGGATATAATGGCAGGAGAGAAGAGGACTCTGTCATCACTCATAGAAGAACTGCCTGAGTTCTATATAACAAGGAAAACAATACCCGCATCCTCCGGTTTTGAGGAGATTGCAAAGGCTTTGAAGGATGGTTTCAAGGGATGGGAAATCTCAACAATGGATGGGATTAAGTTGAGGAAGGGGCACGACTGGATACTGGCAAGACCCTCTGGAACAGAACCCATAATCAGGCTGTTCACCCATTCTACCAGTTTAAAGAGATCGGAAGAAATGTCAGAGCAGGTTCAAAAAATTTTAAAATAACATTCTGATTTCCTGTCAGGCACCATATTTCTCCAGTCTTTCGGTCAATTGAAGTGCATAGTCCATCACGTTCAGTCCACGCAGAGTGAATCCAGTTTTTCCACATGATCTTTCTGTGAAGGATTCCGCCGGTAAAGTGTTGATTCCAGATGTGTAAAATAGTATGGGGACGGGATCTCCCGTGTGCTCCCCACTGGTTGAGGATGTTGAGTGGTCTCCCGTGAGTATGAACAGCGCTCTGTCCTTCAGTTCAACAAGGAGTTCCATTGCCTCGTCAATCTTTTCCATAACCTCTCTTTTAAGAACCGGATTTTTATCATGGGCAGCAACATCCGTTGCCTTTATATTTACAAGAATGAAATCGTATTTACCCATGTTATTTGCCACTGCTTCTATCTTTCCCCTGTAATTGGTATCAGTACTTCCCGTCATCCCACTCACTTTAATTTTTTCCATTCCCACCATTTCCGCCAAGCCCCTTATCATGGGTATGCCTATGATATATCCTGCATTCAACCCATATTTCTTTCCGAAATTCTCCAGCATAGGTGCTCTTCCCGCCCCCCTGAGCAGGAGTTCATTGGCTGGCAAGTGGCCATTTCTTAAAAGATTCTGGTTGAATGAGTGATTTTCAAGTATTTTCCTTGCCTTTTCCATGTAATTTTTCAGTATGTAGGATGTCTTCCTTCCCTCTTCCTCAGTAAATTCAGGTTGCTCATAGACCTTTCCCACTTCATGGGGATCTGTATCCTTGATTTTGTCGGAAAGACCTGAACCCTTCATAAGAAGAGCAGCGCGATGTTCCACACCTGATGCCACCTCAATCTGTACATCATCAACCTTGAAGGAAATATCCCTGCTCAGAGAAGAGGTACTATCCCTGATGCGCCCGGCCCTTCTGTCCTTTATAATATTTCCATCCCTTGTGGCATAATTGGCCCTGAACGCAACATCACCCGGTTCAACCTTCATTCCAAGGCCCAGTGCTTCAAAGGGTCCCCGACCGGTATAATATTTTTCCGGATCGTAACCCAGAATGGACAGATGGGAGGTATCTGAACCACATACTATGCCTTTCTTGAACGGATGCATCAGCCCACCTATGGATTTTCGGGCCATGCGGTTCATATTTGGCATGTAGGATGAGTCCATTGGTGTCCTGCCGCCAAGGATGGGCGATGGTCTATCTCCCAACCCATCCATAATTATAAGAACGATTGATTTTTTTCCAATCACGTTCCTTCCTCCCATGATTCACTGTACCTTACCTGTTCTTCCGTGGATTGATCTATCTGGATTCCTAAACTTTCAAGCCTTATCTTTGCAACGTCTTGATCAACTTCAAAGGGCACAGGGTAGACCTTGTTTTCAAGTTCTTTATAATTCCTGAAAAGGTGCTCTGCAGTCAGTGCCTGAATTGCAAAACTCATGTCCATGATTTCCACGGGATGACCCTGTCCTGCAGCAAGATTCACCAGTCTTCCGTCGGCTATGACATAAACCTTCTTTCCATCATCAAAGGTATAACTTTTTACAAGGTCTCTCACCTGTTCACTGTGCTTGCTCATTTTTTCAAGTTTATCCAGATCAAGTTCATTATTGAAATGCCCCGCATTTGAAAGAATGATTCCGTCCTTTGCATTCTTGATTGAATCGTAATCTACCACGGATTTCATTCCTGTGACCGTAACCACCATATCTGAAACCTTCAGGGCTTCCCTAACGGGCATTACGTCGTATCCCTCCATTAGAGCTTCGTTTGCCTTTACTGGATCTATCTCGCTCACGATAACTCTTGCCCCCATTCCCTTCATTCTCAGGGCGACGCCCTTACCGCAGAATCCATAGCCCACCACGGAGACCCTTTTTCCGGCAATCAGGATGTTTGTTGCATTCATGATTCCGTCAAGTGCACTCTGGCCCGTACCATACCTGTTATCAAAAAGGTGCTTCATTGAGGCATCGTTCACGTCAAACATTGGAAACTTCAGATCGCCTTTCTTTTCCATGTTTCTCAATCTGTTAACACCAGTGGTGGTTTCCTCATTTCCTCCCAGAACATATTCCCTCATTTCGGACCTGCTTGTATGCAGAAGCTTCACAAGATCTCCGCCATCATCCACAACAATCTGGGGCTTACTGTCAATGACCTTGTTCAGGTATTCATAATATTCTTCCTCCGTCTCCCCCTTTCTTGCATATACCTTCATCCCATAGTCTTCCTTCAGGGACTTCACCACCGCATCATCAGTGCTCAATGGATTGCATGACGACATGGTTACATCTGCTCCACCCTCCTGCATTAGGAGAGCAAGAATTCCGGTCTTTGCCTCCACGTGAAGGGCCATTCCAACCCTTATGCCTTTGAAAGGCTTTTCCCTGATCATTCTCTCCCTTATACTGCTTACAACCGGCATGTGGGTTCTTGCCCAATCCAG
Source organism: Thermoplasmata archaeon (assembly GCA_021794355.1). GTDB lineage: Archaea > Thermoplasmatota > Thermoplasmata > Thermoplasmatales > Thermoplasmataceae > Cuniculiplasma. The sequence goes on along the minus strand of JAJYRA010000033.1, from coordinate 10,640 downwards.
TCTCATATATCCACTACTTTTCATATCTATTCCACCTTAAATTTTCTGGGATCCAGTGCATAGAGAACCCCACCTTTCATTATTCTTACATCAAGTATAACATTTCTTATCTCCCTCAGGGGGATCGGAGATTGGATTGATCCCTCCTCTAAAAAAAGATCCCCCACAAAAAGGAACATACTGTCAATTAAACCCTTTTTCAGGAAACTTTCAGCCGTAAATTTTCCCCCTTCAACAAGAATTTTTTTCATTCCCCTTTCTGCAAGTTTTTCCATGGCGAGATCAAGATCAAGGGGGGAGCCGCATTTCACGTATTCCAGATTTTCTTTATAACTATCATTTTTCAAACTGTTTAGAATAATAGTTGTTCTTGATCCGTCAAGTACGTTAAATGATCCCTTTAACCTGCACTTTGGATCAATAACTATCCTTGCGGTTTCCCTGTTTTTAGGAGCGTCAAGGTAAGGATTGTCCTTAAGAACAGTGTTTACACCAACAAGAACTCCGTCTGATTGATTTCTCAGTTCCATGAACCTTTCCCTATCCTCCTGGCTGGATATGAAGGCTCTTTCTCCCGACCCTTTGGATATGTATCCGTTTATGCTCTGGGCCATGTTCAATGTTATGTAGGGTCTTTTCAATATATTCCCATATCTTTCCAACTAATCTTTTTTTTCATTCTTAATTTAGGTGAATGCGACAAATGTACATACTATCTCAATTTTCACCCTTGAATCTTTCCAGAAACTTCATTTTTTTAAGGAATTTCCCAATCGTTTTAATCACGGAAAGGGATTAAACAATAATCAAAATACCATGTTAAACACCAGATCATGAATTCATCCTGACCCCCAGGGGGAAAGAATCTTCAATAGAAAGAGTTTTTAAGCCATTGATCATAAATGTTAATTAACACTTTTAAAATCCTATGACAGATGGAAAGTTCGATGGAAATTATAAAGAATTATTACTTTGCTGGTAAGGACATAAACTTATATGACCATCAAAAACAATCCATCGACGAGATAGAAAAGGGTAGGAGTGTTCTTGTATCCGTACCGACTGCAGCGGGAAAGTCAATGATTGCCTATTATGCCATAGTCAGGGCTGCAAGAAGTGGGTTAAAATCAATGTATATATGTCCCCTGAAAGCGCTGGCAAGGGAGAAATATGAGGAACTCAGGGAGCTTGGTAAAGGCATGTTTTCAGTTGTCCTCAGCGTTGGGGATCTTGATGGGGGCACCGATATCATAAACAGGTTTCAGGTAATAGTATGCACATCAGAGAAGGCAGATTCACTCATGCACCATGATCCGGATTACTTTAACCAGATCGCAGTCCTGGTGGTGGACGAGATTCATAACATGGGTGACCAGACCAGGGGACCCACCCTTGAAATACTCTGTACCACTGCAAGGACTGTCAATCCAGATATACAGGTTGTGGCTCTTTCTGCAACCCTTCAGAATGCATCCCAGATTGGCGAATGGCTTGATGCTTCTGTAATTAAGAGTGATTTCAGGCCTGTTCCATTGTCTAAATATGTGGTGTTTAAGGATAAGCTCCTGGATGATGAATTCAAGCAGATAGATTCCCTTAAAAGGGACATATACGAACTTGTGAAAAGGGTTCTGAGTGATGGGGGACAGGTTTTGCTCTTCCTGAACTCAAGGAAAAGAGCAGAGAAATTTTGTGTTGATCTCAGCGAGCAGATGGATGAAAGGTTATATCCCACGGGCATTGAAATTTTGAATGAAGATGGAGACAGGAACACAGAGATCATAAACAGGACTGCAAAGAAAGGGGTGGCATTCCATCATGCAGGTCTGAACTCAAGGGTAAGGGCATTTATAGAGGATAATTTTAAGGAGGGAAAAATCCGCGTCATAACGGCTACGCCAACCCTTGCCGCAGGTATAAACCTCCCGGCAAGGGCAGTAATTATAAGGGATCTGACACGATTTTCTGACGGTTACAGTTCCTATATATCAAATATGGAGATTGAGCAGATGCTTGGAAGGGCTGGAAGACCCAAATACGATGACCACGGGGAGGCATATATCTACTGTCCATCCCAGGGTGCCATTGACAAGGTGAAGGATCTCTTCGAAAATGGGGTTGAGCCCGTAAATTCAGCAATGGGCAAGGAGAAGATTGTCCGTTTCAACACCCTTGCACTTATAAGCAACCAGCTTTGTAACACAACGGATTTGCTCTACAACTTCTTTGATTCCACACTTTTTTCATGGCAGAACGGTGAGGGTACGCTGAAAGACTATGTTGATCAGGTTATAGGACACCTCAAGAATTATGGTTTCATAGAAAGCAAGAACGATTTTTTGAAAGCAGAGAAGCTGGGCACGATTACCGCCAACCTTTATATAGATCCAGAAACGGCCAGGATATTAATGGACATGCTTGAGGAAAATGAGAATGAAATGTCCGTTGCCAGGGTATTATATCATATCTGCAGAACACCTGATATTTTTCCCCTTTTCGTGGGTAGGGATGATTACCCTCTCTTGAGCGATTATTTCACTGAAATAGGTGAGACACCAGAGGATGAAAGTGACATGGCTGCAGGAAAAACAGCTCTTCTACTCATGGATTGGATTAATGAGGTTCCCATTTATGAAATAGAGGAGAAATATTCTGTGGGATCGGGGGATGTGGAGTCAAAGAAATCTTCTGCTGAATGGATAGCCATGGCAGCCTCAAGACTTGCAGCAGAATTCAGAAGGGATATGTCCTATCCCCTTGACGTATTAAGCCTGAGACTCAAGGAAGGTGTTAGGGAAGAAATCATGGCACTGATCGCCATACCCGGTGCTGGAAGGGTCAGGGCAAGGAGACTGTATAATGCAGGATTAAAGAAACCATCGGATATAGCCTCATCAACGGTTCAAAAAATTGCAATGATCAGGGGCTTTTCAAAAACCCTTGCTGAGAGTATGATAAGAAATTCCAAACTCATGGGTGGTTCATCTGAATGAGGTACTTCACTTGAAGGTTGAAAAAGGGAGAGCCCAGAAGGCCATTGAAAAACTGAAAAAAGAAGATAATTTCCTGATGGAATATGAAATCAGGAGAGACGAGAATTACGTAATGATACCTGTTAAACACAATGTTGAAAATGAGGATCACATGATCATTGAAAGTGAACCAAGAGAGTTGAAGGTAATGCCCCAGGGCCATGCGGGGTCCTTCGATCTTGTGGGAGATATTGCCATTATCCACTCCAGAAAGCACCTTGATCTTGATTTCATGATCGGATTCATAACAAGATCAAAGGGGAATATAAGGACCATATATCTTGACAAGGGTGTTAAGGGTGAGGAAAGGTTGAGAGACCTGGAGCTACTCTACGGACCGGACGAACCTATTTCTATGTATAGGGAAAATAACATTGTTATGAAGGTGGACGTAAAAAGGGCATATTTCTCTCCCCGACTTTCAACTGAGAGGTATCTGGTATCCAGGAATATTCAGGATAATGAAAGGATTCTTGACATGTTTGCAGGAATAGGCCCCTTTTCATTGAATATTGGAAAAACAAAAAAATGCAGGATAATAGCCTGTGACATAAACCCAGAGGCCGTAGCATTACTCAGGTATAATATATCCATAAACAGGCTTCAATCGGAAATAGAAATATATGAAGGGGACTCATATAAACGCTTGAAAGAGAGAGAACCCTTCCACAGAATAATTATGAACAATCCAGTGAATCAATATGAATCCCTTGATGAGGTGATTGGGGCCCTTAAGGAGGGTGGCAGGTTAAATATATATCTTGTGGAAGATCAGGAGAGCATAGAGGAATACATGGAGTATTTCATTAATAAGAACATGATTCTTGAATCAAAGAGGGTTGTCCATGGGTATTCAAGAAACAAATCCATGTACAGCCTGCAGTACAGGAGGATAGTTCCATGAGCCTGAGCAGGAAAATAGGGGATTTTACAGAAGAAATTTACGAAAAGGTGTTGACTGAGCAGATCAAGAAGGAGGGTGGTGTCCCCTACCACGTGGGTATCATTACGGACGGAAACAGGAGATATGCAAGTGATCATGGGATGGATTCAAATCTGGGACATGTGAAAGGAAAGGAGAAACTTGAAGAGGTGCTGGAATGGTGCATGGAAATTGGGACCCGTGTCGTTACGGTTTACGCCTTTTCCACTGAAAATTTCAAGAGGAATGATGAGGAGGTAAAGTTTCTGTTCACCCTCATAAGCAATTCTCTCCTGAACCTGATGAAGGATGAAAGGGTGATCAGGAACAGGATAAAGGTAAAGGTCATAGGAAGTCTTGCATCGCTTCCTCAGTTCCTTCAGGAATCCATAAAAAAGGTGGAGGCGGCCACAAAGGATTATGATGGTTATAAGCTGAACATAGCTGTTGCCTATGGGGGAAGGGAAGAGATTATTGAGGCCATAAAAAAGATTGCAGAGGAATATAAGGATGGAAAAATAAGCATGGAGGATATTACGGAGGAGAATTTCAGAAAATATCTCTATGATGGAACAATTCCAGATCCGGATCTCATATTGAGAACAAGCGGTGAGGAGAGGATATCCAATTTTTTACTGTGGCAGGGTGCATATTCCGAGCTCTATTTTTCCGATGTTTATTGGCCTGAACTGAGAAAAATAGATTTCCTTCGGGCAGTCAGATCGTACCAGACCAGGAAAAGGAGGTTTGGCACCTGAATGTGGATTGGTATAGATGATACGGATTCAAGAAACGAAGGTTGCACAACCTTCATAGCCTATGAAATGGCAGCAGGGTTTTCACAAATGATGAGGGGTTACCCAAGACTTGTTAGACTGAATCCAAACCTTAAGTACAAGACCAGGGGCAATGGGGCACTCAGCCTTAATTTTTCTGAGAATCTCAAAGATCCAGAATCCAACCTGAAGATAGGCAGTCATGAAGGGAAAAGGATAGAAGTTTCAGGGGAAATTGTGGAATACGGTGAACCAGATCTTGATGGGAGAGAGCTTCTTGAAAGGATATACTCCATTGTTGAGAAATATTACGTAAGAAACCAACCGGATACCAATCCAGGAGTCGTTGTGTCAAAAAATAAATTTGACAGTGGAATTTACAGAATGGCCCTGGAAAGAGAGATACCACTGGAATATATTGAAAGCGTTTTGATTGACACAGGATCATTTTACAGAAAGGAGGGGAATGGTAGGGGTATAATAGGTGCTACGGCATCCATAGCATGGGACAGAAAAAGGATTACCTACGAACTTCTGAATTATAAATATCCCAATGGTGGGTACATCGATGAAACGGTAAAACTGAGGATAGGGAGGATAGCAGAGTCCTACGGAAGCACATTCAACAATATGGAAGAAACGGATGGAAAGGTATGCCTTTTCCCAAGGGATAGAACACCGGTAATATATGGAATACGAGGAATGGATCCTGAAGATTTGATGAGTATACAGCAAGAGATTTCTGAAGTTTATCCAGAATTTGGTAAAAATTTCATGATCTTTGAGACAAACCAGGGAACCGATGATCATATCATTAAACCCAGCGAGGGAAAAACTCTGGAGGAAATGGCATCCTATGTGATTGAGGGTTATGTTGTGTCACCACCAGGAAGGAGAGCAGGTGGACATCTATTTTTTACTGTGAAAAGTGGGAAGAGAACCGTAGATGCCATAGCCTTTGAACCGTCAAAGGGATTCAGGGATAGACTTGAAACTCTCCGGGTAAATGATTTTGTTAGAATTTTTGGTTCCCTATCAAGAGGTGCCATAAAAATAGAAAAACTGGAAGTTCTGGCCAGGGCGTTGGTTTATGAAAGAAGGGTACCTAAGTGCAAAATATGTGGGGAGAAAACACTCAACGTGGGGTCTCTTAAATATAAATGTACAGAATGCGGATTTCTTCAGGACCCGGATTATGTGAGAATTGTTACAGAAAGTGGATGTATTAGAATGGAACCTCCTGTTTATGCCAGAAGACATCTTTCCATGCCATGGAAATTGGAAAAAGTAAATTTTCCAGGGGAAGACCATGAATTTTAACATTGGGATCACAGGGGTTCCGGGCACAGGAAAGACCACCATTTGCAGAATGCTTGAAGAAAGGGGATATGAAATTGTTGATATGAATTTATTTTCCATGGAGAATGGGTGCACCCATGGAGATGATGTGGATATTGACTGCCTGAACTCCATTGTGAAGGAAAACTGGGGAAAAATTCTTGACTCCCATTACTCACACCTCCTGAGCTGTTATGCCGTAATAGAGATGTACTGCTCCCCGGAAACGCTTCAAGAGAGACTGGATGAAAGGGGATATGAGAGAGCAAAGATCGAGGAGAATATGGATTGCCTTATGATTGACTGCATAGGTTCAGAATGCATCGAAAATTTTCCACAAAACAGGATACTGAGACTGAACAGTGAACAGGATGATGGTACAGCCAACCTAAATAAGGCAGTAAGCTTTATAGAAAAAATGGAGGCAAAACACAATGGCTCTGGATTCCTATAGGAACAATGCTACACCGCTGCTGGAAAAAATCAGCAAACCTTTCATGAGGTTCAACCCCAACAGCATAACCATAGTGTCCTTTATTCTGGCACTTCTTGCGGGTATTGTAATTGCACTGGCTGGAAGACTTTTTTCCTTCTATTACGATGGCCTTGCCTTCGCTCTAATACTCCTTTCGTCCACCCTAGATGCTGTTGATGGCTTTGTGGCCAGAAAGAGGAATATCAGTTCAAGATCTGGAGATATGCTTGATCACACATTCGATAGATACTCTGATATTGCACTGATTACGGGATTTTCGTTTTCCATATTTGGAAATGTGTATCTTGGAATGCTGGCCCTTGGGGGAGTTTTCATGACCAGTTATCTCGGGACACAGTCCCAGGCACTGGGGCTGAAGAGAAATTATGGTGGCTTACTGGGAAGGGCGGACAGACTTGCCATAATGCTTGTTATAATTCTGGTGGAGCTGGCCTTCCCCTTCAATTTAAAATTCTTAATTCAAATAACACCTGTTAATTTAATGCTCCTGTGGTTCCTCATTGCCGGTTACATCACGTCAGTAGAAAGATTTTCAAAGTCTCTGAAAGGTTTGAAGGAGATGGAATGAAAAGTATTCTATGTTAAACCTATGACGGTAATCTAACGTTGTGAAAACTATCAATTTTTGTATCGTTTCTTGAAGAAAATACGATGTCTGGGAAGATTTAATAGTGTAGTACCCATATGGGTACTACAAGGAGAATATTTGCAAATCGTGGGGTAACCATGGCAAAGTTCCAGAACATAGCGAATTTAAAATGTGTTGAGATCTTTTTTGGAAAACAGGATATCGCCTCAGTGTTTTCAATGATGATTTGATGAACAAAGCCAATGCTTTGTGAAATTCCATCGCCATGTGATGGTATGTGTCAATAAATCTACCGGACAATTTCCACATATGGGGTCAAAATATACTTAAGGTTTTCAAAGATACATATTACGCCTAAGAGGTGTACAGGGTTCTTTTTCATAGCATATATCATTTTTCTTGTAGTGGAAAAAGAAAAAAGTGTTTCACTATGGCATTAAGATATCGATCAGTTATTCAATCAGCGAAAAAACATAAGAATTAAGGGATAAATTGTGATATGACTATCTGAAATGTAGTGAAAATTCTAAGACTATTCTGACGCTATATATTTCCACCATAGATCTTAGGGCAAACTATAAAAGGGTATATGGGCTCTTGATCTTGCGAAGCAATTCTGAATAATTTTTGTAAATTAAATAGAAGGGTGAGAAAATGAGATTTGGAAAAATAGATTTGAAAGAAATCAACTGGGAAAGAATAGAAGAGGCTACTAGAAAAATAGAAGAAGAGAAGGGGATAAAAAGTGTCAACCCAGAAAAGGAGCACACATACTGGTATGAACGAACTAATTTTCCTGATAATGGTAATTATATCTCAAAAATTCAAGGCTTAAGCTTTGTTTCAAGAAAAAAAGAGCAAGGTATAGACAGACTCACTTCAAAAATTTATAATTATTTCCAATATGATGATCATGAGATCATTTTTGTTAAACTTTCTAATAAATATGGTTCTGACGATACCTCTATTCTGGTACAGCAGGGAACAAGTTTTGCCATCTCACAATTAAGTTCAAAATTGGGGATAGCTACGACAATGCGTAAAAAGATTACCTTTAGCGAAGAATTCATAGAATTCTTGAATACTGCGGACAAAAATCATTCTGGATATTCGTTGGTATTTGAAAAGGACATGCTATCTACCGGAAGAAAGTCTAAGAGACCTGGTCATAGTATGAAGGAAAGTTATGAGAGTATGGATAGGGATATTATCAAAAGGTCTGATAGAAGCGATGAAGATTTTAGAGAAGCGGCAATCTTAAAGATAACACCGGATGCTAATCTGGTTTCTAGCATTCCCACCACAGATCTAGCTTTATATAGAGATTGGATTGATATAATCAACCCAAAAAGAAGCGATCAGGGGATTTTATATTATGAGGCTACCTTGCATGCATATAATAGAGTTGAAAAAGCTTTTAATAATTTTAAAAGTTTATAAACTCTTTTTGAATTGTATGTAAAAGAGGATGAGTTAAATGGACGAAGCAATTTCCAAACAGAAAATTTTTGAGATATTATCTAGGAAGGTACAGAATTTTCCAAATAACATTAAGTCATTTGACGTGTCTTCTGAAAATATAAAATTTAAAGTTATTTTTAGATATTGTGAGATTGATATAGGAGATGTATTTCCAGAAAAGCTAAGGTTAACTGCAATATCAAAAGAAGCGGATTTAAATAAAATAGATCTTATGGTTTTCGATATTGTAGGCTTAGATGAAAATTATATTACAGAATTGAAATTGGAGAAAGATGACAGCGGATATAGTGTATTTATAAGTCCATCTCGCGATCTAGGAAAAGTAAATCTACTTTATTCTGAATTACTACAATCTGTGGATTAATCTCTGGAAGTGATTTTCTTTGAAATTCTTAGACGTTAAATGGTTGAAACATATCAATCAATTTATACTCTTTGGCTCAATGGGTTCAATTGTTCTTTACTTAATCTCTCTTTACCTGTTAATTCCAGAATATAATTCGTTTGTCACTTTGGTTTCCTTTGCTTTAAGCGTTGTATTATTAATAACAAGTTATGGGTTGACCATTTCTGCTTCATACAGGCAACTTTTTGTTGCTAATCCCCAATATTTGACTTCAAACAAATCAAATGACCTAAGCATTTTTCCATATCTAATGAATAAAAATAGGCGATCTCATCTCAAATTAGAAAAGATAATTTTTACAACTGCTAACTGTTATTCTATAGAAAGGGTTGCAATATATGGGAAGTCCTATGATTTAGCTCATGGGGCTAATAAAACGAATACTTGCCAAATTTCTGAGTCTTTTGGTTCGGATCTTTATATAAACATAGCATACAAATTTGATAGTAATAGTCAGGTAGCAGATAGATTTATACACTTTACAATATATTATGAACTCAACAGATTTATTGGTTATAAGGAATTTCATAAAATTCCCCCATGAAGCAAATAATCTTTTCAGAGTGGATTAGAAAAAGAGGGTTTGAAAAGGTCACGGAACTAGAACCCATTCGCGACAATCAATCGATTATTTATTCGCACCGGTCACAATTTATGAAAACGTACCTTTTTTTTATACGCCTTGGTGTCTATTTATTCAAGGAAGCACTGCGCTTCACTCTTTAATACTTAATCTTTAACTCATCACTTTCTACGTAATATGTCCAGATCTATCTTCACGTTTGCCTTCTTTGGTATTTCACTTATGATCTCTCCCTTTTCCATACGATAGACCTTGATTCTTAACAGGATCAGGAGAACATCTCTTACAGTGTACTTCCCATCGATCATGTTCAATATCTGGAAGTGCAGGTGATCGAGACTGTGTAAAAATTATTGAATACAGTGTTTCACGGCTTCTGGAATCCTATGGCGGTTATATACAGTTGACACTATAATTATATTTTGTAGCATTTCTTATGGAAAACACCGGATTTAGAAGTAATCAAAATGTATTATGTAATTACCAGTTACACTAACAACTGCAAGAAAACATAAGAGCAAGAGTGAGAAAGAACACTCTGAATCCGGTAGATAAAGCAATAGAAACAAAGCTCAGTAATTTATTGTCTGATAATGCATACAATGATGAACTGATGAATAAAGCCTATGCATTGTGAAATTTGAGTAATGCCAGTTAGGAAGGTCCGGTAGAATCAACCAACAATTTCCGCCATAGTGTTAAACCTATGGCGGTTATATGCAGTTGACGCTATAATTATATTTTGCCTCATTTCTTACGGATAATACCGCATTCAGAAGCAATCAAAATGTATTACGTAATTACCAGTTACGCTAACAACTGCAAGAAAACATAAGAGTAAAAGTGAGAAAGAATATTCTGAATCTGATTGATAAAGCAATAGAAACAAAGCTCAGTAATTCATTGGCTGAGAATACGTACAATAACGAAATGATGGATAAAGCCTATGCTTTGCGAAATTTGAGTAATGCCAGTTAGAAAGGTCTGAAAGAATCAACCATCAATTTCCGCCATAG
>JAJYRA010000059.1 GCA_021794355.1 Thermoplasmata archaeon | reverse complement strand
CCGGTTCATCTGTTCTATGGGTCAAGCACGATCAGACAATGAATAAACGGTTAAATCTTGGAATCAGGCCAGAATCAATCTATGCGATGGTTTACATGGGGGAAATGGGAAAAGGAAGAAAGATGGAATCTGGAACTTCACTTCCTGTTCAGTCCATGATGGTTAATTTCCAGCTGTCGAGGCAGGTTGGCGTAAGGTTTTTCCAATCTGGAGCTACCGCCTCTGCCGCACAGATCATGGATGTTGTGGATCCAATGATCGAGATGGTTGCAACACCAACAGGCAAAAGAGATATGTATCTAAGACCGAAGATGAGGCACTCTGCAATTGCAAGATATCTAATTCCCGGAGCCAAAGCGGAAAGGAGAGTTGATCTTGGTGTGGTTCCGCTTCATCCACTGACTGAATCACTGAATGACGCCATCTCTGCGGATATGTCCGGTGAGTTTGGAATACTTCCACTGAAAGAGATCTTTGATGCATCTGGGATAACGAATCCCATAATATATGAAAAGGATACAAGAACGGCGATATTGAATGTGGATCAGGCGATTAGAGAGTTGTTCAAAATTAATTCCAGAAATGAATATCCCGATGGCGAAAAGGTTAAGGATGTTCAAAAAATAGTCTCAAAAAGAAATAACCATGACGATGAAACAGATCATATAGCATTGTGATGGTTATACAAATATTTATATTCTATTTTTGATATAGTTTAAGTATTATGGAGTTTAGAGTTACAAAAGCAATAGGAATTATAAAATGTAAATGTGGCACACAGATCAGGAAAGGCGATTATGGTTTTGTTCCCGTCATTCACAAGAATGGATCACCTGTTTTTGAGAATGCAATATGTCGAAACTGCAAGAATAAGATTGATAACAAAAAGAATAAAGAAATAGCACAAATTTAGGATATATAATTCATTAGGCGATGGGTTCGACGTGCCTTAAATCGTTTTTAAATTGGTGATAAATAATATACTCTATGTTCTAGAGGCTATTTAGTGTGTATTAAAAGGACTTTTCTCCTCTGATATATAAACATTGATGGAATAGAGTTCTGGTAAAAGGAATAAGAGTTCATTAAATAGGGTCTTTATTTTTCCACCTGATATTTTTACTCTTATAAAATAGATTCGTAATTTCATTTCCAGATTTGTTTATTACAGTTCTCCCCTCATCTACTAACAAGTAACCTTTTTCAGACAAAAATGAATGGCATTTTTCCCTTAATTCCTTACTGTGAGTTTCAATAATGATTCTAGGCGAATACTGTTTTAGAACTTCCTCTGCACCTTGCAAGACTTCATATTCAAATCCTTCAACATCTATTTTCAGGATGTTTGGTTTCACATTGAATTTGCCAAATACCAGATCATCTAACCTAATTGTTTTAATAAAATTCCATGAATATTCATTAATAGCCATGTCTCCTTTGACAGTGTATGAAAGGTTTTTACCATCTCCAACGGCAATATTAAAAGGTTTAATCTTACTGTGGTTCAATTTCAAATCAATTAGCATTTCAGCATAGTTATTTTCTAGCAATTCAAAGGCATACACCACTGCGCCATACCTTTTTTCCCATAAAAGGGCATAATCTCCATACTGTGATCCGATGTCAAAAATTACTTCGTTTTTCATTGGAATAAATAGATTGGAAACATACATATCAGGATCATGCAGAATTTCCCAGTGTTTTTTGAAGTTGTTAAATTTGATATTCTCCCTTAATACAAAATTTACGTAAGTTCGATAATTTCTTAAGTCGTTGTATTTTCTTCCCCAGTGTTCGCCTAATGAAAAATTCATTGTTCCACTTCCTTTGGTGGCGCAGTTTCTTGCTCTTTTACTTCCTTATTCTTCCATCCGGGATGCAATCCAAATCCCCTGACTACTTTTTCAATGTCATTCATATCTTCCTGATCGAATTGCAATGACAGATAGTGTTTTAATGCCGTTTCATCTGTATGCCCCATGCTCATTTCAGCAATCGTCAATGAATGATTGTTATCCTTAAAATAATTCACAAGCCATGAGTTCCATGTTTTTCTGAATACTCTGACTGATAATCCATTCGTTGTTATTGTTCTTTCAACTTTAGCCGTTTCCTTTGTCATCTGCCTCTTTCCGTTTTTCTCGATCTCATACATTCCGATGGTTCTATTTTCCTTGTATGTGATCGATCTCTCTGGATAACCGAGCTTCTTTCCTGTCGCTGATAGAACATTATCAAGATAATGGTATGCCTCGATGGTATTAGAATTCAATAGCGGGACATTAAAAAAGTCCTGGACTATATCTAAACCTTTGTCGGATAGGTAAACGATCCTTTCACTCATACTTTGTTTCTTCTTGCCCACATCATAGAATTTGTTTTTCTCAAGAAGAAGAGTTCCATCGTCCTGCAGCAGTTCGGGATGAGAATGAAGTATTGTGAGTTCGTGGAATCTCATACCTGTTACGAGGAGAGCCTGAAGCCATATCTGAACTGTGCCTTTGCTCACAGCAACCTTACGAGCCCATGCTCCAGTGGGTTCTAATTCAAGATTTCGCAGGAGTTCTAAAACCTCACTATATCTCAAGATTCTTGTGGCCTGACGGGTTGCAACTTTCCATATTGGAGTTTTCATCGAAATG
>JAJYRA010000029.1 GCA_021794355.1 Thermoplasmata archaeon | reverse complement strand
CCATATATTACACATCAAAGCTCAGGAAAAACAGTTTCATAAAGGATACACCAAAGGTCATAGTGAGAAAGGGCAAGAATCCAAAACCAGGATAATAAGTTTCATGCACTCAAGACTGACCAGTTACACCCAATCGAAACATTAAAATACGATTTATATTTGACTATTATTGCATGATTGAGAATAGAAACAAGAAGATGATATTATTTTCAATTTTTATAGTCCTTATAATTGCAGTTCCAGTTTCTTTCCTTGAATTCTTTCCGTCAAGGGAACCTGCAATTTCAGTAAGTGATGGAAAAAAATTCTATGCGTGTGATGCCAACTTCTACAACCAAACTTTGCCTCTGTGGATCCACAACGTCACGGCATCAGCATCAATTGGAGAGAAAGGATATCCAAATTCATCATTATCCTTAACCGCTTGGGGATTTGAGAAATATTGTGGGAGTGGGATAGTAATGTTCTTTATTCTTATCAATATGACAGGAAGCTTGCCTTCTAATCTTCACCCTTCCGGTCTGATGTTGACGCAGAACCTGAGCTCTCCGGGATTTGATTGCTCGCCATTCACCGCTTTTTATTACTTCCCTAGAACTGCAATGATGACAAATACGTCGTATAGCAAAACGGCACCTACACGTCCATGTTTCTCCGGGAATTCTTCATGGAGTGCCGAATATGACATAGAGAATCATGCAAAAGCCAGTTCAGGATCGCTTTTCAACTTTTCTGTGAAGAGTTCACTTAGGGATTCAGGAATTATTAGTGGTTATTTACCTTTCCCCCATCCAGGAGACACATACTACACAACTATAAATGCTGAGATTCTTGGTCTCTCCAAACCTGTATCCGTACAGGTTGAATTTGCTTTTAAGGATGTGGTGTAATCATGAGTGGAGTATTTCAAAATAAGGCTGTGATTGGATTGATGATCCTATCTGTTGCAACCATGGGTTTACACCTCCCTTCAGCAAATGTTGCTTTTGAACCCGGTGTGACCCCGAAGTATAATCAAATTGGTTATAACGGAAATGATACTATATACATGACAACGGGAATTGGTAATGCCTACACAGATTCACCACATTTTTCCAATCTGTCCTCAAACGGATATGCAAATAGTTCTTGTTTACATAGTTATCGTCCCCATTATGTCCTAAATTCTGTTGGCATAGCAACCGGTTCAAATTATTCCTACAAAGGGGAGGAAGCTCATCCTTTTTCTGAGTCTTGCGACGGATTAAGGTTGTCAGTGTTTATTCCAGTTGCAGTCTCTGGTCTGTCTTTTGTCCCGAATGAAGTATCTTCACTTCATCCACAATGTCCTAGAGGGAACAATTCTGTTTGGGGCGTAAAGATATATTCCTCTTTCATAGGGATACCTTCCTGCGGAGATAAAACTTGGTTGTGTATTGACAGACCCTATGATAGCGGCCTCAACATAAGCGGTGAAAACGGGCAACAGATCGAGATAAACGGCGATGCAGTGCTAATGACAATGGGAGGATTAGCACTTTCAGGTGCAGCTTTTCTTTCCCCCCCGACTGCGGGAGCTGCAGCTCTTGCATCAACTGGAATGGGTGTCTCCTTTGTTTCTGGTCTCTCCCAAATGGTAAACTATGTAAATACAGATACGAGCAAGGGAAACTCATCTCACCCAGGTGTTTCCACAAACACACTCTTATGGAACCAGATGTTCGTGGACAATGGAATCTGGAAGAAGGATCCTGCCAGTGCTTATGGATGTGGAAACTTCAGCAATGCATTTTCTGCACAGGAGCTCCTGTATATGCAAATTCCCCCGTCTGCGTTCTCATTCTCAGGCTATCTTCACCTTGAAGCACAAAATGTGGTTTCTTGCACCCCTAATTATTATGAAGGCACGCAACATGGTATTCCCGGTGCCACGGCCAATCTTTCGATACCAATAGTTCCTGCATACACCATCCATGGCGAGGTAAAGGGTCCCAACGGTGGATTGGCAAACCAGAAAGTCCTCATAAAGATGATATTCCCCATAGCAGACCAAACCAAATGCGAGGCCTATGTAGTCAATACAAACTCAGCCGGTGACTACAGGTTCTTTGCAATGCCCGGGTACCAGTATAAGGTGAGTCTCTGTTCAGACCCAGGATATAGTTATTGCTGTTCCCCTTCAGAAACAAATAATTACAACTCTTCCACGAATCGTGTTTTCAAGGTCAATCCCGTAGAATTCAGTGAATCTGGTCTTCCACATGGACAGGTGTGGTCCGTGGACCTGAACGGGGATACTGTCTCAACCACATCATCGTCCATCACATTCGGTGTTCCAAATGGAACCTATTCATACACCATCAAGATGCCCTCTTCATCCGGACTGAAATATACACCTTCAAACCCATCAGGATCCATAACAGTCAGTGGATCTGATGTGGATGTTCCTATCAAGTTCCAGCTGGTATCCATAGTATTCCATGAGTCTGGACTGAATGGGAACACATGGTCCGTAACCCTTGACGGTGCCACTATATCAACTTCAGGATCAGGCATTTCACTTCCTGAACCCATCAACAATACGTATTCATACACCATTGGTGTACCCAGAGGATATTCTGTAAATCCATCCAGCGGGAGTGTATCCCTAGGAACAACATCCGTTTCTGTGAGCATATCTTTCACACCCACTGCCTATTATACAGTTACCTTTGTGGAGTCAGGCCTGCCTTCAGGTGCATCATGGAAGGTATACTTAGATGGAAGGTCCCAGTCATCCACAGGCACGTCAATCACATTCACTTCCGTGGCCGATGGAACGTACAACTTTTCAATTCCACAGGTGAGCATACATAAACCAAAAGGCGATGCATACAATTACAGAGCATCCCCTTCATATGGAACAATTAATGTTAACGGTGCAGGCAGGACCATATATACGGGATTCTCCCTTGTATCCGTAACCACGCCTCCCGGTGGAGGACGTGGCAATTTATGCGTCAATTCCACAACAGAGATCCTCATGGCCAATGGCACATACATGCAGGCACAGTACATCCTTCCTCACGATACTGTGATTGGTTACAACATAACAACTCATTCCTATGGGATCGAGGAGGTGAAGGACATGTACATAAGCCATCACTCAAGGCAGTATACAATCAATGGCATCTTGCAGGTTTCGGCATATGAACCCATACTTACAAGCAATGGGTATGTTAAGGCTGCCAATCTCACCACACATGACCGCATCTATAATGTATTTACTGGCAGGTACATGAAGGTGCACAGCATAACCATAAGTTCAGGCAACTTCACCATGTATGATTTCCGAATGCCTCCGGATTACAATTTCATTGCATGGATGTATGTTGTATATGACATAACGATAAAACCATGATATGCGTTGATACCGAATCTGGAGAATTGAACTGAATGTGATAAGAGGCAGCTCACGATTGCCTCACAATCACTGAGAACATGGAATAAATGCACACTAGTTAGAGGTATTTGCTGGAAAGAAGTGGTGTTGTAACATCACCATACTATGAGAATGCTATGCCTGCTTTTGGTTTCGCCATTCCACGCTGGCGGTAGCAGAAAGGGGTTTCCCTGCAATCCTGTCTCTCATCGTTCCTTTATTGTGTCAACGCCAAGTTAATTGTCCCATTTGCTGCAAATTTCATACGCATAATATCCTTCACATTCGTCTCTGATCTCAATATCTTGGCCCTGTGTTCCTTAAAGAAATTTTGAAGTTCTACTTTATTACTCATAGATCGTAACATGTATCCCGATCTTTATATTCCATCAAAATTCCCTGTAATACTAAGTGAAATAAACCGTTAACACAAAAAATATTGAATTAAGGATTAGTCGTTTAAGGTAAGTCTATCCTTAAAGAACCGAAAGACTTAACTTTTTCATTTGAACATCTAATCTCTTCTGGGTCTTCTTCTGCTGTTACTCCTGCCGCCACCATTTCTGGATCTCTGATTTCCGTGATTGCTTGAGTCATATCTTCTTCCAGAATCTCTTCTTCCACGATTACCATAACCATAGGAAGGTCTTCTGGACTCCCTTCTCGGGTCGTCCTCTGTGGCCTGGCCTTCCATTGGAAGTTTATCTATTTCTACACCGGCAACTTTCTTGATCCTGTTCAGGAGATACTTTTCGTTGGGAAGTATGATGCTCATGGCATTTCCATCCTTTCCGAATCTTGCTGTTCTTCCGACCCTGTGGATATAGGTTTTATCCTCCCTAGGGAGATCATAATTAATTATATGGGTAATTGCTGGAATATCCATACCCCTTGCAGCAACATCGGTTGCAACCAAAAACCTTTCCCTCTTTCTGAATTTAGCTATGGAATCCTCTCTTTGCTTCTGTGATAGATCTCCATGGATCTGAACAGCCTTAAAACCTTCTCTCCTTAGCTTGTCACTCAAAAATGACGCACCATGTTTGGTGTTGGAAAATATGATTGCCTTTTCCGGGTTGTAATCCTTTATATATCTTACAAGAAAATCCACTTTGTCATGGTTTTCTGAAACAATATAGTCATGTTTAATGGAAGAGGGGGTAACATCCTCATCCTCTCCATTAATGTATTCAGAATCCTTCATGAATTTTGATGCAAGGTTCTTCACATCTCCGGTCATTGTAGCGGAGAAAAGGAACATCCTTCTGTCTTTTCTGGTTGAACTCACAATATCTTCAACATCATCATAAAATCCCATGTCAAGCATGAGATCAGCCTCATCAAGGACAACCCTTTCAATATTGGACAGGTTAAGGTAACCTCTCTCCCTCATATCCTTGATCCTTCCTGGTGTTCCTATTACGAACTCTGGCTTATTTCTCAGCTCTTCAGCCTGCCTTGATATGGACGCTCCTCCATAAACAAGGGCTCCCCTGAGCTTGGAACTGGCTCCCAGGTCCTTAAAAACACTGAAAACCTGAATGGCAAGCTCCCTTGTGGGAACGAGGATCAGGTTTTGCAACTTTCCTTTGGCTTCTGTCAACTGAATCAGTGGTATCAGGTAAGCTCCTGTCTTACCACTTCCAGTTTTGGATTTTACCATAATGGATTTATCTTTCAGGGCAACTGGTATTGTCATTGCCTGAATATCTGTTGGTTCAACAAAATTTATCTTCCTTAAGGATTCAAGCAAAGGTTTTTTCAAATCTAACTCTTCAAACGTATTCATCTGTGCACTCTTCTTTTTTAATACAGAAATCTTTCTGTCTTTTTATATCTGTATTACTTGGTGTTATATTTAGATTGGCAGTATCAGTTCACATTTTCTTATTTGCATCTTTAACACGTCGCACGTGAATTTCCATTTCGTAGGATGTGTGATGGAAGTGTGTGAAAAATATGTTATCACTATGAAAATATTTCTCCATCCGTTGGAAAACACAGCATCCCTATCAGGAGATTCAGCCATCAACCTTTGAAGTAAAAGTCCATTACAAAAGTTGGGAGAGTTGGTCACGTTAAATACATATCTCATTTAAACATATTCTACCATGAAAGTTTTGGTTTTAGCAGCAATTCCTGAGAATCTCAGGGAAAATTTGAAAAAAATGACGGAATCTATGGATTTGGAGGCTGAATTTGAAATTGACTCATCCCAGTTGGAAGGGGTAGAGGCAATAATATCATCTGTAAATAAACTGAAAAACATAGAAAAATATACGGAGAGGATGCCCAACTTAAAAATGATTCAGACACTTTCAGCCGGTGTTGATCTGGTTGATTTCTCCAGAGTTCCTTCTGATTTAATTTTCTGCAGTAATGCAGGAGCCTATGCACTTCCAGTGGCAGAGCATGCAGTTGCAATGGCCACATCTCTATCAAAAAATCTCTTACTAAATCATGAAAAAATGAGGAGAGGTATATTCGATCAGTCATCAGAGAATTCACTCATGAGGGGTAAAATGTGTGGAATACTTGGTTATGGTGGCATAGGAAGGGAGATAGGCAGAATATGCTTGGGAATGGGTATGAAATTACAGGTTATTTTTAGGCATAGGGTAAATGAAAAATTTCATTTCAGTGGCACGTTAGATTCCCTTGATATGGTTCTTGAAACCAGCGACTTAATATTTGTTTCACTACCTCTGAATAAATTCACTCAAAACTTAATAACCGGCGAGAAGCTGAACATGATGAAGAAGGACGCAATTTTCGTAAACGTTGCCAGGGCAGGTATAGTGAATGAGTATGACCTATTTGAACATCTCAGGACAAATCCGGGTTTTAGGGCAGGTATTGACGTATGGTGGCAGGAACCCATATCCACAGGAAAATTTGAGATGAAATATCCATTCCTTGATCTACCCAACGTTTTAGGTTCTCCACACAATTCAGGAATAGTTCCTGAAATAGGAATAGATTCATTCAGATATGCAATGGAAAACGTTGATAGATTTGCAAAGGGTGAAACGCCGAAAAATATAGTAAAATGGGAGGATTATACCAATTGATTTTAAAGCCATAAACAATGCTTAATAGGGAATTTATCATATTCCCCCATGATTCTAGCAGATGTTACGTATTATCCCGTCGGAGATGGGACATCAGCATCGAAATATGTCAGGGAAGCACTTTCAACGTTGAAGTCCAGTGGATTGAAAATATATCCGGGGAGCATGTCAACTGTCATCGAGGGAAACAATCTTGATGAAATTTTCAGCGCCATTAAAAAAGGTGAAGAAACCATAATTTCCATGGGGATTAAGAGGGTGGAGACAATAATAAAAATCGATCACAGGCTTGATATTGAAAACACAGTTGATAGAAAACTGAAGTCTATTTCATAAATAAGGGGAAATGGAATCCTCATCCATCAAAATGAATACTTCCAATTTAGGGTACATTTCTTATTTCTCTGGCCCTGACTATAATTTCACTTTTAGTTCTTTCTTACTTCACTGATCCAGTGACCATGTTCGTTTCCTGTTAATTTACGATCCCCACCAAATCGGAAAATTAAATATGTATCGGATTAAAATAATCATTACAATTTGTATCATTAACGTAAGATAATTGTATGCAAAATACATTAATACATACTTGTATATGGTGATATATGTTCAGTGACCATGTCCAATCCAATGAAAGGATGAAGCTTCAGAGGGAACAGACCGAAAGTCTCTGGGACAATTTTTTTCAGCAGTATCATTATTATGACAGGATAACAGAACTCAGCTCTCATTATCCCGAGCAGAGAAGCCTGTTCATTTCCTATGAGGATATAGATGAATTTGACGTGGATTTTGCAACCTACGTTCTTCAGAATTCAGAGGATGCCGTTGATATTGCCATAGGAAGAGTCAGGAAGTTTATATCTGGAAGGGGCTGGAATTATCTCATAAAGGATTCCAATTCAATCATAATAAATATAAGAATCACGGATCTTCCGGATCATCTTGGTATAGATATCAGGAATTTGCGTAGCCTGAATGTGGGAAAGTTGCTCAGTATAACGGGTATAATACGAAAAAATACGGAAGTCATTCCAAGATTATACAATGCAGCATTTCAATGCTCCCTCTGTGGGTCCAGAAGTTTTTTGCTTCAGAGCAGGGGAAGATTGCAGGAGCCAGAAAGATGCTCCAACGATGAATGTCATGGTGAGAAGCCAAAGGCTAAATTTTCACTTATAATTGAAGATTCACAATTTATAGATACCCAAAAAATAGAATTACAGGAAAACCCGGAAACCATCAACGGTGGGGCGCAACCACTCCGGCTCACCGTTATAGTGGAAGACGATCTTGCAGGGAAGCTCTTCCCCGGGGATAGGGTCACAATGGATGGGATTCTCAGGGCAGATCAGAAAATCTACTCTGGAGATTTACTCACGGAATTCAATACTTATCTCTACACTATAAATTTTAGGAAAACCACAAAGGAGCTTGAGGAAATTAAGATCACTGACCTTGAAGAGGATCAGATCAAGGCCATGGGAAAGGATCCAAAGATCATTGAAAAGCTTGCAAACTCCATTGCCCCTACCATATATGGCCTGGATAATATCAAGAAAACACTCGTATTGCAAATGTTTGGGGGGGTGAGGAAAGTCATGCGTGACGGAACCATAATAAGGGGAGATATACACATACTGATGGTTGGAGATCCGGGAACTGCAAAATCCCAGCTCTTAAGATATATGTCCGAAATTTCACCCAGGGGTGTTATGGCCATAGGAAAGGGTTCCAGTGCTGCAGGCCTGACGGCAGCGGCGGTGAGAGATGAATTTGGTGAGGGGAGATGGACACTTGAAGCGGGAGCCCTTGTACTTGCGGATAACGGCTTTGTATCCATAGATGAGTTAGACAAGATGGATGAAAGAGATACATCCGCCATGCATGAAGCAATGGAGCAGCAGACTGTAACCATTTCAAAGGCAGGAATAATGGCTACCCTTAAATCAAGATGTTCCGTACTTGCTGCAGCAAATCCAAAAAACGGGAGATTTGATGAAGAGGAAGATTTCATGAAGCAACTGGATTTCCCACTTCCCCTCATTTCAAGATTCGATGTCATATTCAAGCTCATAGACAATCCCAATCAGGAAAAGGACAAGAATCTTGCAGATCATGTACTTGAGGTCCACAGGCTCGGGGAAATTTTTAAAAGTATGGAAATGAACAATATTGAGGACGGAAGCATAGGGGATAATGAGAAAAAGTATGAACCACCAATTCCCAGGGAGATGCTCAGGAAGTATGTGGCCTATTCCAAGGGACATATTGTGCCAAGGCTCACAGATGAAGCCATGGAATATCTGAGTAATGAGTATGTATATACAAGGAATTCAGGCCACCAGATAGGAAAATATAAAACTGTACCAATAACCGCCAGGCAGCTGGAATCCACCATAAGGCTCGCAGAGGCTGCAGCCAAGGCCAGGCTTTCAGAATTTGTATCCATTGATGATGCCATCCTGGCAAAGCAGATTGTTGATTCATACCTCAAGGACGTTTCAAACGATGGTGAAGGCGTTGATATCGATCTCATAATGACGGGTACCAGCGCAAGGCAGAGGTCTGATCTTGAGATAATATACGAGATCATAAGTGATCTCAAGGGGGCAGATAACAGGATGGTCAGGGAGGATGAATTGATCAGGGAAGCCATCCAGAAGGGTTTACCGAAGGAGAAGATATCAAAGGCACTGTCCAGTGCCAAGGAGTCAGGATATCTGTATTCCCCAACTCCGGGGTTCATAGACAGGGTGTAAAATTTGAACAAATACAGGGCAAAATTGACGCATATCAGGGATGAGATACTCTTGAGCGCAGCTGATGAGGAACTTATGGGAAGGGAGTTAAGGGAAGGTATTCTTCATCTGGAAGTAAAGGAGTCATTCTATGGAACAACCAACGTTACAGAGGAATTTTTGGTTGAAAGCATGGGAATATGCACGATCGGGAATTTTGTGGGCAGGAGGACCGTTGAACTGGCGATTAA
Source organism: Thermoplasmata archaeon (assembly GCA_021794355.1). Taxonomy (GTDB): domain Archaea; phylum Thermoplasmatota; class Thermoplasmata; order Thermoplasmatales; family Thermoplasmataceae; genus Cuniculiplasma. Next base: position 97,032 of record JAJYRA010000029.1, on the reverse strand, counting down.
ACACAAATTGATAGAAAGGGAAAATACACTTGTAATCTCCGGTATTCCCCATGCCCAATTCGCAAAGATGATCAGGTGAGTCCACGGAAAAGGAGGTAAGGGTAAGGGAAATTTTCAGATCCATAAGCACGAAATATGATCTTATTGATTCCCTTATGAGTTTCGGGCTGGACAGGAGATGGAGACGAAAGGTTGTAGATCTTCTTGAACTGGAAAAGGGCATGAAGATCGAGGATATTGGTGCCGGGTCTGGAAAGGTCACGGAAGAGATGCTAAGAAGATATTCAGATCTGCAGATCGAAGCCCTGGACCTTACAGAGGAGATGTTTCCCAAATCTATTAAAAACGTAAGATTCACAGTGGCATCCGCAGAAAATCTACCATTTGAAAACAATCAGTTTGACAGGTGCGTATCATGTTTTCTTACAAGGAATGTGCCGAACCTGAAAAGATATATGGATGAGTCATTCAGGACACTGAAAAGTGGAGGGAAATTTTGCAATATGGATATATTCGATCCCGGAAAAGGTTTCATGGCACCAGCTTTCCGGTTCTATTTCTATGGTTTAATGCCCACCCTGATGAACATGGCTACACGAACAGAGGCATATACCTATCTGGCCAATTCAGTGAGGAATTTTGTAACACCCGGCAGGTTTGCTGAAATTATGAAAGAAACAGGTTACGAAAACATAGAGTCATTCAGTTTGGGAGCCGGTTCTGTCCATATTCACCGTGGAACAAAACCATGAAGTCCACCGGGCCAAATGGATTCTCTTAAGATCATGAAGAGGTTATTTATTGTAATGTTTAAAAATAAGTATATTGGATAATAAACACTAATGTATAAATATGAACATTCCATTTGGGATATATGTACAAAATTGCAGATGAGGAGATCATTCCAAGAAGGTGGTATAACATTGTACCGGATCTTCCTGAACCACTTTCTCCACCAAGAGATCACGATCCAGAAAAGTCATCCATAGATCTCCTGAATAAAATTCTACCAAAAGAAATTTTGAGGCAGGAATTCACTTCCAGCAGATACGAGGATATACCGGACGAGGTTATTGAGCAGTATCTCCAGATAGGCAGGCCAACCCCACTGGTAAGGGCGGTAAATCTTGAAAGAATACTGGGATTCAGGGGAAAGATTTTTTTCAAGAATGAAGGGGCTACAGCCACGGGCTCCCATAAGATCAACACAGCACTTCCTCAGGCCTATTATGCAAGGAAGGAAGGCGTTGAGGAAGTTGTCACTGAAACGGGTGCGGGACAGTGGGGAACGGCCACAGCCCTTGCTGCCACTTTAAATAATATCAGATCAACCATATTCATGGTGAGGGTTAGCTATGAGCAGAAACCCCTGAGGAAGAAGATTATCAAGCTATATGGGGGTAATACGTATGCAAGCCCCAGTAATCTTACGGAATATGGAAGGAAGGTACTTGCAAAGGATCCTGGGCATCCAGGAACCCTTGGGATCGCCATAAGCGAGGCTGTTCAGTATGCCCTGGAAAAGGGATATAAATATATGATGGGTAGCGTTGAAAACACCGTAATTACCCACCAAAGTATAATTGGACAGGAAACAAGGAGGCAGCTTGAATTCATGGGAGAAAGCGCCGATACCCTCATAGGTTGTGTGGGAGGAGGAAGCAACTTTTCAGGTTTTTCATTTCCATTCGTCGAATCAGAAACAGAAATGATTGCCACCGCAGCCAGTGAAGTCCCAAAGTTCAGTAAGGGGGATTACAAATATGATCTTATAGACACTGCGGGAATAATGCCCGAACTGAAGATGTTCTCACTGGGTTCTGATTTTGTACCGCCTTCCATTTATGCAGGTGGATTGAGATATCATGGAGCAGCACCTGCACTCTCCCTGCTCATAAGGGAAGGAAGGATTAAAACTGAAGAGGTTACGGAAGAGAAGAGCATGGAAGCAATGGGGATATTTGCGAGGACACAGGGTATTGTACCTGCACCCGAATCATCCCACGCCATAGCCACGGTGATTGATTACTGCAAAAATCCAGAAAACCAGGGGAAGACAGTGGTCTTCAACCTCAGCGGTCATGGGCTCCTGGATCTTTCCATCATAAGGGATTAGGATGAAACTGGCACTTTACTTTACCTTTCCATATCCCAACAGGGAATCCTTCATCCGCTTCTTCCATGGGTCACTGAATCACAAATATGATTATCTGGAGCTGGGTATACCCACGGAATTCCCCTATTATGACGGTCCAATCATACGAAAGACACATAAGAGTGCAGGGGAAAATTATTCTGAGAATCTCTTAAGGGAGACCGTAAAGGAGGCCATATCTAAAAAAAGGAAGGTCTACACACTGGTTTATTACAATCATTTCAAAAAGGATAGGAAGGATTTTCTCCAGAATCTCAAATCCATGGGCTTTTCCGGTGCCATAGTGCCGGATCTGCTTACAGATTTCTTTCCGGAAAGATTTGAACTGGTTGATGCCATGAACGAAGAAGGGCTCTCTCTGATACCGTTCTTTACATCCTCCACACCGGACAAAATAATCAGGGATGTGACCGGCAGGACAGATGACTGGATATACCATGGATTGCAGCCTTCTACAGGTATCAGGGTTCCCGTAAGCACGGATCTGATGGTAAACAGGATCAGATCATTATGCCCGGAGAGGGAGATAATTTTCGGGTTCGGTATTAACGGACCTGAAATCATCCACGAATTGAAAGCATCGGGAGCGGATGGCATAGCTGTCGGTTCCAGCCTGATACCATCCATGGAAACAGATGACATGGATTCATTCCACAGGGAGATTCACATGCTGGAGGAGGGTGTATACGGTGAATAAAACAATTCTTGAAATTCTGGAGGGAAAACACGTTTCTGAAAAAGAAATGAAGGGTTTGCCATCTTACCTAGTGCAAGAGGAGATCACAGACAGTGAAAGGGCTGCATTTCTTTCAGCAATTCACGTGAGAGGGGAGAATTTTGCTGAAATATCAGGTTTTTCAGAGGGTTTGAGAAATCTTTCTACCTTAGGGCAGTTTCCAGATTGCACGGATATTGTTGGCACCGGCGGGGATATGAAAGGAACCATCAATGTAAGCACTGCTGCGTCTCTGGTCTGTGCTTCCCTGGGCATCCGGATGGGTAAGTATGGGAACAGAAGTGTAACGGGAAGATCGGGTGCAGCAGATTTCATGGAAATGGTAGGATACAACCTGGAAAGAAGTGAAAATGAGATTAAAAGAGGGCTGGAGGAGGACAATTTCGTGTTCCTGCTGGCATCCCATTATAACGGTGCGTTCAGGAGTTTTTCCGCAGTTCGCAAGAAGTTGGGGCACAGAACCATATTCAACCTCATGGGACCCATCACAAATCCCCTGAATCCAAGGAGAATCATCATAGGGTGCACTGAATCCGAGATTCAGGATATTTTCTCCAGGGTGATGATGATGCAGGGAAAAAGGGCCATGGTATTGAGGGGAAATGATGGCATGGATGAGATCTCATATGAAGACAGATCCATGATTTCCATTGTGGGAGAAAGGATAGAAAATAGGGAGATTGATCCCTTAAAAATCGTGGGAAGGAAGATTGAAAGTCACAACGTAACAGGGCAAACAAGGGAAGAGATATTCATAAGGACAATAGAAGGACTGGAAGGAAAAAATTCGGATGCCTCTTCATTTATTGCACTCAATGCGGCACCATGTATCGTTCTGAATGGAATGGAAAATTCAATGGAAAGGGCATATACGCTGGCCCTTAAAAGCATAAACAATGGAATCACAATGAGAAAGCTATCTGATATTACAGGAGGAAAGGCACAGGAGGTGATTTCTTCTGTTCGTTAAGGTCTGTGGTCTTACGGACTTCAGGGATGCCCTGATGTCAAAAGAAATGGGTGCCCAGATACTGGGTATTGTTCTTTCAGATCTGTCTCCACGGAAAGGTTCCACCGAACTGGTAAGAGAAATGAAGGAGTATGGCATGAATGTGGCTTCTGTTTATACCGACATAAAATCCTGCGTTGAGATGGACTCCGGGGAAGACTTCGCTCAATTGCACTTTGATCATAATATTGAAACAATAGAGGAGATCAAAAGGGATGGGAGAAAGGTAATCTCCGTGATTGATGTGGATAGAAATGTACTGAACTCCACAGAAATGAAGGAAAGAGGCCGGAAGTCCGATCTCATACTCCTGGAAAGTAGGGAGGGAATAGAAAAAAAGATATCGTATATTTCACCCTTTTTAAATGAAAAAACGGGTGTCTCTGGAAAAATAAATGCAGTAAATATAGGTTCAATCATAGAATTCAGACCGGGATTTGTGGATGTTAGCAGCAGTCTTGAGTTATGCCCAGGGAAGAAGGATATGGAAAAGGTAAGGGAATTTTTCGAGGTGATCCAGTATGGCAGATAATCTTCTTGAAAGATTAAGGAAACTAAAAGGAGAAAACAGGAATTTTGCGTATTTCTGCAAATTCAGGGATGAAAAAAGAATGATAGGGGAGGAAACTCTCATAACCGGAACCAGGGTTATGGAGTCAAACGACTCCAGTATCCTTCGTAATATAAAAAATACCACCCCGGTAATCGTTTCATTTTCCCTTGTAAACAGTATCTTTAAGGCAAGGGCGAAGGAAGGAATATTTCCTCCCATATTGCTTCTGGTTCCAGAAACGATGGAGACTGGGCAATTCTTGAGGATAGAAAAGGAACACTTTTCGCCCCTGAAAGAAGATCACGAAGACAGTGAACTGGAAATGAAAATCATGAATGTTAGGGAGAGGATAAGGAATGGGGAGGCTCTCCAGGTGGTCATATCAAGGGATTTCGGGTCCATCAACCTGAACCCCATTGACGCCGTGGAAGGTTTTCTACATAATGATCGATCAATGTACATTTTTTACTTTAAATTCAATGAATACGAAATATTTGGAAGCTCACCTGAAAATCTCATTACCAGGGAGGGTAGGGATCTCATGATAGAACCAATTGCAGGAACAAGAACCGTTTCATCAAGCACGGAGGAAAATGAAAGGATTGCCATTGAGCTCATGAATGATCCCAAGGAACTTTTGGAGCACAGAATGCTTGTGGATCTGGCAAGGAACGATCTGGGTAAAATATCTGAATATGGTTCAATTGGTGTAAGCAAATCCATGGAAATCAGGCATTTCTCTTCCGTAATGCATATTGTCTCGAGGGTGAATTCCAGGCTGAGGGAAGGAATCGGAAATGATCAGATCATAAATGCAGTATTTCCAGCAGGAACGGTATCCGGAGCCCCAAAGGACAGGGCCATCAGGATCATTAATGAAATAGAAGATACGCCAAGAGGTCCCTATGCAGGTTGCCTGGGTATTATGGACAGAGAAAATATGGATATGGCCCTGACCATAAGGACAATTTATGGAAATGGAAAAGGCTACTTTGTAAGATCCGGCGCAGGAATAGTCAAGGATTCCATACCGGAGAGGGAAGTAAATGAAATCAGGATGAAATCCTTTGCAGCAGCAGGAGGGAAGTTAAATGAACCTATTACTAATTGACAATTATGACTCCTTTGTATACAATATAGAACAGTTGATCGGAGGACTTGGCTTCACGCCAAGGGTTGTAAAAAATGATCAGCTTCTTGGCATAAGGGGAGAAGATTTTGATGGGATAATCATCTCACCAGGTCCAGGTAGTCCATCAATTGAGGAGGATAGAGGTGAGGTGGACAATTTCCTTAAAACGGTCGGTGATTCAAAGGTTCTTGGAATATGCTTCGGCCACCAGTTCCTGGCCTACAGAAAAGGGTCAACGGTTGAAAAAATGGATAGGCAATTTCACGGGGAGATTGACACCATGGTTCACGGAGAATCACCTCTATATAAGAATATACCGAAGGAATTCACAGCCATAAGGTACCATTCTCTGGCCGTAAGAAATCCTCAGGGTATCATTCCTGACTGTTTTTCCAGGTCAGACGGCAGCATTATGGGATTCCACACTGCAGATCTGAGAAATTTTGGTGTGCAATTTCATCCGGAGAGCTTCTATTCCTCTTATGGAAAGGAGATCTTGAAAAACTTCTTGGAGGTCTGAAATGAATTTAGTGGAAAAGATTTACCAGAGAAATGAAAAGAGGGAACAGGTATTGGTTGAAGCAAGAATAAGAAAACCCATACCCATGAAATCAAAGCTGATGGATGGGAAGAAAAATCTCATAATAGAATACAAGAGGCAATCTCCTTCCGGCTTTTCCGATCCTGTTTTCAGGAACGTTCAGGAGTTTGGACAATATGCTGAAAAGTTTGCAGATGCATTCAGTATATTGACTGAGCCCACACATTTTCTGGGAAATTACCAATACGGCACAGGGCTTCAAAATTATAATAAACCCATCCTGATGAAGGATTTCGTGGACAGGGAGTCCATGATAGAATCTGGATACAAATCGGGATTTGACGCGGTCCTTCTCATTGCAGACTTTTTAAATGGTGAAAGATTGGAACAACTTTCAGAGTATGCAGCATCCCTACACATGGATGTTCTCATTGAATTCCATGATCTGATAAACCTTGAAAGGATACCCACGGGAGAAAACGTGATGTGTGGTTACAACAGGAGGGACCTGAAAACCCTTGCCATGGACGGAAGGGAAGGGGAGGCATTAGATCTCATGTTAGATCGGGATGTCAGGGTTCTGGAGAGTGGCATCAACAGGGAGAATTATGAAACCTTCCTAAAAATGCCATTTCAGGCCTATCTCATAGGAACATCGGTTCTGAAGGAACCAGAATTTCTTATGGAAATTAAAAAAAGAGGGAAATGATTACCATGATAAGTGAAATGAAAAAAGTTAGAGAACTCTTTCCGGAAGGAAGCCTGCGATTTATAGCAGGTCCATGTGCCGTGGAAAGCAGGGAACAGATGATGGAGACGGCTAAATTCCTATCATCCCTTGGAGTGAATATATTGAGGGGAGGCGCATTTAAGCCAAGGACCTCGCCAGATTCATTTCAGGGTCTGAAAGAACAGGGTTTAAAACTCATGAGGGAAGCAGCCCATAAATACGGTATGCTTGTAGTTACAGAGGTTATGGGAAACAGTGAACTGGATCTTGTGAGCGATTATGCAGACATATTACAAATTGGCAGCAGGAACTGCCAGAACTTCTCCCTTCTGAAGGAGGTTGCAAAGCAGGAAAAGCCCGTGCTTCTAAAGAGGGGATTTGGAAATACCGTGGAAGAATTTTATCAGGCTTCAAGGTATCTATCGGCAGATGGGAACGACGATATAATACTGGTCGAGAGGGGGATCAGAACATTCGAAAATTCCACAAGATTTACTCTGGATATTTCGGCCATTCCTGTTCTAAAAAAGAAGGTGAAGTTTCCCATAGTTGTGGATCCGAGCCATCCTGCCGGTGTTAGGGAATATGTGGAGCCACTGGCGCTTGCAGCCGTTGCCGCCGGAGCCGATGGATTGATGGTGGAAACCCATCCAAATCCGGAAGAAGCCATGAGTGATAAGGAACAGCAACTTGATTTTCCGGCATTTAAGAAACTTTACGAAAAAGCAATGAAAATAAGGAGTTCACAATTTTAATTCTCTAACAATTCTTAATCATTCACGGATTTTTTCGTGAGAGATAATCCTTAACAATTTTTTTCATGGCCCTTCTCAGAGTCTCGGAAAGGGAAGAGGTGGATATATCCAGAACTTTTGCTATTTCAGTGAGGGATGATCCTCTGTCATTTTCAAAATACCCCAGGTCATAACACATCTTTAAAACACTGAACTCCCGCTCCGACATCTCGTTTCTCTGTTCATCTGGTTCCTCTACGATCTTTGGATTAAGATCATCTTCTTCTAAAACCTTCATCAACTTCTTTAATGAGACCCTATTTTCCATCAAGATTCTGAATACTATCCTCTTGCTGTCCACAGATTTGCTTGAGATCAACACTGCATCGCTGAGTGCAAGGGCCTTGCATGCAGAACAACTTTTCCCATACACCCACAACTTTCCCGGTCCTGTCCTGGCAACCTTCTTTGACAGGGAATTAATTATATGCATATCCTCATCGCTGAATTCATCCTTTTCCACAAGGTGGAGGGTTTCATCCACTTCGATTTTCAATCTGGATACAGATTTTACACCATTCATCTGCATTATTGCCCTTGTGATTTTGCAGTCATCCCGTTCCAATTCAATAACTGCTTCAATAGGATATTTCTCCGCCATTCTATTTATTATTGCACAACTGCTAATTATTCTTTCTAAAGGTATTAACCTTCATTGCACATCATTGAAGCATGGACTTTTTCACTTCTTTATTATACCAGAAAACACTTTTAAGTCCATGGAAGTTTCAAACACCAATAAAATCATCCTGCCTAAAACTAAGATTGTTGCAACATTTGGTCCCGCATGTTCAGATGAAAAATTAATGGAAAAAATGGTGGAATCCGGAGTTACATGTTTTCGTCTCAACACTGCCCACAGTAACACTGATGAGCTCATGAAATTAGTGGAATTCAGGAACAGGATGGCTGATGAAAGAAAGAGGTATGTCAGTATAATGGTGGATTTAAAGGGGCCCGAATTAAGGGCTGTTCTTGGGCAGGAAAAAATTGAAATCCTGGAGGGAAAGGAATATTCACTGGGACAGAAGGGTGAAAGGGTGGATATTAGTATTGCAGTGGACGGAGTGATTTCCTCACTTAAAAAGGGTGACGTAATACTTTTCATGGATGGAAAAATAAGAACAGAGGTCGTAAATGAGGGGGATAGAAAATGTACCATAAGATCCTCCATGGAAGGTACGTTGAAAAACAATGGAAGGATGAATATACCCGGCCGTTACATTCCAATGGGTATATTGCAGGAGAGGGATAAGGAGTACCTGAAGCTGTCCGTGGAGCATAAGGTTGAGTTTGTAGCCCTGTCCTTTGTCCAGAACAGGAAGGAGATAGATATGGTTCACGATATGATCAGTGATATGGGCGGCAATATACAGATCATATCAAAGATTGAAACCAAGCAGGCCCTGGATAATCTGGACGGGATTGTTAAAGCATCCGATGCCCTTATGGTTGCCAGGGGTGACCTTGGTGTTGAAATGCCTCTTCACGAGGTATCCGTAAGCCAGAAATTCATTATGAAGAAGGCGCATTCAACAGGTTTACCTATTATTGTGGCCACACAGATGCTCGAAAGTATGGTAAGCAGTGAATCACCAACAAGGGCCGAAATATCTGACGTTACCAATGCCATCCTGGATAATACTGATGCCCTGATGCTGTCAGAAGAAACGGCCATTGGACAATTCCCCCTTGAAGCAGTTCAGGTTTTGAGGGATACTTCCCTTTATGTTGAAGAATATTACTGCGACTTTTCAGAACCCGCTGAATTCACGGGAAGCAAGATCACATTCTCGGTGGCAAGATCGACCAAATTGCTATCCGACCAGATTAAGGCACATCATATCGTTGCATTCACAAGGGGTGGAAATACTGCAAGAATGGTATCCTCCATGAGACCTAGGGCAGGAATAATCGCAGCCACACCCTCCAGATTGGTCGCATGCAGAATAAATCTTTACAGGGGAATTTATCCCTATGTACTGAAAGAATTCAGGGAAAACATATCTGTGAATGAGGTTCTCAATCTCCTATTGGAAAGCAACCTCATAAGAAAGGGTGAAAGAATAGTGGTTATCTCCGGGCATCCAGAACACCTCTTCGCAGGAACTGCGCAGGTCAGTATCCTTACGGCAGGAAAACTTGTAGCAAGAGGTTACGTTCTGGGACCTAGCATTTCCGGAAAAGTGAATGAAGGAAAGGGAAGTATTTTCGTGGGAAGCGAAGAGGATTTATCCAGATCTGGAATTAATCAGGAGGAATATTCCGGTTTCATAATTAGGGGAAATATGAGAAGAACACTGATAAATAGGTTGCAGGAAATGGGAAAAACATGTATATACAGTACCATTGTATTGCAAGAGGTAAAAAAAGGTGAAATCGTTTTTATTGACTCTGACATTGGTTTCGTTTATGCTTGATTGCGTCTGAAAATCATCATTTTTTCAGAATACCTTTAAATATTATCTGAAATTACGTATAACTTATTCCGGTGATACCATGGAAAATGGAGATTTTGTAAAAATTAAATTCGAGATGAGAGTCGGGTCAGATAAACAACTTGTTGCAACAAGCGATGAAGCATTAGCTAAGGAAAACAACATTTATGATCCGGATCAGAAGTATGGAGAGGGAGTTCTTGTAGTTGGATCCGAGGATCTTTTCGGAGAGATCAATGAGAGCCTTGTAGCCTCCAAGATAGGAGAGGAACATGAGGTGGAAATAAAGGCCGAAAGCGCCTATGGATCAAGGGATTCAAAGAATCTTAAGGTTCATACAATGTCAGAATTCAAGAGAAATAAAATTGATCCTGTTCCTGGTGAAGAGGTTAGAATAAACAACAAGAGGGGAAGGATTCTTTCAGTAAGTCCGGGAAGGGTTGTGGTTGATTACAATCATCCATGGGCCGGAAAGGATGTTTTTTATAAATATTCACTGGTTGAAAAGCTTGATGGTAAAAAGGAGAAATTAAAGGGAATAATTGACCTTAATTTTTCCAAGGGATCCGATAAATTCCAGATTGAGGAAAAGGGAGAGGACCTTGAGATTCTCGTACCTGAAGACATGAAGTTTAGCATCGACTGGTTTGATGCAAAGTACAGGGTTGTTCAAGCAACAAGGAAATATCTTAAGGGAATTACTCTTTTTATTACGGAAAAATACGAGCAAGTAAAGGAAGAGACACAGGAGGAAGCAAAGCCCGAATCCGATGAAAATCCCACACAGGTTGACGAAAGCACAAAGGAAAATGACGTAAACGCCCAATGAAGTTAGAAAGGAACAATATTTCAATTGTTCTTGTGGAACCTGAAGTTCAAGGAAACATCGGGGCGATTGCAAGGTCAATGAAAAACACTTTCTTTTCAAATTTAATTGTTGTCGGCACGTCTTTCTTTGATGACGATGCGGTGGCAAGGGCAAAGGAAGCAGCACCACTGCTTGAATCAGCGAAATTTTACAGGAAGTTGAAGGATGTTAGAAAGGAATTTGAGATTCTTGTGGCCACATCCTCAGTGCCTTCCATGAACATGAAAGATTACAGGCGGATACCCATGAAACCTTCCATTTATTGGAAAGAAAAACACAGAAACGAGAGAAGCACCGCCATAGTGATGGGGCGTGAGGGCGATGGTCTGAAAAACTCGGAACTGGAGTTGTGTGATTTTTTTCTTACTATACCTGGAAATCCTGAATACCCCATCTACAACCTTTCCCACGCACTAACGATTATTTTATATGAATCCCTATCAGTGGAAGATCTGGAATATCCTGAAAAGGAGAGAGCGTCTGGATATGAAATGGAAGTTTTGCTGGAGAACATAAAAAAAGTTACTGAAAAGGTGAACTTTCCAGCACATAAGGTACCCAACACTATGGTTATGATGAGGAGGCTTCTGTCTAGATCGGATCTTTCAAGAAGTGAATTTTACAGAATAATGGGTATCTTGAGAAAAATAGAAATTGCCTCAAGGGACATGAGGGAAGAAAAAAAGCGGTATTCGTGAAAATCTTTATTAATTCTTGGGCATTCAGGTTTATATTCCGATGGTCAAAATGAGTATACAAATGGAAAGAAAAACAAGCCTTAAAATCATGGAAACGGTTAAAACCCTTCTTGAAGTTTCAAGGGAGAACCAATCACCTATGTGGAGAGATGTTGCAAGAAGGCTTTCTGAAACAAGGCAGAATTACGCCGACTTGAATGTTGGTAAAATATCTAGGCTATGCAAGGATGGAGATGTTGTTGTTGTGCCGGGAAAAGTTCTGGGAAGTGGATATATGGAAAAGAAGGTAAGAATATCCGCCCTGGGTGTCAGCGAAAAAGCAATGAAGAAAATAAAGGAATCAGGGTCTGAATTCATATCACTTTTGGATCTGGCTAGGGAGTCTCCTGAACCAAAGAATATTAAAATAATGAGGTGAATGTATGATATATGTTGATGCAGACAATTCGGTTTATGGGAGACTATCGACGATAGTTGCAAAACAGCTTCTTAATGGAGAACACGTGACCATCGTCAACGCGTCCAAGGTTGCCGTAACTGGTGGTAGGGACGCAGTTCTGGAAAGATTCAGAAGCAGAAGGGATATTGGAAGTGTCAGGAAAGGGCCATATTATCCAAGGATGCCAAAGGCAATATTGAAAAGATCCATTGGCGACATGCTTCCAAAGGACAAGGCAAAGGGAAAGGAAGCACTTAAAAGATGCATAGTATTTAATGGTGTTCCGGCAGAGTTAAAGGATAAACAGTTCGAAAGATTCGAAAAAGCTGAGAATAACAGGGTCAGTGGCTTTGTCACCCTGAGGGAAATAGCAGAAATAATGGGAAAGGAGGTTAAAGTAATTGAGTGAACAAAAAGTTGTTATAACAACGGGAAAGAGAAAGACTGCCACTGCCAGGGCATATACCAAGAACGGGACTGGAAAATTCAGGATAAACGATACACCGGTTGAACTTTATCCTGTTGCCCTCCTCAAGGATAAATTGATGGAACCTATTCTTCTTATAGGTGAGAAATCAGCAGTTATTGATGTGGATATATCAGTCAGCGGTGGTGGACTAACAGGACAGGTAGATGCAGCTAGGACCGCAATGGCAAAGGGTATAGTGAAATATCTGAAGGACGATACAGTGGAAGAAATTTACAGGCAATACGACAGAACAATCATGGTCAATGATATCAGAAGGAAATTGCCCAAGAAGCCCATGGGAAGGGGAGCCAGGGCAAAGAGACAGAAATCCTACAGGTGATCTGAATGATTATACCTATAAGATGTTTTAGCTGTGGCAAGGTAATAGGTTCAGACTACAGACGGTTTGAATCTGAGATAAACCAGATAAGATCAAGAAACAGGGAACCAACATCAGATGAAATTTCGGCCATAATGGACGGTCTTGGGCTGGAAAGGTACTGCTGCAGAAGAATGATACTCTCACACATCGAGCTTATTGACGAAATTATGCCGTTTTCTTAGGCATACATACTTTGGGGGACCGTGGGGTAGCTTGGTATCCTACTAGCTTGGGGTGTTAGTGACTTGAGTTCAAATCTCAACGGTCCCATTTATAGCTATGAGTAAGTCCTGTCTTCTAACAGATAGGTAGGTATCGGATTATTTAATTAGGTGGATTTCTTTTCTTCATTCAAAGTTTTATCAAATAAAAGCCCCTTGTCGATTTCAATGTTCTTTGAACTCCATAGTTTGTTAAGATTCTCAGTGAACAAATAATCTCTGCGGTGTTTTTCTATGCTATCGCTATTTCTTAACGTTTCTAATCTTTTGTTTATCTCCTCATCATTCTTAGGGTCAATTTCCACTCCAATATATCTTCTGGATAATTGTTTCGCTACTACGAGAGTTGTTCCAGTTCCTGCGAATGGGTCAAAAACTAAATCTCCAATATTGCTAGAAGACAGCATTATCCTCAATAGAAGGGCTATGGGGGACTGTTGCTTGTGAAATCCTCGCGTGATACTTTCCCTTCTTGTGTTCCCGCACATGCAAAACTACGTGCCTTTTCTTTCCCTCCTCAAACCATTCTATTGTTATGAAAAACCTAATCAGTTTCCCCTTAGATGCATTCGGAATTCGCATATTCTCACTTATTATATTTGAAAAGATAGATATTTATATGTTTGTACTTTTCATACTATTTCCTTCTCCTTAAGGAAAGTAAGAAACTCACTTAAAGCGTCATCATAGGAAATGCCCTGTTCGGCGTTTGTATGACCAGTGCTAAAAGCATTCCTTGCGATTTCTTTACACTTTCCTGCATCATCTACGTTCTTCTCCTCCCAATCTTCAACTGATAAATATCCGACTTTGAAAAGCATTTCCATCATAGTTATTCTTTGTTCGTGATTAGCCAATATGAAAAAAACGTCCAAATAAGTAGGTTCTTCCTTCTTCGTTTCCTTATTTTCAGATGAATATTTCACAAAATTATCTACTACTTCTTGCACATGGTTTGATTCTTTTTCTATCTTCTTAACTTGTCTTTTAATTAAATAATCTCTTATGCTCTTTCGTTATCACCTCCTTTATCGAACTTCGCTCTTTCAGGGGTTTTCCCGTTCTTTGCTGGCTTCTTTAAATTTCTCATCTATATCCAGAATATCGTTTATTGTGATTTCCTTCGAAAACATATCTTCACACTCCTTACCTACATCGTGTATTGCCATTCTAAACGCTAGTTTCGCTTCCCCTTTCGCTATCATATAGTTTTTTATGAGTTCCTCTGCAAGTTCATCAAATTTTTTCTTTGAGATTGTCTTAAACTCAAAATATTCTTTCTTTAAAACGTCAACCCTTCTTTCAAATTCCTTCTTCGCAATATCTAAAGCCCGCCGATACATTTTTAGAGCATGTTCACATTCTCCCCACGTCTCTCTTTTTTCGTTCATTCGTTATCACGTCCTTCCGTGAGCTTCGCTCTTTCGGGGGTCGTCCCGTTCTTTGCTGGCTTCTTTAATTCAGTTGTATATTTCCTAATCTTTTTATTTGCCTCTTTCTGCCTCTCGCTCCCTTCTGGAGCTTCGTTAAACTTCTGTTGCCACAAATTCAGCAGTCTAGCCAGCTCTTCTTTGGTATGCATTGTTTCAGGCTTTGTTTCTGTTGGCTCTTTATTCATATTATTTTCCTGATATTTAAATTTTTTCTCATACGCTATGGCGGAAATTGATGGTTGATTCTTCCAGACCTTCCTAACTGGCATTACTCAAATTATGTAATGCATAGGCTTTATCCATCAATTCATCATTGTATGCATTATCAGCCAATGAATTACTGAACTTTGTTTATATTGCTCTATCAGCCAGATTCAGAGTATTCTTTCCCACTTTTACTTTTATTTTTTCTTGCAGTTGTGAGCATAACTGGTAATTACGTAATACATCTTGATCGCTTCTAAATCCGATATTTTCCGTAAGAAATGATACAAAATATAAATATGGTGTCAACTGTATATAACCGCCATAGTATGTTGGAAACATCGAAAACAATTGGCTCAGCTAAAATGTGATGGTGGTAAAAAGCGGGAAATCAGGATAAGACCTGATCCACGTGAGCCAATAGTACGAAAAGACGTGAAAAGAAAGCCTGCTCTGGAAGCTCTTGTGAAGATACAGGAAGCAAATGATGATTTCTCGGCAAAGGAACTGAATGCATGGAAAGAATCAATCAAAATCTAATCGGATTTTGATACCATATTGACTGACTGGTTTACGAAGGGAACGATTTGATACTTTCATTGGATTTGATTGTTATGGTACAAATGCAAGGTGAAAAGAGGAATCCATATGTGGGCGCTGTTCTGGTTGCAGGTCTGCTTGCTTCCGTGGCATTATTGATTTATGGTCTCAGCGGTTTAATCTAAGTCAATCACCGAAATTTTTTCTTCCTCGAGATATGGGATCTCATGCTTATCTTATGATCATCTCACCCTTCCCATAAATTCTGAGGTATCCATTCCCGCCATCTGTGTGTAGATGCTTGTGGTGAAGTAACATTTTGGTATTTGAAACCAGTAAAGCCATTGTCAAAAGCACTAAAGAACGGTATTTTACAAAGGAGACAGTACAGAATGGTAACTATAATAACTCAAAGGATGTATTGGATCAGATACCGTTAAAATCAAATTGTAACTCAAACGATAACTCATTGAAGAGTACGGAAAAATGGTGGTCTCCAAAGGGTGAGTTACCAGAGTTACCAGAGTTACCATATTTTGCTGCAACTGAAAGGGATAAAAACGATAACCCTGAAATAAACCCCGTAAATTCTGATGTCCAGAGTGGATTTTCACAAGATATGATGGATGGGATCATTTCAATACTGGCACAACATGGTTACCATGTAGATCCTGAAAGTCAGATCTCACCGGATCGAAAATCCTATCTTACGTGGGTTCAGATAGAGGGTGCAATCGATTGTTTTGAAGATTTCCAGGTCAGGTTGAAAACTTACAGTTTCACTTTTTCACACTTCCAGGGTGGTCATGGTTATCTCTTCAAAATTTCTATACCAGCTGCAAGCGGGATAATAGATTTCCTTGGGTTAACTTGCATATCAGCAGCAGAAGTGTGGTTTGGAACTGCTGCCCTTACCTGATTCGCCGCAGTATATCTTCATCGTGAAGAATAGGAAAATAATTTATAATGGTATATCATAATAGAAGTATGTATAAACGCTCTGACAGGGTTGATATTGTGAAATACATCAGTATGGCAGGAATGCTTGGTGGACTCTTGCTCATACTCCTTGGGACAGGAATACTATAATTCACCAATCACCGAACTTTTTCCCTTCAGGAGAACTGAGATCTCGCACTCAAGTGTCTTTGAATTCAGGTTTAGTTTTTCGCTTCAACACCGTAATGTAAAGGATTTCCTGACGGTTCGGTAATTGATGGTTATACAGGTTATAATGGAATATTTGTATCAGGAATTGTATCCTAAAATTCTGAAAACTCGTAAAAGTATATAAGCCGGTTTTTGAGAAAATGTGCATTATGGCTGACTTTCTGGAAAATTTCCTAATGCCTGGAATTGTGGCCAGAATCTCTTGGATCAACTAAGCTCACAGCCGGTGGCGTATAGATAACGACTGCCATTATTAGCGGTGGTATAGTAATTACCCTTGATGAGGAAGAAAAGAATAAAAATGTCAGGTCATGATATAATGTATGTATCCTCAGAAGCGCAAGTTGAATCTTTAACTCAAAATAGGATATACCATGATCGTAACTGGATTCTTGGGCCTCTTGTATTTCATCGGTCTTATCTGATTGAGTATCATCTCACCCTCCCCATGAATTCTGAGGTATCCATTCCCGTTATCTGAGTGTAGATGCTTGTGGTGAGAACACTTGAATGCCCTAACCATTGCTGCAATACATTCAGGGGTACATTATCCATTATGGCCTTTACTGCAAATGTATGCCTGAACTTGTGTGCGTGGATCCTTATGCCAATTTTCTCCTGGATCTTCTTGAAATAGAGATCTACGGCCTGTCTCTTCATCGGGAATAATAACTCCTCTGATTTGGGGCTTATGTTATCCCATTTATGAGTAACCCTAACTATCTTTTTCACACAAAAAAAGCACAGAATTACCTCAATAAATAATCAAAGAACCCAATTAAATTAGTATTAAAAGCTATGAAAACAAATTAATAATTCCAAGCCATGTAAGAATATGGTATCATGTCCCGTATGTTATGAAAGCCATTCTCAAGGAGATTTTTATTCTCTGTCAACACACTTCCTGAAGATGGCTAAAAAAAGTGATTACTCTCATGTTTCCTGGTTGAATAGGAACATTGTCAAGTATAGAGTAAGTGAAGAAGACTTAGAGAAAAGGCTTGAAAGATTTTATTCCCTTGATGGTAAGGGATTAAAAAGATGGATAATAGACGATTTTGTAAAAATTTTTAGAGGAGACAATCCTCACCCGTTTATACTTGCTATGCAAAAATATGACGTGAACCTGTTAAAGGGGTATGTTATTGAGCATCACCACTTCCTGAAACAGTGGATAAAGTCATGTGCCTATGTTATTGCCAAGAGTGATTATGATGAAATTCATGATTATGAATTGGAAAATATAATAACCGAAATGCAGGGGGTTGGAAAAAATGAACCCTCCCACCACGAGCTTTTGATTCAGATGGGAATATCTTTGGGTTTAACGAGAGACGAAATACTCAATGCTAAACCATTACCTGCAACCAAAAAGGCAGTTGATTTATGGAATAGGATAGGAAGAGACAGGACCTGGATTGAAACAATGGTCGCCATGCATTCCCTTGAATTAATTGCCAATAGGGATCTTGGAAGATATGGCGCAAAATACCCATATTTTGACCCTGAAATATTGAAATCTGACAAAGTGACTTCACAGGTAAAGGCATTTCTCAAGGAGGGATATGAGGCAGACGTTTCCCATTCATATGTTGCTCTTGATCTCATTGAAAAGTATGGAAAAGAAGAGGAGATGGAGGATATCCAGTCAGCCTACTTAGTATCATCAAGGGCATTTAGCGATTATTTGGATGCAAGAATGGAAAGGGGTGAGATGTATAAAAACAAACAATGAAAAAGGATGTGCATTGTGCGATGCCACTTGGGGGGAATATTATAGGGATATTGAAGGGGAAAGGACCTTTTTCTGCTGTAACATCTGCGCAGATATTTTTGAGTCAATGGTAAACAACGTGAAAAAGAGAACAGGATGGGGCTTCATAGATTATATTAACTTGGAAGGGAATTATAACAGGGGAAGGGAATGTGAGGCAAGATCCGGTGATAAGATTTACAGATACTATTTCCGAACCTATGGTGATGGAAGAATGATGAAATTTGAGGACAGGTAACTGAGAATAAAAATCTCCAATAAGATCTGGATGATTTTGACATCTTTGTTTTCTTTCACATTCAACTTTTATCAATGGAAAAAGTTATTCAAAAAAACCTATTGAGTACTAACAACAGTTTTGCATTTTCAGGTTTCAATAAAATTCCAGGACGGTATATTTACGCTGTCTGCGAGCTACAGACCTAATTTTTCATAACGATGGCCTGAAGACATCCTATTCTACACTCTTTAGAATTTTATTCATTATAGTGAATTGCAAAAGTATTGTACTAAATTTAACATAACTAACACAAAAATGACCTTAAACCTGCTCTAAGAAACGAAAAGAGAAAAGTCAGTGGAACGTTAAGAGATATCGGTTTGAGTTACAAGACTTGACTTATATCCATTTGAAAAGTTGTTAAATTAGGAATAAGATGAATTTAACAAAGCGATATATCATAAATAATATCTTAGGGCATCCAGAAATTATTGAAGCTTCACCATCACTACTTCAAGGGGATTGAAAGATTCTTCACTCTTTTGATCAGATTTCCTTGAATTAGGGACAGGAACCATCACTGACTATGTCTTTAAATAAAGAAACATATGAAGTTTTAACGGTAGCTTTTACTGTATTGAATGTACTTGGATTTGGCTCATAACCCTTGTATGTTGTACCAGTTTGGGAATCCCAATCACTTACCTGGGTCTCATCATATTTGATACAGTAATCCCTTGCACCTGATATTATTGCCAGGCTTACGGAATAGGCAGAAGGTGGAAGAGATTCTGAAAATCCCCCCTCAAGCATTGACCATTGTTGGCCTGGTGAAAGGGTAAAAAGAAAACAAACTATCTTCTTCTTATCCGGGAATTCTGCAACACAGAGTGGTGCATTATCATTCCTTGCACCCTGGTCTATCAGGGGTAATGGGGATATGGCAAATTTTTCGTTAAACTCAGAATTGTTTATGTAAACAGGCCAGAATGCATTACCAAAATAATAGCCGTTCCTGAAAAGGAGAAATGATTCAATACCAGTGGTGTTATTTTTAAAAATCCATTCCACAGTTCCATTAATTTTATCGTACCATGACCAGCTTACAGACACCCTGTCAAGTGTCTCAGGCAATTTATTTCCCAGTATAACTCCACCTGCAAACCTATTCATGCAGATAATAGGCAATAAGCCTATAAGTCATTTTTGGTATCTTCTTTTACCATAGTTTCCACCATTTGCCATAAAAAGGAATATCAGTTCGTTTAATCTAGAATCGAAACAAATATCCTAATGCAGAAGGAACATATTTTTAAAATTTGATGATCCTTATCTCTTTTTTCATGATATGATATATGTAAAGGTTTCTTCAGGGTTATCAAGCATGTCTGGCGTCTCTAAAATTATCCTTCAACACTTGAACAAAAGTGTCAATATCACCCATGGTATTGTAAAAATGTGGAGCTATTCTCAGGGCGTTTCCTCTGGCCGAAGTAAATATTTTATACTTTTCCCTAAGGATTTTCTCAACTCTCTCAGGGGAGATCATGTTAATTGCTATTATCCCTCCCCTTTTATGATGATCCATGGGTGTCATAATTGAAAACCCATGATTGGAAAGTTGATGAATGGTGTAATCCGTAAGGTTCCTTATTTTTCTTTCTATTCTCCTAACTCCCACTTCCATTATGGTTCTCACACCCTCTATTGAAGCATAGAGGGATGGAATGGACCATGTTCCTGACTGGAACCTATTAGCTCCAGCAGCATAATTCAACTCATTGGCACCAAATTTGAATGGATTACTCTGTGAAAACCAACCAATATCCGTTGGCTCCAGACCCTCAGCGATTTCACCCTTTACATATAGAAATGCCACGCCAGATGCTCCCAGAAGCCATTTCAGGGTCCCAGATGCAAGAAAATCCACATCCAGCTTTCTTATGTCAACATTCATGGCTCCAAGGGATTGATACGCATCTACGTATATGAATGAGTTATTTTCGTGGGCTTTTTTTGCAATGTTTTCAACATCCATTTTGAAGCCATTTAACGATGAAACGTGATTGGAAGTAACCAGTCTTGTATGTGTATTCAAATTTTCTTCAATATTTTCCGGTGAAATCTCCCCATTGATGTTCCTTACGGTTATTACTTTTGCACCTCTTCTTTCCTGGGCCAGAGATATGAAATTGGTGGTTGGATACTCAAGATCGTTCGTCAAAATATTATCTCCAGGTTTAAAATCAAAAGAACTCAACAAAGAAGAATATGAAGAGGAAACGGAAGATTGAACCGCAATTTCATCTTCTCTTGCGTTTATTAATCTAGATATAATCTTCTGAAACTCCTTTGCTTTTTGGGACCAGATATCCCACGGATTCCCAAACTCTACCTGATCATCCAGATATTTCTGGAATGAATTTCTGACGGTAAACAATAGTGCTCCCTGGCTACATGCTGCAAGATTTACGGAATTCTCCACATTTATGAATAATTTTCTCAACTCAGCTGTTCCACGATCTTCCATATTATTCCATTCCCCAGTCAGTATTTATCAAATGTAAACCTGGATAATAAATCATAGGAACTCACTATGGTGGAAATTGTTAGTTGATTCTACCTTACCTTCCTAACTGGCATTACTCAAATTTCACAATGAATAGGCTTTATCCATCAGTTCATCATTGTATGCGTTATCAGACAATGAATTACTGAGTTTTGTTTCTATTGCTTTATCTACCGGATTCAGAGTGTTCTTTCTCACTTTTGCTCTTATGTCTTCTTGCAGTTGTTAGTGTAACTGGTAATTACGTAATACATTTTGATTACTTCTAAATCCGGTGTTTTCCATAAGAAATGATACAAAATATAATTATAGTGTCAACTGTATATAACCGCCATAGGGAACTCAATGATATCTATATATTCTCTGGAAAAGATTGAATCCTATTTTCAGATACTGATGAGATTAGGATGGAAAATGAAAACTTCTCAGGCTTGAATGAGAAGGAGTTGAAAAATAAGGTGAACGAATGGCAGGAGAAAGTGGAAATGGCGGAAGAACAGCTAAAGATTCTAAAAATGGACCTAAAGAAAATAGAGGATTTACAGGCAAAGGTGAAAGAAATGTTGTTAAGAAAACAAGAATAGAACTCATGAAAGAACTTATGGAACTCAATTCAAAATACGCAAGCCGCCACATGAGGATCATAGAAGAAGAGAATAGGATTATTGCTGAATTAATGCATCTGGCAGGATATTTGGGTGAGCTCAGGCTTTCAAGAGGGGACAGGGATATCAGTGAAATTGAGAAACAATTCAATGATCTTTTTGATAAATATCTGAAGAAAGAATCATGAGTTTACTTTCTTCAATTAAAATTTTACTGAAATTATTTTTTATGAGCCAGGAACAACACAATTTTATCGGGGTTAAATTAAATAGCTTTTAGTAATTCAATACTACGGAAAAGGAATCAAACAAAAACATGGCAACTGTTACAGATCATATGGCCAATGAAAGGACATATTTAGCCTGGGTGAGAACGGGAATAGCAGTCATGGCATTGGGGTTTGTCGTGGCTAAATTTGGAATTATCATAAAGGAACTTGTTCCACACAGTCCAAACACCTCTGCTCCACTTTCTGCAGCCATTGGAATTATTTTAGTGGTGTCTGGAGGGTTTATGCAGGTAATGGCTCTCAGAAGTTTCATAAAAAATAAAAGAAGTATAGTATCTGGAACTTTCATTCCGTCATCGAAGGCTGTTGTAATTTCAGGGATTCTGGTTCTCTTAATTGCAGTGCTGCTGATTGTCTATATGGTTTTGACACTTTAGGCCAATGAGCAGAAAGGTCACTCTGACCTTATGAATGCCTCACTATCAGAATTTATCTCTGGAAGGTGATAATCACTATGGCATATGGGGAACCTGATCTATAAACAGGTGAACAAACAAAATTTAAGTGGGTCAATGAGGTGTTAATCAGTTAAGATCGGAAAGCAGATCTGAGAACGTAGTTGAGTGTTATTTACTTCATAATTGCAAAAAATTTATAATGTGTGACAATATCACGCACACTGAAATGAAAAGAAGTGGTTTATTTTATCGGTGATGGCATTGAAAAAAGCGATGTCCTCGAGGACTTGCGGGAAAAACTCATGGAGAATAGTAGATTGCTATTATCCCTGTTCAAGGAAAGATTGGAACTCGGCAAATCCATAGGACAGGTAAAGAGGGCAAGAAAACTTGATTTGAGAGATCGAACCCGGGAATTGCAGGTTTTGAAGAGATTGAATGTGCGTGATCCCATTGAGGAAAGATTTATCAACATACTCTTTGAATTGACAATCATGTCTGAATGTACTGGCAAACACGTTAAGCACGATGCTTCAGTAACGGGAACAGAAGCACTGCAGGAAATGCTGGCAGAGTTTTTATGCTTACCGGGTGACAGGATATTAACAGACGTAAACATTGAGTTGCCATTTATCCAGAGGGCTGTAAGCAAGGGAGTTCATGTGGTTAATGAGGGTCGAGAGCCCTATGATCTTAGAATCCAGATTTCGAGACAAACCCAGGATAGTTCCATCAGGATTTGGAATCTATCCTTTAAAGATCCAGCATCCCTATCTGATGAGTTTCATAGGTCTCGTATCATAAAGCTGGAGGTGGATGAATGAATATCATCGTTATTGGGAGCAGGGGTAGAATTGGTTCGACGGTATGTGAAATTTTATCTGGTTCCTCACACACTCTGATAGGCATTGATAAACATAATGTGGGTATTCTGGGAGACGTCTTAGATCGGGCAGACCTGATCATCATTGCAACTCCTTTTGATGTCAGTGTGGAATATCTGGAACATCTTTCATCTCGTGTAACATGTATGGAATTGACCTCTTCCAAAAGTTCGATGCTCAGGTTCAAGGATAGGGTAATTAGCATTCATCCGTTATTTGGTCCTGGGTCATTTGAAGACAAAGAACTGAAGAATATCGCCTTCATTTCCGATATCTCTCCGCAGAATTCAGAGGACCTGGTTCGGGAACTGTTCCATGGGTTCACCGTAACGGCCATGACAGCTGAAGAGCATGATGAATTGATATCTCGGATCCAGGTTATACCTTACGTAATGTCACTACTTGCAGATCAGGTATGCAGTACCACTGATCTGAATACGAGATCCAAGCGTATTCTTGATTCAATGGCTTCGATCTGTAAGGAGCAGAATAGAACAGTCTTGATGGACACCATAATCAGAAATCCGTTCACGATCCGTATCCTGAAGGACATTGAAGAAAAAATGAACAAGATAGGAGGTGAATTAAACGATCGTTGTTCCGACATCTGGATACAACACTGATCTGGTTAGGGAGAGCATGCTTGAATCCTCTGTTGAGTTCAAGGAGATTTCTCTATATGGGAAACGATTGTTTCTTACAAATGATCAATGCACGCTTCAGGAGTTTCCGGAGAACATAGCAGTGGTAAAGCAGGAAGGCCTGAATTCCAGAAAGATAAAGCCAACCGATACAATCGTTTCCGTTGACGGGGTAAAAATCGGAAATGGGAACCTGGTAATAGCAGCTGGCCCATGCGCTGTCGAATCTGAAGACCAGACCCTTGAGATAGCTGAAACTGTTAAAAAACTTGGAGCAGACATGCTGCGAGGAGGGGCATTCAAGCCGCGAACTACCCCCTATTCATTTCAGGGACTGGGGAAAAGCGGAATTAAGATTCTGAAGCAGGCTAAGGAAATCACCAACCTTCCTGTGGTTACAGAGCTGATGGACATATCAGACTATGAAGCATTTAACGATGTGGACATGATCCAGATTGGATCCAGGAATGCCCAGAATTTCTCTTTACTCAAGTTTCTAGGTTCACGCAACCAGCCAGTTCTCTTTAAGAACGGAATGGCCAATACAATAACCGAGTGGCTCAGTTCGGCGGAATATCTTCTCTCTGGCGGCAACGAGAAGATTGTTCTCTGTTATCGGGGAACAAGAGGGTTCGACAACGCAACAAGGTTTACGATGGATTCAGGCACGATTCCTGTACTGAGGGAACGCACACACCTTCCGATCTGCGCAGATCCAAGCCACCCGGCGGGAAACCGGAACTACGTTGAAGCCATAGCACTTGCATCGGTTGCCGCAGGTGCCGATATGCTTGAGGTCGAAGTTCATAACGATCCAGACAGTGCATTATCGGACTCAAAGCAGCAGTTAACATTCGAAGAATTCGAAAAGCTGGTCAGGAACGCAAGAAAAATTGCCGAAATGGTTCATCCCAAGATGAGGATAGAAGGTTGAAACCCTAGTACTTCTTCAGGATGTAAAATAAATGCTGCACATCATCTGGCACGATTGAATTCCTTCAATCCCCATATTTTCCAGTGTTTTTCACGGTGGGATTGCATATTGGTTCCCATGATCTCCTTGCCACTTCAGGGACAAATTTTCAATTTTGTCAATGGTTATGTTCATGAAAGGGTCGGAATTAAGCATTTAATATGGCATGATTAACATGGGAAATGATGCTGGGTGTCACGCAACGAAACCTTACCATAGGAGACCTGAAAGGTTCACATTCCCTGAAAAAATTAATACCTATTGAGCCGTCTTACCGATAAATAAAACAAAGCAAGGGAGATTGAAATTATTGATGACAGGAAAATAAATGGGCTCAGGTCAAATATGGATAAATGATTGAGCATTACAACTCCGGTTGCGGGAGTTCTTAATAGGTACTTATTTAATTCCTCAACATTAAGAACAGGCAATAACCCACTCAGTAGGTTATAGGTTCTTATGCTGTCAAGGAGGGGTTTGTAAAGATCATTAATAGGCGCGTTAAGCAAAAAAGGAGGTAAACCAGCTATGGATGACAGTTCTATGAGTGCCTTGGCAATCGAATCAATTATGGGGTATCCTATGATTAGAAATATGGTTAAACCTGTTTTAGCCAAATTATTTCCAACAAAATAACTGCACAAAATGGTATATAGAGACGAGAATACTACAAAGGCGGCTATGCTGAATAAATAAATATATAAAAAGGCCAAGTCTGAAAGCGTATGATGAAAAATAACGGAACTCAATATGGAAGTTGCTATAAACGCCCCACCTTCAAAAATTGACATTGCAACGAGAGAAGCTAAAAATTCATTTATAAGAATATAACTCCTTTTCCTTGGCAGAGAAAGATACCTTTTATAAACAGAAGGGTTGAACATGGGGGTAAAAAGAATGATAACCATGAATACAACCACCAAAAGCATTATTTCCGATCCTCCAGATGAAAATAAGCTACCTATACTTATCCCATTCTGAAAAGAGGTTAAACTGCTATAAAATGAAACATTTACCGGGGAGCTATCTGCTTTAAAATGTAGGTATTCAGGGTTTTCGTTCATGGCTAAAAGGGATGCTTCATCCGTGTTAAAAGAATAAATATGGTTAAAACTTGCATTTCCCATAAACGACACGTTCGGATTTACGGATTTGTTTCCACTGGAAAAGTAATACGAAAGGTTGTAACTTTTTCCCGTCTCTCCTGAAGCATAAAATACAGGAGCCAATCCATAATAACCAAGTTCACCGGAAGGTAAGAAGGCTGTTAAAATTGAATTCGTGAAACCAACGGTCAATCCTCCAGATAGGAAAACCTGCCTAAATCGAAAGCAATTATCCTTTTGACTGCTTATGAGATGACTGGAATTATTATAAACCGTGTAATTATTTACAAATAAGTTTTCCAGTAAAGTTTCTTTTGGATTCATACTCTTCGGGATTAATCCTGAAATTTGATTGGAATCAATTGAAAAATTTCCATCACTTCCTGTTCGCATATTGATGCATGGGTAGATAAAACTGACTGTTTTATTAATGGAGTTAATCAGGAAGATAGTCGTATTCAGTCTCACTGTAAGATTAGCTGCTGGTTTTAAGTTATAGTTCAACACAAAATAGCTTTCTGAAAAGGATCCATTTCCAGGGGTTCCATTAATTACGGAAGTTTTACAACTTGCCATAAAAAACATATGTGAATCTGAAGTAGGGATTGATGAATTCTCTATCAAGACAGCAGGAAAGATAAGTATTGAGATCAGGGAGAGAATTATTATAATCTTAAGGGTAAACTTTTTTCTCACCGAGTGATAAACGTCATTCCTCAAATTCATATTAATGGGGTATAATTTTTAATGTCTTATTAATTTTTATCCGCAAGACCATTGTCAAATTCTCGTTGGTAATTTGAAAATTGAAACCACTCTGAAATGGTTACTTTGAGTAAAAACTACACTGTTCTCCAGTTCAACCGAATGCTCATAAAGTTGGTGAGATCCGCAAGGAGTAAAAAATTAACTAAAAGTTGACAATGTCTCAGCAAGAAAATGGAATGTATAAAAACATATTAACAAATAAGAAGCCTCCAGTCATGAAGGGTTAATGACATATAAGTCGTCAGTTACGGAAAAGAAAAAAAATTAATACCTATTGAGCCGTCTTACCGATAAATAAAACAAACCAAGGGAGATTGAAATTATTGATGACAGGAAAATAAGGGGGCTTAGATCAAATATGGATAAATGATTGAGCATTATAACGTTAGGTGCAGGATTTCTTAATAGATAATTGTTTAGTTCCACAACATTAAGGACAGGCAATAACCCACTCATTAGGTTATAGGTTCTTACTCCATCAAGGATAGGTTTGTAAAGATCATTAGCTGGACTACTTAACAAAATAGAAGGTAAACCGGCTATGGATGACAGTTCTATGAGTGCCTGAGCAATGGAAGCAATTATGGGGTATCCTATGATTAGAAATATGGTTAAACCTGTTTTAGGTAAATTTCTTCCAACAAAGTAACTGCACAAAATGGCATATAGAGACGAGAATACAACAAAGGCGGCTATGCTGAATAAATAAATATATAAAAAGGCCAAGTCTGAAAGCGTATAATGAAAAATAACGGAATTCAATATGGAAGTTGCTATAAACGCCCCACCTTCAAAAATTGACATTGCAACGAGAGAAGCTAAAAATTCGTTTATAAGAATATAACTCCTTTTCCTTGGCAGAGAAAGATACCTTTTATAAACAGAAGGGTTGAACATGGGGGTAAAAAGAATGATAACCATGAATACAACAACCAACAGCATAATCTCCGACCCTCCAGATAAAAATAATAAGCCGCCGTTACTTATCCCATTCTGAGAAGAGGTTACACTGCTATAAAATGAAGTGCTTACAGGCACTCTATCTGCTCGTAATTGTAGGTATTCAGGTTTCTCGTTCAAGGCTAAAAGAGAAGCTTCATTTTTGTTAAAAGAATAAATATGGTTAAAACTTGCATTTCCCATAAATAACAGGTTCGGGCACACATATTTGGGTCCACTGGAAAAGTAATACGAAAGGTTGTAACTTTTTCCCGTCTCTCCTGAGGCATAAAATACAGGAGCAAATCCATAATAACCAAGTTCACCGGAAGGTAAGAAGGCCACTAAAATTGAATTCGTGGAACCACCGGATAACCCTTTAGATAGGCAGATCTGATTAAATCTAAAGCAATTATCCCTTTGACCGCTGATGAGATGACTGGAATTATCATAAATTGTGTAATTACTCACAGATAAGGTATATGCAGTAGTTTCCTTTATGTTCATACTCTTCGGGATCAATCTTGAAATTTGATTGGAATTAATTGAAAAATTTCCATCACTTCCTGTTCGCATATTGATATATGGGTGGATAAAACAGACCGAATTATTAATAGTGTTAACCAATTCTATTGATGTGTTTAGTCTCACTGTAAGATTAGCTGCTGGTTTTAAGTTATGGTTCAACACAAAATAGCTTTCTGAAAAGGATCCATTTCCAGGGGTTCCATTAATTACGGAAGTTTTACAACTTGCCATAAAAAACATATGTGAATCTGAAGTGGGGATTGATGAATTCTCTATCAAGACAGCTGGAAAGATAAGTATTGAGATCAGAGAAAGAATTATTATAATCTTAAGGGTAAACTTTTTTTTCACTGACTGATAAACGTCATTCCTCAAATTCATATTAATGGGGTATAATTTTTAATGTCTTATTAATTTTTATTAGTAAAAAAATGTAGTATATAGAACATATTAACAAATAAGAAGCCTCCAGTCATGAAGGGTTAATGACATATAAGTCGTCAGTTACGGAAAAGAAAAAAAAATTAATACCTATTGAGCCGTCTTACCGATAAATAAAACAAACCAAGGGAGATTGAAATTATTGATGACAGGAAAATAAGGGGGCTTAGATCAAATATGGATAAATGATTGAGCATTATAACGTCAGGCGCAGGATTTCTTAATAGATAATTGTTTAGTTCCTCAACATTAAGGACAGGCAATAACCCACTCAGTAGGTTATGAGTTCTTATGCTGTCAAGGATAGGTTTGAAAAGATCATTAATCGTTCCGCGACGTAAAGGAGATGAAACAGCTATGGATGACAGTTCCATGCGTGCTTTGGCAATCGAATCAATTATGGGATATCCTATGATTAGAAAGATGGTTAAACCTGTTTTAGCCAAATTATTTCCAACAAAATAACTGCACAAAATGGTATATAGAGACGAGAATACAACAAAGGCGGCTATGCTGAATAAATAAATATATAAAAAGGCCAAGTCTGAAAGCGTATAATGAAAAATAACAGAACTCAATATGGAAGTTGCTATAAACGCCCCACCTTCAAAAATTGACATTGCAACGAGAGAAGCTAAAAATTCATTTATAAGAATATAACTCCTTTTCCTTGGCAGGGAAAGATACCTTTTATAAACAGAAGGGTTGAACATGGGGGTAAAAAGAATGATAACCATGAATACAACAACCAACAGCATAATCTCCGACCCTCCAGATAAAAACAATAAGCCGCCGTTACTTATCCCATTCTGAAATGTGGTTACACTGCTATAAAATGAAACATTTACCGGGGAGCTATCTGCTTTAAAATGTAGGTATTCAGGGTTTTCGTTCATGGCTAAAAGGGATGCTTCATTCGTGTTAAAAGAATAAATATGGTTAAAACTTGCATTTCCCATAAACGACACGTTCGGATTTACGGTTTTGTTTCCATTGGAAAAGTAATACGAAAGGTTGTAACTTTTTCCCGTCTCTCCAGGGGCATAAAAAACAGGGGCAAATCCATAATAACCAAGTTCACCGGAAGGTAAGAAGGCCACTAAAATTGAATTCGTGGAACTGCCGGATAATCCTCCAGATAGGAAAACCTGCCTAAATTGAAAGCAATTATCCTTTTGACCGCTTATGAGATGGCTGAGATTATCATAAACCGTGTAATTACTCACCGATAAGGTTTCCACTAAAATTTCTTTTGGATTCATACTCTTCGGGATCAATCTTGAAATTTGATTGGAATCAATTGAAAAATTTCCATCGCTTCCTGTTCGCATATTGATATATGGGTGGATATAGCAGAACGTTATATGAACAGTATTAAACAATTCGATTGATGTGTTCAGTCTCACTGTAATATTAGCTGCCGGTTTTAGGTTATGGGTCAACACAAAATAGCTTTCTGAAACAGATCCATTTCCAGGGGTTCCATTGATTGTGGAAGTTCTACGACCTACCATAAAAAACATATGTGAATCTGAAGTGGGGATCGATGAATTCTCTATCAAGACAGCGGGAAAGATAAGGATTGAGATCAGGGAAAGAATTATTATAATCTTAAAGGTAAATTTTTTTTTCACTGAGTAATAAACGTCATTAATTAAATTCATATTATCCTGTATAACTTTTAATGTCTTATTAATTTTTATTAGTAAAAAATTTGAGCGTATGAAACCATATTATCAATCCTATGATAATTATATGATGACTGTCAAATAATTTTTTTTACATTATTTCTTACTGAAAACACCGGATTCTAAGTGATACGTGTTGTATATAGTAATTAGTGATTTATAATGAAGGAGCCTTATTAGAGAGTTAAGCGGTATAAAAGCAGTGAAATACTTAATCATTAGAAACTGGAAATTTCACCATGCCACTCTGTGTCAATCCACCAATAATCGCCATAGTTAACAAACAATAAACCTTGAAGAAGCTATTTTTAAAATCAATACTGGTTACGGTTTCCTATTAATACTTCTACCAGGATCAAAACCTTCGGGATACCTTTTTTCTAATTTCTCAATATTTTTCTGAGCCACTTCCGACAAGGAAACTCCTAAGATCTTCGCCCCCTCAGAAATGTACCACAGGATATCTCCCAACTCTTCAACCAGATGCTCTGTATCTAAGGGATGTCCCTGAAACAGATGTTTTTTTACAATGTCAGCAAATTCCCCGGATTCCCCAGTTAACCCCAGCGCAACCATTATTATTGAGCTGTTATCAGGAGAAGTTCTTTTCTGTTTTTTTGTATATTCCTCGAAGTCCACTTAGTTTTATAGATCCAATTTATAACAACTTTTCCATTTCTTTTAAAAGGCGTTTTAAAATTCAAGTTAATAACCGTTGGAAGTTTATAAAGGTCAATATACCCTTCATAAATGCATTGAAATATTGATTAGTTCAATGGAAAATCATTTTAACCATTAATTCAATAACCATTTATGACAGGAGAAGTTGATCCATCAAGAAGGGGGTTTCTCAAAACGGTAATTGGTTTATCAGCTGTCGCTGCCGTGGGAGGGCTCGGTAAGGGAGTTGTGCAGAACCTTATTACGCCGTCTGTGGGCTTAACCAACTTTCCAGAAACGCTCCTTTACTGGAACGACCCAAGCACACCAAACAGTCCACCCGTTCCACTAAAAGCAAGTCAATTTGAAGTTGAATCTCCCAGTGTATGGATATTTTATTATCCATTATCTGATGAGCCGAATTTCATAATAAGGTTCTCCGATGGAGTTCCACCATCGTCGGTTACTATAGACGCTACTGGAGCAAATTATTCGTTTACAGGAGGTGTAGGTCCTAATAATTCCATTGTCTCCTACAGCGCTATATGTCAACATCTGGGATGCATTCCTCCCATTATACATTACTATCCACCAAGTCAGATATCACAACTACCCGTAAACGTTACTGCTGCAATAACTGCCAATAAGATAACTCATGGTGTTATTCACTGTAACTGTCATGGAAGTACCTATGATCCGTTTAAGGGTGCAGGAATAGTTACTCATCCAACGCAGAGACCACTTCCCTTTGTGACTCTAAAATATGATAGTTTAACAGACACACTGTATGCAAAAAAATTAACAGGACCAGTTGTATTTGGGCATCCATCAGATTTGACCGGTGGACATGCCATTCCAAACCTCAGTAAAACAACAGTAACAAAACTTGCATCTTAGTTAAGGGTGAATCAATGAATTTGAATGATATAAAGAAGAACTTCAGCATTAAGAATATCTTGGGAGAAGACCCCCTAAAGATAGAAGAATTGCCCATGGCAACAGTTCCTGATTATATGAGAAAAAAAGGTGGTTTCTGGTATTGGACTGGAGCCCTCATATCAATGGCTTTCATATATCAGGTTGTAACGGGATTAATATTACTGCTTTATTATAACCCGGCAAACGCATATGTCTGTACCGAATATATTTTGAGGGATGTTCCATATGGAGAAATATTCCTAACAACCCATCTATACGGAGCTTATGCCATGGTTGTATTGGTTTATCTGCACATGTTCAGGAATTACTTTAATGGAGCATATAAAAGACCAAGGGAGCTCCAGTGGGTAACAGGTGTAATCCTGTTAACTCTAACCATAGGCGTGGGATACTTTGGGTACTCCATGACAGGCGATGTGTTATCCTCTGATGCCACTGATGTGGGAAGAGGAATAGCCCTTTCAGTGCCCTTACTGGGAAAGATTTCAGAAGAAATAGTTTTCGGCAATGGAACGAACACCTCACTCTTCATACGAATGTTAGGGTTACACATTATTCTGGCAGCCTTAATAGGAGCTCTATTTGGGTTCCACTTCTATCTAGCGGAAGCCAATGGAATGATGCCCTCCCAGAGGATGGCGAACTATAAGGCCCCTGCTGTTGACAAGGATAAGCCAGAATACAAAAAATGGTACCCATATAACATGGTATTCATGATTCAATTAGCGGCATTTACATTCGGTATACTTATTTTCCTTCCATCGGTCATAGATGCCTTAAGGGTAATGCATATGGGAGTACCAGCCCTGTTTGACCCTTTCCCACAGGTTTCTTCAACTTCACCTTTGGCTCCCTACGTACCTCCCTACCCACCATGGTTCTTGCTGTTCGTTTACAAAGCAATAGATTTTAAGTTTTTCAACTTATTCGGTGCATATTCTCCCCTGATGGCTTCGGCCGTATTTGGTGGCATACCTCTTATATACTTCCTAATTGTTCCATTTATAGATAGATCAAACAATTTACACCCACTATCCAGACCTGTGTTTACAGCATTCGGTGTTCTTGCAATTATTTACCTTGTAATACTTTCCCTGTGGGGAGTGATGGCACCAGGGATACCAATAAACAATACAGGAGTAGCAATCGTTCTGGTACCACCATTTGTAATAGTCATGGGTTTCTTCCTGGCATTCGGGCATCTTTACAGGAAGGGCGCTTTCAAGACTTCACTGGTTAAATTAACTGGCTCTTTCATCGTTTTTGTAATTCTTCTATCTCTCGGTATCTTCGAACTTGCAATGGAACTTGGAAACCTTATGCATGGCATCAACATAACAAACACCCTGAGTGTTGGTGCATATGGTGCAGCAACCGCCTTTGCAGCCTTTGGAACAATGAAATCTTCAAACTATGCCCATCTGTCAATGCAAACTCCAAATCCTGTTAAGGGAATTCAGATCAGCCAGAAGTCGGTTAATTTCATAATGTCCATTCTCTTCATTATTTCTGTCGAAATACTGTGGTTAATGATCCAGGCTAACCCAACAAACCTTATGCAGGAAGCTGGTTTTGGAATGGGTCTTGGGGCACTGCTTTTCATAGTTGGCATTGGGGTAAGACTTTACAGGTTGGCATATTACAATGAGTAAGGCACCAAGAGTAGCAGGATTCAAAGAGATCAGCTTCTGGCAGGAAGATGGTATCGGTGTGATCACCATACTATCTGATGATGCTGGGAAGGTCACGTTATTATTTTTTGAAGAGTTCCTGAAGGCCATTTCACTGGCAATGGCAGACGACAAGGTAAAATCTGTTGCAATTACAGGATCAAATGACAACTTTCTCAGTGGGATCAGGAATTTCGGGAAGAATCAAAACATGCAATTTCTTGATATGGTGAATACAGTAGCTTCCTTTGTTGCCATGTTAAATAAGCCAGTATTTTCACTTGTTAATGGAAAATGCTCAGATCTTGGGGTTGAACTGAGTCTTCTTACAGACATAAGCATAGCAAGAGAGGGTTCGATTTTTTCCATTTCAAATAATTACCTTCCCACAATGGGTTTAAGCAGAACAATATCAAAATACCCTTATTTTTTAAACGGGAAAGCGAAAGAGGGTTTAAACTGTGACATCGTTTTCAGTCAGGATAAGTTCCTGGATCAGGCCAATGACTATATGCTGGAAAATTTTCAAGCTTATCTTCCCATGGCAAGAAGACAGAGGTTTGGTGAAATTAATCTTATTCTGGCAAATGAAAGGGCTACCTATCTTTCTCAGTTAATCAACATGAGAGAAACCCAGTAATTTCTTAAAAAGTTCTGTTTTAAGGTAAGTGTTTTCACTCTAGATTTTAAAATATCAATCATTTTATTTGCATCAAAGGAAAAGCATGAACGGAATGGTAAACAGGACAGCAACTATGGATGCAGCTAAATTTACCTGCCCCTTTGAAAGTTTATTACTGTTCTCCAGAATGGCACCCAGGATAGAGTCCACCTGGCAACCAAGAAAGCCTGCACCCATTATGACCGAAAATGGTAAGACCCAATTCGGTGTTCTGGTTAAAATAACATATGATATGGCAATGAGAAAAGATCCTACCAATGCTGCAATTTCCCCTAATATGGAAATCCCTCCATTGACCCCGGTTTCCACCCTTTTGAATGTTGTTATCATGTAGGTTTTTTTATCCGCAACTCCTATTTCAGATCCAAAGGTATCAGAGGTTATTGCTGCAAAGGCTGCTGCAAAAAGAACAAATAACGGAAATGTTGACGGAATAAAAAAGTTTAAAAAAGCCACAACAACTCCAATGGCTCCACCGTAAAAAACATTGGATATCTTCCTCTCTCCTTCCTTTCCCTCCTGTTGTTTAAGTTCCATTTTTTCAGCAAACCTAAATTTGGTTGCAAGATGAGAAACTAGAGCAAATACTATCAGGAGAATCAACCAGTTTAAATTTCCCATAAAAGAAACTATGACCCCTATTACCACCGCACCTATGGCACCTCTTACGTCAAACAGCTTGAAAAGTTGTGAAAGTATAAAAAGAACAGCCAGGATGATAACTACTTCTAGAACATAAAGTAAGCTGAAATCTCCCGGCATTCCTTAAATTCCCCTTTCAGCTAACCTCTGCTCCTTAGGGATATCATTGATATCCTTTCCATCCATAGATGATAGTCCTGTGGAAACATTTCCAATCATCCTATAATCTTCATAGTTTTCAACGGCCTCCACAACAGCTCTTGCCATTTTAATGGGATCTGGGGACTTAAATATCCCACTTCCAACGAATACTCCGTCCACTCCGAGTTTCATCATCAAGGCCCCATCTGCAGGAGTGGCCACTCCACCTGCTGCAAAATTTACAACAGGCAGCCTTCCAAGTTTCTTGATATCTTTTATTACCCCAAGTATCTCTTCCTGTATTTGCTGCATACTCATACCATAATACACATCATCGTTTCCCATTTTTGTCTCCTTAAGGAAAAGGTTCGGCATTACGTCTTTTCTCAATCTCAAATAGGTGTCAGCAGCGGTTTCTGCAACCCTTGAAAGGTCACTATTTCCCATTCCCTTTATAAGAGTGATCCCTTCGTTAACCATTCGTATGTGTCTCACGGCTTCTACCACATTTCCTGTTCCTGCCTCTCCCTTTGTTCTGACCATTGCAGCTCCTTCGAATATTCTTCTGATAGCCTCGGATATGTTCCTTGCACCACACACAGTTGGTATTTTTAACTGCTTCTTATTCAAATGAAAGAATGGATCCGACGGGGTCAGGACTTCGCTTTCATCAAGCATATCCACCCCCAGTGCTTCCAGTGTGAGAGCCTCCGTTACATGTCCAATCCTGACCTTTGCCATTACGGGGATTGAAACTGCGTCTATTATTTCCCTTATTTTTGCCGGATCGGCCATCCTCGCAACGCCTCCCTGTGCCCTGATGTCAGCCGGTACCTTTTCTAGGGCCATCACAGCCACTGCCCCGGCGGTTTCAGCTATTCGTGCCTGCTCTGCATTTGTAACATCCATTATAACCCCACCTTTGGTCATTTTGGCGAATCCTGTCTTAAGAAGTTCTTCACCAAATCTCAAATCCTGAATATTTAAAGCCATTTCTTATCTCAGCAACATCTTAAAAATATATAAAAGGTTTGTCTTAAATAATAATTTCTTTCATTTAGGCATCAAAAATGCCAACCCCATAGGGTAAAAAATGAGAAAATAAAATACGCCCCGAATCCAAGAAGCACAAACACACTAAAGACGTTAACGAACAGGCTAACTCTTTCCTGAAATTTTTTATGAGATCTATAAATGAGGAGGCAGAGGAAATAAACATAAATCACAATCCCCACATAGAAAAAATAAAATGGAGAAATCCCCTCTGCCTCGAGAATACTTAGCCCGGCAGTGAGCCACCACCCTATCTGCATGGGGTTCACTATTCCTGTGATTAATCCCTTAAAATAGCTGAAATCTTTTACATTTTCTGGGTACTTTTGAACATTTTTATTTTTCAGTTCCGTACCTATTTTAAGGGCAAGATAAATGAAATAGATCCCTCCGAGGAGGAAGGTTATGGGCTCAAATTTTGTCAGGTTAACTATTTTTCTCAGGAAGATAACAATGGCTAGGAGAATAATGTCTGCAGTCATCGCCCCCATGCCCACGAGAAATCCAGAAGTCACACTTCTCAGGGATTTTTTCATTATCATGGTCATTACAGGTCCCGGAGGAGCTGCCATCGAGATTCCCAGTACAAGCCCGGTAAATATTATAATTGCGGAAATCAATAAGAGGTAGTGTTTTGACTATATTAAAAACATACTTCTATGTGAAAACTTTTAAGAAAAAAAACCATTGGTTGTTATGGAAGAAAAAAAATTGAACGTAAAATGGAATGGACATGCATGTTTCGAGATATCCGGAAGCCGGAGGATCATAATAGACCCTTTCCTGGAGGGAAATCCGGTTGCACAGAAAAAGAAGGAGGATGTACAGGCCGATGTGATTGTTGTTACCCACGGTCATGGGGATCATGTTGGAGATGCCCTGTTTATAGCAAAAAAGAATAAAGCACCCATTGTAACAATGGTGGAACTTGCATGGTTGCTCAAGGAAAAGGAGGAATCCCTTGAAATCCACGACATAAATTTCAGCGGTTCAGTAAATATTAATGGTGTCAAAATAACCGCAGTACCTGCACTTCATTCATCATCATACGATGGTAAGTATGCGGGAAATCCAGGTGGAATGATAATAGAGATGGATGGCAGGACACTGTATCACGCAGGTGATACAGGTGTTT
Source organism: Thermoplasmata archaeon (assembly GCA_021794355.1). Classification (GTDB taxonomy): domain Archaea; phylum Thermoplasmatota; class Thermoplasmata; order Thermoplasmatales; family Thermoplasmataceae; genus Cuniculiplasma. The sequence goes on along the minus strand of JAJYRA010000029.1, from coordinate 59,774 downwards.
TCATGGATATGGAATTAATTGGTAAGATGTATAAACCAGAGATTGCACTGCTGCCAATTGGTGGTCATTACACCATGTCCCCAGCAGAGGCCGCCAGGGCAGTAGAAATGATTCACCCAAAGGTTGCAATCCCAATGCATTATAACACTTTTCCGCCCATCCAGCAAAATCCAGAAGTTTTTAAGACTCTGGTCGAAAGTGGTTCAAAAGCAAAGGTACACGTGATGAAAGTGGGGCAGAATCTGGATCTTTGAGTAACTTAAAATCTTAAATATTTTCGTCAAGCCTGAACTGTTTCGTATTCTTTATGTTCTTCAGGGGTTCCAGCTCCTGATCTTCCAAGATAAATCTCTTGAGGTCATTTTCCCTTCCCGTAATTCTTATGTATCTCGTCCTTCCGTACCTCCCCAGACTCTTTACGGTCGTGTTGATCATTCCAAAATCTTCAAGATCTGATATATAATCACTCACTCTTCTGGAAGTTAAAGGCTGTATTCCCACTTCTCTACAGAGATCTGAATAGAGGCTTGAAACCTCACCGGTGGTCGCAGAGTTTGGATGTCTCTCACCGCAAACTATCACTGCCATAAGAACTATTTTAGAATGAATTGGCAGGGTTTTTACTGTTTCCCTAATCACATCAATTTCCATGGTATCCCTTGCCCTGTAAACGTGATCAACGTTAATTTTTATGGCACTTTCCCTTACGGCCATTTCAATGGATATTCTCATAAGATCAATGGCCTTTCGTGCATCCCCATGTTCCCTTGCCCCAATGGCCGCACACAATCCTATGGCAGCCTCATCGTAATTTTCCTTGTACAACACCTTTTCCACTCTGGGACGAAGAATATCCTTCAGTTGGTCCGCATTATAGGGGGTGAACATAACCGATTCTCTGCTCATCCTGCTCTTCACCCTTGGATCTAACTTCTCGTAGAAGGATGAATCGTTGGTAATTCCTATAATAGTGCCACCAATTCCGACATCCTCTCCCATCAATTTCAGGATAATGTACAGGGAATCTCCACCATTCTTTTCAACAAGTTTATCTATTTCGTCAAGTGTAAGGATCAGGGTTTTTTTGCTTCCCTTTATTTTATTCACCAATTCATCATAGATCCTATCCAGTGTCCAGCCCGAGGGTGGAATATTATCGCTGCCTGGAAAACTTTTCGCTATATTAATAAGGATTGAATATGGGGAATCATAGGTCTGGCAGTTAACGTAACAGGCCGTTATCCTGTCCCCAATCTTCTCCTTTAACATACCTGTTACATATCTGGTAATGGAAGTTTTACCAGTACCCGTTTTACCATACACAAGAATATTATTTGAAGAAAACCCCCTCATTATCCCACTGAGTGAAGCCACCATTATGTTAATCTGTTCATCTCTGTGGGGAAATTCTTCAGGTTGATGTATGGCCGAAAGTATGGATAAATCGCCCTTTAGAGATATATTTTGAACTTCATATTTATCAAATGGATTCACCTTATCACCGTAAACTCTCCTAATCTTGCCTACCATAAAAGCATTTTTAATACCAAACTGATTACATACCTGATCACAAATTGGTTTAGTTCCGGAAAGGTGTCATATCCTCCCCAAGGAATCTACTTATAACACCCACAAGATACATTGAACCCGTAACAAGAACAAAATCTGACAACTCTGTTGCCATCTTGTAGGCCTCCAGGGGATCCTCCACAACTTCAACCTGTTTGAATATCTTTTCAGCCATGGGTTTTAGTTTCATGGGGTCCATTTTCCTATCCGGCTCTTCAGGCGTTGTTAAAATAATGTGATCTGAACAGTTTGCTATATTCTGAAAATATGAAAAATGATCCTTGTCTGATAGCATCCCCACCACAAGTATTGGTTTTTTTGTGTATATATCCCTGATGGCCTTTGACAGTGTCTGAGCAGCTGATGGATTGTGGCTTGAATCCAGGATAACAAGAGGATTTATGCGAACAACATCCATTCTTCCCGGCCATCTGGCATTGCTCAAACCTCTTTCTACCTGTTCCTTTCTTATATTTTCGTTCATTATTTCCAGAGCTGCAATGGAAGTGCGGGCATTATCCAGCTGGAAATTCCCAATAAGCTTTAGTTCTATATTATATTCTTCTGTTGGTGTTCGTATCCACGCAGTGGTCCCATCGTCCCTTAATCTTTTTCCTGTAACTTTTGTATAATCCATACTTCTTATGAATTTACTATTTCTCTTTTCTGCAATCTTCTTCAGGGTTCTGAGCGGTTCATCCTTTTCCTCTCCTGTAACAACTGGAATATTATCCTTGATAATTCCCCCCTTTTCCCCTGCTATCTCCTGAAGGGTTGTGCCAAGTCGATCCGTGTGTTCATAACTGATCCTAGTAATTACTGAAACAACCGGAGTTATAACGTTAGTCGAATCCAGTCTGCCACCGAGGCCAACTTCTATGGATGCATAATCTGCCCTATGATCCTTGAAATATTGAAATGCCATCTCTGTGGTGACTTCAAAGAAGGTTGGATTTCTCCTTGATTTGAGGCCCTTTTCTATATATTCCCTGTACATTTCCATGTATTTTTCAATTTCGGCATCGCTTATGGCGTTGTCCTGAAGAAAAATCCTCTCATTGAAATTGACCAGATGGGGTGATGTATAAAGTCCAGTTTTGCCGCTCAGTCTAAGCACATTAAATATCATGTTTGAAACGGATCCCTTTCCATTGGAACCAGTTATGTGAACCATTTTGTAGGAACTGTGTGGAAATTCGTAATGAGCATCAAATTCTTTCATCAATGAAAGATCATATTTTACTCCTTCCCGTTTAAGCCTGTAAATAAATTCCAACTTTTCGTCCTTCAAGCGATTGGTAAGACTGAACCCATATATATTAATTGCAATGATTTAGAGTACTTGATATGCTAAAAGCCAAGCCAAAAAGATAAAGGATTTATGTAATATGTAATCTCCATCCATATGCCAACAATACACAGATATCTTGAAGATGCTTATAGGGTGGAGTGGGAAGGAAACGTTACTTTCAACGAATTTACGGATATAATCGTTGATGATAGCATACTGTACCCAACATCATACGGCCAGCCCAACGATAAAGGAAAGATAATCATAGATGGAAAGGAATTTGAGATTATAGATGTCTGGGACGATGGAGATGGGGTTCACCTGATCTCTCATGATACATATCCAGCAGACAGCAAGGGAAAGACCATTAAGGAGGTTGTAGACTGGAGCACAAGATATAACCATATGAAATTCAGGACAGCACTGAGGGTACTTGCAGGTCTCGCGTATAAAGATTTTTCCGCCCCTCACAGAATAAATCAGACCTATGAAGACTATGCCTGGATAGATCTGGAAATAGATGACATATCCGAGGAAAAGGTAAGACAGCTGGAGAATGAAACGAATGAGTTATTGAAAAGCGAAGTGGAAGTTGAATATGTTAGCATGAGCAGGGATGAGTTCATGAAAAACAGCGAATTGATGGCTTCAATCAAGGGAAAGGTTCCTGATATTCCAACATTGAGGGTGGCGAAGATAAAAGGCCTTCCGGAACAGCTTGAAATGGGAACTTTGGTTAAGAATACAAAGGAAGTTGGACAGATCAAGCTCAAAACGAATCTCATAAAGGGAAAAGTTGGAACAAGAGTTAATCTCTCCCTTCAATAAGATTCAAATCTTAATTTTTGACCCGGGTTACATTTATTATCTTAAGAGCGATTTCAAACAATGGAAATAAAGAGGGTCTTAAACACTGTGGAGATTTTTATAGCTTCCATCATAGCTGTTTTAACAATAATGGTAACAATGGCCCTATATTCAAAATATTTGCTTTCTGGAGAGCCCTTATTTACAAAGTATGCTGTGGATTCCTTATTTTTTATTTTGGTAAATGTGAAAATTACTTTCCTTATAACCACCATGGGCTCGTTGTTGTTGGGTATCGTGACGGTGGTTCATTATGTTCACAGGGCCGATACAACACCATCAAAAACTGGAAGTTTTTCAAAAGTTCCGGTGGCCCAGGGCTTCCTTTTCATATTCCTCATGCTTTCCCTTCTATCCTCAATCACCCCACCGGTACCACATATTGACAGACTCGTGGGTATATATGGTCTAGCTGCCTATTATGAGCAGGTTGTTATAATCACATCCCTTCTCCTGATCATCCTTTCCCTGTTTTTTGTTCCATTGATCCATTCCAATTCTTCATCCATATTCTCTTCATTCATTGATGGAGATAGGGAACAGGATTTATTCAAATATGCATACACGTTGGTTCCGGCTGCCATAGCGGCTTTTTTCTTTTACATCTTCTATGGTTTTACAGGTTATGAGTTTCTATTCTTTTTCTTAATTTTCACAATTTTGTTCATTTTCGCAAAGCGGTATGGTATATTATTATCTATTTTTCTGGTTTTTCTTTCATTCGGGTCAGGTTCCATAGAATTGGTACTAAAATCTGTGACAGGAATTGCATATCCCATTCTCATCCTTGTATTTGCATTTTTGGGGTTCATTACCAGTATATTCTTCAGTTCAAATATTCCTGCAAGGGCAAAGCCTGAATCTCAAAGCGAAAGTGCTGGTGAGGAATCGGGTCAAACGAATAGGGTTCAGGGTGAGCAATTCAAGAATCCGAAGTCAGGCCAAAACAAGAATGTCCTAGTAGATTCCAGGAACATTCCCGAACAGCTCTTCATAAGGGGAGTTTGTCCGCACTGTGATTCCGTGGAGTTTTACATTAAGAATTCAGGCGATTTGGAATGTAAAAAATGCAAAAGTATATGGACCGGCAAGGAGACAGAATTTCAGTCATTCAGGGTTGGAAGGAACAAAAATTATAGGATCTAGTTCTCTCCATAGGGACAGGTAAATTGAGTATAAAATGGCCGGTAAGAAAACGATCAATGCAAGATATATATTTACATAAAAGGCAAGGAAACCTCCAAGGAAAGTGCCAGTAATAAATCCAAAGGAGAAGAAGCTTTCATAAAAAAAGACCCCATCTCTGGGGCTCTCAGTTTTATTGACATAACTGAGAATTTTTGAGAATCCCATGCTACCTCCAAATCCTGACATTGCCAGCGAAATGGCCAGCAGGAAGATATTGAATCCAAATATCAATATAATAGGGAATGCTGAAAGGAGGCAGGAAAGTATGGAAAATACTCTCTGATCCTTTATGTGCGTGAAATTTGCGTAAATGGATCCAATTGCAAACATAACCCAGTATATTGTTAGCAAAAATCCTATGAGGAGATAGGAATAGTTGCTGTGTCTGATTATGGGCACAACGACAAAAGTGATAAATCCCATACCCACTCCTGTGAAAGACATTGGGACTATAAGCCTGTAATTGATCCTTCTGCTGGCCTTTCTTTTTACCCTTTCCATTGAATCAATCGGTTGAATGAAAAATCCAATTATTGATAGCAGAAGGACAATTATATAAACGGAATAAAATCCAATATATTGAAGCATAAGCCCTGAGAAAAGTGGAAAGATCCCTGTGGGAATAGCCCATGCTGCAGAATATTTTTCTGCCATACCCTCACGATCGAGAAGGCCCGTTTCAATTTCCGCTGAAATCCACCACATACTCTGGAAAAACCCTGTGAAAACTATTATACCTATATAAATTGAATTTTTATCGTTTCCCAAAAGAAGGAGAAGGGAACCTACAATCATGACCAAAAAGGGTAGCTTCAGGGCCAGGTTCAAATGTACCTTCTTTGATTTCCTGTAAAGGTACGAAATGAGAATAAAGGGAATGGATGCAGAAGTGCCAATTGCACCTATCTGGAAATAGTTATAATTTAATGAAACAAGCCTTAGTGGAAAGGTAAAACTGAGCCAGAACCAAGCCATGGAAAATAAAACTGTTGAGAAAGCAAATATGTATGATGTTTCAATGTTGGCAGAAAATCTTCCCATTCTGGGTAATATGGTTTATCTTATTATCCATTTTCTATGAAATCTATTGAGTTCTATTATTGCAACGAGGTCAGAGATTCTCTTGCTCCAATTTCACCGTGGACGCATAAAAACGAACAGACATTCAATCAATTTTTATACATCTTAGTATTTACAGATAGATTACAATGGTAACAAAGCCAGCAAGAATGTATACTAAAATATCAGGTCCCGCATATACTAGAAGGGATTTCATGGGTGGTGTCCCTTACCCGAAAATTACCACGTTTACACACGGTAACCAGAAAAGGGATTTTCCAATTGAGTTCAGGATGATTGCAGAAGAAAGCTGCCAGATCAGGCACAGCGCACTTGAGGCTGCAAGGATTTCCATAAACAGAAAAGTAAGTGAGTCACTGGGTCTTGAAAATTACTATTTCCAGATCAGGCCATACCCTCATCATGTAATAAGAGAGCACAAAATGGCAACAGGAGCTGGAGCAGATAGGATATCCAGTGGTATGAGAAATGCCTTTGGGAAACCAGTTGGGACTGCAGCAAGGGTTCACGCGAATGATATCATCATGGTTGCAAAAGTAACTGCAGAAGGGGCAAAACAGATGAAGGAGGCTCTACATAAGGCATCCATTAAACTTCCAACACCATGCAGGATAGAAATTACCAAGGGTAAAGAGATCGCGGGAAAGATTGGAATTTAAACATAATCTATCGTCATCAATATTTTCCTATTTGTTTTCATTTGGATCCATAATTTTTTTACACATAAGTATATATATTGATAAATGTATCGAGTTAACCAATGAAAGTATGTCCTAATTGTAGTGCTGCAGTGCCAGATAATGCTGAGTTTTGCGATCATTGTGGATACCAGATGAATACCACGGGAAATGCCGGAGAAACAATTCAACCCATAGGAAATGCAGAAAGAGTGAAATACTGTATTAATTGTGGAGCCAGAAATCCGTTTTCTAATGCAGTTTGTTCCAATTGTGGGTCATCGAATTTTTCAAGCATACCAAGGCAGGTAGAAAGGCCGGATGGAGTTGTAATACTTGCCATACTAGGCTTCCTTGGAGGACTTGTAGATATAGGTATGGGTGTTTTATTTGGTGCTCTGTTTCCAATCTTATTTATAGTATTCGCGTTCATAGGGATACTATTCCTTATCGCTTCCCTTTCCCTTTTAACCGGAAAGAACTGGGCAAGAATCCTCATGATGATATTTTCCGTCCTCTCTCTTTTCAACTTCCCCGTTGGAACCATACTCGGAATTGTATTCCTGTATTATTTCACAAGACCACACGTGGTGCAATACTTTAAAAGAGATCAAAATTATGGGTCAATATGATACGGAAAATTGATCCCTTTTTATGCGTTCCGCAATAATTTTACAATTTAGTATAATGAATAATCTTCTCCTGAACGTAGATTTAGATATCCATAGGCTGTCGTTATAAGAAAATTAGGTTAGCAGGTTCAAGATAATATAAATATCGCGCACTGGGATTTTATAGGAAATCGTAATGCGTATTTGTAATAGTTACCGGAATCCGCACGACTCTTTTCTCAATATTTTGCCCATATCAACAAACGCGTTCTTCTCTTTAAGATTCTATATCTCGAGCAGTAATGAGATATACTGATAATTCCGTGATCCATTAGAGATTTAGCCGGAAGCAGTCCGATGAGAAGTTATCAAAATGTTACGTATAATAATCATCAAGTCTTGGCACGGTTTATTATCTTAATTCAACCCTAAATTACTGTTGACGGTTTCTAAAAACCTCGATTTCCTGGGGAACCCTAACTTGATAGGCTTCTCCCAACACTGACGGATACGCCTTTTCCATCTAGTGTCAATGAAGCGAAAGATTCCATTCTTGCGGTTATTAGAAATCCTCTGTTGATTATAATTATTATGCGGTAACAGGATTTAAGTGAATGCGTTTTTAGACGAAGAGTTCGTTTAAACCTGAATAACTTGAGGTTAGATGTGTGGAGTAACCTCAAGAGCTTACATAAATCGTGCGTGGTATTTTCAACAGTTAAATAGGCTGAGGGGGTGCTTGTACAGGCTGTATATGACTTTTTCTCAGTGCCATAATTCCGCCCATGAGAAGAAGGATAAATGAAGGGAAAAAGGCAGTGCCTATGCTGTATCCAAGAAGCCCTCCGAAAGCTGACATGAGCATTATAATTCCAGAGGTAACCGTCACTGATCTATTGGCTTCTAATGATAGAGAAGCACCAATTATACCTATTATTGACCAAAGTACGCCCATCCCGGCTAGGAAACTAATAGTGTTCGCTGCACTCACTTCACTTGCGGACCCTACTCCAGATACAATTCCATGAATTATATCTCCTATGTCCACTAAAGCAATACTGATGAAAAATCCCAGAATTCCTCCTGTTAATCCAAGGATAAACGGAGTCTTACTAACCTGACTCATTTTATTTCCTCCTAAAGAACATTATTGCACCAACTATCACCACTATTGCAATAACAGCACCGACTATTCCGTATATCTCTGCCGTTGATATGGTAGATGGCTTTGAGTTCTGTTCTACGGTGATTGAAAGATTTTTCATGTTTCCAGCTGTCAATGTGAAGTTGTTGTAGTATGATTGGTAGCCAGTGAGAGAGGCAACAACATGATATGTTCCCGTTTCAACTGATACATTGAATGTACCCGATGATGATATGGAAACAGCTTTTCCGTTTATTGTGAGTGTTGCATTATTGGGAGAGATGGTTCCAGTTATGTAGGCCCAGTGATAATAATCAACAGTCTCAGTGATCTTCTTTCCTGAAACATTTACTGTGAAACTGTATGTTGTCGTGTAGTAGCTGCCCAGATTTGTTACAGTGAATGCATAGGTTCCATTGTTCAGAGAGAAGGATATGTTTGAAGGTGCTGATGCGTGGCCATGCATGCCTGTACCGTTCACGTACCATGTTGTTCCTGCAGGAAGACCTGTTTCCGTGAATGTTACTGCATATTTAACCTGGGAGAATGTTATAGGTACAGACTTTGAACCACCGTTAACCGTGACTGATCCGGAGGATGGTGAAGGTTCATAGATCTTGTTGTTTGTCTGTATTGTGTATGCATATGTACCATTTGTTAGCATTACAGAATAAGTTGATCCTGTTATTGGTCCAGAATCAAGACCTGTACCGTTCACATACCATGTTGTTCCTGATGGAAGACCTGTTTCCGTGAATGTTACCGTGTAATAGTGTTGTACTGAATATAACGAAATAGAGCCAACAAAGAAATTATTGGCAAATATCTCCTGCATTGATGAAACGAAGACTATACCCAAAGCAGGAAGACTAGGGATTTCAGCGATTATATTGCCGTTTTCGGGATTGACTTCAGTGATGTTACCAAAAACGTTAAGATGATAGGGCAACGAAGAGATATACAATGAATGTGAAATGGCATCATAAGTGGCAGAAGTTGCAACCCCGGATATATTAGGTCCCACTGTAATGGCTGAACTGGAAACATTATATATAATATTCGAATAATTTTCGCCACCAATAAGAAGTTTTGATCCAAAGTAGTGAATTACACTCAATGGCGAATAGTCCGCTGGCAAGACTACTTTTCTCATTGTATTGCTCGTTAGGTTAAGTATCAGAATTTTGTCTCCAGTTGTATTTGCAAAGTATGCGTTTCCACCCATTACTGTGTAAAAGGGACTTATATCTGCAGAAGATCCAACTGGGATGTTTTTTGTTAGAACCAGGGTTGTGGCATCTATCTGCACAATATTTCCTGTACCTGAGATGTATGCATAGATGTAGTTTCCCTGCTGATTTAGAAAAGCCAAACCATTGGAAGGGGAAGTGATAGATACGTTCTTGACTATTTCTAAAGTTGATGGGTTTATCTCGGACAGGTTTCCACTGGCTGAAATAGCATAAACAAATCCTGTGGACGGATTGTAAACGGCATCATATTCACCTATTGTACTTATGGTTTTTACAAATTCACCCGTCGTGGTGTTGTAGACATATATCCCACTTTTGGAAATATTATTTTCATTAAGGATAGGTATAAATAGAAGACCCTTGCCACTGTCAAAAGCAGAGCCAAAAGATAAATCATGGTTACTCGTATTGAGCACGCTTCCAGGTAGGGTCTTTTCTATTGCGGGGAATATTGTCCCAATCGGGTTTATGAATTTCTCTTCGCTGGAATGAGCATAATAGATCTCAAATGACTGATTTCCCCCATTAACAGTGAACTGGTATTGTGATGGAGTTGGGAAATATCCCGATGGTGAACTAAACTGTGCATTGTACATTCCGTTTGTAAGTTTAACATTTATACTGTTTGAAGTTGATGTGTATTGTGTCTTATTCACTGTGATGCCCCACTGCGTACCGGTCGGTAATCCCTTCTCAATGAATTCCAGGCTGTATTTAGCCGGGAACACAGCGGCAACACTTTGAGGTTTTCCATTGACCGTAAATGTTCCGCTCCTTACTGGAAGTGCCTTATCTGTTGAAGCAATACTGTATGAGTATGATGCATTGGGGAGATAAATATCAATGTAGCTTCCGGTTGTGTGGTATGACCCTGTTGAAAGGTTCACAAACCATTCTGTTCCAGTTGGAAGACCGGTTTCAGTGAATTTTACGATGTAATTTGCGGTAAAGTTTATTTCCTTGGTTACCACATGTCCTGCGAGACTCAAATTCCCTGATGTCGGCGAGGGGATGAATTTGGTTATTGTGGTAAAAGTTCGAAAACTTATCTCATTCACGACTGGAAGCGTAAATGGATATGTTCCATTCAAAACATTAAGGCTTATCTCATTGCTATGGTTGGTTGAGAAGGCGTAGGTGTTGTTGAATATTATATGGTAAAAAGGCGTCATATTTGCCGGTAGTCCCTTCTCAATGAAATGCGCGTAATTGGCAACCAGAGGAACAAAATCGCCCTGAGGTTCAGAGGAACTCCATTTGGAGGCCCATATGAATCCATTGTCATCGAAAGGAGGAGTTTCGTTTGCATAATTCCACCAATAGTTACCTCCCTGATAGGATGTTCCTATGATGCTTCCCTTAAATTCGTAACCATTGAATGAGTGTAAAATAGAGGCACTTTCTCTGGTTATATTCCATGAATTTGTTGTAAATGTTCCATTATAGTTAAAGTGCTTTGCAAATACATCGAAAAGCATACCCCAGAAATAGTTGTTGTAAATCATATTTCCGGATGAACTCATGTCGATTCCTTCAAATGAAAAATAGGAGAGATTGTTAAAAAATTTGTTACCCCAAATGAGGTTTCCAGTGCCATTCCAGAGATAGAGATCTGTTGCAGAACCAGCAAAGTAATTTCCACCAATGTAGACACTTGTGGAGTTGAATACGTTTAACGCTGAGCTCATACAGGAATACGACGCGGTCAAAATAGGGTTAACTGAAAAATCAAGAGAACTGACAACGAATACAGATGATAGTAATGAGAAATTTGAGCTCTGCATTATAATATCTGGAAGAGGTACACCGAAGCCAAAACCTGTTCCTGAAGTGAAGAGAGTTTGATTCTCGGCCGTGACATATGAGCTTACGTTGTAAATGAGCATACCGAAGAACACGGTGTACCCGAAGTCATTGGTAATCAAATAAACGCTGCTAGATTGACCTGTCGAACCATTGAATAGCATATACTGATTTGTCACAGTTCCAGAACCTTTGTAGGAAATGTATGGTATCTGACTATTGCCCATTGCATATAGAGGTGTATATGTGCCATACCCACCTCTGCTAAGTGAAATTGACATTGATCCCAAAAGGCTTTCCACTTTTGGACTGTAGCCGCTGAGGGATACGTTCATTACATATGGCTGGCTGGGAAGTTCGAACCTGTATTTCCCTCCAATGCTAAGAGGGACCCATGATGCGTTTGGCATGGAATACACGGAACCAGGATTCACGAAAACAAAGGAATTGCTCGGTGTGATTGTTCCTGCATACCATTTCATTTGCGTCGTGGATGAAACATTCCACATCCCGTAAAGAAGGGAGGGTCCTGTAGTAAGCGTTGCCTTACCGCTTTGGGACCATGCAACTGCCACACCCTCCGAAGTTTCACCAGTATCAGTACCATAGTCGTAAGCTGATGGTACATTCATATACACACCGGAAGCGGAGAGATATTTCAGTTCCATTGTAGCGTTCAATGAATACATGCTGACGGTTGAGCCCCCTCCTGGCCCTCCAAGAATGAATTCCGCATCGTTAAGAAGACCCATCGGAGTAACAGTGTTACCACTGATGAGGTAGTGTGGAGCAGGTGCTGAGTAACCTGAGGGCATACCATAAGTTGAGTTGAAAACAACCTTATCGTAGCTCCCACTATTATCGACCGTTGAAGATCTAATGGAGTAGTTAAAAAATAGTGTACTCCTCCCCCCAATAACGGTAGAATTGAGATAAAGCGATACTTTGAATGGAGAGTTTAATGTGAAGATTGGTCCCACGTCATAATAGAAGGTTGGGAAAGCATTATTTGCCAATCCATTTCCAGAATATATTGTACCCCTTGGCATGGAGGGTGACGAGAAATTCCACACATTGTCTATGAACATTAGCTGATGTGTTCGTGATGAGTAAAACATCACATTCTGGGTCCAGAAGACATATGAGGACTTCCCTTTCACGGTAACATCGTTAAGGACAGCATTCAACTGGGCTGAAAAGCCATGCGGAAAAGATGGGTTTCCTGCGTAAAAAGCATCAGCACTATTCAGTGAAAGGGAACTGGAGATCGAAGAGGTGGTCAAGTTATACGCCGAGAGGACACCCTTGGTCGTGTTAAGGCCAAAATCACTTAATCCCATTGGAGCAGGATAGGATCTATACTCAGGTTGAACAAGGCCGTTCTTGACTGGCAATCTATAATTCATATTTGGAAGATAAGCATATTTTGAATCTATTCCTTTGTCCTTAATTTCAGACAATACTGCTGTCTTATTATAATAAGCACTTGTTGCATTTGTCAAAGGAGAATTTGGACTGTTTCCTTTACTGGCATCCACAGAAATTGTTTTATGATGAGTCGCAGAGGAAGATCCTCCAAAATTCATACCCATCACAGGAGAGAGAGCCATCAACACCATTATCAATGCAACTATCATCACTATGGATTTATTATGCATAATCATCTGAGATGTGAAAAGTATATTAATTTTTTCCTATAGAACGCATTCTATTTAACAAATCTTATGGAACTCAGTATATGTGATTATCACTCTCTTTTCTCTTAGAGTTAATTAGTTTGTGATCTCAATCCTACATATTTTTAACAGACATGAACCAAAGTATGACCAGAGATTCCCACTTGTGATTTCCCTCATCCAGAGGGTGCTTACTATACAATTATAAAATGCAAAATAATCATTCCATTTATTTCCCCGAAATATGTTAACGAAAGGTGGGAAGGATTTTTTTAGCAATCTCGTGAATTAGAAATAATTTTTCGTTTCCCTGCTTCCAATAAAATCCTGAATTAATTTTGCCGCTAGCATTGCAGTATTTCCATTATCAAAGTCAGGAGTAAATTCAAGTATGTCAAATCCCTTTATTTTCCTTGCTAATTTTCTAATAAGATATCTTACATCAGAATCCCTAAGTCCATAGGGTTCAGGTGTACCAACTCCAGGAGCCTGGGAAGGATCTATCCCGTCCATATCAATTGAGAAATATATGCTTTCTTTCAGTTTAGGGGCAATTTCGGAAAAGCTCTTTTCAATTCCATTGTTTTTCACGTATTCGGAGCGAATAAATGTTACTTTTCCATAGTCTGGGTCTTCAAACTCTTCCTTCGAAGTGGATCTTGTCCCAAAGGAAAATATTCTTCCTTCACCTAAAACTTCCAGTGACCTGTGGGTAACACATGCATGATTGTTCCTGTTTCCCATATAGGAATCCCTGAAGTCTGAATGTGCATCTATGATTATCATGCTGGATTCCCTGAAATTTCTAATGGAGCCTCCAGTTATGGAATGCTCTCCGCCTATCATAATGGGTATCTTTTCATCGTTTCTTATTATCTTTATCACTTCCTCAACAAGATCAACTGTTTCCGCGGCATCCTCATTTACAGAAATATCTCCTATATCGCATATGGGTAATTCTGAAAAGTCAACACCATAATCAAGATCGAAGGATTCCAGGTTATCGTATGCGAGCCTAACTTCCGTTGGCCCCTTTGATGATCCCCGTCTGTAGGATGAGGTATAATCAAAGGGAACACCAAAAATTACATACCGCGCATCTTCATAATTGAAAGTCGCATCTGCAATCCGTTTGAGAGAGGCTAGTGCACTCAGTTCTGCAGCATGATCTTTCTGGTTCCCATGGCTTCCCAATATGATACCTCTGTGCCTGCCTTGACTTTATCTATTTGATCCGGTTCCAGTGGTATTACAAATGTCTCGAACGTTTCGCTGTCCATTAACTGAACTTCATTATTTGCCACACTCAAAACCTGAGCATTTTTCTTCTCAATCATCGGTACTTTAACCTTATGCTTTACCGGAAAAACCACACTCTTTTTCTGATTATCAAAAATACCAATGGCCACGATTCTTGCCTTTGCCTCACCGTGCTTCCCAGGTTTGGACATATTTATTTCCATTATTTTGCATGGAATATCATCCACCATCATGTACCTACCAACTTTTAGTTCTCTAACTTCTGCTTCCTGCCATCCCATTTAATCACGTCCTTTTATTCTTTATCAGATTACATTACTGATCAACAGCCAAATTTGACTTTAACCTGATATATAATGTAACTATATAATAAATGCGTGAACTATCCCTTTTAGTATGAAGTCAAGGATGCAAATTAGCATTTGGAATTTACTCATTTCTGTCATTTTATTAGTTTTTCTTATCATACCTGTTATTTTCATCTTTCATTTTGACCTTCAGTTTTATTATATACCCAAATCAGAAATCAATAAATTTTACATTTACTCCGGTATATATTCCACACTGGGTATACTGAGTGCTCTCATTATACGAGAAGCCTTAAGGAATGATCAGAGGAGTAATATCAGCAGCTCTTTCCGCCTTGTACTTGGAATTTTATGGATTGTGGATGGGGTTCTCCAGTTTCAGCCGGAGATGCCCTATGGATTTCTTTCAGTTGTGATATTGCCCGCAATTCAAGCAATTCCATTTATGAACGTTGAACAATTTCTTATGATCGGTTATAACACGTGGCTTCTTCATCCTTTCCAATTCGATGCTCTCAGCGGAGCCCTTCAGATATTTATTGGATCGGCATTCCTCTTGAATAACAGCCAAAAGTGTCTAAAAATAATTTCCATAATATCTATAATGTGGAGTGTTATAATTTGGATATTTGGAGAAGGATTTGGTGGAATTCCCAAAGCTGGAGTTTCCATCCTAACAGGTTTTCCTGGTTCAGCGTTGATATATGTATTTTTGGCTATGCCATATGTTTCCAAAAGATTTTCCGATAGGAGTTATCTTAAAAATTATATGAAATACACATTAACCACCATACTTATTATAGGTGCCATATTGCAATTGATTCCAGGGAATACCTTCTGGAATAGTGGACAACTCTCCTTCGATATCTATATGAACATAAGCCAACAGGGTGAAAGTCCTTATGTTTATTTCTTGTTGAATCACACATATCCGCTGTTCTTATTCAGGGAAAGTTATCTTAATATTTTCATGTCATTGCTCTTAATAACTGCTGCTCTCGTGACATTTTTCAACATCCGTATTGGCATTTTCCTTTCTCTTCTTTTCATAGGCTTAATCTGGGTATTGTTTCAGGATATGGGAATATATATCCCTCCAGCAACGGACCCAAATACGGGTCTACTATTTTTGCTGTTTGGCCTGATTTTCATTTCAATTTCCGGAAAAATTAGAAAAATTGGTCAACCCAATCAAGGGGAAGAATTCTCGAACCTTGGTATATAGAAAACTAAATATGAAAATGAAATATCTCCAGATCGAAAGGGTTTGTGGGGTAGCCTGGTATCCTTCCAGCTTCGGGAGTTGGAGACCCCGGTCCAAATCCGGGCAGACCCATATTTTTCCAGTTTGACAATGTTCCTATGTTGCCTTAGACTGTTTCGCATATAATGAAATATGAACTTCATGGTTTCGTGGTTCAAGGGAATATAAAGCATGAATTCACGTTAGAAAATGGGGTAATCCTTGGGCAGTGGCAAGGAAAAGACTGTGTACCCATAAAAGTTGGCATAAAAGGTGCTTATATTGAAAAGTTTTTCAAGGCTGTTGTCGGGGGGCCAGAAAATAAGAGGAAGCATCCCATATTACTCTCATTTTTATTCCAAGAATACGTTCTTTGTGGTATTTTCTCAATAATTTTTGGGGGTACCTCAAATATAGAAACCTGGAAACCAGTTGTTGAATATGGATTGTCCATAGGGATACCCCTAGAGCAACTTGACTTTTTCCCTGCAGATTAGAAGATAAAACCTATTGAATACCGCATTTTTCAACAAGTAAATTTATCATTAAAAAAGAGAATTCCCTCTGATCTTTGTGCTTATCCGAGTATGCCAGGATTCAATTGTTCTTAGCTGATAAGAACCATAACCCTAATGTTTGACTGGGTTCTCGACATATATTCCTGATATTTGCATAAAATCCCTCTCATTTTCCGTGATTATATGACTTATGCTGTTCTCCTTCATAGTCTCTGCAATGAGTGAATCAAGAAAAGGAGCTCCAAAGGCTTTTGATGTATTTAGGGCGGATTTGATAGTGAAGTGGTTATAGCTGATCTTAAGCCAATTCGGTGAAGCCAAGAAAGACTCAACGATCAGGTTCGCCGTATCTGCTTTCACCCCAAGTTTGCGTGTCAGTGCATTATACAGTTCCACAAGTATCTGATTGGAAATAAATCCTTTAGTCTCACCACTAAATACTCGACCAACCAGTGTTTTGCACACCTCCCTCTTACTTGGTTCAGAGAGATCGTAAGCGTAAAAGAGGATGTTTGTGTCGTAAAAGATGTCATCATTCATACAAATCTTCACGTTTGAATACCCATTTCTTCATCTCTATGCCAGTGTCTAGTAATCTTAAGTTCTCGCTTAACACGTCTTTACCGTCGCTTTTGAGCCACTGTTCAAGTGCTTCATTGAGTGCCTTGGCAAGAGACCCTTTTCTGTTTCCATACTTTAGCATTGCCTTTTCCCTGAATTTCTTTTCAACAGCTTCATCGAGGTTTACAGTGACAGTTTTCCCCATATACGTACTATACATTTACATGTTATAAACATTTACATTAATGTCAAATCCTCATAGTATTCCCTCACTGAAAGGCCCATTTAATTATTTACTGCATCCAGTCAGACCAACTGTCTATTAAGCAACGAACGGAGCCATAATAATCTCAGTCTTTCTGTTCCACGATCTGGTTAAGGTGATTAATCGAGATACCTGGTTATTCACAGTAAACATGATCGACTTTACACATGAGCATCTTGCTCAATAGCTGGACAGTGTATATAGCCGCGTACCGGAAGCAAACTATCAGCTATCAGCAAAGGAACCGAAAGAGGGAATTGCACAGATTAAAGACTAAGGGTGCTTTGATACCATATGGAATATTACAAGGGAATATAGGAATATTATTATACTCAGTGCTTATTTAATAATATGAGAGATGGAATTATTATTTTTGGAATTATTTTGTTGATAATAGGATTTATCAGTTTGGTATTTGGAATAATAGCATACGGAAACTACACTGCTTTGGTAAACGCCTATGGCGGGTTGGGTCTCCTTAGTAAGAGTTATTATAATAAAGCGGAAAATGATTATAATGTAGGTATAAGTGGAATCATTGCAGGGGGAATTTTCATCATAATTGGCATAGTTCTTACAATAGTTGGACTCAGGGGGAAACCAGGGAAATAGAGAAAAGCAGAACAGCAATATAATCAACAGAGACCAATTTTTAATTTGCATGAAAAGGGTACTTTAAAAACTGAGCTGTTTTTCTATTTGACTCATACGAACTACCCTTGAGGATTTCTAATAACCGTAAAAATGGAATCTTTCAATTCATTGACTCTTGAAGGAAAAGGCTTATCCGTACGCGTTGAGGGAAACTTATTAAGTTAGGGTTTTCCAAGAAACCTATGTTTTTAGAAATCGTCCCTTAAATATTGAGGCAAACTTGTCTTATGGGATTAAATATATATTAAGATAAGTTGCAATTGAGTTGGGGAAGAATGTAGGAAAGAGAAACATGAAAAGGCAAGAGAAATCCCAATGATAAATGCGATCCATATCAAGAGGGACGACCATGCCGAAGAATAGGTTCTATACCGGACTTTCTGAGAACTTAAAAGTAACCGGATCAACAAGCGCATTGGAAAATTAAGGTTTAATAGTGAAAAGCAAAGAAATAACCGGCAATCCCCTCATGTATTTCGTAATAAGGATGAATTATACCACTCCCATCAGTCTCAAGGCACTCTTAAATAATCCGTCAGAATAAATCTGCCATGTATCAGGCTCTAAATAGGAGAAATGCAGTGAAATTAGCCGCAGTCACATCGGGCAGCTATTTCGTCGCTTTTGTGCCACTTGCATTTCTACTTTTTAATGATTCTATGATTTTTTCCATTATTGTAGGATTTTTGACCGCAACCATAGCTTCAGGGTTTGTGATGTTTGCTAACATATTAATCGGAAAATATTATACTAACAAATTTGATCTGTGAACCAAATATCTTATTTTTCTAAAATCCAAGGAAATATTAGGACACTGGATGTCCTTTCCTGACATCTCTTTGTTCAGGCGTTTTCGTGCCCTTATCAAGGGTTTTCTTAGCTTTTACTAAATCCGATACAAAAATATCAACCATATCTGCAGTGAAATTTTCCCTTATAACAACTCTCATAATGGTTGTTTTCTCAGCCTTTGGAGGCAATGAATAAGCCGGTACAATCCAGCCCCTCTCCCGTATCTTATAGGATAGATCAAAGGCTGTAAATTTTCCCTCATCCTTAAGTTTGAATGTGACAACGGGAATATGCTTTGCATCATTTAGAAGTTCAAACTCACCGGACTTCTTCAGTTGATCAGCCAGATAATGGGCATTTGACATCATTTTGCATACAATGGAAGAGTACCCTTCCTTCCCAAGTCTCAATATATTGTAATATTGAGCGACTATCATTGAACTGCCTTCGGAAAAGTTGAGTGTATAAGTTGGCATTTCATCACCCAAATAATTCACATAAAACTTCAGTTCTTCAGGTAGTAGTTTTTCATTTCTGAATATGAGCCATCCGAGACCTGGATATACCAAGCCAAATTTGTGCCCTGAGGTATTTATGGATTTAACCTGTTCTAACCTGAAGTCCCATTTAAAATCAGGTTCATAAAAGGGGGTTATGAAGCCAGCACTGGCAGCATCCACGTGAATTGGCACATCAAGCCCCTTCTCCTTTTTCAGATCCAGAAGCATCTGATTGATTTCTGAAACAGGATCAAATTCACCGGTGAATGTTGTTCCAAGAACAACCCCAACTGCAATGGTATTCTCATCAACCATTTCTTTAACTCTATCGGAGTCAATGGTAAAATGATCCGCTGCAATTGGAACAACCCTGGGTTCAACATCAAAATACCTGGCGAACTTGTCCCATGAAACATGAGTATCTCCACCAAAAACCACATTTGGTCTATCGAAACTCTTCTTTTCCTTTATGCGTTTTTGCTTCCAGTTCCATTTATGCGCAAGAAGTCCGAGCATTATGGCCTCTGAAGAACCAATGGTGGATGTTCCAATGAAATCTTCCTTATCTGGTACGTTGTAAAGGTTAGCCATGATATTCACTATTCTCTCCTCAATCACCTCAACCTGTGGGTATTCAAAATGATCTATGAAATTTTTATGCAGGTTCTCAATGATCAGCTTATCGGCCTCAGGTTCCATCCATGTGGTGACAAAGGTTGCTAGATTAAGATCGGGGTTTCCGTCCAGATTTAGTTCATCATGTATTAACTGATACGCAGCCCTTGGTTGCATCTCCCTCTCAGGAAAAGAGTACTTGGGAACATCATTGTTCAAAAACCTATTGTGTTTGCTGGAATATTGCAATTTTGCAGCATTTATGCTTTCCGTTTTTACTTTTCTTGATACCATATTTTTCACTCTATTGAACTATGTAACATACGAAACATATTACTTAAAATCTTTTCTCCTAAGCGGTTTATTCTCTTTCATCCGTGGAGTTATATTTTTATTTGTAATTGATAAGAGGAGAAGACTACATCCTTAAATTCTGATCTTCACTTTTGAACTTCTTATAATAGGTTGGAATTTGCATTCATGCAGTGAGGTTCAAGAAATTAAAATGAGTTTATATGTCTTCAGAATCTATGGATTGAATCCTCAGAGATGTGGCAGATAATGCCATGGTTAAACATGGTGTCATTGGGAAGATCATGAGGATATTTCCATCGGAAAGTGAAACACAAAATTACAACTATATCTCATCACCCATTGCATCACGGAACCCGAAATGAAAAGTATGTATGTTGAGGTGGATAAAATATGGAGAAAAGAACTCCGCGGGTTCTGTTCAAAAGAGATACGAAGAAAAAATATTGAATCATTCAGTGGGTGCTTTGTTATCTGGAATAGGTGGAAACTCGGAGTTTTCAACATTTTCCTTTAGATCTTTCAAAAGTTTTATTGTTTTAAGAATTGTATCTTTATCCATATGTTTTATGCAATTTTCAATATACTCCATATGAACTTTCTTTGCCTCTTCAAATACTTTTCTTCCCCTTTCGGTTATGTTCAATTGGATTACCCTTCTATCGTCCTTGCTTCTCAATCGTTCAACAAGATCTCGTTCTTCCATTGAATCAATGAGGCCCGTTATCCAACCCTGAGTTACCATTATTTGGTTGGCCATCTGAACCATGGGCATACTACCACATTCCACGAGACGCCTCAATATGGAATATTCAGTGCTGTCCAGGTCGATTCTTTGCAAATTCCTTTCAACTCCTCTCTTCCAGACCTTCCAGGTTTCCACCATTGTTCTCCATACCTCTATAGGCTCTCCTCCTTCGCTCATTTCTTTAACACCTTTTTCCCATTTATTCTACCTCTATGAATATCATCTGAAACACTTGGAGTTTCCATTTCCTTTGCGTCAGAGATTGGATCATTACGAGGACTCATCAAGGTTGATAATATCTTTTACTCCTTAATAAAGATAATACCGCTGCAACTATGGATAGCACTTCATTAATGTGGAACGAATCCCTGAGTGGATGCGTCATTGCTGAGCAAGTGTCAGAGGGAATCAGGTATTACTTTCCAGTGTTCCTATGATTGTGGAGCTCTGCTGGGAAACAAGGGACTTTGGTAATGTACCTAAAATGGTTCCCATTAGATTATAACTCAAAAATGCAGAAGATATTGTCGCGGTTGGAGGGGTGCTGTCAAGGGCAGAAGATAAAACGGATGCATGGGCAGATGCCAGGGCTATGTTAAAATAATGGGGTAAATTAATTGAAAGGGCAAGAATCACTATGGTAAAGAATATACCCATACTGGCGGTTTGGGCATCGTTTCTGACGGTTGCAACCATACTTGAGGATATTCCCCTGTTCTCTGTCGAAACAGAGTTCATTATAGCTGCCGTATTTGGAGCTGCAAACATCCCGCTTTCAAAACCAAGCATGTATATTATGGTTCCATTAATTGATGCCATCAGATCACCAAGAGTTGTGTTTGAAAGAGCGACCCATTTATACTTCACCATAATAATCAACATGTAAATATTAAAACATATAAAGTATTTTTGAAAAAAAAATTTAATTTGAAAATTAATGATCCCCTGCTTTACCAGTGAATAAAATTAGTAAAATCTCTATAGGAACGGAATATTCCTGTTAAATGAATGACAACGAGAGAACTATTAAAATAGCAGGGTTTGGAGGAAGTTTCAGAAAGGGTTCATTCAATTTAATGCTGTTAAAGGAATGCCAGAGGCTGATGCCAGATAATAGTGAACTGGAAATAATAGACATTAGTGGAATTCCCTTGTATAATCAGGATCTGGACAATAATCAGCCGGATGCGGTAAAAAATTTCAAAAATAAAATCAGGCAGGCTGACGGTTTCCTGATTTCCACACCAGAGTATGACTTCTCCATTCCGGGATTTCTCAAAAACACATTGGATTATTCATCAAGACCGCCACAGGATAACCCGTTCACTGGAAAAATTGGTGTAGTTGTGAGTGCTTCACCCAGTATGCTGGGAGGTGCCAGGGCACAGTATCACCTGAGGCAGGTAATGGGATTTATGGATTCCAGGATCATCAATCGTCCGGAAGTTTTCATAAGTTTTGCTCATACAAAATTCAATTCAGAGAGCAGGCTAACAGATGAAATGGCGGTAAATCTTATCAGGCAGTTATTACAGAAATTGGTGGACGAGATCAAAATTCAGAAAAAATAAATTTCGTTTCAGTAATATTAATACTGGATCTTTTCGATGGCATTGGAATAAAATGCAACGTAATCCTTTATGGGAATAAAGTCTAGAGTTGGTTTTATATATCTCCAGACAACATCCGTCTTTTCCTCTCCGTTTATTAAAAGGGAATAGTAATCTGCGGTCCCTTTGTATGGGCATTTACTTGTTTTTTTGGACTCCTTGAAAAACTTCAGTTTTGCATCCCTTATGGGAACATATACCGTATCATCGTGATCCTGTTCACTGAGTAAAATTGCATCACTGGTCTCAGCAATTACCTCTCCGCTTGAAACAATCTTTATAGGGGTGTCTATGGTTTTTACGGTTATTTTATGATCATTCTTATTGTAATCTATGAGTATCTTTTCCATATCTTTATATAAGAACCATAACACATAAATTTTGCGTATTTGTGGTTAATTTTTCACATTGAAAATGAGCTTTCTTGTTTCACATCATTCCCTTTACTGAAATTGATAGGATACTTTGAGAAAACAATGAAGTAAGAAATTTTCGGATAATCGGTAGATTCCAGTGAAAATAAATTATGCACCTTAGGGACCCTAAGAGAGGGAAATAAGAATCGCTCCCATAACAGAAACTATTATTCCTGCGAGCTTTAACCCCGTCATACGGTCCTTGAAATATGAAAACCCTATGATTGCCAGTGTTGCCGGAATCAAGGCCACAATGGCTCCAGACACCACAAAAATTCCCATCTGTATGGAAAAAGAGTAAAAAATGTTGCCAAGTCCATCAAAAATCCCTGCAATGAAACCAATGGCATAGGGAATTTTCGTTTTCAAAGCAGGATGTCCTTTTCTCAGATCCCTATAACTAACGAGGATTACGAATATAAATCCCACCAACCTTCCGATGAACAGGGGCATGGCACTGAAGTGAACCATGAGAATCGATTCAGAGAGGGGAAGGTAATATAATCCCCACGCAATATTTGCTAGTCCTGCAATTATAAGGAATTTCCTTTTGGATGGGGAATTTTGCACCGTAACCAGAGTTGCCCCCATTATTATTAAAAATATACCCATATATTCGAAATCATTCACAGCCTCTTTCAGGAAAAAAATACTGATGAATATTACAATAACCTGTTGAATATTCAGTGTAACTCCTGTGCCTGAAAGGGATTCCACTCCAAGTCCCCTATAAAAAAGGAGGTAGCCCGATCCTAATAGAATGCCTGAGATCACTCCGAGAGGTAAAAGTATGGGATTAAGTATTATACCTCCATCCAAAAAAATAAAAATAAAAATTGGGATCAATCCCGCTCCTGCTACTAAGATAGAAAGCGTATTTGAGTCAAGGAATTTAAGTGTTTTCTTTATGTAAGAATTTGATAAAGTCCAGAATATAAGTGCTAGGAAGGGCAGAGTGAGAAGAAGAATAATCATTTATTGTTAACCCACGATTTAGAGGGAGTTCGTTGCTGAATAAATACTTATATGAATATCAGAAAAGAAAGTATATTCCAGAAACCATAATGACCCATAATGGAATTAAAACTGGTATCATGGAATGTGAATGGAATGAGAGCTGCCCTAGGGCATGGCCTAATGGATTTCATCCAAAAAGTTTCGCCGGAAGTACTGTGCATGCAGGAAACCAAAATAAGTTCAGATTTCATTCCCATGGAACTTTCCACGTCTGGATATAAAATTTTTGTGAACGAAGCACAAAAAAAGGGATATAGCGGAACAATGACCCTCTCAAAGCTATCATCCTTGAATGTTATCAAAGGAATCGGAAATCAAGCATTTGATGTGGAGGGGAGAGTTCTGACTGTGGAATATGAAGAATTCTATCTTGTCAACTCCTATTTTCCCAATTCCAGAAGAACCCTTGAAAGATTGGATTACAAGATGGAATTTAATAAACTCTTTTTGGAATGGGCCAAAAATATGGAGAAAAAGAAACCGCTGATTATATGCGGTGATATGAATTTTGCTCACAGGGAAATTGATATTGCCAGGCCTAGGGAAAATGTGAACAATGCCGGATTTACTGAGCAAGAACGTTCATGGATGACAACCTTCCTTGAAAATGGGTTTGTTGATACGTTCAGAATGTTTCATGAAGAGCCAAACAGATATTCATGGTGGTCATATATGAGAAACGCAAGGAACAGGAATATAGGATGGAGGATAGATTATTTCATTATCTCAGAATCTCTCAGGGAATATGTAAAATCGTCAGATATTCTTGAGAATATACAAGGATCAGATCATGCTCCCTTAATATTGACCCTTGAAATTTAGTATTCACTATTGAGAATTTCCACCATTGAATTTGGTGGATGAATGAGGGATAAAAATTTAAGGTGATTGATTGAATTTCCCTCTATATTTTACAACACCCATAGGGATTCACGTGCTGTACACTCATTTTAATATGGTTTCATAAGGTCGTGAAATCTGAAAAATGGTGTTTACGATTGTAGTCTACATGGATTTCTCAAAGGTGAAGCATCATTAGAACACATAAATTGAAGCTATAATAAGACAATGTACAGATTTATGCCCCAGAAGCTACGTCCAATTCATCACTTAAATTTCAAAACTCTATGACACAGCAGAGGTTCTGTGTAATATATCTCTCCTCATCACTGAAAGCATTCCCTCGAAACCCTTATGCCCCTGCGAACATTCAAGATTATCCGTATAACATCCTAGGGAGGAGTCCATCATCATCCGTCTGGCGGGCAATACTCCAGGCAATGAAATATATCACTTTATGTTGAGAGGAATTCAGGTATTTCCTCTTAGGAGAACCCAGTTTTACGGGCTGCCTCAATAACCTGGAAATTTTGTGAAAAACAATTGCATTGTTCAGGATTTACCATCTTCAACTTTCCATTTTTCCTCTGACGGTTCCCTGACGTATTCATCAACATCAAAGGAAATTTCAACGTTCGATCTGCTTAATTCTCCTATCTGGTTCATTTTTTTCAGGGAAGGCAATACCCTGCTCTCACTGAAGCTTATCAGAGAGTTATAATCCCTGATTAATGTGTTGATGTCCTTTCCTGCCTTATTGATCCTTTCATACATGCCGGATATTCTTTCATAAACTATTCCTGATAACTTCACCAGATTTCCTGAATTCCTGATCATGGAATCTTCTTTCCACGACATCTGAATAACCTTAAGAAGAGCAAAAAAGGTTAGGGGTGTGGCCATGACTATTTTGTTTGATATGGCATAATCCACCAGTTCCTGATCATAACTCATGGCACTCTGCAGCATATTCTCCTGGGGAAGAAACATCACAATAAATTCATAAGAAAACTCCATTTTTCGGGAATAATCTTTGGAACTTAGGTTTTTAATCTGTCTCCTCAAATCAAAGGCATACTCTTTCAAAATTTTCTCTCTCTGGTCCTGGTCTTCGACCTCATGGGATTCCATAAATTTCTTGTAGGGGGCCTTTGAGTCAACGATAACGTCTTTATTACCGGGAAGATGGATAACCATATCTGGTCTTTCACCGCTATCGATATGAACTTGCTGATCAAAATCAATATGTTCAACCAATCCTGCACTTTCGACTATTCTCCTTAACGTGATTTCTCCCCATCTCCCCCTGCTCTGTGAATTTTTAAGCATCTGGTTCATTGAGATTGTTTCGTCGCGAATCTTAGACGTTATTTCTCCCAGGCTGTGAAGAAATTGCTTTATGTTACCGTAATCCTCACGCCTGATATTTTCCATATTTTCTATTCCCTTACGATAATTATCCAGTTCCATTCTCAGGGGGTCAATTATGGACTTCAGTTCAGCCTTCTTTTCTTCCAGAACACCGGCAGTGTTCGTTGTGACATTTTTCAGTACATTCTCGGAAACCTTGATGTTCTGATCTGTCGATTCTTTCAGGACATCCATGGAAATGGATTTTATAATATCTCTATTCCTGAATATGTCCATTCTATGTGTCCTTGCAGCTATTAAATACGTAATCACAATGAAAATAATAGATCCTGAAAGAAAACCAGAAAGGAATATTTCCAGAGAATCCATGGTATGACATGTGTATGACATTTAAATTTTTATCCATTATTTTCCACGATCTGTAGCTCCGCTGTAAGTTTTTAAAAATTTATTTTAAGATTTGAAGTCATGGTTTTGAATTTCACGCTAATATGTAGGGGTATGATTTCATATTTAATTACCTAATTATCATTTTATGGATCAGAACTATATCCCGGATTTATTTTTTATAGAATTAACAAAAGCCTGCGATTATAAGTGTATCCATTGCAGGGCTTCGTCCATAGAAAAATTTGGGGATGATGAAATGAGGAGACCGATGATTAAGAGCGTTTTGGAAAATATATCCCAGTCCTTTCCAAGAAAGCCCCATATTGTCTTCACAGGTGGAAATCCGCTTATGCACCCAGATTTTAATGGGATTATGGCAGATGCTACCCATCTCGACTTGAACTTTTCTGTCAGTATGTCTGCAGGAGACAAGCTTAATCCAGAAACGCTTTTTTCGATGGAAGAAAATGGTGTAAAATCCATATCCCTATCTATTGACGGGTCCCCTTCAACTCATGATCATATAAGAAATATGAAAGGTTCCTTCAGGAAAACTGTGGAAATTGCAAGTATGATAAGAGCTGAAGACTTAAAGTTGCAGATAAACACAACCATCATGCGAAGAAACATGATGGAATTGCCCTTTGTACTTTACACATTAAACAAACTTGGAATCAGGACATGGGAACTTTTCTTCCTGATAAAAACAGGAAGGGGAGCCAATGAGGAGCCCATATCCTCTATTGATTCTGAAGAAGTGTTGAAATATCTTTATCTTCTTAAACTGGGTGGATACTCCATAAGGACAGTGGAAGCACCAGAAATAAAACGCATTGAAGCCCAGGTCATTGAAGAGGGAAGGGTTGAGGGTGGAGAAATTTTCAGAGAACTTGTGAAAGAAACTCGACGTCTTTGTGGACTCGATCTGATGAGTTTGGAAATACCTTCAAGGAAACAGAATTCAAGAAAGACTAGAACTCTATTTTTGTCCTCCACAGGCAATGTGTATGTTTCCGGATTGTTTGATTTAAAGCTAGGAAACGTGAAAATAAATAAAATAGGTGATATTGTTAAGGACAGCGATGTTTTAGGCAATTTATTGGATCCAAAAAATCTTGTGGGAAAGTGTTCAAACTGTGAATTTAATTTAGACTGTGGCGGATCGAGAGCCAGGGCATATCATGAAACGGGAAATTACCTGGAATCAGATCCCATGTGCCTTTATATTCCAGTGAGACAGAAAAATGCTTTCAATAAAACGATAAACTCCTATTGACGATTTCTAAAAACCCAAGTATCCTGAAGAACCCTAACCTGATAGGTTTCCCCTAACACAGACGGATACGCCTTTTTCATCAAGAGTCAATGAATTGAAAGATTCCATTTTTACGGTTATTAGAAATCCTCGTTAGTGAATATCTGAAGAGATCGTTGCCGTTATATCCACTTTTGAAGCACTTATCCATGTTACTATAATCGTACCAAGCAATCTTATAAGTCCCTATCAAACTCAGTGAGTAGTTTCTCCCCTTTTTTGTGCCAAGGCTTGTCCCCTCACCCCAGTCCATTCTACCTTTAATTTCTCGACCCTCAAAAAGCCTGAATTGTTCGTAGAATGCACTTTTTTTACTTCTCTCCCAACTTCTCTCCCATATTGACTTGTCATTGGTCAGCCAAACAGTGTAACCAACAGAGATCTTGTCAGAGTCAACCAAACCTTCCAGCCGCTGGATGTCTTTGATGGAATCAAAACATTGGTGGTCGATTGCACCCCGATCTCTTAACTTGAATGATTCATCGCCACATTGTGTGACAAGTTTTCTTGTAAAATATTTCAGTTCGATCCCATACGAAGTTCCATTTTGGTCTTTGCATAGTATATCCAAACGTATTCGTCGCTGATCAATACCCAAAAACGGGACTTCTAAGCGAACTTCAATCTCGGGAGACATAGATTTGATCTTCCATGCCAAAGAAAATTGAAAATCGGATTCACCGTGAAAAATAGGTCTTGATTTAGACAATTCTAATAGAACCGCATCTAGGTTGATTTCCATTGAATGAACAAATGATCCAATCTTAATTAACTTTGATACGTCTCTTGATTGAACGAAGAAGCGAGCTCCATCACATCATACGATGAAAACAAAAACTGACTCCTTAACATCGGAAAAATATATTTTTTATTTGGGCTGCTTATTTTGGAGCAGAATTATACACACGCGTTGGGAGATTGTTAGAAGATTAATACCTTAATCACCTAACTTTTTCATTGATTTTACTCACTACGCTCACAAACCGGCAATTATCAGCGATCCAGCGAGTGTGGGACACTATTCCTTGTTCCGAGTTATTATAAGATAAACCCTCCCACCAAGGAATTCCTTGGGGCAGTCTACCTTTGCGCCTGATCCAAACTTTGTGACTCTCCTCTCAACAAATCCCTATATTCCCTTCACTGTGATCTCTGTTTTTTCCTCTATCTTCACCATTTCTATACTGTATGACCTGCATTAATAAGAGCATGTCTATAGACATACTTATATTGATTGTTGCGGTAACTCCATGTGAGCAGGAAAGTCTTTGTCCTTGATAACAGGTTGAGCATAACAGACGATAAAATAGAAGGCATACTGGAAAGGACAGTAACCAAGCAGGGGACATCTGCAAAGGCAGATGTGCCCAGAAGGTACCTGGGCAAGAGAGTATACGTAATAATCACAAAATCAGAAGGGGAGATGGACAGGGAATAGCGACTCAACTCTACAAAAATACTTGAACAAATCAGGAAAAAGGTAAAAAATAATTACGTCCCACCCTCTTAAATCTGTTTTTTAGTGATTGGTTATAACCAATGTTGGCATTATTTGCACTGATAATGCGAAGATTAATACTAAACTTCGTGTTATGAATGCAATGAATGTGAAGACTATACTTCGGGACCAACAGGGAGAATTCCAGCATATTATCCACAAGGATAACTATATTGAGCGTGAGTTCAGCAAGAACTATGAAATCTACGAAAAGAGCACTTTAATCAAGACCATTGTTGGAGTGAGGCGGTCTGGAAAATCAACGTTTACGGCTTCAATGCTTTCAGGAAAAAATGTGGGATATGTAAATTTTGATGAGAGAATTCTTCTGAACGCCGATCCTGACGATATACTTTCAATGTTGGTTGAACTTAACGGGAGGTTCAATATAATTTTTCTTGATGAAATTCAGAATGTGGATAGATGGGAATTATTTGTAAACAAGCTGCACAGGAATGGTTATAATGTATTTCTTACGGGTTCAAGCTCCAGGTTGTTGAGTAAGGAGCTATCTACACATCTCACAGGAAGGCATATTCCGCTTGAAATTTTCCCTTTCAGTTTCAGGGAACACTTAATTTCAAAGAAGATTAATCGAAACCCGGAAACAACAAGGGATGAGAATTTGATTAAGCATGAGCTAGACAATTACAAGAACAATGGCGGATTCCCGGAAGTAGTGAGCGGGGAGAGCCCAGGGCCTTACCTTAAGAGTTTATATGACGACCTCGTGGAAAAGGACATAATTTCCAGGTTCAACATATCGTATAAGAGCACTTTCAGGGAGATAGCCATGACCATGATCGGAAATGCCGGGAAATACGTAAGCTATAATAAAATAAAGAATGATTTTGGATTGAAAAGCGACCACACAGCAAAAAACTATTTATCGTATCTGGAAGAGTCCTACCTGATTCTTCAACTGAAGAAATTTTCATTCAAGCCAAAGGAAATAGAGAAAAGCGTAAAGAAAACATACTGCATTGATACCGGCATGATCAATCATGCATCATCAAGATCAACCGAAAACATTGGGAATATGATGGAAAACATCGTCTACATTGATCTTTTGAGGAGGAGAAGCTATTTTATGGGAAACTTGGAAATATATTACTTCAAGGACTACAACGATCATGAAGTTGACTTCGTTTTAAAATCAGGAATAGATGTGAAAGAGCTTATCAATGTGACATACTCAGAAAGCAAGGATGACATAGAGAAAAGGGAAATAAAATCGCTCATTAGTGCGTCGGCTCTGCTCCATTGCACTAAACTTATTCTGATAACGTGGAATTATGAAGATATTTTCAGTTATGAGGGGACCGCTATTAAAGCAATACCGCTGTGGAAATGGTTACTTCAAGCTTGACATAGAAAACCATTAATATTTTGAATCGACATCCATTTTGAATACAATTAGGTAATTTACCAATTGGTAAAAATATGTATTCCACTAAATATCATCCGATGAATGAGCGGGAGACCATTGCTAAGCTCGCTGAAAAACTACCCATTCTGCTGCCAAATTTGAACATAGAAGACATATCTTTAGAAGTATCAATAGGCAAACGTAGTCGCGCTGATGTCATAGTCAAAGCTCGAATTGGAGATCTTGAAAAATGCCTACTTATTGAGGTTAAATCCAGTGGAGAGCCGCGAATTGTCCAAAGTTCCATTTATCAACTAAGGAAATTGGTTGGAAATGATAAGGAAAAATACCCAGTGTTCGCTGCCCCTTATGTTGGTGAAAAGTCAAGGGAAATTTTAACCTCGGAAAACATCGGTTATATTGATTTAATAGGGGATGTATATCTAAAATTTGGCTCAGTTCTCGTGGATCGTATCAGCAACAATGAGAGGGAAACAGAGAGGCGTCTCAGTAGAGGCATATTTGCGCCCAAAGCGACTCGCATTATACGAACAATCCTTAATGCTCCCGATACTCAGTGGAAGATTACAGAACTTGCCAGTATCTGTAGAATGAGCCCTGCCGGAGTTTACTTTGTCATAAATCAGCTTGAAGATAAAGGCTATATCTCACGAGAAATAAATAAGAGCATTAAACTAGTAGATCCGAAAAGACTTCTCAAGGATTGGGCATCAAACTGGACAGTAGAAAAGAGCAGATCAACTGGTTTCTTCTCTTTTGCAAAAAACCCGGAGGAAATAATATCAAAAGTCGTCAAGGTAGGTGATGAACTGGATTTGAAATATGCATTAACCGGAATGGCTGGGGCATCTATGGTATCACCATTTGTAAGGTATAACGATGTCTGGGTATACGTATCCGGCGACATAGATAATTTGGTAAGGAAACTTGATCTTAGACCAACAACATCTGGAGCCAACATCAGGATTTTTGAGCCCTATGACGATGGCATCTTTATGGATTTCCGGGAAATCAGGGGCGTAAAAGTGGTTAGTAACATCCAACTCTATATAGATCTATTCACTTACCCGGCTCGTGGGCGAGAGCAGGCAGAAAAACTTCTTGAGAAAAACATCAGTGAGGTAGATACCTCTTAAAGACACGTATTTCATCGGATTTTTGAAGATCAATTAATCGTCACCTCAAAGAGTGCCCTCGTTGAGTTAATTCGCACACTAAGGCCTTACAAGGAAGCCATCGTTTTAATTGGAGGTTGGGTGCCATATCTGCTATTAGAGTCACACAAGACACCGGAAGACAATTTCAGGCATGTCGGTTCAATCGATATAGATCTTATTGTGGATCCCGATCGTGTTGAGGATGATGAATACCAGACAATTGTGGAATTGATAATGGAAACGGGGTGGAAACAAACTCCCGGTAAGCAGTTCACATTTGAGCGGAGTATCAGGGGAAAGGATGATATTTATAGAGATATAACGGTGGATTTTCTCACGTCTCCGGAACTGAGAGAGGGAAGGGAACATCGCCATAGAGGAGTGCAATCTGATCTGAGGGCACGCACTATGTTGGGAGCAGAATTGGGTTTACAGCATAATTTCCTGTACCGCATGAAAGGAGAGATGCCTAATGGTGCTATGACAGAAATTGATTTTAAAATGCTTGATGTAGTGGGGTGTCTTGGCACGAAAGGAATCGCACTGGGCGATCGCTATAAACATAAAGATGCTTATGACATAGTCTCAGTGTTGGATCATTATGGAAATGGAGTAAGTGAGGTTGCAACTGCATTTAAACCATTCGTGGATGAAACACAGATCCAAGAATCCTTAAAAAGAATGGGCAACATGGTTTCTAGCGAAAAATCAGAAGGCCCATTTTTATATGCAGATTTCCTGGAACCAGTTGATAAAGAGGAAAGGGAAGTTTTTGAACAGAGAGGTTTCATGCTCGTTTCCGAATTTCTGGCAATGCTGTAATTAAATGCTACCTTCATAAACAGCTGTGAACTTTGATAATTTATCTTGGGATACCTTGAGCGATTTTTCCCTACTTATATGTAATGACATGCAGTACCCACCTATATGGGCAAGCTCTTGATTACCCTCAGCCAAGTAAAGGTGGCTCAGTCTAAATTGGAAAAATCTGGTTGGATGTTGTACAGGAAATGGTTTAATGCCAGAAAGAAATATTTTAGGTAGATAACTCTTTTCTGGTTATTTGCCTATAAATACACAGAATCCCTGCGAGAATGGCAACAGAAACAACCGAGAGGAAGATCCATGTCAGCATTGGTTCAAAAATGAACATTGTCAATAGACTGGTTCCCACAAGTGGAGAGAGTGCAAAAAACATTCTGCTTATTGCTGAGTTCATTCCAAAAAACTCCTCTCTTCTATGCGGGGGAGATATGTCAGATTTTCACCAAATGAAATCAGGTTATAACAAAAAATTTAATGTTATCTATGAGAGAACTGAAAAAATTGTTTATCTATTTCCTGTGATAAAGATGCTCGAATAAGATTTGCACATCAGGTTTCGCAACCCAATTAACACCAAAAATTTGTGAAAGCTCTTTGATTCTTACTTATCCTGCGCACCTTTTTGGCAGCTAGGATTATTTTTGTGACCTTCACAGCCTCACTTTCCCTTGCACAAATCTGTCCTGGTTCACTCATTCTATCAACCCCTTGTTTGACGAATCCTTGAAGCAAAGATATACCAACTTATATTCAAATCCATACTTCTCTGAGAAGTCACTTGGAAAAATAGGAGTAGACGCCCTGAATACAGGAAAAAATACCTTCGAATCATGAAGAGGAGAAACAAGTACGTTGCCATTGTTGCAGTTGCGAGAAGTCTGTCCACCGCCATATACTCAATGTTGAAAAATGGCAGGGAATTCATCCATGACTACAGTGAACTGAATGCAAGGAAGATAAAGAATATGGAATCAAGCGCTTCCAGGGTGAAAAGGGTAAGCACCGAAGACATGCAAACATTTATAGAAAATATGAGGGTGGGGGACATGTCAGGTTAACTTTTTCATGATACCTGCAATTAACTTCACTCCTTCGCTTTCAATTATTTCTTGCATGCCACCTTTGCCTTTATTGAACATTTCTTCAACAAAGTCCATTGGAATTTGTTTCATTGTTTCCGTTCTTGAGAATAGTATACTTTTGCTTTTCCCGATAGCCATGAAAATAAAATCTTCTCGAATTTCTCCGTTGTGGGTCTCGAAATCAACACTTCCAGGTTCTATTTGCCTCAAAATCCTATTTCCGAAGTTATCGACTTCCTTTATGTTTATATATTTCCCTACCAAATCCTTATCTATATCGCTGTCAAATCTTATGCTGGTCACAATTTCTGAAATCAATTCTTTTCTATCATTGAATACATCATTAGTTATCTTATTCATTATTGAATTTGCGTAACTCCTTCCCGCTTCCAAATCATTCTTCAACTGTATACCGATGTGAGTAACTTTAGAAATTACAGCTCGAAGGGTAATATTTGGTACGTGAATGGCCATAAGCTCACCTATATCCTCTTCAACTGCTATGCCTGTTTTTTTGAGGTCGGGAAGTGCACCTTTCATAAGAGTTTTCATCGCATTCAAATCTTTCTTCTTGGTTCCCCTTTTGAATTCGATGTCAATATCGTACGAAATCTCCATATTAGACAATTTCTAACAACTATTAAATTTTCACCAATTACTTATCTTTTCGAAAGAATTTCAATAAATTTCTGTTTAGATCGATGGGAGGTGGCTTCTTCTTTCCGTGCTTTCCCGGATCCGATTCTACATAGGATGCATCTTGTATTGTACCCGATTTTACTCTTATGCCCTTCTCCTCAAACTCTTTCCATATCCCCTCCCAGATCATCTTGTCCTTTCCTGTTGAGGACAATCTCTCCCTGAAGAGCCAGATTGTCCTTGAATCTGGGATCGATTCAGGATAATCTAGGAAGTTGATGAAGGAGATCCGATCATAGACCTCCTTCTCCATGGTCTCATCTACCAGACTGTATAGAGATTGAAGGAACAGGATCTTGGCCATGAACACAGGATCAAAGTTGGGTCTACCTCCCACCCCTGTATGGTTCTTGTAAAGATCATCAAGCATCGGTTTGATCCGATCCCAATCTATCATATCCTTTATGTCAGAAAGCTTATCGCCAAATTTCTTCAACTGATCGTATTTCTCATGTAGGTCGTAATTTACTATGTCCATAGATAAGAATCATGATATTATGTATAAAGCTATCTGTAATCAATTACGCATTTCTCCGCTGTAATACGCATTCTCTAGAGCATGTA
Source organism: Thermoplasmata archaeon (assembly GCA_021794355.1). GTDB lineage: Archaea > Thermoplasmatota > Thermoplasmata > Thermoplasmatales > Thermoplasmataceae > Cuniculiplasma. Next base: position 24,665 of record JAJYRA010000029.1, on the reverse strand, counting down.
ACCTCAAAATACAATCAGACCTGATCGGAGAAAGAAGAGGGGTTTTTAGAAAAGGCCGTTAGTAGATTAGTGTGTTATGGTCCGACTGAATGTAATTCTGCGTGTAATAAATCATGCTTATATGTAAATCAAACATTGGGTGTGAAAATAATTGATAGGTTCTAACTCTGAAACTGTATCCCTAATGAAGAGGAATGGAATAACTGTTGTTGCATCAAACCAGTTTATCAGAGTATTGGCCAGATCCCAGATGTGGATTTTCCTGCCCCTATACCTGCTGGTGATCAGGCATGTTCCCTATCTAATTATTGGTTTTGTAATATTCCTGATGGCAATTTCATCACTGCCACTAACCCTGGTGGCCGGAGGGTTCATAGATAAGCACGGTCCCAGAACAGTGATTATAATTTCCAATACCCTTCTGGCCGTTCTTCTCATATTGTTGACTGTGTTCATATTCGGTAACAGCAACCTGTACCTGATCTATTTAGTTCTCATATTGAGCGAACCCCTGATGAATATAATTGGTGCAGCAGACAATGTTATTATCTCCGACAACTCAACTGCTTCAGAGAGAAATTCCGCTTTCAGTATAGTCAGAATACTTCAGAATCTTGGGTTTTCCCTTGGACCAGCCATAGGTGGTTTTATTGCTGGCATAGGCTATGGCTACATATTCTTGTTAACTTCAGTATTCTCTGTGACCGAACTATTTGTTTATATGAAATTCCTGAAGAAAACGGCACCAGTAAAAGGAGAAGAAAAAGATGAACAGCTGAACATGAAACCAGACATTCTGAAGGCGTTTAAGGACCGGCCATTTTTTATTGTTGCAATACTGATCTCACTGTTCTTCCTCATCATGGGACAGTGGGGAACAACGCTGACATTCTTCTGGAAGGGCTTTGACCACATGACTGATCTGGACATTGGAATTCTATACTCTGTGAATGGTGTTGTGGTTACACTTGGGCAACTTCCTGTGAACAGGTTGTTGAGAAAGATGGACGATATTGGAAGGATTAATCTGGGCTATATAGTTTATCTCCTATCCTTCAGCATTTTGCCTTTCTTCCAGGGGTTTACCTTTCTCGTTCTTGACACAATTCTTATCACCATGGGTGAAAACATCATTTCTCCATCCATAAACACCATTATCAGTAGAATTGCACCTGTGAATAAGAGGGGACAGTATTTCACGTCCTTCCAGGTCCTCACAGGCATGGTTACACCATTGGCTCCGGTGCTGGGTACTCTTTTACTCACCGTTTTTGCTGCGGATCTTGGCCTTATCTGGTATCCCATCATGATCCTTGGAACTATTTTATTTATTTCTGCCATACCACTCTGGAAAAAGGTTCATATGAGCGAACATAACAATTAGTTTTTCACTTTCCATACAGATGCACCCAGCGGCAGGAAAAGAAGGGCTATTATGCCCAGCCATATCCACGATTCCTCCGGATTGATGGCGAATAAGTACCCAAAGAGAAATGTGATTGTGGATCCTGTGGCTATTTGGAGTGCATTCACTATGGAAATTCCAAGAGCTACAAACTGTTTTTCACTTTCAATCTTTACCACGTAGGCATATTCCAGGGAAAATATTATGACACTTATGCTACCACCCAGTATTGCTGTGAGGAATAGATAATAGGGCAACCCAAAAAACTGAAATGCGATCACGGCTGAAATGAATACAACAAGGCCTGGCAGCACTATGGATGCCTTCTTTGTTGCAAAAAATGCAAACAACAGCATTCCCAGTAATCCTGCAAAGAGTGAAAGTGATCCTATAAACCCGGAGACTGTCCCACTGAAACCCAGATTGGTGGCGTATGGCTGTAGGTATTCTTCAAACGTGAAGTTTAGGCCCCAGTATCCCGCCAGAGACATGGAAAGCAATATGAGGGGTTTTGATGTGATTCTCTTGTAGATCTTCTTTCCAAAATCCCCCCTAGTTGTTCTTTTGACAGTGAGGTCAGTTATGAGTATAAAGGCTAGAATGGTGAGGATAAGTGTAACAAATCCACCAATGGCCAGAAGTAATTGCCATGGTGCAAACTGAAGAAAGTATGCGAATCCGACCACACCGAATCCACCGCCAACAGCAAAGGCAGTGTTGAACGCAGCTATATTCCTGCTGACATTTTTCTCATCTATATCGTTGAGAACAGCTATTCCCGAGGAAAAGAAAAACGCCGAACCGAGGCCAACTATAAATCTCGTAACAAGAAAAACCGTAAAATTGTTTGAGATCAGGGAGGTGGTTGCCGCGATAGACATTATGGCCATGCCAGTCAGGGCGGTGTTTTTTGATCCTATCTTTGAAGCAACGAGCCCTGAAGGAATCTGGAACAATCCTGTACCCATAAGAAAAGCCGACAGTATGAGGCCTGAAAGGGAAGCGTTTACATGGTAGGTTGAGGTAATGTCAAAAAGCATGGGTGAAACATTGTACCAGTTCATTGAATACAGTGCCCTGAGCACGAGTAAAAGAATGATGCTATTTCTTCCGCTGAGCCTTTTCAATTCCGTATCACCATTTTTTAATGAACAGTTTTTCCTGAATCCTCTTCACTCCCGATCCATACTGGGCTGCTTTCTTGCTCCTATTATAAATGAATTCAGGGAGACCGCAAACCTTTCCCGCTTCCCTCAATATGATCTTATTTTCATTTCCCCTAATATGTTCTGCCACGCTGAGACTGGCGAAATTAGATACAAGGGAAGCGTTAAGATAGGGCGTTATGAGCGTTTTTCCAAAATAATTCGCGATCCTTTCTTCCCTTGGAAGTGTTACCTTGAACAGTTTTTCCAGACTGGATCTGTTATCCATTGCCCTACCATCCTTGAATTTACTGTATCCATAAAAAATTTCATCAGCTCCTTGACCCGTAACAAGTCTCTCCTCCCTGATCCTGGCCAGAAGGATTGCAAGTACAGTTTCAAATCCCAGATCAAGGAATGAAATTTTTGGATCGATTTTTTTAACTATTCCTGAGAATTCATCTATTTCTGATTCCGTGACAACCAGCCTCTCAGGTGAAACGTTAATGAAATTACAGTACCTCATGGCAATTTCCAAATCCTGGGAATTTTCAACACCCACAATATATGGTCGCTTTTCCATTCCCAATAATTGGAATAGAAGGGAACTGTCCACACCTCCGGATAGAGCAAAAGCTGCATTTTTTACTGATGCCTCCTGTGCCTTCAGCATTTGAATGAGTTTTAGGGCATGGTCGTGGAGTTCCATCTTTTTTCCATATCATAACCAATAAATAACCTTAAGGATTAACCATGGGTGGATTATATTCCGGACACATCTGTCATAGTAGATGGAAGATTTACAAAATTTATAAGCAAGTTGAAGGAGGAATCCCGAATAATAATAAGTGAAGCATTACTTGCAGAAGTCGAACATCAGGCAAATCAGAGCAGATCTGTTGGTTTCGCAGCCCTGGACGAACTCACAAAGATCAGGGACATCTGTAAGAAAAAGAACATAAGCATAGAATTTTTCGGAAAGAGACCAACCCAATGGCAGAAAATTAACGGGCACAATGGAGAAATAGACGAAATAATCAGATCAATAGCAATGGATTTCAATGGAACCCTTGTTACGGGTGATATTGTCCAAAAAAGTATTGCTCTTCTGAAGGGGATTAAGGTAACCTATCTGGAACCTGATGAAAAAATTGCCGTGAAAATCGAGCATTTTTTTGAAAAGGATACAATTTCAGTTCATATTAAATCTGACAATTTTGTGAAGATAAAAACGGGAACTCCAGGAAATGTAAGAATGGTTAGGGGTGAGAAGTTCATGAGTTCAGCGGATGTGGATGCTCTTGCAAACAATCTCATCAAGAGAGCAGGCAACGAGAAGGACTCTTTCATTGAGATGGACATGGCTGGGGCCACCGTGATCCAGCTGAATATATACAGGATAGTAATTGCAAGGCCACCCTTTTCCAGTACGGCAGAAATTACAGCAGTGAGGCCCGTAACTAGGAAAGATCTGGAGTACTATAACATACCGGAAGAAATCATGAACCACATCAAGTCCAGATCCTCCGGCATTCTTGTGGCAGGTAGCCCCGGAGCAGGAAAGAGCACTTTCGTTCAGGCATTGGCAGATGATCTGAATGAACAGGGAATGATCGTGAAGACAATGGAAAAGCCCAGAGATCTCCAGGTAAACAAGGAGATAACCCAATATACGGCCATGGAGGGTTCAATGGAAAAGACCGGGGACATACTCCTGCTTGTGAGGAATGACTATACTATTTTCGATGAAATGAGGGTCACATCGGATTTCAGGGTGTTTTCGGATCTAAGAATGGCAGGAGTTGGTATGGTCGGTGTTGTGCACGCAACAAAACCCATAGACGCTCTTCACAGGTTCATAGGGAGAATTGAACTGGGGCTGATTCCTCAGGTAATCGACACCATACTTTTTGTAAAGGACGGTCAGATTTCTAAATATCTTTCCATAACTCATACTGTGAAAGTTCCACGGGGCATGGTTCAGGAGGATCTTTCCAGGCCTGTAATTCAGGTGAAGGATGCCCTTACCAGAGAAGATCTGTATGAAATATACTCATTTGGGGAGCAGATTGTAGTTATACCCATAGAGGAGATGGAGGAAACCCCTCCCATGGATCAGGGAACAGTCAACAGGGTGAAGGAGAGGATTTCAGCATACCTGGGCTCAGATCAGGTCACGGTTACACAGAAGGGAAAAAGGCGGGTAAAGGTAAGTATTCCTGAAAGTATGAGACCAAAACTTCTGGGAAGAAAAGGTTCAAACATCGGGGAATTGGAAAAGAGTCTGGGTGTCTCCATTGACGTGGTTTCTGAGGATCAAAACCAAAAAAAAGAAGTGGGTATGGAGATCAAGAACAGAATAATCTATCTTCACTGCCATGAAAAAAATAGCCTGGTAAATATTTACATAGATGATTTTATGGTACTTCAGGGGAGAACATCCAGTAAGGGTATCATTAGGATAAAGGTGGACAGTGAAACCGGTATAAATATAGAGAAAGCTTTGAAGGGAAATAAAATAATCACCTATTTAGTGCAGTCTCAGTGAACCTTTTCAATCATATATCCTTTTTCAGGAAATGACACTGTCAAATCTTAGTCGATTTTTTCCCTTTACGGATTTCAGTGATTTTGTGAGCATTTGCTTGAACCGGAGAATAGTGCGGTTTTTGCTCCAAGCAATTGTTCCACAGTATTTTCCATTTTCAAATTATCAACACAAAAGTGACAATGTCCAGGAAATCAGATGCAAAATTTTCCTGGAACCTTGGGAAATGGATGAACCTCCTCAATCCTCTTAAATCCGCAGATGAACCTTGTAAACCTCTCAATTCCTAAGCCAAATCCTGAAGAAAGTTCCATGCCTCCTGAGGCATAATCCAGATACCATTTAAACTGTTCAAAGGTCTGGCCTTTTGCCAGGATTCTCTCCCTTATCCTCTCAATTTCAAACTCCCTTTCTCCCCCTGATATTGCCTCATTGAACCCCTCCGGATAAATCAGGTCCATATCCCTTAATATTCCCTTCTCATCATCCTTTTCCCTATCATAGAACTCTCTTTCCTTAAGGGGGATATCGATTATCCAGAACGGTTCTTTTTCAATCTCAGACAGTTTTTGTTCAAAATCTTTCCCGTATTTTTCCCTTGCTTCGGTGAATTTAAACACCTTGAAAGGTGTTTTTGGTATGGGCAGTTCCCTGTGAAGGGATCTCAACCTGTCTGGTAATTTCTTCCTCACTTCCCTTATGGTCTCTGAAATCAGGGTTTCTGCCAGTTTCATGGACTCTTCCCTTGGTGCGTTGAGCATTTCAAGATCAAGCTGGGTGAATTCAAGCAGGTGTCTTCCTGTCTCAGCCTTATCAGGAGTTTCTAGTCTCACGTTTGGAGAGAATGTAAAAATTTTCGGTATTTCCTGCACAATCATCTGTTTATGGAATATCATGCTCTTCGTGAGTGAATATCTGGATCCTTCATATTCAAAGGTCGGATCATAAACGGGATGGTTCAGCGGGTCTGTAACCGATGAAAAAATCACAGGTGGTATTTCAAGAAAGCCCTTCTCTATTAAAAGGTCTGCCATTTTTCTCCTCACCAGTGTGTTAACTTCCAGCGCAATTCTCAATCTCTCACCTTTCAGGTGATCTCTCAACACCGTAGATACAACTTCTTGCATAATATGGATATTAAACACTGAAATATAACATTTCGTTGGTAATTTTGAACATTTCGTATTAATACATCACTTCTACGAGGCAAATTCAGACATTTTGAAAAAGTTAAATAGGATGATAAAATACCCTGTTAATGGATGACAAGGATCGTCACATACTTGAATATTTGATTGAGCATGGGAGGGATAAAATAGCAGATATTTCAAGAAATCTTGATATTCCAAGAATAACAATCTATGAAAGAATGCAGAATATGATTGCGTCTGGAATTATACGGGGGTTTACTGCTATTCCTGATTATTCCCAGATCGGGCTTGGAGCTATGGCTTATATATTTGTTTCATTTGATCCAAAGGCCAACGTGAAACAGAGGGAGGTCGCCTTGAAAATAGCCGAATTCAAGGAGGTTTACGAGGTGAGCATTGTTGCTGGTCAATGGGACCTTCTCATAAAAGTTAGGGGAAGATCCACCGAGGAAATCGGAGATTTTGTTCTGGATAAATTGAGGGCAGTTCCTGGTGTGGAAAGATCTGAAACAGTTTCCGTCTTTTCCTCAGTGAAATAATAGTCCAAAACCACCTATTTATATGAATATGGAATCTCTCCTTTATAATGGATAATGTAAAGGTCGTGACCATATCTTCAGCCATAAGGGGGATGGGCTATTCTTCCGTATGGATATATGGATCCATTTACATGACCAAATTCCTTGGCCTTTCCACATTCTTTGCGGCCCTTGTTTTTATGGGAGGTGGCATCATCTCATCCTTTGCACAGTATGGAGGGGGAAGAATCGGTGACAAAATTGGTCACAAGACCGTTTTCGTCGTATTTCTCATGGGTGCATTCATCCTAAGTATGGTAATTGCCTTGTACAGGGGAGTGACCAATTCTCCGTTTCTATTCCCCCTGAGTTTTGGAGGTATAATGGTCCTGAATGCCCTTCAATCTCCATCTTCCAATGCATTAATTTCCAGATCAAGTAAGGTTCAGCTGAAAGGGTTTTCCATTATGCGGGTCGGAAATAATCTTGGATGGGGGTTTGGACCTGCCATAGGCGGGTTATTACTATCACTATACGGTTTTCCCGGGGTATTCTATTTTTTCACCCTCACAGCTTTTTTATCTTTCTTCATCGCTCTCCTTGTGTCCAGGGTTGATGCTGTGGCAGAAACAAAACCCATAAAATTCAACACAAGCAATCTTGCCCTTATGGTTATCTCCGTCTCAGCTCTCCTGATATTCATGGTGCAGGCACAGGAAACCATTTCACTTTCGCTCTATTCCTTTGGCATATTCTCAGGCCAGTACTATGAAATAGGGATAGTGTATATGTTAAACGGTTTGCTCGTTGTACTTACCCAGCCATTATTTTACAAAATTTCCAAAAAATTTGGGGAATATCCATCCCTAGTTGTGGGAGGCCTTATTTATACCATCGGCTTTGCATCATATGGACTGGACTCCACCATTTTTCAAATGCTCTTATCCACAGCTGTTTTTACCATGGGTGAAAATCTCTCGTTTCCAAATGGTTATTCCATAGTTGCAAGCATATCCAGAAAGGAAAGGATAGGGACAAATATTGGTTTATATAATGCATTCTGCTCCGCAGGAAGAGCTGTTGGTCCCCTGCTGGGAGGAATATTTCTTCCCATTGTGTCAAGTCACATTCTATTCTGGATTTATGTGGCATTTCCGGGATTCATAGCAACAGCCATTCTTACGTTCTTCTACAGGACTATTAAGAGTTACAGGGAAAGGTTTAGACTGGCAAACGTTTAGCGTTGAAGAATAGGTTGCTGAGCACCAGTACCATGCTGTATAAGTATGGAGCTTTATCATTCCAGCCTCATTTACGAGGGATTTGACCATGTTTCTTGCCTCAGGCCATCACTTAATGTTTTGGGGATAATGTGGAGCTTGATGGCATTTCTGGAATACCTCAAGCGAACTATTCCAGTAGCTAAATAGGAGATAACATTGATGTTGAAAAATCCAACGGAGTCAACATCCCGATATGCTTCACGCACTGGAACAGTATGGGGGAGAACATAGGCCTTGGCTCATCCACAATGAAAAATGATTGGATGCCATCCCCTCGAGACTCAGTGTGAAAATAGAAGGTATCATCACTCAATTTTACTTTAATGTAAAAGTTTCAACACCAGGAATAGAATGAATATCAATGTAAGATAAGGACTTGAATACTTGAAGAGGGTAAACGAACTTTTTTGATCCTCCTTTCTCGCAAAGGATATGGCGAAGAAGATCAGGGGAATTGAAATAAGTGACACAACAATGATGTACGTTATTGAACCTTCTCCAAAATAGTACGGTAATATGGAGAAAGCTACTAAAAGTAGGGCAGAAAAGGAAATACACATAGCAGTAGTCCTGTTTGAAAAAACCACCGGCAACATAGGTATTCCGGCACGTTTATAGTCATCTTTATACCGGTAGGCAAGGCTCCAGATGTGCACGGGTATCCACACCATAACCAGGGTAAACAGTATCCATGGTATAACAGAAAATGTGGATGTGACCGTATACCATCCGACAATGACTGGAAATCCTCCAGAGAATCCTCCAAGAACAATACTCCAGGGAGTCCTGCGTTTAAGAAGATAACTATAAATTATAACATTGTCAATTATTCCAGCCGAAAGAAAACCGGCAGCGATGAACCTTCGGAATGCTACAAGAATTAGGATTGAGGAGGCCACCAGAATTAATCCCAGGGTCAAACCTCTCCAGGGTGCAATCTCACCCGTGACCAATGGCCTCCTTTTTGTCCTGAGCATAATAGAGTCTATATCTTTATCAATGTAGTTTGTGAGTGCCTCCGACCCAGCTGAACCCGCAATTAGGGAAACAATCGCTATAATAATTAGATCGAAATAATTCACTCCAAAATTCCTGCTAGCCAGAACCGCACCCACTGCACCTACAAAAACTAACAACAGCCATACCTTTGGCTTCGTGTACCTGATAAACAACCACAATAGATTTAAGATTCTCATTGTAAACATTACCTACCGTTTAGTGAATATTAAATTCTGACAGATTTTACTGTACCCTCATATATCAGTCTAACTATTTAAATAAAATTTGTTAGTAATATCCTTGATATCTAATGAGTGAACATAAGAAAAAATCAAAGTCTGGACTTATGATGGTGCTCCTGAATGTCAAGTACAACCTTTTAAGCACGCTTGCATTCATATCTGTTTTCCTGGCAATAAGTCCCTTCCTTTCCGGTGTGAATTGGTTCCACCTTGGTGATTTTACCCTTGACATGGTAAATTTCTATCACACTATCATGATCCCTTTTGTATTCTTACTGCTTTTATATGCCGCAGAGTTGCTCGAGTTGGGAACAACAACAAGAAGAATTATTAATTTTAGCACATACCCTATCTTATTTTTGACGGCCCTTGGGACTATCTTTTTTTACCCGACCAGCACCCAAACTGTTGATTATGCCCTGCAAGCAATGAGAGACTTGTGGATGGGCATTCTTGCCCTCCTTTTTTTCGTGGGCTTAACAGTACTACCATTCAAAAACAGGGAAAAAGTCAAAAAGATTTGGGGTGCATACGCGCTTATCATAGTCGCTACCGTATCAGCGGGAATAGCCGCAGTCATGGGGATGATCTATGAGTATGGCACTTTGTTTGGCTACGCTTCGCTTCCCATCTTCAATAATTATGTCACGAGCATAGGCGGCCTTCAAGTTTTCCTTGGAAACCTTATTACTTCCCATTCGCACGAAATGCTCCCTGCTGTGATGGGTGGTATAGTGGCGCTTGCCGTGGTTAGTTTTGGTTATGAAAGGCTGCCGAGTTTCAAAAGAAATGTGGTAAATCTTGGAATGGTAGTTGCCGTCTTTGGAACTATTTCTTTCACTTATCTATATGTGATATCATCATTTGGCACTTACGTAATTCCTACCATTGCCCCATTTGGTCCAGGTCAAATGAATGGCTTAGCCCTTGACGACAGTCAAACTGGTATTGTTGGGTTAGGAGCGATGATAGCAATAGTTGGGCTGTATTACGTGCTTTCTAAGAAACCAATCGATCGCCTCGTTCAGCTCTCGGAGTTGTTTACATGGGTAGCAACTATGGCAGTAATGTTCGGAGTTGGATACTCAATGGAATTTAACGAGGCATATTACGGATTTGGATCACCCGGTACCCCGCCAAATGGTGGCCCAGGGTACAGATATGACATGGCATTTACAAATGGTCACCTGCTTTTTGCTTTCTTTATGATGCCTCTCCTAGCAGGGATAATACTTGTCATAATGCATTATATACAGGAAAACGAAAGGGAAAGGAGAATCATCGTTTATTTCATTGGGGCTGGAACAATAATAGGGGCATTTGGGCTTCTAACCTATGTGATAACCCTATTCTGGGTTCCCGAGGCAATCGGTCTTTCACTGTTGGTGATAGCCATAATAATAACGACCTTTACTATGGCAAGGTCCTCGATCAGTAAGAAGAATACGGTCATGAGTTCCAGTGTTAAAGAATGATCTTCTCCTTCCCTTAATATTGGACAGACTTCAATTATATATATTTAAATCAACAAATTAAGGTCCCTAACATAAGTCCCACCACTAAACGGTGAATATTAAGGTTCGATTCCCCTTTTATCTCGACACAATACTCAGAAACAATAAAGACAGCGGATCTGCTCGGAACAGGAGAGATACAGACGAAGGCAAACTTGAAGATATGTCAAGACATATTACGTGAAAAGTGATAAGTCATGGTTTACCATTATCTCTGATCATGTATACACCTGATTATTTCCTAAACCGGAACAGGGAGAAAATTAAGAAGTTTCTGGAAAAGAACAGTTTTGGCATTTTGCTTTCAATCAACGGAGATAACATTGAAAATACGGGCATTCCTTTCATTTTCGATTTTAATAGCGATAGGATAACTCTTTATGGTCATATGGCCAGAAACAATCAACAGTGGAGAACATCAGTGGGCAAAAAGGTAACCGTTCTCTTTCTCGGCCCGCATCATTATATTTCTCCGAGATGGTATATTGAGGAATCCTCAGTACCAACATGGGATTATGTTATAATTAGAATGACAGGACCAATGGAACTTGTTGACCGTGAAAATACTGAAAACATATTGAAGAGGTTAAGTGACAGGTTTGATAAGGAATGGTCAGATTTGAAAAAGGAGAAAGAAAGCTATTATCAGAATATGATCAGAGAAATTGTGGCATTTAAGATAGATGTGAATGAAACAATTGCAAACTGGAAAATGAGTCAGAATCATTCTAAGGAAGATATAAGTAACGTAATTGAGAACCTTGAAAGACTTGGTACCTCGGAGTCAATAGACACCGCAAGAGAAATCAGGGATTCCAATTCTTAGGTGTTTATTGCTCTAAAAATAACTCCAGAAGGATATTGATTGAAGGCAATTCCATTTAGAAAATATGGGAACCATCATCTTCTTCATAAGATTCAAACAGTAATAGTATTGGTTGATTGGCATGCCGGGATCGGGGATCGAACCCGAGACCTCCGGATTTCTCAGAAAACTCTTATGAGTCCGGCGCTCCACCTACTAAGCCACCCCGGCATAAAAAGGGATTGTATATTTATTGAACTGGTGGCTGTGCTTCTACAGGCTCATCCGGAACGGAGAAGTTGTATTTCTCCCCGGAGCTAACCAGTTCTGATTTCCTGAACTCAAGTTTCTTCAGGGGATATACATCTTTTACCCCTGTCAGTATTTCGTTTACTGATTCATCTTCTATTACAAACCTTGCAAATTCAAAATAATCCATGTTTTTGACCTTATCGGAAACCATCTGTGTGATAGAATTCCTCAGTTCGATGCTCTTGGCTGCTGTCAATTTATTGTCAGTTATGGCAACAACCTTCAAGATAAATTCATATCCATCAGTTGTCTTTACCTGCCTCACGATATCAATTCTTTCTTTTCTTCTCCTTACCATTCTTCTTATATAATCATCATTCACAGAGTGCCCAACAAATATGGTGCTGCACTTTGTTCCCACGCAATCAACAACCTTGAACTCAAGCTTTGCATTTGATTTCTTGAAATTACCTGAAAAATCAGAAATTGGTATCTCTACTATTCTGTCCTTTATGTTTTCCGGCCCATTACCAACTGTCATGGCTATCTCCTTGCCGCCCAGCTGACTTGGTGCCATAATTCTATACCATTTTTTTTCTTTCCACTTATCCTTAATTCTTTTGTTAGATCTTTCTCCGGCCATTCAATCCCTCTAAAGGTGTACTTTAAACTAATCGAAATATAAACAGTGAAATTAAATGTTTCGATTCTAAAGGAGCTTAAAACAAGAACACGGAAAGATTCATAACCCGCTGAAGAAAATGAAATGTGCAAAATTCACAATATGGGAATGTGTAGAGCTTCAGCCATCTGACCCTCTTTTTGAGTATCATTCGTGTTATTCATTAAAAAAGTTCATCTATTCATCAGAAAGAAGTTCCGGTTGATGTATTAAACAGGAAAATAGAATTTTGGGGCAGTTCTCAATGAAAATAATTAGCTCAATTATGCCCTGATATGGTAAAATGTGAATTGAGTAAGCATTCAAATAGAAAAAGCGGTTAATTGGAAAACCTATTATAACTATTATAAATTACCTAACGAAGAGTTTAATAAATAAAATCCTTTAACGGGTTAACTCAGATAAATAAAAGGTGAATAAATGGCAACGCAAAAACCACACATAAATTTGGTAACGATAGGGCATGTTGATCATGGAAAGTCTACTCTAGTAGGAAGATTGCTGTTCGAGCACGGAGAGATTCCACAGCATATCATTGACGATTACAAGAAACAGGCCGATGAGAAAGGTAAAGCAACGTTCGAATTTGCTTGGGTAATGGATAGGTACAAGGAAGAGAGAGAAAGGGGAGTTACAATCGATCTATCTCATAGAAAATTCGAGACTGATAAGTTCTATTTCACTATAATAGACGCTCCAGGTCACAGGGACTTCGTGAAGAATATGATCACTGGAACAAGCCAGGCAGATGCTGCAATGCTTGTCATCTCCGCTAGAGAGGGAGAAGGAATTATGGCTCAAACCAGAGAACATGCATTTCTGGCAAAAACTCTTGGTGTACAGCAGATAATAGTACTGGCCAATAAGATGGATTCAGTACAGCCTCCATACAGTGAGAAAAGATTCACAGAGGTAAAGGCAGAAATTGAGAAATTCATGGCATCCGTTGGATACAGGAACTTCCCCATAATACCCATTAGCGGGTACAAGGGAGATAATATAACCAAAAAATCAGAGAACATGAAATGGTACAGCGGACCAACCCTACTTGAATCTCTCGAATCACTTAAAGTTCCTGAAAAGCCAACCAACAAAGCCTTAAGACTACCAGTTCAGGATGTGTACTCCATCACTGGAATAGGCACAGTTCCAGTTGGAAGAGTGGAGACCGGAGTAATCAAACCTGGTGATAAAGTCATATTTATGCCAGCCAATAAACAGGGAGAAGTAAAATCAGTAGAAATGCACCATGAGTCACTACCATCAGCTGAACCTGGAGATAACATCGGTTTTAACGTAAGAGGAATTGCAAAGAATGACGTCAAAAGAGGAGATGTTTGTGGACCCGTAAACGCACCACCAACAGTGGCTAAGTCATTCACCGCTCAAATTGTAGTTCTCAACCACCCCAGTGTCATAGCAGTCGGGTATAAACCGGTATTCCATGTGCATACAACACAGGTCGCCTGCAGGTTTGAAGAACTTGTTAAAACAATCAATCCCAAGGATGGTACAACCAAGGAAAACAACCCTCAGTTCATAAAAACCGGGGATATTGCAGTAGTGAAAGTGATCCCAGATAAGCCAATGGTTATCGAAAAGGTTGCTGAATTCCCGCAGCTGGGTAGATTTGCCATCAGAGATATGGGTCAAACTGTGGCAGCTGGGCTGTGTATGGACATAGAAACAAAGTAAAGTGAATTTTATGGTATCATATAGAGCTAGAATTTCATTAAGTGGAACCGATCACAGAGTTGTGGACGAGGTATGCAAGGAAATTAAGGGAATAGCCCAAAGGACAGGTGTAGACATACATGGTCCAGTCCCTCTACCAACAAAAAGGCTTATGGTACCAGTTAGGAAGAGTCCAGATGGAGAAGGTTCTCCTACATGGGATCGTTGGGAAATGAGAGTTCATAAGCGACTCATAGATATTGATGGGGATGAGAGAACGCTAAAGCAGGTTATGAAGATTTCAATACCTGATGGCGTACAAATAGAAATCCAAATGAAAAATTAATTTTTTTTAAAATTTTAAAGGTGTTTTTATGGGACGAAAGGAAGATAATATTGCGAAAGCATCAACTCTTGTAAATAAGGCTGAAAGCATAAGAAATATAGATATTGCAGCACACATAGATCATGGTAAGACAACCCTCAGTGATAATTTAATAGCCGGTGCAGGTATGATGAGTGAAGAACTTGCCGGCAAACAATTGATGCTTGATTTTGATGAACAGGAACAGGCAAGGGGTATCACAATCAACGCTGCTAACGCATCAATGGTCCATCAGGTGGATGGGAAGGACTATTTAATTAACCTTATAGATACACCCGGTCACGTCGATTTTGGTGGAGACGTAACCAGAGCAATGAGAGCAGTTGACGGTTGTATAATAGTTGTTGACTCAGTAGAGGGTGTTATGCCTCAAACAGAGACTGTAATCAGGCAAGCCCTCAGGGAATTTGTGAAACCAACCATGTTCATCAACAAAGTTGACAGGCTCATAAATGAATTGAAGCTGAATGCCGATGAAATGCAAAAAAAATTCATCAAAATCATCAATGATGTTAATAGATTAATTTCAAAATATGCACCTGAGCAGTTCAAAAAGGAATGGGAATTAAGCGTGCAGGATGGCAAAGTATCCTTTGGCTCTGCATACAACAACTGGGCCATATCCGTACCGGCAATGAAGGTTTTCAATGTTAATTTCAATGACATTGTTACAATGGTAAGGGAAGGGAAGCAAAAAGAGCTTGCAAAAAAGGCACCCCTTCACAAGATTATCCTTAATATGGTGGTACATCATCTCCCGGATCCAAAGCAGGCACAGAAGTACAGAATTCCAAACGTCTGGCATGGAGACCTGGAAACACAGGTGGGTAAATCAATGATGGTCTGTGATACAAAGGGGCCTCTTGCAATGATGATAACCAAGATAATTGTGGATCCTCACGCAGGAGAAATTGCTGTGGGCAGGGTTTTTAGTGGAACTCTAATTAAAGGTCAGGAGTTATATATCAGCAGTACCTCGGGCAAATTTAAAATTCAAACCATAGCAATGATGGTTGGTCCTGATAGAATACAGGTAGATTCGATACCTGCTGGAAATATTGCTGCAGTTATCGGATTGAAGAGTGCAATCGCAGGATCAACAGTTTCTGCAGTTTCAGAAATGGAACCATTCGAACCCATGACTCACTATACAGATCCGGTTGTGACACTTGCTATCGAGGCAAAGCACACTTCCGACCTACCAAAGTTAATTGACGTGTTGAAAACCGTATCCAAAGCGGACCCATCAATCCAGATTAACATCAATCAGGAAACGGGTGAGCATTTAATATCAGGTATGGGAGAACTCCATCTTGAGGTCACACTTTACAGGATAAAAAATGATTATAAAATTGAGGTCACAACATCTGACCCCATAGTGGTTTATAGAGAAACAGTTGAAAGAACCGGAGGGCCATTTGAAGGTAAGTCACCAAACAAGCATAACAGATTTTACTTTAAGGTTGAACCTCTGGAAGAATCAGTTGTTAGTTTAATCAAGGAAGGAGTACTACCTCAGGGTTCAAAATTCAAGGATAAGAGGGCAATTGTAGAGCAATTGCAAAATGCAGGAATAGATAGAGACACTGCCAGAGGTATAACCTCCGTCATGGGAGAAAATATAATGTTCGATGTCACTAAGGGTATTCAGTATCTGGACGAAACCATGGAACTTCTTCTGGAATCATTCAAGGAGATTGTGGAAAGAGGACCTCTTGCAAACGAGGGAATGACCCACCTTAAAGCTTCTCTGGTAGACGCGAAACTTCATGAAGACAGCATTCACAGAGGACCTGCTCAGGTAATTCCAGCTGGGAGAAATTCTCTCTATGGAGCCATATGTCAGGCGAGGAGGGTACTCATGGAACCAATTCAAAAGGTTTACATAAATGTTCCACAGGAAATTATGGGTTCCGTGACCAATGAAATTCAGCAGAGAAGAGGGGTAGTGGATGAGATGAACATAGAGGGTGATGATATTGTTATTGTTGCCAGAGTTCCCGTTTCGGGAATGTTCGGATTTGCATCGGCCATTCGAAGTGCCACAGGAGGAAAAGTTTTATGGAGTTCGGAAAACTCAGGATACCAGAAAGTTCCACCTGAAATTCAGAAAGACGTTGTTGCAAAAATACGAACACGAAAAGGTCTCAAGCCCGAACCCTACAACGAAGACTATTACTCATCTCTCTAATTTTTCATATAAATTTTTAAAATCAAATACCATATGATATAATGGTATTATCAAAAGTTTTTTGCAGTAAGTGTGGTAACCCAAGGGAAAATTTTGAATTATTGTGCAGTGTTTGTAATTCACCCTTCATAATAAGAGTATCTGGGCCATATGAAAGAGAGATAGCAGGAAATTTTGATTATTTCACCAAACCTCTAATTGAAATTGGAACAAGAACTCCCATTATAACCGAAGAGAAGTTTAAGGCTAAATTGGAATATTACAACCCCACTCTTTCCTATAAGGATAGAGGGATGAACACCCTTTTTTCATTTCTGAACGAAAAGGGGTACCTGAACTCAGTAGATAGTTATTGTGAAGATTCTTCCGGGAATGCAGGAGCTTCATTTGCCTTTTTTTCCAATATTCTGAATCTTAATTCTACAGTATTTGCTTCTAGGACTGCGAACCTGAATAAGCTAAAACAGATAGAGGAATATGGATCTAAACTGGTTAAAGTAACCGGAAACAGGAGTGCCGTTGAGAACGCAGCTAAGAATAGTGGAATGAAATATCTTGGGCATCAATATTGGCCAGAATTTTATGATGGTTTTCGAGCGATTTCCTACGAAATATTTGAGCAGAGTGAAAAAATACCAGATGATATTATAATCCCATTTTCCACTGGAACACTTTATCTTGGAGTATTTGAAGGGTTTTCCCACCTTTTCCAAAATGGCCTAATAGGCAGGATACCAACTTTATGGGCAATCCAGCCAGAAAGGGCTAGTGGAATGTATAATCACCTGAATGGAATTGAAAAGAATACCCGACCATCCGTAGCAGACGCTCTTACCGGAGTATTGCCCCTAAGACATGCCCTGTTATCTTCCGTGATAAAATCCTATGGAAGATGCGAAACAGTTTCAGAAACTGAAATTATAAATGCAAAAAGGGAACTACTGAAAATGGGCCTGGATTGTGAATACAGTTCCTCTGTAACCTATGCAGCTTTTAAGAAATATAACCTTGATGAAAATACCTTATTATTGCTCACAGGGCATGGGATGAAAAATGTTGGTTCTATGAATCATAGAATGAGGTAAATAACTGAAATGATTTCGTAAGATGGGATTAAGTTTTCCACTCGGGAAGTCATCTTCATCATTGTGAAATCACTTGCTTGTTGCCCCTTTGCTTTTTACTCATAACAATAGGAAAATTAGGCCTTTCCTAATATTAATGTTCTTAGGATGATCCTCGCAACAGTGGGATAAAATTCTGGTCAAATTTCAGTGCTCGGCAACATCTGGAAGTAAGTTGCTGACTGTTTTTTAATATACTCGCACAGCAGGCATCAAGCAAAAAACCGGAAAATCTCCTACTAAATACTCAGGTGAAAATTATCCTAATCAATATGCGGAGCCTGCTTTTCGCATACCAAATTTCCATTGAGGGTTAGGGAGTATGTAACTTTAACACCTCCCCTCCTGGCGAGTATTGTTACACTACAATATTTTTCAAGTGATAAGTTTATGGCCCTTTTTACATGTTCCTTGGTTACATCCGCTTCTATTGAATAATGGAAATTTACACTCTTCAGTACTTTTGGTTCTTCTTCCTCCCTTTCGGCGTCAACGTGCATTCCATATGACTTTATTTCTTTCCTCATTCTGGAAAGTATCAATACAACATCGTAGGAGGAGCATCCGGCCATTGCAAAAAGCATGGTTTCAGTGGGGGAATATACTCTCTTATTATCTGTTATGGGGTCCCTGAGAAAGACGCTCTCCTTATCCTCCCCGTCGCTCTTGAATCCTATTCCATTTTCATAATGGAAATCTACGCTTAAGGTCATTCTCTGTCCACCTTGGTAAGCAATTTCCCAAGGGTTTTGAGGGCATTCAACATGGCACTGAGACCAGCTGCAACCTCAGGATCCTTTAACGTACCCATCAGTCTTAAAATGGAAAAATTCTCCGGTTGCTTTGCCCCATCTATCATGGAATCCCACAGTTCGTCGCTATTATAAAGCAGAATGTTTAATGCAGATTGTGAGGTTTTTCCTGATAGGGATGCCATCAGTCCCAGCATTACATTTGCAAGAGATATACCGCCAAGGTGCAGCTCCCTTTTATCAAGAAGAGACGTGAATGACTTCGTATTTCCCGGCAAATTTTCCGTAATCAATTTCTCCAAGACTTCAAGATTCCCAGACTCTTTAAAAATCTTTACCAGATTTAAAACACTCAATAAGGTCTGATCATCCTCCATGAGTTCTGACAGTGCCAATTCTATTTGATCCTTTTCCTGTTTTTCATTTTCCATATTTATAACCTCACAAAAACCCCTGTGAATAACCGCCGAAGAACGAGTGATATGCGTACAACTTCAACAAATAATCACTCTTGTTTACCCTGCCTTCACTGTAATCTCCTGATGGATCTATCACGATGTTAATAGCCTTCCCACTTTCACTGATTAAGTAGTCAATGTACTCCCCACCATTGTAGTTATCTGGCTCGGGATATCCACTAATTTCATGCGCTATTTTTGCAGTAATGTAATCAATTTCTCCATAATTTATCTGCCAGAAGTTGGTTATGTATTTTTGTTCCATTGATGAAATAAAAATTTCAGGATAATTTTTCACACTCAAGGTCTTGAAGTTCATTTCAATGGGAGACGAGTCAGACTTTGGGAATCCTGCATTTGAAAGATATTGTTTTAAAACTGAAGGTGCAAATATGATTGGTATATCATACTTTACAGTTGAACCATCCTTGGACTGGAGTTCCTTATTCTTGACATTTAACTGTGAAAGCTCAAAGCCGTAGGTGGTTTTGACACCATTCATTTTGAGAATTGAATCAATCCTGTGGTGAAACTCCTCACTTTCTATTATGGTATTGGCTGAATTAATATATGATATCTTAACATCCTTGTCCAATCCCTTTTCCTTAAACTGGTTTGATAACAAAATAGCAAGGTTCGCTCCCATAAGAGGACTGTTGGAATGTGTCTCATCCTGATATATCACTATTTCTCCTCTTTTCATTGTATGCAGGTCCTCCCTTAGCCTGAGGGCCTCCTGAACCGATTCAAGCGTTCTGGAATCTTCAGAAAAACCGTTAATTGTTGAATGGTCTTCCTCAGTTGGATTGGTAATTATAAGATAGTCATATCTTACCACCCTTCCATTTCTGGTGTTGAGGCTTTTATCCTTTATATTCAGGGAAACAACCTCATCCTGTATGTACTCAACACTCATTCGAAGCTGGGAATTCATCCCCCTTTCCAATAAATGATGGTCTACCAATGAAGAGGGGACAAAAATATTGGAGTCTGTAAATTCAAATTTATTCCTCCTTCCAATCATAATTATCTCAATTTCTTTCTTGTTTGTTCGGTTTACAAGCTTATTTGCAGCCATTACAGCGGCTTCTCTGTCACCAAGTATTACGACTCTATCAGGAACTTTCATGTGATCACCTATAGCATTATCCTCTTTAACCCTTAGAAATAATTTCTTTGTATTATAATTTTTAGAATTACCTGCTCATTTTATGCGCTTTCTAATTTAACCTGTATATACAAATTCTTTTTTGAATAGAATTTATGATTCGCTTGTCCTTTGAATATCACCAATTTAATTTTTCATTGGAGGTTGTTGTTAAGTGAATAATCCACGCATTCCAGCTAATAGGAAAGAAAAAATAACATTTTATTAATAGTTGGTTTCCTATCTAACCCTATGATTTACACGATCCTTATTCACGGAAACATCAATGAAAGGATGCAAAACTATGTATCAACTCAATTGGAAATTGCAAAGCGTACTTCCAAGGTAAAAGGCATAATTCTGGAAATAAACTCTGGTGGAGGAAGTGCCAGTGCCTCAGAGATGATATACGATCGGATTCAGAGGGCAAATCGTGTTAAGCCTGTTATCGCAATTGTAACAGGAACGGCTGCATCCGGTGCTTATATGATTGCATGCGGGGCAAAGATGATATTTTCCATAAACACCGGCATAGTTGGTTCAGTCGGTGTTATCTCCATGTCACCAGACCTGACAGGAGTGATCGAAAAGATCGGAGTTAAGATGAACATTGTCAGCTTGGGCGAAAAGAAATCGTCCATGAACCCTTTTGAAAGCCCAACAGAAGAGTCGTTAAACGAGCAGAAATCAATGCTCAAGGAGGTTTATGACTTTTTTATCAAGGTTGTAAGGGAGAATCGCCACCTGAGTGATGAAGAAATAGAGGAAGTTGGCAAGAGTGGTGTTTATACACCCTTAAGGGCCAGGGCCTTGCACCTAATAGATGAAGTGGACAGTTATGGGGTGTTAATCGGCAAGGCAAAGATGGTAATTGGGGACCAAAGCGATCCTGTAATCTTACAAAGAAAGCAGCCGTTCCTGATAAAACTAATTATGAATTTCTTGGGTCGGTAAGAACTTTCACAGTTTATGTAGATAATTTAAGAAAAATTATTTAGATTAGAGTTATACGACTATGTGGACGAGCAGGAAAGGGGAAGTTTGTGGAAGTCAGTTATTAGCATCATAATTGCCGTTTTAGTAGTTTACCTATTTGAAATAGAATATCCTGTAATTGCATCCATCTTGAGTATTCCTCAGGGTTACGACACTTACGTTAAGGATGCATTCGTAGCGCTCATAATTGGCATTATATCTATGGTATTGCTGAAAATTTTTAAGAGACTTTTTTCACAGATTGGTACCAGAAGTAATGGTGAAAGAAACCTCAATGGGGTATACATCATCATAAGGATAGTTATTTATGCCATAGCCATAACTATTTTTCTGCTTTACGTTGGAATCAACCTACAGGGAGCACTTATCGGGGGTGCTATAGGTGGTGTGATTATAGGTTTTGCAATTCAATCTGTTGTAACAAGTATACTCTCTGGTATACTGGTAACTGCAGGGGGATTCCTCAAACCTGAGGAAACCATCTCAATATTTTCATGGATGTTTCCTGAAACTCTTACGGGAACGGTGGAAGATGTAAAAACACTTCATACAAGAGTCCGAATGACCAACGGGAGAAGCATTCTCATTCCCAACACAATACTTTTCGGTAGCGCCATATTTACCAAACTCAACGAGGGAAGGAAGATAAGGTATCAATTTGTCTCTACCATGCCTGCCGATACAAACGCCAGCGAAATAATGGACAGCTTAAACTTAAAGAAAGACCAGATAAAATCGGACTTAAAACTGCAGGAATTTGACTTTTTCCTGAATCAGAAAAACGGTATGACCAACTCAATTCTGTTCATAATACAGTTTGAAGATATAACAAATCTGAATAATTACATGGACAGAATTAATGTTGAAGTCGAAAGGAGTTACTGGGAAATTAAAAATAAACCAAAAAATTAATTTACTAATAGACATGTGCAAATGCTAATTTTTAATATACCGTTTTCAATATCATGTTGATGGAAAGCAAAATAAGTATTGTTGAGAAGCAGAAAGATTCAATCACATTTGAAATAATGAACTATGACAATACTCTTCTTAGACCACTCGTCGAAGAGATACAGAAGGATGAGCAGGTCACCGAATCAAGATATTACATAAAACACCCAGTTATAGACAACCCAAGGGTTTATGTTAAGGTAAAGTCCGGTAAACCTCAGGCAGCTGTAAAGAGGTCAATTAAAAGGTTGAGTAAAGTTTTTGAAAATCTATCAAACGAATTGAATAAGGAATTAAAGAAAAACGATGAACCGCAATTGGGAATTGTCGATTTAAAGAAGGATAAGCCAACCGATAACTAGATCAGTGACTCCAATTGGGTTCATCTGATCTTATTTTACTCGAGACCGAGAAAGGTACACACGAGTTTGCCAGGGAGGAGATATTCAGTGTTTTTCATAGGAAACTTCATTATAATGTAGTTGAGAAAGATCTTAATATATTTATAACTAAGGACATTGAAAATCTTGAAAGCCTTGCCTTCACCAAGAGAGCCGGATTGATTTTAGGAGACGTCGATGAACTGGGTGAAATTTCTAAAATAAAGCTGAGGCAGGGTAAATTTTTTGTGAGGGTCATAGACAGTGGAAAATGTCATGGAACGGAGGATGAGGGAGAAATAGGAAATCTTCTTGGGGGAATGGGCAAAATTTCCTTTTCAGATCCTGATTTCGTCATACTTGCCTATCATCTGGATAGATGGTATATAGTGGAACAGATCTATAATAGAAACAATGTGGAAAAAGCAAAAAGGAAAGCCCCTCTGAGACCTTTTTTTTCACCTGTTTCCATGGATCCAATGTACGCCTCATTCCTGGTTAACATGGGTTATTTTCCCTCAGGTTCCATCCTACTGGATCCATTCTGTGGTGGAGGGGGGATTCTGATGGAGGCTGGAATCAAGGGATACCGGGTTTTTGGAGTGGATATCATAAATGAAATGGCAGTGGGAGCAAGGATGAATCTAAAATACTTTGGAATCAGGGACTACGAAATTGCTAGGGCAGATTTCCTGAACCTTCAGTTTCAGGAAAAATTTGACGGAATAGTTACAGATTTCCCCTATGGACGAAATTCCCATATATCCATGGAACGAGAAGAATTCTATACCAAATCTGCAGAAAAAATGCACAGTATTTTAAAGGATAACGCAAGGGCATGCATAGTCACGGACAACACAAACAATCTGAGGTATTTTGAAAATTACTTCAATATCGATGTTGTTTTACAACAAAAAGTTCATAAATCCCTAACCAGAAATTTTACGAGACTCATAAGGAGATAAAAATCAAACCTCAATTCATTGTCTTCCTTGTACTATGCCACTGATCCGTTGCACTCATTCAGATCACATCCTTAAAAGCAAATTCTACCTGTACAGATACGGGTTTGGAGAGACCAAGAATCTCTGCACTTATGGTCGTATAGTACGTGTCTCCTGGGTGGGGGAAATATAAGGGGCCGCTAATCACAGAAACGAAGCAGGCACCTCTCACAGAACTCACAGAAAAGTTGAAAAGCGAATGCGAACTGGCCTTTGCGTGATTCTCTATGGTAAATTCAAAGTTCCATGAAGAATCACCAAAAAAGCCAGCACATGGTAGACTTGTATTACTATATGTTTTGCTATATGATGTATTTGTCATAATGGCATGTCTAGCACGGTAAAAAAAACCAGTTGGCCGCGAACAATTAAATCCGGGAGAGCTCAGGTTCTGCGTCAACATCAGACCAGAGGGATGAAGATTGGAAGGCAGGCTCCCTTTCACGTTGATAAGAATGTAAAACATTGGTCTCGGCCCTTCAGTGTAGTGCTCATATCCCCGGGCGGTCAGGGATAATGATGAATTTGGATATCCTTTCTCTCCAATTGATGCTGATGCTGTAACATTTGGAATCCACAGAGGCAGAATGCGGGCAGAGAAGTTGGCATCGCACGCATAGAATTTTTTTCCATCACTTACTGAGATTGCAGGTTCCCTTGACGGAAAGAATTCAAGGAAAGAAATTGGAACTGCAACTATAAGGACTATAAAAATCGAAAATAACATGATCCTTTTGTTTCTACTCTTTAACATCCAATAATAGTTAAATATTAATCAGATTTGAATATTCCGGTAGAGTACGAGTCTCCGCATTTCTTGAGACCATCCAATCACTCATGGCATCTTTGCAGGTTATGATTTCTATTAACCATGTTAACACAAACCTTTGGAAGTTATCATCTGTTTGATGCTTAAACTTCGTGGATACTATCCAATACCCTCTATCCCGTTCACAAACGCTTCAGGGATTGCTTTTTTTATTATGTTGTATACTGCATTGAGATCTCCATGTATCAGTATTCCCTTTGCAGATCTGAACACACCTCTTTTAATTCTTA
>JAJYRA010000051.1 GCA_021794355.1 Thermoplasmata archaeon | reverse complement strand
GAATGGATCAGTGCCCGTTAAGATCAACTTTTCTTCTATCTATTTTTCCAAATTTATCTGGATTGAAATACCCGCGAAGAATCTTTATGTAATATATAGGGGAATAAATAAAATTTTTAATTCTTTTGCTGTTAAGATGCATCATAAACACTACGCTGATTGCGTTGATGAGCTGGCCAACATGCCTAGATGGCGTCAATCGTATTTGTGCTCCCTGCCACTCAGGCCAATACTTAAAATCCCTGTAAGTAGATCGATGAACCATTGCATCTTTAATATATGCAACTTTTAAAGAGTTAGTTCTTAACGCCTCCTCAAAGTAATACGTCTCCCTACCTTGTATTCGATCGGGCGGTAGCACTTTTTTAGCCAAGTCAAGGCTCATTAACGTTAAACCTAAAGGAATTCCATAAAGAAATCGGTGTCCAAGGGCGCAGCCCACAACGGCTCCTATCTTACCACTCTCTAATTTCTTTAAAGATTCCTCAACAAACCCTTGCCTCACTATCTCAATATCTCCATCCACAAATAAAATATGTTTAGTTTTGGCGTTGGAAATGAGTAATTTTGTGGCATATCCCAAGCCAACCTCCTCAGTTAGTATGTTCGCATTAAACTTTTTGGCAATTTCTTGTGTGTTATCTGTACTGTTATGATCTGCTATAATAATTCTAGAATATGCTATGTGATCTGTGACTGACCTCAAGCATCTTTCTAGAGTGGAATCTGAATTAAAAGTCCTAATCAACACATCCACTTTTTCACCAACGGTCTCTGCCATTTCATTTTCAATATCACAATTTTCTAATTTCAATTTTGCCATTATAAAAGAAAGCTTCCCACAAATTAATTCAACCCGATTTGTAAAAAAACAGGTCAATATGCCCTGTCTATTACTGTATAAACTATATTTTTAGGCCAATCCCCATTCTTTTGAAATTGCTGGTTTCTGCATGTATTTGAGAGAAGGATCATTTCATAATTTCATCAAGCAAATAAAAATCACGAACATAATCGCATAGAAGTGACTAAAATTTCATGTGACAGAAAGCCAACCTTTTGTTTTAATATCTATAGATCCATTTGTGTTGACAGAGATCAATGAAACTTTCCCGATCTGAATTACTTGAGATTGCAAACCGTATAGCAAAAAAATCTCCTCTTAAACCGTTCCCCGAATCCTACATGAATGCAAAGGGAAAAGATCCTTTCAAAATCCCTTATGGAGAAGAAGTTACTATGTTCAGAAAGGATGAATTCACTGTTGTCATGGTCGGGTCAGAACCATTTTACTTTATGTCCCACAATCTTGCCAAATTTGTATTTTACGCAGCAAAGAGGGGAGAGCAGACAGTCATGATACCCGATGTTAATAGCATTGCGACCTCTGTTAAATTATTTGAAAACGATTTAGACATAACACTATCAATTATAATCCAGGAATGCAGAGGTCTGGATGACAGCGAAATAGATATCATTAAACACGAAACATCGTCTTTACTGGGATACAGTGAAATTTTCTGACAGGTATTATGAATTTTATAAGATTCCGATCATTAGGTGTGGGCATCCAATTTGTTTAGGAAAGCCTTATTTTGCAGCAACTCTTGGTAAAGTTTAATAGTGAATTATTTGATATCTAATAATGGCAAATAACGATTCTAAACCCTCCAGTCTCCATATGTTACAGGGTATATTTTTCCTGATCGCGTTTGTAGTGACTATACTGATCATCTCGACAGACAAGAATCTTCAGACCGATTTCGGTCTAGTAAAGCCATACTTCTATCACTGGTATGGTCTTCTTACTACCGGGATACTTTCACTCATAGGAGGTATCGTCTTAATAGTCAAACATGACAAGATGCTTGAAAAGGTTGGAGTTGCAGGATCAGCTATAATAGCTATATTTCTGGTAGCGGATATCGCAACCTACAGCACAACACACTGGTTTCCATCTGCAGGGGCTATGGCAAATTATCTATTCGGAGTGACATTTGACAAGGCGTATGCGAGCCCCGGTACCTACATACCTGGGTTATATGACCTTCTGTTCGCGGTTTACATTGTAACGCTAATCATTGGGATATTTGCAGTTAGAAAGAAATGAATCCTCAATGAGAATTATTCAGGAACAGCAACAAATTCGACCCTCCTTTTTTTAAGAAAGCGAATAATTTCATATAAAAATATAGCAGAGGAAATTATACCGTATATCAAAAGAACCACAAAGTCCCCGGTTACCTTCTGCCGTAAAACATCTATTTCCCCCAGAGAAGATGCAATGTAATTCCACGATATATCCGGATTCAGAAAATAGGTGAAGCTGTAATCAAGCGCTATGTATAAAGAACCAAGGAGGGAATAGACAAACAATTTCCTGCTGTCGCCAATTTCAATCAAGAAAGGCAGCAACCAGATCAGGTACTGTGGGTTTACATAGTTATAAGTCACGAAGAATATCAGCATGACGATGACAAAATATTCCTCTATTTTCAGTCCTCTCTTTATCGAATAAGCAGTAAAGATTATGTACAACGGTATAAAGGCATACAGGAATAACGATGGGAAACTGGATATGCCGAGATCAACTGGTATGATCTGCCAGGTTAAGCCCTGGGCAGAAAAAATATTTGCAAAATTAGGGGTTGATCTCCCTATGATTATTGTCCGCAGGTCCAGTAATAAATTCCCAGATACAGCATAACCAAGGATCACAACAGCAAGAACTAATAAGACC
>JAJYRA010000071.1 GCA_021794355.1 Thermoplasmata archaeon | reverse complement strand
TCTGGAGAAGAATTGATGGAAATTGGAAAGAAATGCAATCTTAAGCTGGAATCAGAAAAGATTTTTAAAGAGCACTATGTGCAGAAGTACCTGATGGGCTCTCCTTAGTTACGACACCTGAGACGGTTGAAGCAGGGAGCTTCTATACTTTGACGGGAAAAGGATGTCACTAAACGCATTTGTTTGGGATAACGCAATTCAATTCCACGTTGATAATCCCGGTTTTCCTGCACATATGATCCAAAAGTGACCTAGAAATGTTAGACTCCCTGAGAAAAAACATTAGATATTACTTATTGATTGACCTATGATAAGAGATGTCTAATGTAATTCTGGAAACATCGATGGGCAATATCAAAATTGAGTTGTTCGAAAAGGAAATGCCAGTCACTGCTGGGAACTTCAGGAAACTAACTGAAAGTGGCTTTTATGATGGTATAATTTTTCACAGGGTAATCAAGGGCTTCATGATTCAGGGGGGCGACCCCACCGGTACAGGTTCGGGTGGACCTGGTTATTCAATCAAGGATGAATTCGGGAAAAGCAACAAGAATTTAAGAGGTACACTCTCTATGGCAAACGCAGGTCCAAACACTGGCGGTAGCCAATTCTTCATAAATCTGGTCGATAACAACCATCTTGACAAGAAACATCCCGTGTTCGGCAAGGTTGTAGAGGGAATGGAAGTTATTGAGGCTATTGGAAATATCCAGACGGATAGGAATGACAGGCCGGTTCAAAAGATTGCGATTTTGAGAGCAAGATATATGAAATAATTTAGTGAGTTGTCTTTTTCTATTTTGTGGGTCGTTGTCTCTTGAAAATCGTTCATTTTAACAAACTCTAAATTTGAAACTCTTCTCTCAAATCTTAGAGTATTTTTGACGATCGCATTGTAAACTTGTGGGATTTTTCAAAAAATTGAAATGTGTAATGCAAGAGTGGAATTCTGCAATCATTTTTCACACGAAACTTAATCCATTTTTTTGCCATTCCAATCTTTACTTTGTGCCCCAAGTTTTGTTGTTAGCTGCTGATTAAGAAGTGTGCCTATTGAATCAGTATTCCTTCGACAAATTTACATTACATACTCCACATTTGGGACACTACGACTATCCTCCTATTATTCAATTGTATCATCTTTGCCTTATTTCCTCTAATTTTCAACTCCATCTTGGTTCAAGGTTTACTTCTTCCCATTTTCGATGTCCCATGTTTCATCTTGATATATATAAATATCTGCAACTTCAAATTACTGAGCATTACGACATAAGGATTGATGCTTCTTTAGGTTCCACAAGTGATTTGAATTGAGTAAAGATTTATATATATATATACATTATGCACTGGTGTGATTAGTGATAAATTAAAAAAAGACAATGAAAATGAGATATTAAATGAAAATATAAATTTTAGGGATGTATTTATTTCTATCGGAATACTACTCTCGTTTGCGGCTATATTTTCATTTGTATTCTCTTCACAGAGTTTGAACGGAATCGTAAACCAAAGCGTTAGAACAAGCAACGTTGAAACGTCAGTTTCAGTTGTAAATTCGCCGCTTAGTGCAAATGCAATTTCGTCAATGGGTATTCCTCCACCCCCGGGTTGTTCATACACATCTCATTGGTTTGCACTGGATTTCCACTATAATTACAACTGGAATGCATGGTGGGGGGCGTTTAGCGGCAACGATAGTGGGCAGTTTAAAATTATCCTCTCGGATTCCATCGGATATAGCACCCAAGCTAGAGCCTATACGTTTAGTTCATACTCATATATAGGACAAGGTCTTGATGAGAATGCCGTTACAATTACAGCACCATCAACTAATTGGGGGAGCATTTCATATTTTTCTGTTGCACCTATTCCCGTTCAGCAAGTTACCTTTAACTATAAGAATTTGGAGATACAAGGAACTAACAGTGGGGCACCTCAGGTTCAATTAAATGGTCATATCACCATTTATGCAAATTGGGTAACGGTAAACACCCCACAGGGAACTTATAATGATGTTTTATCATCAGCTTGCATGTACAGCGGTAATTTCAATTATTATTGTGGTTTCCCTATCGCTAGCGATACTACTTTAAACGCATTCGGTAATTGAAAAAAAATGAAACTAAAACTTTTTTTAATTTTATTTATTACAATAATTTTGATAATATCTCTGGTATCATTGATTTTACCAGTTGCTATTGTTGAAAACACAGTTTCACAAGATAAGACAAATGTCTATGAACCGGGTGCATTTCTTAATTATACAATGAGAGGTGGTAGCCCGTTCAGTTATAGATCATACAACATGTATTTATGGCCAAAATATTTAATGCTGGAAACCCTGAATAACGGAGCATTTGTGATTCACGTTTCTTTCAGAGTTTTTAATACAAACTATCCAAGCAATGCTTACGATAATAATTATAGCTATAATCTACCTCAACAGGATAATGCCCTTTTTTCCGGTCTTTTCACTCGCAATGGTTCTGTGAGTCAAGGGGAAATAGTCTCACTGGGTGGGACCACTGGAGCGGTCTCAAAGGAGGGGGCACACAGATGGTTTTGCTGGAATGGGGAAGCTAATGGGCCTATAGAAGTATCACCTTATACTATAGAGAACACTCAGTCTAACATTCAAATAATAAATTCCAAAGATTCATCGATCGTATTATGTAACAGTTTAACTGGATGTGAAAATAATGCTCAAAACAAGATACTTATAGAATTATTTGGAGGAAACAGCACACTTCATCCCTCGACGTTCTCATATGTCTTTTTTTATCTAAACAAAACAAACATCGGCATAACGTCCATCGTT
>JAJYRA010000031.1 GCA_021794355.1 Thermoplasmata archaeon | reverse complement strand
CTGAACACACCTCTTTTAATTCTCATTCCTGCATATGTATCATGGTGTTCTACACTCTCATGATCAAGGAATGAACACTTGCTTGTATGATTTTCATCATGGATTATCACATTTATGCCTCTCTCTTACAACTGTCCAAGTAATAAAGGGAGCACGTCAGTTCCAAATCTTTACATGTCAATTATTCCGCAAACCGTGATTTTGATTGATCTATCCTACTCTTACACCTATAAACCCAGTAACATACAACATTTCTTGAATTTCTTTCCACTCCCACACCGGCACCTATCATTCCGGCCATTACGTCTCTTATCAGTCCATAGAGAATATTCCGTCCCTCGGTAAAAATTCTTGGATTCTTTTGAAAACACATGAAGGGGGTTATGACGAAACATGTGTGATAGATCATCAAATTGGCCATCATAGATTCCCATCACCTCTTCTAAACTAAGGATGTTGGAATCCATTAAACCTTTTTGAAAAAGAGACTTGACGAAATCAAGCGAGTCCGGGTCCTTGAAGTCGGAAAGATCACTGGCTAGTAAGGTTCTGGCCAGATCGTCATTACTGGTTGTTTCTTCCACTATTGCTTTCCTTATAACTGCTATTGATCTCTTCCTAAAATCAATTCCTGCATCTTTGGAGATCAGAAACAAAGCGTTTGCAGCTGCCGATCTGCTGAACTCTTCAAGATCCCTATCCATAATTATCTCAGAAATTGGCTCGAATGCCTCTACACCAAAGCTGGAAAGAGCTTTGGCGGCGTCTTCCGTTACCCAGTCCTTTTCTTCCGTGTCATATTCCCTGATGGCATAAACAACGGCTTCTGCCGCATCTTTACTGTCTCCCATGGCTGCGAGAATGTGAATAACGCATATTGGAGCCCAAAGAGAGTGATCTCCGTACTCATCCCAAAGGTCATCGGTATACAGCATGTCGATCAGCAGGGGACGGACCTTTTCTTTCATTTTTAACAGTAAATCTATTGTCTCCTTGTCTGTAAACATACCCAGATGGATCAATCTCTCAATCAATGTTTCAGGATCTTTTGTGGTATTGTCGTTCATTGAAAGCATAGACGTTTCCTTCGTTTCATCTTTCATGAAATAAGATAGACTATGCCATCTTAATAATATTCTGAAATTTAATTAATACTCCTTTCCTGATTTCCAGGAATCACACTCCATTATAAACTGATTTCCCTTGTCAGACATTGTCAAATCTTAGTTGATTTTTTCTCCTTGCAGATCTCACCAACTTTATGAGCATTCGTTTGAACTGGGAAATAGTGCGGTTCTCGATCCAAGCAACTGTTCCAGATTATTTTCCATTTTCAAATTATCAACGTAAATGTGACAATGTCCCTTGTCATGCCACTGCACTTTTCTCTTTCCTAGATTTTTTCCGGCTCGCTTGATTATAGCCTAACTTATAAGTCACTAGGGAATAGATCACTTACTTTGAAATGCTTAGAAAGTTCACCAATCCCGTCCAAAGGATTCTCAAAGTATGGGCATGTTTTCTTTGCAGTGCTCTCGAGTGAATCCTCAAACGTGAAAAACGAAAAGAGAAACAATTTTCTAGATTTTCTTCCGAACATCTTGGACACCACAAAATCAACCCTGTGACTACCAAACACCATTGGAGAGGTTTTCTTTATCATAAATTTCAAGGTAGGATTTTTAGATCTAAGTTCTTCAATTCTCTCTCTTATATTTTTGTCCATTGGGCTTTTGTCAAGGTCGAAGATCACCGTTATGTAAAGATCTGACGCAAAATTTAAACAGTTCTCCCTAAATAGACGTCTTTGATTTTGCTTACCGATCTCCACTTTGGCCAGAACGTTAAACTTGCTATTCTTTATGTATCTTCGCAATTTTTGCGTCTCCTCTGTGCTCTTTTCCCTTTTTGTTCCCTCATTAATATATTCGTCTAGTTCAGCACTAGGATTCCTCCCAGAATTAAGAAATACGCACCTCAAAAAATGTAAATCGTTCTTTCCTTCAAGCAAAACTAATCGCTTCAATCAGATTCCCCTAAGATCATTAGAAAGGAGGCTTATTTCTTCCTGCGATATATCGAAGTCTTTTGATTCAACAACGATAGTCTCGCCAAACTTATCAAACCGAAGAAGCAAAAATTCCGATTTTATGAATTCTTTATCTTCATCGCTTATTAATTCATCGTAAAGAATGGAATTGATAAAATCCAAACTGTGTGTAGAAATAAACATCTGAATTCTTAAACGTCGTGATAATGTAATAAGGTACTTTGTGAGCTCTTGGATATAACCTGGGTGCATGTGTACTTCTGGTTCTTCAATTAGGAAAACACAATCTTTCCTGTATCTTTGAATTGATGCAATGATTGAAAGAAGACTTTTGAATCCATCACCCATGCTATCAATTGAGACTTCTACCATCTCACCTCCTATTTTCAGTACAATGGATGAAAAACCGAACCGAACAAGATTGTGCATTAAACCTTCATCTATTATGATATCTTCTATGTTTTTGGCAAGAGTTTCCTTCGCATCAGTGGATGCCTTGAGCTGCTCTAAATTATCAAGTGGATCGTGAAGAAAGTGAACATCAACGTTTGAAATTCTCTCTTCATCTCTTATTCTCGCCCTTCCTGTATAACGGTTTCGACTTGTAAATCTATCTCTATCTCCTAGGATCGTTTGAACGAGTATTTTTGATTGAGAATTTTCTATGTTAGAAACCAGAAGATCGTCAAATTGCAATTGTAATCTCCTCAGTTCCCTTACGTAATTCTTTCCCTTCATCAGTGTCTTCTGACCATTTACTTCAAAAAATAGTGAATCACTAGAAAAAATTCGATCATATTTACCTATCATTAGTTCTTCTTGGAGACTTGCTTCTACTGACTGTAGAGCTATTTCAGCTCTTTCGGGTAAATCCGGCAGCATTTTTCTCACTTTCCCCCCTGTGGTCAAATATCTGAACTCATCATCACGAATTATGGCCCAATCTTTTAATTCCCTCAAGATTTCCCCGAACAACTCGCTTGGCAAAGCATAATCTAAGTTAACCCTTACGTCCCTGTTCGATCCTTCGTTTATTTTCAACGTTATCCCCGCATGAGTTTTTCCATAATTAATGATAGATGATGGCTGATTCAGGTACTTATCTGTAAATCCGGGAATTAAGGCTACTGCAATAGATTCAAGAAAAGATGTTTTACCTGTATTATTTCTACCGACAAGGATATTTATCATTCTCGGTTGAATGTCAACGGATTCAAGGATCTTTATATTATGAATCTTAACGCTTTGAATTTTCATCTGTTAACAATAATGAATACTGTGCTCAATTTTAAATTTTCTCATATTTTTGGCATCCCCACAATATGGTATCAAAACGCAATCAGAATTTGACCAACTCTATTGACACTTTCAGTTCTTTTGCTGGTAATTCGTCATTTCCTTCTGTTACGCTCCATGATTGTTCTATCTACATAGAACGAGCATGTATAAATAAAACAGGAAGGGATGTTAGAATACATAGGAGTTAAAAACAGATCGTGATAGATCATCTCATGCGGAATTCAAGATGTAAATAATTAAGTTGCTCGAATGATAATAAAAAAAATCACATCATTTAACTCTTATTACGGCAAACCCATCATAACCCTTTGATCCAACAGTTTGAACCACGGTTGCATCCACATCATTTCTTTTCTGTAAATCGTTGTATAATCTTCTGATACCCAATATATCCCTATTCTCTGTACTGTCAGAAATTACCTGACCTCCCCACACCATATTGTCCACAAATATTATGGTGCCACTATGGGAAAGTTTCATTGCAAGAAGGAAATACTCAAGATAGGGCTCCTTATTCGCGTCAATTAAGATGAAATCGAATGGATTTACTTTGTCCTCTATTAATTTCTTGAGCGACAAAATTGCATCTCCTTCAATGATTTCAACACTTTCCTGAAACCCTGCATTTTTGATATTTTCCATTGCCACCCTAACATGCTTCTCACTTTTTTCAAGTCCAATAAGTTTTCCACCTTTCATTGCAGAAGCAATCCATAATCCACTGAAACCGCCTAACACACCGACCTCTAGGGCTCGCTTTGCACCAATGGATTTGAGAATAATGTGCATTAGCTTTCCTTCCGGAGGGTCAACGTTAATCGGAGGCAAACCAGCTTTGGAACTCTCTATTAAAGCATCCAGCATGAAGGATTCCTGTTTCACAATTTTGTCATTGATATACTCTTCAACGCCCTTCCATAATTCTTCTTTTTTCATGAATAGAAACATGGAATTCTAAATATATATAATGTTACATTCCGAAAATTCAAACTAACCAAAGCATTTTAAAAATATCATTATAAAAGTATGTAAATTATTTACCATTAAATCCCTAAATAAAAAAATCCTTTATAAACTAATGATTAGTTTTAACTAACTATTAAATAGGATCAAGCAATGTCAAAATATGAACAGGGAAAGGCTGAAGCAGGCATTTAAGAACCTCAGCTATGAGTTCATTTTCTACAGGGAAGAAGTCTTGAAAGCGGAAAGCCTATCCCTTACTGGATATTTTATACTTGCTTTCATTGATAAACACGGTCCAAAGAAACCATCGGAACTGGCCCTGAGACTTGGTATAACAAAACCATCTGTGACCCAGATAGTTGAATCCCTTCTGGAAAAGAACTTAATTGAACGATCCTACGACCAGAGTGACAGACGAACTGTATATATTGCTCTATCGGCACAGGGCAGGGAGCTTTATCACAGGTTGTATCTAGCCGAAGGTCTCTGGGAGGAGAATCTTGATAAGATGGATGATAGGTCCGTGGAATTGCTTTCAGACTTTGTGGAAAGGATTGCCCAAAAGGTTCATGAAATTAGAATGGAGTTGACTGAATAGTGGAAGAACATGTTTATGATAAGAAATACGCAAACTTTGTAATGGCTTTACTTGCAATGATAATAGTTGCAGTGATGTATGTGGAAGGTATGCTCACTCCGTCACTTCCATCCATTGCAGAAGGATTCGGAGTAACTGTTGGACAGGTCAGTCTTGTCCTGTCAACCTATCTGATCACGGGAGTTGCCCTCAGCCCCGTTGTTGGAAAATTGGCTGACATATACGGAAAGAAGAAAATGATGTCCATAGTGATGATTATCTATGCTGTAGCTGTCTCCGTAACAGGATTTTCACCCAACTTCACCTTTATGGTTTTGTCAAGGGCGGTTCAGGGTGTTGGATTGACCATAATGCCCCTAGGAATGGCATTGATAAGGGAGGAATTTCCAAAGGAAATGGTTCCAAAAGCTCAGGCGCTCATAAGTGGAATGTTTGGTGCGGGCTTTGCAATCAGTCTGCCTCTTGGTTCATTAATATCAAATACTTATGGATGGAGATGGACCTATCATACGGCCATACCATTCATAGTTGCCCTAGCCATCCTTACCATTTGGAAGGTTAGGGAATCCAGATACAGGAGGCCTGACGTGAAAGTGGATTATATTGGGGCCATATCCCTTGCAGTACCGTTGACCCTCGTGGTTCTGGCCCTTTCTGAAGGTTCCCAGTGGGGTTGGACATCCACCTTAACAC
Organism: Thermoplasmata archaeon; assembly: GCA_021794355.1. Lineage (GTDB taxonomy): Archaea > Thermoplasmatota > Thermoplasmata > Thermoplasmatales > Thermoplasmataceae > Cuniculiplasma. Next base: position 105,855 of record JAJYRA010000031.1, on the reverse strand, counting down.
TGGGAATGGCCACTCTGGGAGTAATACTCTTCATACCCATGTTCCTGTATGAGTCTCATTACCATAAAAAGGGTGGGGAGGCAATCTTCGATCTCAAACTCCTTGGGGAGAGAAACGTTCTTGTGACAAATGTTACGCTTACTATCGCAGGTCTTGGAATGTATCTTTCCATGCAGGCTCTTTCATACAAGTTTGAAACGCCGGCACCCTATGGATTCGGATTGGATATATTGGATACAGGGGTATCAATGGTTGCATTTGCCGTAGGAATGATAATATTTGCCGTGGTGACTGGAAAGATAATATCAAGAGTTGGAATAAAACCACTTGCCATCGTTGGTTCCTTAATTGCGGTAATGGGATTTCTTCTCCTGGCCACATCTCCAGATTATGACCTAACCCTCGTCTATGAATTCGTTATCGGTTCAGGCATGGCCATAATGAATGCATCCCTCATAAATCTGTTAGTGCTTTCAGTGGAAGCAAGGAATATGGGTCTTGCAACATCCATGAACAGCACCTTCAGATATCTTGGGAGCAGCATAGGTGCACCCATTGCCGGAGCTGTTCTTTCCGCCTATGTAGTGACTGAAGCCACGAATAATACGGTATTTGCCTTTCCAACCAACACTGCTTATTCCTATGCGTTTATAATTGGTGCAGCCGCCTTCGTTGTTTCAGCTCTACTGGTAACCTTCGCAAAGGAAATGCTTGGAAAGAGGATGGTCGGAAGCCAGGAAGAGAATGATGCAGTTGTGAATCCAGATGCAGTCACAGAACGGAGCGAATACCAGGTAGGTGGAGAATAAGTTTTATCTTATTTTTCTATAACTCCTTCAAGTATTCTATAAGTTCCGGAATAGAATCAAGATAAAGATAATCAATTCCAAAATGCCCTCCATCATAGGTTGAGAAGCTATGCCTGACGGAATTCTCCTGAAGTATAAGACTTAGGCCTTCCATTCCAAGATTAAGGGAGAATTCATCCCTTTTGCCGGTTTGGAGGATTATCTTGATTTTATCCAGATCTTCAAGGTGATCGTAAACATTTACCATTGGGTCAAATTTCTTCCATTTTTGCCATACTTTATCCTTAAATTGGCCGGTTTTAATATTGAAGGGCATGGAAATTCTGGACTCCTCATCAATGTCTGGCGAGTAAAATGCAGCCATGGCAATCATATTCATCGTATTCAATTCCCTTTGATCATGATAATCCTTTCCTCTGAACAATCGAATTGTTTCCGAAATGCCAGTTTTTCTTAGGTCATTTATGGTTTCCGGAAAATCCTTCATGTAACAGTACTCAAACCCGCAGTCTCCAGACACGTCGATGAAACCCTGAAATTTATCTGGATGATTCACGGTTAGGGTGTAAGAACCAAATCCACCTGATGATTTACCAAAAAGCCCTGTTTTCCTCACTCCATATTTCACAGTTAGATAGCTGAGGAGATCCTTCACGATGAAATCCTCATAATTTCCCACTGCGCTGGAATTCAAATATTGATTGCCACCTATGGCAGTCATGGTATCTGGAAGTACAATGATGAAGGAATCCAGTCTGTCACTATTTATCAATTTCTGGAGAACGCCCATGAAATCAATGGAGGTAAAACTCCTGTTGAGAAAACTGATGGAAGTCCCAAAAAAACCTGCCAGTCCTATGAGTATTGGGGTGTCATCATTAACATTATGCTCAATTATTCGGATCTTTCTCTTCCAGGGATCATTAAGATAATTTCCAAGAAGAGACTGTGAATCCATTTCATCCTCCATGATTTTCATTACCATTGTTTAATCCATGCAAGAATAAGAAAAAAACTTTGCTCATTTACCGGTTTCAGTTAGAGTGAATTCAGGAGCTACATTTCCTGAGGTTTGATTCATTACCTGTTTGGAGAAGACAGACATATGCCTTCTTATTTTACCTCGCAACAGCAGGGAATTAAGTACCACCGAGGTTGAACTCATTCCCATGGCAAGGGCCGCAAGAATGGGCAGGAATGAGTAAATGGAAAACCCAAAAAAGGGAACCAGAATTCCAGCAGCAATGGGGATTAGAATGGAGTTGTAGCCTATGGCCCATCCAATATTCTGCTTAACCTTGGATATGGTGTCTCTTCCAATTATTACGGCAGAAGCCACATTTTCAAGATTATCATTGAGTATGATTATATCACCGCTGTCCTTTGCAATATCTGACCCACCAGACATTGCAATTCCAGCATCAGCAGTTTCCAGCGCCACGGAATCATTGATACCATCTCCTGTAAACAAGACAAATTCACCCTTCTCCTGGTACTGCTTAATGATATCTGCCTTTTGATCTGGCAACATTTCGCAATGAATAAGATCAATTCCAAGTTTGTTCCCTACTCTCTCTCCTTCAGATCTTGAGTCGCCTGTTACCATACCAACCCTGAATCCCAACAGTTTAAGTTTTTCTATGGCGGAAAAAGCGTTGGGCCTGATCCTGTAAGAAAGGGTGATTCTGCCTATTTCGTTTCCCCCTCTTACTACGGATATACATGATCCTTCTCCCTCACCAGTTTTAGAACGTGCAACGGAATATTTTATTCCCTGAATCTCCCCCTCAATGCCAGTGCCAGGATTTTCCCTGAAGTTATCCACCTTCATCAGATCGTATCCTTTCTCTTCCGCAAATTTACAAATTGCCTTTCCTATTGGATGATTTGAATAGGTTTCAAGGGATGCTGCAATGGAAAAAAGTCCACTTTCTCCAATTTCCTTATCATCAATTTGTGCGCTTAATATGGTAGGGTCAGACTCCGTAAGGGTCCCGGTTTTATCAAATAATGCCAGTGTTCCTCTTGACACTCTGTCCAGAGAAGACGTATTCTTTATGATAATACCATTTTCAGATGCAAAATTAGATGATATGAGGAGACTTATTGGACCTGCTAGCCCTATGGCGCATGGACAAGCCACCACTACCACTGAAACAAAGGCAAGTATGGCAATTTCTGAAGAGAGTGCATAGGATAAACTTGATAAATATAGATACCAGAATAGACCTGAAATTACAGCGGCTGATATGACAATTGGGACGAATATGGAAGAAAATGCATCTGCAACCTTCTGTACTCTAGCTCTACCTGATATGGCACTCTGAATGAGATCATATATCTGATTCACCGTGCTATCCTTACCGGATTTGGTAACCTCAAGTGTTATCGCTCCGTTGAGATTTCGCGTACCGGAAAAAACACTTGAATTAACCTCCACAAATATGGGTTCTTGCTCACCCGTCAGCATACTCTGGTCCACTTCACTTTTCCCATACCTTACCACACCATCCAGTGGAACTATTTCCCCTGGTTTTAGCAATATTAAATCTCCAGGTTTAACCTCGTTGGTTTTCACATCAACTATCTGTTCATTAATTAAAACATGGGACACATTAGGTATCATGCCAAGGAGTTTTTGGGCGGAACTGTTTGCCCTTAATTTAGTTCTACTCTCTATATAACTACCTGTCAGGATTAATGTTATAATGAATGTGGAAGCATCATAAAACACTGAGGATCCAGTGATCAATTGGGGGAAAACTGTAACAATTAAGGAAAATGAAAAGGCAGTGGCCGTTCCCATTGCAATTAGCAGATCCATATTACCGCTCCTACTTCGAATGGATTGATATGCACCGACGTAAAAATCAAAACCTGAATAGAATTGTACCGGAATTGCGAGAAATAGCAGCAGGTAATCCTTCATGGGGAAGGGAAAGATGACATATGTTATCACGATCACGGGAATGGAAAATACCCATCCCACGATTAATTTATTCCTTAGTCTTCTTGCCTCTTTTTCAGGGGAAGAAAACTTATCCTTACACGATTTGGAACAGAAGTAATATCTTTTCCCATCCACATCCGAAAAAAGGTCGGAATCTTCAGAAACAAACATCCCACAAACGGGATCTGTGGGCATTCAATCTACCTACCTGCTATTTTTTAAAGGGTTTTTATCGAATTCCTTCTTGCAATTTTCGCAGCAAAAATAGAATTTCTTGCCCTGAAATTCACTTACAAATTTGCTATCCTCTTTAACCTTCATTCCACAAATGACATCTACTGGCATTATTGTGAATTGTTCTCTCATTTATAAGGTTATTCTTTACATAATGTTTATATTTTTTAGTGTAATTATACATAATGGGAATTAAGAGAATGGAGTTAGAACAAAGAATGATCAACATTTTAAAAAAAGATTCCCGAAGATCGATCATGGATCTTTCTGATGAACTGCACATAAGCAGAGTAACCGCAAAGAAAACACTTAATTCCCTCATTGAATCTGGAAAGATAATTAAATTCACCATTCTGCTTAATGAAGATCAGGAAAATCTGGTTCTTCTTCACATAAAAGAGATAGATTCCATAAAAGATCAGTTGATTCTTGAATCCTATGAGTTAATGGACGGCACCTTTCTAATTGTGACATATTATGAGAATTTACCACTTCTTAAGGATAGTAAAATAATGGATATTCGATTTGCCAGGAAGAGGCACATAAATTTAATCGAAGAAAGATCTTCCCAAATGCATTGCGACTATTGTGGAAAGGAGATAGAATTTTCACCAATTATTTTCGAAATAGCTGGTAGAACCTATTACGTATGCTGTCCCAATTGTGAAAAAGACCTGAAAAAAGGAAAAACGTCAATGGAAGAGGAAAATATTAACTGAATGAAATTTGTTATGGGAAAATTCATAGAATGGTAGAGGGAAATGAACGATAATCTGGAAATTAGGGTAGGAAAGGGAATAATTACCGTACCAAAAAACATAAACGAATTGGTGGAAAACCAATGGATATTGATTTCCATCTTCTCCAGGAAAGGTCCATGCACCGATAAAACCTGCCAGATTGTGGGTTCATTGGAAGTATCTTTTTCAGAATTTGTGCCTGAAAATTATATAAAAGCGGATTCTGATGGCAATATAAAGATCGCTTTTGATAGAAGGTTTCAACTCTCACTTGATAGGGGAAGGGAAAAGGTGAGAATATCCGTGGGACACGGAAAACGGTTAAGCATCAAAGGGTTTTTTCTCACTTCCTGAAATTTCCTTTTCCATCTACTGGTTGGGAAATACATCATATGGTGGTGTTTTTCTTCGAATGCTCTTTCAATTTGTTTAAAACAGTATTTCTCATGGGACATATTTTTTCATTTATGTCATAGCAAGATATTTAATCCATTGAATTAATTACCGTTTGTTAAATACAGGTGTAGAAAAAGATGAACATTAGAAGACTGATTCTGGATGTTGGAAAGGGAATTAATAGACCAACATTACTGGAACTTTCAGAGGCTATAAGTTCTGTCAAGGGTGTTGAAGGGGTTAATATAATAGTTACGGACATGGATATAGAAACCATGGGTGTCAACATAACCGTTGAAGGGAACAACATGAATTACGATCAGATCCTTAAGGAGATCGATGAAATAGGGGCTGTAGTCCATTCAGTGGATGAAATTGCAGTCGGAAGTAAGCTTATTGAGAACATACGGCGTGATGAATGAATAAGGATGACTCCTTTGCCCTCAGCATAGGGTCAATTGATGGGCTCATCACGTCATTGATGATTACAAGCAATGCCATTATAAGCCAGCATTCCATCGTTCTGGGTACAGCTCTGAGGATCAGTCTGGGATCTGCAGTTGTGGGTGCTGCCAGTTTCTTTGTGGCTGAATTCGGGAGATTGCGGCAGGGAGAATACCGTATAGCGAGGTTACTGAATCCTGCGATGAAGAAGGGTGAAAACAAATTTTCAGTCATAAGAAGAAATCTCATAGATTCCTTTAGAGGCGGTTCCTTTGCACTTATTATGGGGTTCCTTGGCGCAGCAATTCCCATAGTAAGCTATTCAACCTTGCACAGCTCTGGAGTTTTTTCATTAATCTTATCATACACTGCCCTGGGTATTCTCGCACTTTTTATTGGTAAAAGTTCCGGAGGACATCTCCGTAACTGGTTCTTTGCCCTGGTTCTTCTTGGTATTTTAATGACCATTGCGGGCTATTATCTCAGGATAGTTTCCTGACATCTAAGGCAATTGAAATCACCATGGAGAACCTGGTGAATAGGATTCTACGGAACGCCCCGATCGCAATCTCATTTCAAGATCGAATGGTTTATTGAATTATGGCAGGGAAGAAATGAAAGGCGGTGCTCCATATAGTTCGAAATATATTGTTCGGAATTTCACTAAATGTGGCTATAAGTATGACGTCTTCGGGAAAGTACCCATGTTTCACAGCCCATCGTTCAATCGTGTGTTGCGTAATGATCTTATTGCTTAAAGGGGTGTTGGAGCGTTGGAAATAATTGAGCATTTTAGTCTAACATTAATCACCTATTCCTTGTGTCACCAGGTAGAAGTCGACCTCTGATCGCATAGGAAATGTAAACTGAAAACTATTTGCCATAGATTGCAATGAAGGGCAAATGACCAGATGGTTCAATCTTGTAGCGATGTCCTTGCTTTTCCTCATATCCATCCTCATTGAAATTCAGGAATCTGTTATCATATTTTCATCTGGTGTTCATTATTCTTTTTACGCAATCATTATCCTGATCTCCCTGATGCCCATAATTGAAATCCTTTTCAACAGATATTTAAAAACTCTGAGATTTTATGCAATTAGCATTTTTATTCTTGCACTGGTCCTATCTATACTAATAGATTTTGAATATTTTATTGGAACTGCTCTTCAGATAGTAGCTCTTGTTATGGCTCTTAAATATGCTGTGGAAAATGATAGACTTAAGAAATACCATTTTGCATATGTTGTCTATGGATTCTTGATGCTCATACTTTCTTCCCTCCTCAGGTTTTTACCATCTCAAAATCTACCAAACATCTTAATTTTCAATATAGGGGATGATATTAATGTTTCAGGAGTTCCAGCATTCTTCAGCAATGGAATTGTTATAGCATCCTTCAGGTACTTCGTCTTTTCTTTCAGCTTTCAGTACATGATAATCATCTTGATTCTTGGATTTTTCCTGATGGAAAATGCCCGTGGAATCATCCGAATCAGTAATCTCGAGAGTAGGTCCCAATCAAACATTCTCAATCTGACCTCCATGAGTTTTTCAGTATTTTCCTGTCAGTGTGAAACTGTCACTTCCATTATTCCGGCCATAGGGGCTGAAATTCTCGGACTGATTTCCATACCCATCATTATTGAAAGTCTCATCCTTTCCGTTGGTACTTTTATTTATCTACACATGGTTGAGAGGGGACGGGATGGAATATTTGGCAAAATGTGGAATAATAATAATCATAACATGAAGGTGCTTGTTCTTGCAATTATTATTATGGTAGCCAGCCCAATTATCATTTCCACCGGTGTGTATTTTAACCTCCAGATCAATCTTCTCTTTTATTTTGGCACAAACATCGGTCTTTTCGCCGTCTCCTCCTTCGTTTTTTTAAACTTCTTTAAGGTTATGGGATTTCAGGTAAGAATTTCCGCACTTATCTATTCAGTACTGTCAGCGTGTATTCTTCTTCTGATGGTCATCTGGTATTTTCCTTTCTTACTTGATCGGACAGTGACAAATGGTCTTTTATTCTCCCTTATGGGGATCTCATCCATTGTTTCGGGACTCATATTATCGGTGATGATAATGCCCATTGATAAACGAGGGAGATCTGTAATATATGAATATATTACCGGCATGTTTCCTATTATCTTCGTTGTAATTCTATACTTTACCGTAATCACTTCAAGCCAGATATGGAATGTTTTCACCATAACGGATCAGCTAGAATTTGCGCTCATTCTTCTTGGTGTTACCCTTCCATTCATGTGGTTTGCCACAAATTATTCCATATACGGCAATTATTTTATGAGTAAACGGTAAATAGGAATCTTAATTATGGAATTATGAAAGTTTCTTTTGTTACGAAAGGGGACGCTATCCACCCAACCATAAAAGACGAAGGAATTCTTAAAATTGGGAAACCCATTAGGGATGTTAATGAATTTTACTCAAGCGCATTGAATGGTGTGGATCCTTCCACTTTCAGCGCTGAGAATAAAAGCACCTCAGATTATATAATACCAGTAAACCCCGAAAAGATACTGTGCCCAGCTTTGAATTTTAAAACACATTCCAGCGAAACAAATCAAAAAACCCCGGAATTTCCCTACTTTTTTTCCAAATTTAAAAATGCACTTCTCTCATCCAATGGGCAGATCATGAAACATCCTGGTGTTGAAAAACTGGACTATGAGGGAGAAATTGCGGCCATAATCGGAAAGAAGACCCATAATGTGTCCAAATCGAATGCTCAACAAAGCATCGTTGGATTTGCTGTGGTGAACGATGTCAGTGCAAGAAATTATCAAAATCAATTTTCTGAAAATCTTGGAAAAAATTGGATTATGGCCAAGGCCGCCGATACCTTTCTTCCTGTAAGCGGAGAAGTGTTCATTGGTGAGGAGGAGGAATTTGACATCAGGACAGAGGTCAACGGTGAATTGAGGCAGAGCGGAAATACTGGGGATATGATTTTCAGTTTCTCGGAAATGATTGCATATTTAAGCAAGAATTTCACTCTTGAACCCGGTGACATGATTTTGAGCGGTACACCATCCGGTGTTGCTGCATCTGGAAAATTCAAGTTTCTGGAGAAGGGTGACAGGGTTAAGATTTCATCCAGGAAAATAGGTTCAATAGATAATGAAATTGCGTGACCCAATCTATTAAAGGTAAAATTCAATTTTACTAAAAGAATATGTATGATCTTTGATATCGAACTGGAGGACCTTAAAAGAATCTATCTTCCATTTGTCTGCTTTCTTCCTCCCGAAGAAATTGATAAAATATCTGTAAGATATTCATATATAACTCCAGTTTCCGTCAAAATCCAGTTTACCCACGACAACAATAGGTTCATCATGAAACAGTATTTCATGGACTGGTTCTATTATGGATTCCCAAAAAATCAGCTGAGAAGTGCTGTGGACTTTTATGGCGATATGAATAGAAATGTGATCAGTAAGAATGGTATGAAATATGAAGCATACTCCGGACCTGATTACAGAGGGCTGAATTGTTCAACGACTTTTATTTATGGTACATGTATTGAAATGAACCATCCTCCAGGGGAGATGAAATCGGCCATTTTTATTTTAGAACATATGGAACCAATCAACTTCAGAAAGCTAAATTTCCTTGAATCATCATTTTATGCCAATTACAAAGGTCCGTTATCCTGGTTTGAGGAAGAGCGTATTGCGAGGTTATTCTGGAGAAAAACGGACGACTTACACATTTGGGACTATTCTGGTGATGCCACTGGTTTAATGAAGAATACTCACAGAATCACTATTTTAAGAAATACCCTGAACGAATATATGTGGATTGATGTAGCAGCTAAGGGAACAGGAATCAAGAATCTCAGGTATAACCTATCAAGGGAGGGAAATATCTTCACCTTATCGAAACGGACTGAAAATGAGTTCTATGGTTCAGTTTCTCCTGAGGGTCCATTCATAATGCAGAGAGAATCCCAAAAATTTTACTTCACTGTATCATTGCCAAGACCCATTGGGGGGACTGATACTGTGGAAGATAACTGGTCACACATAGAAAATTTAAACTTAGACGAATTTTTACCCTGATACAATGCCGTTCCGTTATGACATTGGTACATCAACTCAAAGAAATGGGAACCATGGTGAATATGAATTGGGAATATCATCATCGGGAGACATTTATAAAATTTCAAAGAAGTCCTTATTTTTCCATTCCATAATACTTGGTAGGACGGGTACCGGAAAATCCAATCTTTTGAGAATTTTGTGTAATAGTTACATAAAAGAACCCGATTCAAACCTAATCATAATTGATTTTCATGGCTCCCTTTCCAATCAGATTGTATCTCTAGAGAGCAAAAAAGATCTCATATATCTTGGGACGTCCGAAGAGAACGGGGGTAAAAAGATTATGATGAATATTCTAAAGGGTGCTTCCAGCTCTTCCATTTCACTTTACCTCATCCAGGAAATATTCTCAAAAGAATCCTCCCTATCTGGGGGCACTTGGGGGCCAAGATTACAGACCATATTCACCTCAGTTTTAAGGGAGATCATATCCATAAATCCAGATGCAACTCTGTCCAACTTCATGGAAACGCTTCTCGACAAGAAAATGATGAAATCCCTGGCAGATCATGCCGATTTTAACAGTAGAAAGGTTATTGAAAACCTCACATCCCGTTGGCAATCATGGATGGAATACAGCGCAAGCTCCATAAACAAGCTATACCCTATCGTGAGCGATCCTCACCTCAGATCACTGGTTTCCTCCCCTGAAGAAAGTATTAATCTCATGGAAGAACTGAAAAAGGGGGATAAAATAGTTGTCATAGATGTATCTAAAACGAAATTTTCGGCAACTCAGGGAAAGATCATATCTTCCTTGATAGTGAACAAGATCTGGACAGATATCCTTAAATCAGGTGGAATAAAAGACACAATGATTGTTGCAGATGAGGCTCAAAACCTCAATTCCAGCGTTCTATCAGAAATTTTGAGTGAGGGCAGGAAATTTAATCTATACATAACAGTAGCTTCACAATACCTAGATCAATATGATAGGTATACTAGGGAAGCCCTGCTTTCTAACTGTGGTTCCATCTATGCTTTCAATGTTTCTGAGAGAGACGCAGATCAGGTTTGTTCAGTTATAACCAACAGGAAAAAAAGGAAGGAGGCCATGAAGTCCATCCTCCTTGGAGCACCCCATAACAGTACACATTTCAATTTTATATCCAAATCGGGTATAGAAGTGGAGAGTTTTACGCCATACCTTATGGAAATCCCCTATGACATAAATATATTAAAAAATAAAATTAATGAAAGTCTTAAAAAATACGGGGATTACCATAGAGAGAAAGAAAAACAGGAAAAAACTCTATCATCACATGAATACCTATCCTCATTCATGATCCGTTTTCTTGAAACTCGAGGTGTTCCAGTGGAAAGTGAAAAGAAATTAAACAACCTTCGTCCAGATATTCTGTTCTTTTATGATGATAAGCCAGTGGTTGTTGAAATAGAAGTATCAGACATAGATCATTTTGTTAGAGTTGTGGAGAAAGTGGTAAACTATGGAGAGCAGAAAACTCTCTTACTATGTGAACGGGATTCTGCAAAGATCCTCTATTCAAAATTCATGGAAAGAAACCAAATTTCTGGTGCACTCTCCAATCTTCAAAAGAGCGGTAAAAAAACATATTTCAATTTTAGGAACATCCTAATTCTTGAAGAGAGGGCCGGTCTCCTCTATGTTATAGAATCTGGCAGATTCAATAGGTTTTCACTGGACAAGGTCCTTTCATACGAAACATTCAGAGAAAATGAAGCGTTTGGATCAGATATGACTGAGATCATTCTGAGCGAGATGAAGAAACATGGCAGTCATTATATCGATGGGTATTCCTTTTCACGAATACAGGACAGAATAGGTGCCTCTAGAACGGTGAATATTAATGAACGGGGAATTGAGCTTCCTGATCTGTATTGTAAATTGATATCTCCTTCATCATAAGGAAGATAATACGTCAACTTGTCCAGGGAGTAGTTGTCCTAAAAATAGATAAAATAAGTGGTGAAACGGAGCTTATTAAGCTGAGTAAGATATTTATAATGCTTTTAACATGATAATCATTATGATATCAAAAGAAGTAAATGAGGAAAACTTTTACGAAAAAACATATGAGTTTGTAAAGAGGCACAGCGCCATAGATAATGAGTTTATCAACAGATTTGCAAAGGGAGATATTTCTGTGGATGAGTTCAAGAGATTTTCAGTCGAATTCTTTCATTTTACAAGGGAATGGCCGGCCATTTTATCAACTCTCCTCGTAAATACGCCAAACGAGGACGATGCAGCAAACCTTACCACCATTCTGGTATCAGAACTTGGAGATATGGACCCGACAAAGAGGCATGAACTGCTTTACAGGAAATATCTGAGAAGCATGGATATGGAACCGACGTCCCTTGTTAAGGCAAAGCAGCTTCCTACGACCAAAGCATGGCTCGACGGGATGAGGACCTACTTTTCATCTGATTATTATGAAGCCCTTGGAGCTGAATTTGGTCTTGAGAATATGGCTATACCCATGTGGGACAAAATTCTCTCTGGATTCAAGGTTTTTAAGGAAAAACATCCTGAATTCAAGAATATAGATATTGAGTATTTCACATTCCATAGGGAACTGGAGGAACATCATGAAGAGGCCATGGAAGATGTTCTGGGAACACATAAAAGCGATCCAGTCGCAAGAGAGAGCTTTTTCAAGGGTGCAAAGGGCATTCTAGATCTTGAAAAACAATTCTGGCTAGGTTTGTCGGATAAACATTAAATATTTTTCCTATTTATCATACTAAACTGGAATGAAAGTTTATTTTATAAGACATGGGGAGACAGAGTGGAACAGTTCTGGAAGATGGCAAGGGTGGGTTGATACAAATCTTTCTGATTCTGGCAGGAGTCAGGCTATTCAGATATCAGGAAAACTGAAGGAGAAAGATATAAGACGAATCTACAGTAGCGATTTGAGGAGAGCTCTGGAAACTGCCAGAATAATAAGTAAGGAACTGGGTAACATACCCATAGTTGTCGATTCAAGATTAAGGGAAAGATCTCTGGGAGAAATTGAGGGAAAGACCACCAATGAAGTGTCAGGAATGCTTTCCCAGGAAGTGAATATCATTGATATCATTGGAAAAGACCTTCCCATAAATGGAATGGAACTCTTGTCCCAACAATTTGAAAGGGCCGAAAGCTTCCTGAGGGAATTGAGATTGGAAAATGAGAAGGACGTAATTGTTGTATCTCACGGGGTTATGATAGGTGTAATGATGGAAACCATTACGGGTGAGGATTTCAGGTTCAGAAAAATTGGAAATTGTGAAGTTATACCCATGGAAATTTCCACTGAAAGAAATTAGATTGTTGAGCCGACCACCATGAGAATAAGGGCAAGAATAGCTAGCCCAAATTCCATTGTCGTGAACTTTTTCAAATCATTGGATTTATCAGGACTGATCTTTCTGACCAGTCTCATCACTATCCCCTCTCCAACTATAGCATAGGCGATAAAAGCGATTACAATTCCAATGGAAAGGATGATGCCCCCTGTTGAATCAAATTTAAAGGATGCATTGAGTTCTCCAGCAAGAGCGGATAATGTTACACCCAAGATTATGGCAATACCACCCACCACTCTTGCCACAGTACCTGATACGTGAAGTCTTATGCCCCTTTCCTCAGAAGGGGAGGAAACGTAAGCTGATACGGCTGTGAAGAACCAGAACAGCATTATTACCCATAATACACCAAAAACTCCATGAACGGCGGCAATTTCCTTAAATTCTAAGTTCATGCCTTCGTATTTCCTAATAGTATTTATTGAATTTCACAAATTGAAAAGTGAAAATGATCGAATTTTGAAAATGATTTCTACAGTGAAGTATCTTAACCCTTCTATTCATGTCTTATTATATATTTAACACTATAGGACAACTTTGTCTAAGTAATTAAGGGGGCAGACCATTATCAATGGAACTATGGGAAATTCATTTTGGATATTCCTCATCATGGGGCAGGAATAGATTTTATACGGGGTAGGCATTTCTTTTTATGCAACATAGGAGAGAGGGGAACTTTGTAATAATAAAGCTGGATGATGGTGAAGATATAATTAAATCATTAGAATTGATTCTGGAAAGGGAGTCCATTAGTAACGGTTTCATTGTTTCTGGTATTGGAGCTGGAATTGAATTGGAAATAGGATACCTGAGGGATAAGGTTTATGAAAAGGAAATATTCGGAGCCCCCATGGAAATCACGTCCTTATCTGGTAGCGTAACTCAGGGTAACCCAAGGATGCACATTCATATTAATGCCGCTGGAGCTGACCACGTAACTCGTGGTGGACACCTTTTTAGTGGTCGAGTGAAACCCCTAATGGAAATTCTGGTTCTTTCACTGGATTCCATAAAAATGACAAGGGAGTTAAAGGAAAGCAGCGGAATGCGTGAAATCAAGTTTCTCTGATTAACTCCTTAATTAAATCCATGTGCCACGGTTCCTTATTTTTAAGCTTGGAATAAATATACTCTGCGTCGGTAATTTTAACTCCATAATTTGATAATGTGTCATTGAGATTTAATGAATTTAGGAACTCCTGTACAAGAAAAGAGGCATTTTCTGGATCTTCATCCTGCGCATTCTTCCCGGATAAAGTTGACGCTATTTCCCTCATAACATCAGGAAACTGCCTGGCATAATATTTCATTACCACCGGTAGGGTGATACAGGAAGTTATTCCGTGGGGTATTTCAAACTTGGCTCCCACCACCTTTCCAATATTATGACTTATGCCCATGGATGAATCATAAACCTGAAAATACGAATACCATGATGCGATCTGACACTGCAATTTTGAATCAAGATCATCGGATTCAAGGTTATCAAATAATTTTTTTATCCCCATGAGTGATGCTTTTTTTGAAATTTCAGCAATTTCTCCATGAATCAATGTTTCAACGCAGTGATCAAGAGATCTGATGCCCGTTGACCTCCATAATTTTTCCGGTGTTTCCCGGGTCATATCCGGGTCCAATATGACTTCCTGTGGAGCAATTCTTTTGTCCCTTATACCGTCTTTCTCCCCTCCTATGGAATACCCTGCTATGTGTGAAAATTCTGATGCGGAGAGGGTCGTGGGAATGGCAATGTGAAGCGCATTTATGTCGTAATAATATTTAACAACCTTGGAAGCATCCGTGACGCTGCCTCCACCAATGGAGAGAATGCTGTCGCATGAATTATTTCGGTACATTTCAACCGCATGCTCTATCTCCTCCATGGGAGAGTGCTGGGTAATCTGATTCATAATGAAGAAATCTGTTCCGAGAGTGTTAAGAATTTTGTTGAATGCCCCGGTCTTGGAGACTGAACTGCTGGTGACAATGAGCACTTTCTTTTTCTTTGTTTCTGAAAGAATGGAATTGATCCTGCCTGAACTTCCCTTTCCATAGGTGACCCTATTAATGGGAAGATAATTGAATTCTCCCTTCATTGATACCACGATGTTGCATATTCAGGATCTTCTATTTTCTTTCCCAGATCCGTAAGGTAAAGATGATCATATGTTTCTATCATTATTGCGATTTCATCCGTACTTTCCTTGCCAATGGCTCCTTCTATGGCCCCGGGTTGAGGACCGTGTATAATTCCTCTTACGTGCAGGGTCGCTGAACCAGATTCGATCCCTTTCCTGCTCATAAAATTGCCAGAGGAGTAAAATAAGAATTCATCCACATCAATGTTATTGTGGTAATAGGATATGGGTATGCTCTTAGGATGAAAGTCAAATTTTCTGGGAAGAAATGTGCCAACCATCATGGATGATGAAGAAAAGGTCTCATGCACCGGAGGGGGCATGTGGATCTTTCCCACAATTGGAGCCATTTTTTCAACGTTGATGCAGAAAGGATAAAGGTACCCATCCCAACCCTCAACATCAAGGGGGCTGAAATCCCTCTCTTCGATCACATACTTATTTTCAAACTCAACGTATACTCTGAAATTACCTTTTTCTTCCCTTGGTGGAGGCAGAGTGGGTATAATGAAGTCTCTGGAATAGTATGGTGATCCCTCCTTTATCTGACCGTATGTGTTCAGATACCTCCTTGGTAGGGTGATATCATCCCTGGACTGGAAGATCAGGAAATACGATCCTTCTGAATAATCCATCGTGAATGTCAACCCCTTCGGCATATAGATATAATCGCCCTGGTTGAATTCCAGATTGCCCATTACTGAAATTACTTTCCCATTTCCCTCATGCACAAAGAGAAGCATATCACAGAGAGCATTCCTGTAAAAGTGCATACTTTTTCTCTCCGGTTTAAAAATCTGTACCTTAACTCTGTCATTTTTCAGTATGGTCTGCTTTCCATCCACAATGTCTCCATACCTTGGAAGGCTCGATGTTCTCAAGTGCCTGTGCGAATATGGCTCATCATCGATCTCTTCCCTAACTTTATCCTCAACGGAGAAACTCCTGACCCTTGTGGGCTCTTGAAGATGATAAAGGAGGGAATAAGGTCCATCAAAACTTTCTTCCCCGAAAAGTTCCTCCCTTCTCAAGCTATTCTTGTCATCGTATGTGTGCCTGCTTTCTGGCACCTTTCCCTGCTTTACATAAAAAACCATTTAATTCACCTCATTTTTTAAGCTTCCCAAAACTTCCGATCTTATCTCAATCACATCTCCCTGTTTAAGCCATCCTAATTTTGGATCATTCCTTTCAAAAATACAACCACCCGGAAATGTTCCTGTCATCAAGATATCTCCCCTTTTTAAGGTCACATCCTGTGAACAATACTCCACGATCTGGCCCATACCCCAGTATATATCCTTCATATTGGATCTGGAAAAAAGTCTATTATTTATATATGACTCCAATTCTATATTAAAAGACTTTCCATTCCAAAGCTTGAGTATTTCATCCACGGTAGTAATATACGGACCAATACTCGTGGCAAAATCCTTAGATTTTGAAGGACCCAGATTCAACAGGGATTCTCTTTTCCACACATCTCTGGCACTCCAGTCATTCATAAGGGTCAGGCCATATATGTAACTGATTGCGTCTTCTTGCTTTATGTTCCTTCCATCCTTTCCTATCACAATACCGACCTCAACCTCAAGATCCAGCTGATTGGTAAAGGACGGTTTATGTATTTTCTCCATATGTGCAAGAAGAGCATCCTTATTTGTGTAATAATATACCGGCACTTCATACCATTGGGGTATCATCTCAAGTCCCCTGTTTTTTCTTGAATTTCTGGCGTGTTCCTCAAATGCATAAAAATCCCTGATCTGGTTAACACGATCTAGGGGTACAAGGAAATTAAAATCTCCTCCTATCTCAATCAACCTGTGCATATTCTCCTGAACAATATCTTCAGTCAGATCAAATGGTGAAATATTGGCATCATTAAGTATACGGGATAAATCATAGGGTTTACCATTTATAAACAATACATCGTAATTTTTATTATCATGCTGAACTCTCCCGATTTTCATAAAATTATCTTCCTAAAGATTTCCCCTTCTTGCCTGATCCTTTTCAATAGACTGGAACAGTGCCCTGAAATTCCCCTTCCCAAAGGAAGTTGCACCCTTTCTCTGAATAATTTCATAGAAGAAAGTCGGCCTATCTCCTGTGGGCTTGGTGAATAGCTGTAAGAGATATCCATCATCATCCCGATCCACAAGAATATTGAGCGATTTCAGGACTGAAATATCCTCATCTATCTTTCCGACCCTCTGTGCCAGCTCGGCGTAATATGAATCAGGTGCTGTTTGAAATTGTATTCCTTCTCTCTTCATTTTGCTTACAGTCTTAACAATGTCATCTGTGTGCAGTGCAATATGCTGAACCCCTGGCATATGGTAATAATCTAGATATTCCTGTATCTGGGACTTCTTCTTTCCAGGTGCCGGCTCATTGATTGGAAATACAATTTTCCTGTTGTTGTACTGAACCACCTTGGATCTTAGGGAAGAAAATTCCGTACTGATATCCTTGTCATCAAAGCTGATGAGTGGTTCAAATCCCATTCCATCAACGTAGTAATCAACCCAGCTATCCATTTTTTTATCTTCTACATTTCCCACTATGTGATCAAACCTTGCGATTCCAGATTCCTGTGTTACCATATTATCAACAGGTTCAAAATTGGGTGGAAGTTCATTGTCAAATTCACCATAATCTATTAGGGAATGGACAGTTTCGCCATAGGTGAATGCCTTCGCCCTGTGTACCACTCCAGATCCTGTTTTTATATCCAAGGGATTTTCAAATCGAACGACTTTTCTCTCCTTCAGATCATTGAGGGCATCATCCAGGTTGTTAACCCTTATGGCTATATCCTTAACACCGTCACCATGTAATCTAACGTGTTCCGTGATTTCTGAGTCAGGATTTATGGCATTGGTAACCATTATCTTTACCTTTCCCTGCTGCATCAGGTAAGATACCTTATCCCTGACACCTGTCTCTGGGCCACTATACCCAACAATCTTAAAACCCAGACCAAACTTATGATAGAATGCCCACTGTTTTGCTGAACCCACATAAAATTCCACATAATCCACCCTATCCAATGCTCTTTGTGTCATGTATAATGATTACAAGGAAAGTATAAGAATGTTTTGATAGAATATGTTGTTAGAGCCAGTGTGTTACTATCTCACACGAAAATTTCAAAAATTGTCCTATAAACCAAAACATTTTAATATTGCAGGTTTTTAAGTGTACATAATGAAGGACGTCAGAAGTGGAGATAAAGCCGTTTCTCCAATTATTGCAACAATTCTACTAATTGCAATCACCGTTGTTCTTGCTGCAACATTAATTTCCATACTTTCAACCTTTACCAATTCAACTCATCTTGAAAACATAGATTCTTCACTGAGTCTCAGTGGAGTTCAAAATAGCACTGAAAACAATTGCTATTACCTTAACGTCTCCTCCACCAGTGCTTCTCCATCCCTTTCTCAAATTTTCATTGAAATATTTGACGGGTCCAAGGAAGTATATGATGGCTCACTATCCAACCATACAGGAAAAAATGTAACAATAATAGCTGATATGGGAACTTTTTCGGCAGGGAACTACATCCAGCTTAATCTCTCTGGAAAATACAACAAAATAACAACTGTTGAATTGATCTATGCCAGTTCCGTCTTTGCAACAGTTACCCCCCTTTGAAAAAAAAAAGAAAATTCCCTTTCTTGATTATTTATGATCAATCATGAATTTTATGACCTCTTCCAGTGGAGCATCCTTGAGAACACAAGACGTTGAACTACATAGGGAAAAGAGGTTTTCCGGAGTATCTGGATCATTCATGAATAAAATCTGGTTTACTCCACCATCCTTCAGTTTCATCTTTACAATTCTCACATTATTGCTATCTTTAAGCTTCCATTTGAGCACATAGGTCCTTTTTTCTTCCAGAATGGTCTGCATCCTGAAGGTAAAGTAGGAAGGGTAGTTTTTCAAATTCTCCACAGATTCCTTTGTGGTGAGATTGGCAAAATCAGCAAAGTTTCCTGAAAGATTGGAATAGAACATCACCTTTTCATACACCGAAAATTGTGACGGAATGGATGAATCCTCCTGGGAGTTCAATGTACCTATGAAGTTACTCATTCCTTTTTCTCTGAGTATGTTCATTTCGGATTTTAATCTAAAGGACAACCTTTCCACAATTTCATTTGCCCTTGTCAGTGGTTCATCCTCACCACTGGAGAATCCAAACCTAAAAAATCCAAGGGCGAGAAAAGCATAGTCTGAGAAATATCCATCTACCTTCCTTCCGCTTTCATATACAATATGAGTACATTTCCCTCCCTTCACATAGTTTTTACTTAAGTGCAAGTAGAGTTTCATTGCCATTTCATATATTCTTGGATCATCTGTTGCGTCGTAAGCTTCGCTCAGGGCATATAACATAAATCCATTCATATCAGCGCATATCTTTGTATCTGTCTGAGGGGGGATTCTCTTTTCCCTCCTCTCCTTCAGGAGTTCTAAATCTCTCCTGATTCCCTTATCAAGCCAGTAAAGTCCATTTTCCGTGAGTTCATTGGTAAATTGCTTTTCATTTTCAAGATATAGAATATTTTTTCCGTTAGATATACCCCGTGGCTCCTCAATATAGTTTCCATCCTCCCTTACATTGTAAACGTGCGAAAAGATATCATAATCATCTCCCAAGATATTCTTTAACTCTTCCGCTGTCCATAAATAATATTTTCCCTCCTGACCCTCACTGTCCGCATCAATTGCACTGAAAAAAGTTCCATTCCTGGAGATCAACTTATCATTGAGGAGGGCTATCACTTCCAAAATCATCTCCATATAATGTTTCTTCGAAGTGGTTTCATATAATTTAGAAAGGGCTAAAATTAAATTTGCCTGATCGTAAAGCATTTTTTCGAAGTGTGGTATTTTCCACCCGAAGTCTGTAGCATACCTGTGAATCCCCAGACCCACATGATCATAAATACCTCCCATCCTGATGGCACCTATGGTTTCCTGAGCCATTTCAAGGGCCGTCTTCTCCTTGTAATGTTCATAATATTCCACAAGGAAGGAGATTATATGAGATGAGGGAAACTTCATTGTTCTTCCAAATCCACCGTAATTCTTATCAAAAGATTTGGTTAATTGCTCATACGCGTTCCTGACTGTTTCAACGGATAAGTCCCTATTACTCTCCACCAAATTGATTCCTGTTGCCTTTTGATTTTCCCTAACCTTTTCCATAATTTCCTCAGGGTTTTGTGACCACAGATCGTATATACTTTCCAGTAATTCGATTATACCAAGAGATCCGTATCTTGATTCTCTCGGGATGTAAGTAAAAGGGAAAACAGGTTTAAGATCCGGAGTTAATATTACATTTAGTGGCCACCCCGCATTTCCTGATATTCTGTTGGCAAAATCTATGTAATATGAATCCACGTCTGGTTTTTCCTCCCGATCCACCTTGATGCAGACGTATTTTTCATTCATTACCTTTGCAACATCATTTTGGCTGAAACTTTCCCTTTCCATTACATGGCACCAGTGGCATGTAGAATAGCCTATGCTGAGAAAGATCAATCTGTTTTTATCCCTTGCAAATTTGAAAGCCTCCTCGCACCAAGGATACCAATCCACGGGATTGGTTGCATGCTGTTTGAGATATGGGCTATCCTCATTTTGAAGATGATTTGTTATTTTTACACTCATGTATTGGAAAGGTCAAAACTATTATTATTATTAATGTATTTTCTAATATGAAAAACTTAGCTATTTTGATCAGGCATGGAGAAAGTCTTGCCAATGCTAAAAATATAGTTTCTGAAGATTTAGAAGGGCATCCGTTGACCGAGAAAGGTATTAAGCAATCCCTTAAAACGGGTGGAGTTATTTCACCAATTTCAAACAAAATAGAACATGTATATTCCAGCCCTGTACAGAGAACAAGAGAAACTGCCTTAAATGTCATGGAAGCCATGAACCTGGAAAAAACAGTGGAGATAGATAATCTCTTGACCGAGACAGCTTTTGGAAAATACAATAATGTAAAATTTGAGGATTTTCCCAAATTCCATAAGAAGGAATTCGGTATAGAACCCTTTGAAGACAACGGGAAGAGGATGCTTCATGCAACAAGGAAGCATGAGGGTATTAATCTGTATTTTTCTCACGCTCTTCCCATAAAGGCGCTCATATGCAATTTACTGGAACTGG
The DNA here is from genome assembly GCA_021794355.1 of Thermoplasmata archaeon. Lineage (GTDB taxonomy): Archaea > Thermoplasmatota > Thermoplasmata > Thermoplasmatales > Thermoplasmataceae > Cuniculiplasma. The sequence goes on along the minus strand of JAJYRA010000031.1, from coordinate 84,474 downwards.
AAGAGGAAGATGCTTCAGGCATAAAAATAGAGAATGCTTCCATAACTGTTATTGATCCTTTTGAAGAAAGAGTCTACTCCATAGGTTCCCTATTTATATCAGAGAAATTGATTAAATTAATTATTTCTTGAACTCACAGTTATGTATAACAGTCCTGAAAGAACCCCTAATATGACAGAAAGGGAGAGAGATATGAGAATTGAATTTGTACTTTCGAAAGCAGAGATGGCGCCTCCAATGATTGCACCAATTCCATTACCGGTGTATTGAAATGCATAGAATAGACCGAAAGATAGATTTCTTTCTCCCTTTCCCAAAAATCGCGTTAGGAGAGGAATAGCTGAAATTTCATATATTGAGAAACCTGTGAAGAATGGTATTATGCTGAAGGTTAACAGGATAACATCAGGATGAGATAATAGGGAAGTAAAAAGCACTATGGACCCCACCATTATAAGAAGTGATGAAAGAAGTATGATATTAAATTTCCTCCTTCGGTAAATTCCTTCAGAAATACTTACAGCAATTATGCCAGAAATCAGGAGTCCAAGAAATAATATCAACCCATAATTGTAGAGACCATATTCTTTAGAAACATATATCTGTAGATTGTAAAATATTATAAAACTCAGGATTGATAATAGGAATGTTCCTGCAAATATCATGAAAGTGTTTTGGTTGAAAATTTTATCAATGCCTTTCTCAATTTTATTATATTCCGGAATCCCAGGGACCATTATTATGGCTAATATCCCGAAAAAGGAGGAGATAAGAAAAAAATTCTGAATACCAATATAGGCAGCTATAATTGGAGATAGACCTATACCTCCCAGAAATGCAAAACCTATCCCAACACCCGTAATGGCCATTGCGCTGTTCTTTCTATCCTCTGGAACCATATCTATTGCCAGAGATGAAATGGGTGAACTTATGGCACCAAGCCCCGCTACCAATCTACCCAATATCAAAAGCCATATGTTGCTGGCGAAATAACTTAACAGATTTCCTATTATGAAAATAGTCAATCCCACGTAAATGTAATTCTTTTTTCCGGTGATCCTGGAAAAATAACCACTGGGAACCTGCATTATGGCCATGGATATCTCGTAGGCACCAAGGGACAACCCGATCAATATATCATTACTGGTAAACTTTCCAGCATAGACTGCAATCAAGGGGATGATGAAAAATACACCAGAAAGCCTCAGAAACTGTATGGAAGAGAGCTTTCCCAGATTACTGATTGTTTTTCTGTCAAGCTTTGATGTCATTTATATCCGATAAATGTGCAACAAAAAATTCAATAGTTTTCGCTGCCTCCGAAAGAAAATCCTCATCTTTATGGGTGAAAGCGTTCTTTGTATCAGAATCAATGTCAATTTCTCCAATAGGTCTATCTTTCATCCTGATAGGTATGACAAGTTCAGATTTAGTTTCCAGGGAGCATGCAAGATATTCAGAGTTAGAATTAACGTCTGGTTCATTGATTATGGAATTTTTCAGGATGGCCATGCTGCATAATCCATCTCCAAGATTTATCTCTGTATGAATGGTTGGCTTCCCTTTAAAGGATTCCAGAAAAAGTTTTCCGTTTCTCAATACGTATATACCAACCCAATTGTACTTCGGGTTTTGGTTTGCTAGATACTCACAGAATTTATTCAGGAAATCAACGGCACTTTGGCTGACCATGGATTTCAGATGATCTAGCTGCTCCTGCTGATTCTTATTCATTGGGGGAGTAATCCTAGGATTTATTAAGATTTATTGGTAATTTTTTATCTTGCACACCAGAACGGTTATGTTATCTTGTCCCCCTTCCTTCATTGCCTGTTTTACCAATTCGTTCACGGCTTCCTCGGAATCCAGTTTCTCTTCAATCACTATATTTTCTATCTGGTGTACATCTAACATATCAGAAAGCCCATCTGAACACATTACCATAATATCACCAGCTTTCAGCTCTAATAAACCGGAATGAACTTCAGGAAGATCATCCACACCGAGACATGAGGTAAGATAATTGGATATGGGCTCTCTGTGTATCTCTGTTATGGATCTTATATGCTCATGTATGAAAAATATCTCGCTGTCCCCTGAATTCACAAACGCAAGTTTATCATCCACGATGGCTAAGGAAGTGAGAGTTGTGGCCATATATTCCCTGAATTTTGCCCCCCTGTTAATATTCCGAATAGCCCTATTGGCGTACAGAATGGAATCTTTCATAATGGATTCCAGAGAGATTTCATCCTTTGCTCTGTAAATTTCATCATTAAACTTCTCGGAAAATTTTACTGAAGCTAACCTGCTTGCCACCTCACCGTTTATCATACCTCCAACGCCATCACAAATTATGGCATTGAAAATTTGTCTTATCTTATTATTGGTAATAAAGGAAAGGCACTGAGCAATGGCACTATCCTCATTGTTTCTTCTCACGAGGCCATTTTCCGTATATATGGAATAATCAATCAAAAATAAGGAATTCTTGAAAATCATAAAAATTAATGTCAAAGAGCCTATTATCTTTTTAGAAGAAAAATTAATCTATCATAACTTGACAATTTATCCGGCATACAGGGCCTCTCTATCCTTTCATTCCGGAAATACAGTGAATAGTGTTTTGGAAAAACTCAATACGGCAATCTTTAATAAGAGTTAGAATTACTTAACATATCATGGACACAGTCGACAAAAAAATTCTTTTCAATCTTCTCAAGGATGGAAGAACTCCGCAGAGACAGATCGCCAAAACTATCGGTATTTCTGCCCAAACCCTTAATTATAGGATGTCAAAAATGCTTGAAGATAAGATAATTAAGGGTTTTTTTGTTCATGTAAACTCGAGGATGTATGGGAAGGTGGATGGATATGCTTCTTACTTATCAGACAGCGAGTTATCCATTGGTTATTTTTCAAAGCTTAAATGTCTTGAGAAAATAACATTATACGGGTTTGAGGCTGATTCCGATGCTCAACTTGATGAATTAATAGATAAAGCTTCAGCTCAACTGGGAAATCCCGTGATGAAATATAAACCTGTAATTTCTTCCTATTCTGGAAACTCTAAGAGTATTGATTTTCAGATAATTGATCAGTTGAGAATGACACCGAGAGCCAAATTATCGGAGATTGCGAAATCCATTGAAATACCAGCGATGAGAGTAAAAAGAAGGTATAATTTTCTCAGAAAAAGTCATCTGATAGCAGTAATGGCGAAGATTGATCTATCTAAAACCGATGTAGTTATATTCAGTTTATTCTCTCAGGATCAGGAAAGGATTGAGCCAATACTCGAAGATAGTACCATTTTTAAAATAGCAGATAATAAATCCGGTATTTTCATCTGTTTTGCTGAAAACATGGTAACCGCCAAGGGAATCATGAATTCAGCCAGAGAAGCAGAAAAAGAAAGTGATGTAATGGTTATTTATGATTACGAATTCGTAAGATAATTATAATTCTCTTAATCTACTCAGGAGATTTTTAAATGATGGAGTAAAGAACTCCTAAACCACTATTATAATGTGCACACAACTATGGAAAATACTCTCAACGGAGTCTTAGAGACATGAGAAATAAACATGAGGTTTTAAGGATGTTTAATCAATAAAAGTTAATTATGGAGATGCGATTAAACGACGTGTTGTCAAAGAGGGTCAATAATGTTTCCGAATCAGCTACAGTATCAACCTCGGCCAAAGCCTCAAAAATGGCATCCGAGGGAAAAAAGGTTATAAATTTTGGAGTTGGTGAACCAGATTTTACCACGCCGGGAGGGGAAATCCAGTATGCGTTTGATCAGGCAAAAGCTGGTTTTACTCATTATACGCCATCAGCAGGATATGCCGAACTTAGGACAAAAATTTCCAATAAAATTAACAGGGAAAAACACGACCTGAAAGGGGAAAATGTAATTGTTACACCCACAAAATTTGCCATTAATCTGGCCATTATGGCCATTGCCGATGAGGGTGATGAAATAATAATACCGGAACCTTATTTCCTTTCGTATCCAGAAATTTGTCGTATATATGGCGTGAAGCCTGTTGAAGTTCCAAGCAATCCCGACTTTTCTCTTAACATTGAGAATATTGAACGGAATATAACACCCAGAACCAGGGGAATAATAATTTCAAACCCCTGCAATCCCACGGGTAAGGTATTCTCTCCTGAAGAGATTAGATCACTTCAAAAACTCTGTATTGATGAAGATATATATTTTATTCAAGACCAGATTTATGAGGAACTGGTCTATGAAGGACGGGTTCAGGACGTACTTGAACTGGATCCTGAAATGAAAAACACAATACTCATCAGTGGTTTTTCCAAGAGTTATGCGATGACGGGTTGGAGAATTGGCTATCTGGTGTCTTCTCCGGATTTTATAAAAGCCGTTGATAAATTGCAACAGCAGACCATCACATGTGCGCCATCCATTTCGCAGAAGGCTGCAATTTTTGCTCTTGATGATACGAAAAGTCCAAAGGAGATGAAGGAAGTTTTTCGTAAAAGGAGAGATTTAGTTGTTGATATAATCAAGGCAATTGATGGTCTCACTCTCATAAAGCCAGAGGGGGCGTTTTACGTCTTTCCCTCATACGACCTGAATTTGACTTCTTCCAAGTTCTGTCAGCTGGCACTGGATTCCTATGGTATTTTATTAACTCCTGGCTCCGCATTCGGAAAGCAGGGTGAAGGACATTTTAGGATATCCTACGCTCTTTCAGAAGATAAGCTTAGGGAGGGCTTAGATTTATTAGAAAAATTTATGATTGACCAGAGAAGGATATAGAATGGGTGATACTCTCTTTATAATAATAATTCTGATTACTCTCCTTATTCTAGTTGCCTTAAGCATCATTCTCTCCATATATAACTTGAGAACAGTGCGGAATTTCTTTAAAAAATATGATGAAGATATGGAATCTTACAGGAATTCAACTACAGAATTTGAACAGGAATTTGATCAACCAATGGAGGCTATGGATATGGAAGAGGTTGACGAGGACGATGAAAGTCAGAGAAAGGAGGAAATCAGGCTTGAAATTGACAGGGATATGGAGAGGTTAAATAACGAAATTAAGAAAAATGAATTGATAATGGAAAAACTTGAAAAACATTACTCAACCTTAAGAAAGGTTTCAAAGGACATGATGGAAAGCATAATCGATCCAACCAGGTTCAGTTCTTTTTCCGATAATTATACTCCAATACCATTGATGTATGAAAAACCAATGTGGAGCGATCTTGGCAGAAATCATATACCAAAGGATCAGGGTGGCCTTAATGAACTCTGGGACAAATACGTTGAACTTACGAATGTTTATTCTCACCAGAAGACAGAGGCCATAAAAGGAATATTAAATCATATATTTGGTGGGTCAGATTATGTAAGAGTTGACAAATCTGATAACGAGGAGAGAAGGGACTCATACTATCACGCCAATCCAATACTTCTCATTTTAAACAATTTATACTTTGGGTCTCCGGAAATCTCTTTTAAGGTTGACGAAATTAGGAGGGATCGAAAATTGGGTAAATTTTCTGTTCTCTCTGTTAATAAAGAGGAGTTTATTCACGGAAAAACACCTGAAATAATGGCATTTATATCCATATTTCAGGAGATATTGTTAAATAAAAACTACTCCATATGTGATGAAACCATGGCTTTAAGCAAAACAAAAATTCAAATTGAGGCCATTATAAAAGATATAAAGAAATTATTAAACTGGTTCATATTTGAGGAAGATAACATGATCCAATGCGACATGATGGATTGATTTAAATGACACGAGCTTTCATTGTAGGAAGATTCCAGCCCTTTCATATGGGGCATCTTGAGGTTATCCAGGAGATATTAAAGGAGCACGAATCTGTGATAATCGGAATAGGAAGTGCCCAATATTCTCACACTCTACAGAACCCCTTTACAGCTGGAGAAAGGCATCTTATGATATCGAACACCCTAGAGAGCAAGAAGATCTTTAACTTTTACATAATTCCCATTGAGGACGTAAATTCAAACCCCCTATGGGTTGCACATGTTGAATCCTTAACCCCAAACTTCTCAAATGTGTATACAAATAATCCTCTGGTAAAAAGGTTATTTTTTGAAAAGAGGTACAACGTAAAGTCAATGGAGTTGATCAACCGGGTGGAATGGTCGGGTACCAGAATTAGGGAGAAAATGATTAATGGTGAAAACTGGGAGAGAGACGTTCCATCCACAGTTGTGGAAATAATTAAGGAGATAGACGGCGTATCCAGAATCAGGGCGCTTGCAGAAACGGATGATGCATAAAATTTAATTTCGGAGGTAATTATTTTCGTGTATTAATGACGGGCAATGTGCAGATTTCTCTGAGCAGAAAAACTCATGATTGAAAGGACTGAGGGTCAGAAATTATAAACAAATCACTCATCTGCCTCAGGGCTGTGGTGAAGGAACTCCAAAGTGGACCAGCTAATAGGTATATCCCGCCCTTCCCAGTTACTATATTTTAATTCCTTCCTGAGAGAACCGGAATGTTAATAGAAGGGATATTTTTAGAGGGGACTACATTGGAAACTTTATAATGGTCTTGCACCTTTAACATAATAAATGGCCAAGATTGCATCCTTTCTCTACCGGTTCCTGCTTTCAAAAATGCTTGCAAGCATCATCTCAACTGCGTTTACAGTATTTTTTCTATGGTACATTGTGGAATCATTCCATTCAGTGTTTCTGGCTGGAATGATTGCAACTATATATCTTGCGGTTCAATTGATCACATCAGTTCCAATAGGCCACATTATAGACAGGATTAACAGCACGGTAATCGGCTTGATTGGTTCCGTATTTGTCCTTGCAAGTCTGTTCTTCATACTGATTGGATATTCACTTCTGACTGTTTATACCGGAACAATGCTGATCACCCTTGGTGTGACCATGAAGGGTGACAGTTTCTCAGCAACAATGAAGAAGCACCTACACGGGGATCAATTTTCAGCATTGATTTCCATTAATGAGGCAGCAATATACACCTCAACACTCCTTGGAACGGCCTTAGGTGGAGTGTCAATCATATTCTTTCAATATCTTTTTCCGTACATACTCATTGCACTAGCGACTTTATCTATTGCACTGTCCATGCCCGTTGCCGAGGTAAAGTCCAAAATTGAAGGGGATAGAGTTGTAGGTGAACTGGCATCGGTGATAGGTTTTTATCGCAAGATCGTTGGTTTTCTGGCACTTGCATTTGTACTTAACGGTCTTTTCATGGCTCTGGACGTTTATTCTTCTGGCCTTTTTGATTTGGTGTTGCATTCAAATGTAATATTTTACACGATTTTTGTGGCATCCATATCGATCGGTGGCATTTTTGGGTCTTTCCTTGCAAACGCTCTCAAGAACCGCACCAGTAGCCCAATGGTCCTATCACTTCTTGTTCTTGTTTATGCCCCCATTTTCCTTTTTCTTGGTATAAGCAGGAGCGCAGTTCTTGACATTCTTGATGCAACGTTTCTAGGACTTCTTTTACCTGTTATCAACGTACCACTGAATACAAAACTGATGAAAATTGTTCCGTCAAACATTTATGGCAAGGTAATGGCTTTCCTGCGTGTTTTTATTGGAGGGTCGACCCCGGTTATGGCAGCAGTGTTCTCCTTTGTTGCCATATTTCTCCAGGTTAACGTGATCTTTTTTTACATTGGAATTCTACTTTTCCCTTTGACTGGTCTTGCTTTTTTTGTACTTCCCAGATTCATGGGACTGACTGCCGAGAGTTTCAGTAACAAAGTATGAAAGAACATGGTAACAGAATGTTAAATTGCAAACCCGGTCAGGCATGAAGTAATATGCCTTTCGATCACTTTCTCTTAAGTCTTCCGGCGGACCGGATAATCTTTGATAGAAATATTAATTTCTTCTCCTTTAGCGCTTTCATTTTGTGAAAGGGAAAACCATAATTTTATGTGTCAAAAATTGGTTTATATATTATATACTATCCCTTTTGCTCTAGGCTGATTCTTGAGATGTTGTCGCTTCGCTATTGTATATTATTTTTTGTATGGTTTCATTATCCTGAAGAATTTGATCAATTATGACATATTCATCCACCTGATGGGCAACATCAGGAACAGTTGTACTCCAAACTACAGCATCATATCCAAGTCTCCTGAAGAATGCAGCACATGTCCCTCCACCAATACCCACTGTCCTGGGTTCTCCACCTCTCTGTGAAAGAGCTTTTATTAGTTCTACAACAACTTCAGAGTCCTTGGATGTGGGTATGGGCGCCTGCTCCTTCTGAATAAATTCCATGGAAATCTTGGTTTTGTGTGTTCTCTCAAATTCAGATATTTGCATTGAAATTTCGTCAATAACATTATCAATGTCATAATGAGGTAGAATTCTGCAATCCAGATAAAAAACTTCTTTACCAGGTATAGTATTTACGTTGTCCACATTTTTTTCGTGCTTCGTGGGTTCAAATGTGGAATAGGGATAGTTAAATGTATCATCCTTGTCAGTGTATTTGGAATGCAATTTTTTATCAAGTTCTAGCATGAATTCCATTCCATCCCTGGCTGCACTTATGGCATTATTGGGCATACTCGCGTGATATTGTTTACCCTTAACGGTAAATTTTACCCAGAGAATACTCTTTTCAGCAATCTCAAGTTCCATTCCATCCATTGAACCTGCATCTGGTACTATAATGAGATCATCCTTTTTAAAAAGGTTTTTCTCAAGCAAATACTGAATTCCATATCTACTTCCAACCTCCTCATCAGCCACAAAAGCAAGACCTATGTTCATTTTCAACTTGGATGGGTTTAATTCTTTCAGAAGTAAAAGAGAAAGAAAGATTGCCTGTCCATCGTCGGAAGTTCCTCTTCCATAAATCCTGTTTCCCTCCACAGTGGTTTCAAACGGTGGACGACTCCAGAGATTAGGGTCTCCATCTGGAACCGTATCTATATGGGAAACTAGCCAGAGTGTCTTACTATAATTTCCAACCTTCTGTATGACACTGGAGCGTTTGAATCCAGAGGAATCCTCCACATCAAATCTGACAGGGTTTTCATATCCTAACTCCTTAAGAATATCCACAATAAGATCGGCCCTATCAGATTCTCCCTTACCACCGGAAGCAGGACTTATTGATCTCACAGGTATAATTCTCTTCGCTATCTCAATTATAAATTCCTTATGATCAGTTATCTCCAGAAGTTTCATAGGTGATAATGATTGTTACATTAATAAACAATTAGATTGGAGTCATATTATCACGCAGTACGGTAGAGATCTCTATCTAACTAAAAAATCGAATTCTTACAAAGGATTTCACCGTATACATAAAATAATTTGAAAAAGGTAAACTTGGAAGAGTTAAATAATGAAGAATTTATTTACACCACAATGGAACATAAGAAAATGGATTTCAGTGAATGGTACAATGAAATAATTGATATTTCAGGTCTCACAGATAAGAGGTATCCAGTTAAGGGCATGAATGTATGGATGCCTTACGGATTTAGCCTAATGAAAAACACTGATGACATGATCAGGGAAAAGTTCTATGGGGATGATTACGAGGAGGTTATGTTCCCTTCACTGATATCCAGATCTATGTTCGAAGTAGAATTCGAACACATCAAGGGGTTTGAAAAGGAACTTTTCTGGATCACAAAGGGTGGAAGGGAATCTCTTGAAGATGATCTAGCAATGAGGCCAACCAGTGAATCGGCCATGTATCCAATGTTTAAATTATGGATTAGAGATCACGGTGACCTTCCGAAGAGGATTTTCCAGATTGTGCAGGTATACAGATACGAAACGAAGCACACCCGGCCGTTCATAAGATCAAGAGATATTCACTTTATAGAGTGTCACACAGCCCACGAAACATATGAAGACGCTGAGATGCAAATGAATCTATACAGGAGGGAATGGAATTTTTTCACTGAAAATCTATGCCTTCCATACATGGAAGTTAAAAGGCCTGAATGGGATAAATTCCCCGGAGCAGTTTACACAATAGCCTTTGATACTCTTATGCCATCAGGAAGAACTCTTCAGATAGGAACCATTCACGAATACGGTAATAACTTTTCCAAGAATTATGACGTAAAATATGCAAAGGAAAACGGAGAGGGTGAATTCGTAAACCAGACAACCTTTGGAATGAGTGAAAGGCTGATTGCAGCCATAGTGGGCATTCACGGCGATGATAAGGGTTTAATACTTCCTCCGGCCGTTGCTCCAATTCAGGTCATCATCGTTCCCATAACATCGGCTGAAGAAATATTTGATGAATATATTGAAAGGGTAAAGACACAACTAATCAAAATGAATTTTAGAGTAAGGGTGGATGATAATGATAACTATACTCCTGGGTATAAGTTCAATCAATGGGAGATGAAAGGGGTTCCATTAAGGATAGAAATAGGACAGAGAGAGGTGGAATCCAATACAGTGACAGTTTCATTGAGAACGAGGAAGGGGAGAATTAAAGTTTCAATGGATAGCCTTTCTGATGTAGACAAATTGTTAAGGGAAGTTGAAGATGACCTCAGGAATAATGCACGGGATCTGCTAATGGCAGGAATAGAAGGAAAACCCATATCAGGCCAGGAATCTGGAATCAAGATCATGATATTGTGTGAAAGCGAGGAATGTGCAAGAAAGGTTGAATCCAGTGTTGAGATGGACATGATGGGACATATTTTGAACTATGGAAAGGAAGGAAAATGCGAGGTGTGTGGAAAGAATGGACAATCTGCCCTTTTCTCAAAACCTTACTGATAGAAGGCCCTTAATATTTTTTGATATGGACGGTGTACTATCAAAGGAAAAGAGCAGCTGGAATTATTTACATACCAGACTTGGTGTAAGTAATGAGAACAACTACAATCTTTTCAGAACAGGGAAAATAGATTACCGTGAATTTATGAGACGGGACATAAACCTATGGTTGCAATCCCGTGGGGAAATAACCGTCGATGCCATAAAACAGATACTGGATGAAATCGAATTATTTCCGGGAGCGGTGGAAGCTACCAAAACGCTCCACAGGGAAGGATTCCATCTTGTCATTGTTTCAGGAGGATTGATGTGGCTTGCTGAAAAGATTGGAAGGGAAACGGGTATTGACGAGATTTATGCAAACATTATACTATCCCTTGGAGGGATTGTTCTTCCAGATTGTAGGGCGCTCGTAAATCCAAAGAGGAAGGATATTGTCGTGAATAATGTGTTAAACAAATATTCGCCTGAATACTCAATTTCTATCGGAGATTCTCCGGATGATCAGAAAATGTTTAATGTTACAGACTATTCCATAAGTATGAATAATGAGCCTGGCTATGTGAACGAAATCGGATTTGACCTGAAAACTGATAATCTGGAAAACTGTGCCGATCTAATCCTTGCTATCAGGGACGAAAGAAATGAAATCCTTTGAACTTAAGGAGGATAGGAAACTTTCCACTGGCATAGGGTGCATAGATAATTTTCTTGAGGGTGGAATTGACAGCGGTGTAATTACGGAAATCTTTGGTGAAGGCGGTTCTGGAAAAACGAATATGGCACTTCAGCTCACCGTCTCAACTCTCTCCAGGGGAGAGAAGGTCATATACATAGACACGGAGGGTTTCTCAAGCAATCGGTTTCTACAGATGTGCGGAGGTAATCGGGATTTTTCCAGAGATTTAATTTTATTCAGACCAGAAAACCTTGGTGAACAGGAGGTGTGCTTAATTAAGAGTGAAAGATTATTGCAATCATCCAAGGATATAAAACTTCTAGTCATAGACTCAATGACAGCTCTATTGAGAATAGAAAGGGATGAAACCCTTAAAACCCAGGGGATTTCAAGGGATATCTCCATATTGAATTCCATATGCAATAAGTATGGAATTCCTGTCTTCATAACCAATCAAATATACCTTGACATAGATTCAGACGAAATAACACCCTATGGGGGATATTTACTGAACCATTTTTCCAAAACAATTCTTTCTATCAGGAGACTGAGAGCAAGAGCCCGCGAGTTGAAGATAGTCAAGCACAGATCGATTCAGGATGGAAAGGTTCTCGAAATATTCATCAACAGTACAGGAATTTCCTGTTCAGATTCTGAGTGAAATTTTGAAACAATAGGAAGACATGCGAAATTTAGCAGTTAGATGGGAAAGATAAGGAAATTATCTTTCTAAATTGCTTCGACCATGGAGCCAAATTAAGAAAAGATTTACATATGGACAATAATATGGAAGATCATGGGAGTTAACCTTGAACCCATCCTTATCAAGCATAAAACACGCATAAAGGATTTTTCCAACAGCACCGTCTCAGTGGACGGATATAATCAACTATACCAATTTTTAAGTGGTATCAGGCAGCCTGATGGCACACCACTGATGGACATGAATGGCAATGTGACATCTCATCTCAGTGGAATTTTTTATCGAACAATATCCTTGATGGAAGAGGGACTCAAGCCTGTTTATGTGTTTGATGGAAAACCCTCTTCCCTGAAGCTAAGAACCCTGGAAGAAAGGAAAGCTATTAAGGAGAATTCTGAAAGGGAGCTGGAAAAAGCCATAATGAACTCAGATAGGGAGAAAATTGCAAGATTGAAGAGAACCATAAATCATATTACCCGGGACATGGTGGATGAATGCAAACAACTTCTAACATATATGGGGTTACCCTTTGTGCAGGCGCCTTCTGAAGGGGAGTGCCAGGCCTCATACATGAGTTCAGTGGGAAAGGTAAATGCCGTTATTTCGCAGGATTATGACTGTCTGATGTTTGGTGGAAAACAGGTGTTGAGAAATTTTACCATATATGGAAGGCGGAGGGTTTCCAGCAGGAATATTTATGTTACTGTTGATCCTGAATATATAGATCTCAGGGAAAATCTCAGTAATATGAACATTTCCAGATCTCAACTTGTTGACATAGGGATTCTTGTTGGTACAGACTTTAACAGTGGAGTGGAGAGGGTTGGTCCCAAGACCGCTCTCAACCTCATCCAGAAATATGGTACCCTTGAGGAGGTCATAAGGGAAAAGAACTACAGAATACCCATGTATGAGGAAGTGAGAAAAATATTTCTTGAACCTGAAGTAACGGAGGATTTTAATATAAGTTTCACGGAACCAGACGAGGAGAAAATCTACTCATTTCTATGTGGTCGACATAATTTTTCCGAGAACAGGGTCAAACCCTATGTTGAAAAGTTGAAAGTGAGTTTACAGAGGGGAAACCAGTCAAGCCTTGACTCATTTTTCTAGATATTTTTCCAGAACATGAAAGGGTTTCATCAATTCCACCATGTTTTCCGTAACTGCTTCCTTGAGATCCATGGGGTGAATCTCCCTATTCCTGTAGGTTATCTCGAGGGACTTATAGTCTGTAAATTCAACATCTCCTCCCTTTTTTTCAGGCCGGTGAACAATAACTTTCCTCGAAGAAGGAAAGATTATAATCCTCAGGATCTCCATAAGAGGGTTTCCCGCTGATTCACCCATTGGACAGTAGGCTCCCCTTATCTTCCTTCCTATATCATCCTCACCATCTGTCATCAATATGGCACTGTCGGGATCACTTTTTGACATTTTAAGAAAATTATCCATCCTACCCGATCCTTTCAGGCTGCCAACCAGAGGTGAGTGCAGAGATACCACCTTCTTCTTTCCCATCTTTTCTGCTATGTCCCTGGCAAGCATATGGGCATGTCTCTGGTCCATTCCTCCCAATGCCACGTCGAGATCCAGCTCGAAAATATCGTTAACCTGCATCAGCGGATATATGTATTTACTGAAATCTGACTCCGCGTCGTTCTCCGTTCTTCCCATGATGGGCAGGGACCTTTTTAGCCTTGAAAGCGTAGTCTGCTTTGCAGTTCTAATTATACCCTCCATATAACTGCTCTTATCTATAAGGTCTGAAGCCCAAATGAATTCAGGTTTCTGATCCCCCAGTTCAATGGAATAAGCCTTCTTTAAAAGTTCCCCGCTGCGCCTTATGGCTTCCATATCACCCTTTAGCTTATCATTTATCATAGCATGCCAATCTGCAAGCAAGATCTGCATCTTGATTCCGGCCCTCATCATAGCCCCTATGCGGGTTCCAATCACGAGGACGCTTCCTATATGAGGTAGTCCAGAGGGTTCTACCCCAAGATAACCCTTACAGTTCCTATGAAGTGAATCAAGCTCTTCCTCCGTTACAATTTCTTCGAACAGGTTTTTATCCAGATCTAACAATAACTGGTAATTTAATAATCTATCTTAATCTTTCCCTACAAATTGACCTGTACTTGCAGCCCTCACATCTTCCAGGGCTGTCATGATTCCTGTTAGGTATACCTTTCACCCTTCTCAGTATCTGGGATTTAACAATGATTCTATCCCTCAACTCCTGTGTGTTATCCACATAAAATGACCTGTTTCTATACTTAATTATACCATATTCAATTCTTTTCTCGGGATAGACCTCTTGCAATATGATAAAATAAACGCCCATCTGGATAATATGAGGTTCCCACGGTTTTTCTCCAATGTCACCGCTTTTGAATTCGTATGGAATGATCATATCTCGGTTTTCTATAACCCGGTCAGGCTTTCCAGAGAGCCTGTATTTTTTGGATACGAGAATCTTGCCCTCTGATAACATATCTCCATATACATGTCTTCCTCTGGGCATCTCATAATAATCCATCCTTTTTCTGGCTCGAATCAAGAATATAAACAGAATTACAAGAATTGCAACAAAAGGAATCAGGTAATAGATTGGAAGTATCATGCTAGAGGAATACCACAAGCATAAAAACGGCCACAAGGACAATGGCAACCACCAGTGTTATACTGATGGTGGAGTTTTTTTGATGATCCATATGGCCCTCTTCATGGGCCATCGTACCCCGATTCATTCTTTCCTTATATTCCGCAGGAATCCTGTATCCCTCCCTGGTAAAATGCCATGAAAGTGCACAGTAATCATACTCTGCGAGCTCCGAAGCGCTAATTATTCTATCGCTATCCTCAAAATTTTTTTTCGATCCTGATTCTGTCATAGGAATACTCCTGTGTTAGTCCAATATAATCATTCTTCCTCAAAAACATGCTGTATACAAAGAATTTGATCCTCTCTTCCCTTGTGGTCCCCCATACATCCTCCATAAAGAAGTTATCTTCACTAATTTTTCTTATTCTATTGAGAACGGCCTCCATGTCCTTTTCCGGCTCTCCTGAATTCAGGACTTCATAAATTTCATCAACCTCCAGGATCTGTTCAAGGTGGGGAACCCTAACAATCTTTTCCCTGCTGAGCTCTGTCTTTCTCATTACCTCAATAAGTTCCACAAGCATCACCTTTCTTGTTTCATGATGTTTGACCGGCATCTTAAGACTGATAAATTCCTTTTCCTCCTCCATATCGTTGAAATCGTTTGCTATAAAATCTTCATCACCCTGTTCCTGGATGAATTCATTTTCCTTCTTTCCAAATGTATCTATGAGATCACTGGCCTGAACATAAACTATTCCCCATGACTTATAAATTATGTACCCTGCCTCTGCAATGGTCATTAGATCAGCCGTGGTAAGTTCTCTAACTATTTTAACAAAATTTACCACATCAACTCTCCATGGATCTATTTCCTGAGCTATGCACCTCTCCATTATTTCAATGATATTCCTCGTCTCTTCTCGCCTATCACCAAAATCAAGCTCCTCGTAGAATGAAGTGTCCAGCCCGATGGTGGAGGCCTGTACAATGATGGTTCTCTTCAAATCCAACAACTGTGTATCTTCCATTTAAACACCTGCAAAACTTTTTGAAAATACTTCCGTGCATCCCGCACTCTTATCCATTGTTACACCGAAAAGTGAGCTGGCATATTTACCCATGGCATTCTTCAACGAGATCATGATTATTTGAGAAGTATTTGAATTTTCCCTGAGCAATTCACCCATGGCCTCTGCATTGGTACCGTCCAGAAACATATCGATTTCATCCAGGAAGTATATGGGTGAAGGTTTAATTCTCTGTACAGCCACTATGAACGAGAGGGCTACCAGACTCTTCTCCCCACCACTCAGAGATTGTAACTTGGTATAGGTAGTACCCTTCGGCTTTGCCTTAATGAGCAACTCTGATTCCAGTGGGTTTTGCTCATCGGAAAGGTACATTTCCACGTCTCCTCCCCTGGTCAGTCTCTTGAAAATCTCCTTCATTTCAATCTTGACCTTCCCATAAAGATCCATCAATACTCTGGTCTTAACATCCTCGAGCTCTGCCATAAGATTAATAAGCGAATCGACCTCTCTTTTAAGCATGCCTATCTTTTCTGTAAGACTGTCTCTCCTTGCAGTATCCCTTTCAAGATCTTCCTCAGCCAGTTGATTAACTGCACCTATCTCCTGAAGTCTTGCCATTCTGGATCCCATATCCTGATTTGCCTTCTGCACACTGGAATATTCCGTCATTACATTTCCACCATTCAATTTCAGTTCCTCTCTCAGAGAGTTGATTCTTTCCCTAAAGTTCTGGATCTTAATTCTGGATGTGAGCATTGAATTCTCCTGATTTTTCATTTCTCCCTCTATTTTGGATTTGCTCAGTTCCAGATCAGACATTTTTCTTTCAATCTCTTTTAAACCCTGAAGAATCTTTCTATTGTTCTCATTTAGTTTTTCTTCCTGGTCTTCAAACTTACCTATTTCATTTCCAATTCTTGCAATTTCCTCTTCTATCTGATCCCTCTTTTTGGTCTCCTGTTCAATACTTTGTATGAGCGAATCGTTTTCCGAAATGAGTTCCGATTTACGTTCTGAAATTTTTTTCATTGTGGTTTTATTCTCGCTTACGAGTCCAATGGTTGAGTTCTGCTCCCTTCCTATGGATTCAAGATCTTTCTGCATTTCTGAAAGGTCTTCACCCTCTTCTCTGTTGTCCCCAATTTCCATATAAAGTCCATTTTTCCTCTTTTCAAGGGCAGATTTCTCATCCAGTTCCTTCTGAATTAGGGATCTGATTTCAACGAGTCTCTGGGAGCTTTCCTTCATCTCAATTTTCAGTGTTTGGATCTCTATTTCCAGGTTTTCTCTAAGTTTTTGGCTTTCTTTTACTTGAAGTTCAAGGGAATCTGCCATACCCTTTCCTTCACCACCACTCTTGGAAATTTCCATCAGTTGTGTTGAAACTTCATCATATTCCTGCCTAAGTGATTTGATCTCCTGCTCAATGATGCCGATTTTTTCCCTTCCTTCTTCAAGGTTTTTCTCCTTTGATTCAAGATCTGAAATGTTGAATTTCCTCCTTGTTTTATTCATGAATCCTCCGGATATGGCACCGCTGGATTCAAAAATGTCCCCATCCATGGTAACAATTCTTACACCTGTCATGTACTTCCTTGCCGTTTCCGAGTTTTCCACAAGAACGGTGTCCTGAAATGTATACCAAAGAGCATTTTCATAAATTTTTTGAGAGGTTACATTTTGGCTTAACAGGGAGGTAGAATGGTCCTGTTGAATAATGGTCAGAGCTTTGCCTCTGGGCCTACCTGGAAGTATTTTGTTTAAAGGGATAAATGTTACTCTACCCAACTTTTTTTCCCTCAACAGTTCTATACACTCCTGCGCAACATTTTCATCATCTACAACCAGTGAATTAAGTCTTCCACCGGCTGCCGCTTCCACAGCAAGTGCAACCCTATCGTCATAGGATATCAATTCTCCTATTATTCTGTGAATGCCTTTAACATTCCCTCTTGCCTTTGCCTCCATAAGGGCTGAAATGGATCTATTGGTAAATCCCTGAGATCCCATTTCTGACCGCATCTTCTCAACTTCTCTGGCCAGTACATCAATCTGGCCTCTAAGTGTGGTTCTTTCATTTTCCCTCTGTTTCAATCTGGATTGAAGATCATAATACTTTTTACTGAGTGTTTCACTCCTATTTTTCTGTCCCCCCTCATCCTTTTTGATCTGATTTAGTTTCCATTGAGTTTCGGAGAGTTTATACTTTTCGTTGGCAAGACTCTCTTCTTTCAAGCCTAATTTGCTTTCAATACCACTGTATATTTTGGACTCCTCATTCTCTTTTTTTTGCAGATTTTCAATAACCACACCCTTCTGCTTGAGATTTGATTCAATAGATTGAAGCATTTCTGTAGCTTTTTTATACTCCTCTGTTTTGTTTTTCTGGAGTTCGATCTTCTGCTGTATCTGTGCCCTCAGGGAATTTTCACGATTCTTCAGATCTTTTTCCTTTTCCAGTAACTCATTAAAAACCTCTCCAAGTTTCTCTATTTCCAAATCAATCTCCTCGATCTTTTCAGAGTTTCTTTCAATCTGGTTACGTTCCCTGTCCATGGACCCTAAAATGTTGGATGCAGCAATTTCATTCCTAGCCTTTTCAAGCTTGCGTGATTCTATGTTTTTCCTGATCTCCTCCAGATCTTTCTGAATTTGTTCTCCAACTCCCCTTTCTATTTCTGTCCTCTTCTCAAGAAGTTCCTTGTGCTTCTCCTCCAGGTCCATTATTGATCTCCTTAATTCCTCGAGCTTTTTTTCGTTTTCTTCCATGGACTGTTGATGTCCACTGAGATCAATTTCCACACCTCTAATTTGAATGGCAAGGGCTGTTGCTTTCAGGTCCCTTATCTCATCATTGAGTTTTTTATATTCCCTCAGTTTCTCCGCTTCCTTCTCTATTATGGCTATATTTTCATCCAATTCATTTTTAAGGGTTTCAGATGCAAGGATTGCCTTGTCAATCTCAGCTATCTTGTCCTTAGCTGCATTAATCCTGTTATTGTAAGCATCTATTCCTGCAATGGATTCGAGTAATTTTCTTCTTTCTGTTCCTGTCACATAAATGAATTTATTTATATCTCCCTGAAGAACAAAACTGTATGAATCCAGTTGAATGCCTATATTTTCAAGAAACCTATCAACATCACTGTGTTTTGATTTTTTTCCGTTAATATAATAAGTGCTGTTAATGTCATTTCCATTTTCCTCAATAACACGGGATATCTCGATTCTTTCAAATGATCCATCAGGACCATCTTCAACAAAGGTGGCGGTAACAACCGCAGTGGGAGATTTCCTATCCCCATTACCGGGATTATGAATCAGGTCGTCCAGTTTATCTGCTCTAACCGTCTTTGAAGATCGCGTACCGAGAACGAAAAGGAGTGAGTCGCCTATATTACTCTTTCCACTCCCATTGGGTCCAGCAATCATGCTCAAACCGGGCTGGAAATCGATTCTTTTCCCCTTAGGGCAGAATGACTTGAAATTTTTAATTTCTAAACTGTACAATCTCAAATTTCATCACGTCGGACAACTGTATGATATTATTTAAGGGATATATATATTTATGCATTCTCCATTTTATCAGCAATTTCTGGACTGTTCCTTAAGATTCTCGCCTGTGACTTCAGATGCAATAATTCACCTATCATTATACCAAATGAGATTGCAATTAGTGCATCAAAGGTGGCTATTATCTGGATGTTATTAGTAGGCAATTCAAATTCTATGAATAGTCTTACTGCATAAAGGCTCAGGGTTATTGCCAGGATGAACACTGACCTTTTGTACATAAGAATATTGTTTTGCCAGTAAACCTTTGAAAGAATACCTACCCTATCTCCTATTATTAGACCGGGAACTATCATGATCAGGCCTATGTAAATATATATGGGGTATTTGTTGAGTTCGTAAAGAAAGAGGAGGAGAAGGATTCCATATATGATTGGACCGGTGAGCACCCTGCGCTGCGTGTATGGCCTTCCATTAATTCCTCTGGAAACCCTCCTGAAAATTATGAATATTAAAATGAAAATAACAATTACGTAGGTTGCCAGACTGGAACCAGAGCTGGAACTTGCGGTTATAAAAAATTGCCCATTCACAGCCGCAGATTGAAAGTTGTTATATATTGATTTCTTATGTTATTATCAAATCCTTTTTCTCATAAAACATACAATTCTCCTTTGTGATTTCAAACTGATGGAAGCAATCGAATCAAAAGTTGCATTAATTCTCCTTTGTTTAATTTTGTAAAGTTAAGGTTTCAACAAGAAAGGGGTATGCGTTAATGTTAATTATAATAATGAAGATTCCATTTTCCCCCATGGCATCTTCATTCAAGATAACATTCCTCGGCACTGGTGGCTCCTGGCCTTTTCCTGGTAGATCTCTTCCATCCATAATATTGCAGATGGATGACTATATTTGTATGTTTGACTGTGGAGAGGGTACACAGAAACAAATTATGAAGAGTGGAATTTCCTTCATGAAAATAGATAGCATATTTTTAACGCACTTCCATGGTGATCACTTCCTAGGCATACTGGGTCTCATTCAGAGTATGTCATTCAACGGAAGGGAAAAACCTCTGAAAGTTTTCGGTCCTCCTGGTGCCATATCTGTTCTTTCGAGAGCTTTTAACGTCGGCTATTTCTCCCTAGGCTTCGAGATAGAGATAAACGAAATCCCGTTCGGTGGATCTGTGGAAACAGGATTTTTCAGGATCGATACACTGAAAGCGGATCATCCTGTTCCTGCAGTTTCCTATAAGGTTACTGAGAATGACATGGTGAAAATCGATCCAGAAAAAGCAAAATTACTTGGTATCCCCTCTGAAAAGCTTGAAAAAATAAGGAAGAATGGGTCAATAAACCTTGATGGTAGGATCATAACACTTAATGAAATTTCAGGAGGGATAAAAAAGGGAAGAAGTATGGTATACAGTGGGGACACAAGACCCAATCCAAACATGCCGGAATTTGCAAAAGGTGTTGACGTATTGATTCACGATACAACTACAGACTCATCTCTTGAACCAAAGGTAAATGAGTTTGGGCATTCGTCATCAAGACAGGCAGCTGAAATAGCACGGAGTGCAGAAGTTAAAAGTTTCTATCTCTTCCATTATAGTCCGAGAGTGGACAATCCAGAAATACTGCTTGATGAGGCAAAAAAAATATTCTCTAACTCTATTCTATCTAGGGAGCTGCTTTCTGTAGAGATTAAAAAGGGAGAGACTATTCCTGAGAACCAATAATTGTGTTCTCTCTCTTTAAGCTGGTAACAGTTTTTCTTCCAAATTTCTCCTCAAATAGATAAGTTACAATAATGGCAATGAAGAATGAAATAACGTAGCTGAAATCTATGCCTGAAGTTATGGAATAGAATGGGATAGATAGGCCAAAGTAATACTGCACCGTGTCCATGAAAGGAACTGAGATGGCTATGGAAATTAAGTAGGAGAATATGGGATTCCAGTTTATACTTGAAGCATAGTATTCCTTCCTTCTGACCAGGAAATATTCAGCGATCATTACACCTATCCATGGGGTTATCCAGTAATCCAGAACATATAGAAAACCTTCGAAATATGATGAAAATGTGTTATAAAATAGGTAGCCCATGAGGATGGTAAAAATACCGATTGATACAATTATGAATCTTCTTGCAGATTTAAAACCAAGTGAACGAATTGACATCAGATTTGAATAAAGGTTTAGGGCGTTTGCGGAAAGCCCTCCAAGGAATAGGGTGAGCGATCCGATTACCCAAAATCCACCCAATAAGGGTATGAAAAGCTTGTTGGAAAAAACACCGTTAAGATTTAGGTTTATTCCAACAAAAAATCCTACTACCTCGACAAGAAATGAAGCAAGTGCCGTTCCAAGAAATGTGTAAATAAAGGATTTTAAGGATGCAGATTTCTTAGATTCAACGTATCTTGAATAATCTGCCGCATAGGGTCCCCAGGACATTATATATGAAAAGGAAAGCATTATTATGGATGCAAAAGAAATTAAGGAAAAGTTACCATTATAGGAATAAATGTTTTTGCTGGGTGAAAGAAATATAGAAATAGAAATAACAACAAATAAAATTCCAAGAACAACTGACATTATTTTTTCAAACGATTTGATGGATCGGTGGCCATAAATTACTGTAATCCCGATAATTGTCATGACTATAAAAAGTGAAAGAATTTCCAAAAGATTTATTCCAAAAATGACAGGAGTATATTGATCTTGCGAACTGATTATAAATTGCAAAGCTCTTGATGAAATTATAAGGTTGATTGAAAGCCAACCTATGGTATTTAAAAATTGTAAAAGCGAGAAGATTCTTCCACCACCACTTCCAAAAGATTTCTTGGATATTTCCATCTGTCCCATGCCAGTTCTTGGCCCAAGGATACTCATAAGGGCTACCAGCAATCCTCCGAAAACGTTTGCAATGAGAAGAGCCATTAAGGTAAAATAAATGCTCAATCCGTAGGATTCAACCAATACACCAAGAGCAAAATCGGCAACCGTAAGGTTTGACCCAAACCAGAGGTAAAACAAGGAATTTGGTTTCATGGATCTCTGGCTAACATCCAGTGTACTTGAAAGAGTATCATCAGTCGACTTGAACATCACCAATCACAATGATAACAAGGAATAAAAAACATCATACGTTTATATAGACTAGCTTCCAAATATATTGGAGGTTTCTAAAAACACCCTTTTTTCATGGAATCTTAACTTGATGAGTTCTGGCTGAAACAGATTGATACGACTTTTTCAAACAGGAGAAAATTAATTGAAAGAATCCATCTAAACGGTTATTGATAATCCACTATTGTATAAAAGAATCTGCAATTATAATTATTATTTTATCTAATACAACTATTTTAAATCACTATTTTTTTTAGCTATGTTTATATATATACTCATGATATCTTTGTCATGAATGATAAAAAAAATTTTTTGTCAAGAATGAATGTTTTGCTAGCTATCGCGATTTCCCTCATTTTCATCATTTCTTCAGGTGCATTGGTTCTGAATCAAACCCAGAATAGTTCCAATCTGTTAGGTCATTCCGCTACAGTTACAAATTATGATGTCAACTTCACCGAATCAGGGTTATCAAATGGAACACAGTGGAATGTCACTTTGAATAATGTTTCAGAACTATCCACATCATCAGAGATTGTATTTTCTATGCAGGATGGTACCTATGCCTACCGCATAGCAAATGTTACTGGATTTACATCTTCACCGCAGTTCGGTAATATTACCGTTTCTGGAATAAACTATAATCAAGCAATTTCATTTACGGCACTTCCACCCGTTAATTTAGCCCCTGTAAATCTTGGCACTGCAAGCAACTTTGCAATTTTAGCCGAAACAGCTGTAACTAATACTGGAACTTCATCCATAACTGGAAACATTGGTCTAAGCCCTTCAGCAGCATCTTATTATGCTGGATTCTCCCAGGTAATGGCATCCAACGGACAGTTCTCCACATCAACATATGTTACGGGCAACATGTATGCAGCCAACTATGCCAATCCAACACCAAGTATGTTGACCACAGCAGTTAGTGACATGCATACGGCCTATACCAATGCACAAGGAAGAACTGATCCTGGATATATAAATCTTGGAGCGGGTAATATTAACGGAATGACTCTTGTACCTGGCCTTTATAAATGGACCTCCGGACTTCTCATTCCAAACACAGTCACACTAAATGGGAGCTCCAAATCCGTATGGATATTTCAGGTAGCAGGTGCACTTACTGTGGGCAATGGCGCTAAAGTGATTCTTACTGGAGGTGCTCTTCCACAGAATATATTCTGGTCCGTTGCAAGTAAGGTCAGTCTGGGCACAGGAGTTCAGTTCTCCGGTAACATACTATCACAAACTGCCATAACAATTTCAACTGGAGCCTCACTGAATGGGAGAGCTCTTGCTCAAACTGAAGTTACTCTTCAGGGAAATAAAATAGTAACACCCACCTCCTTCACTGGACCAGCATCATTATATAATGTCATTTTCACTGAATCAGGCCTTACTTCAGGAACTTCATGGAATGTTACCCTTGGTGGTGTTGCTAAAACATCAACTTCAGGCACAATCACTTTCAGCGAAGTGAACGGCTCATACTCATTCAGTGTTGCAGCCAAATCCACTGACAGAGTACTACCATCAAAGGGAATTATTGTAGTCAATGGAACACCCTATTATCAGGCCATTACATTTACGGGACAAAACAAGAGTGTCTATGGTGTAACTTTCACTGAAACCGGTCTTGCAACTGGTACGGTGTGGGATGTTACGTTAAATGGAACAACAAGTTCATCTAATAATGGAACAATTACTTTCTTCGAGGTAAACGGAACATACAATTATAAGGTCAATCCAGTAGTAAATTATGCTATTAAGCAAACATCTGGAACTGCTGTGGTATCAGGTAAAAACAATGTCACTTCCGTTCAGTTTAAATTCATTGCATATGCAATTGTGTTCAAAGAGACCGGATTACCCTCAGGCATGGTATGGTACATCAACTCAACCGACATGAAAAATTCCAATCAAATAAGCCTTTCGTCCTACACAATGTATCTTATGAACGGATCGTATTCATATAGTGCACATTCAAGTAAAAATGCTTACAGCGCATCTGGTGGAACTTTCAGGGTTAGTGGGCATAATGTGACCATAACGGTTAACTTCACTCCAACCCAGAAAAAGATTGGAAGTTCCTCGAACTATGACCTCTATATTATCGCAGCTATCATTGTGGTACTGGCAATTATTGGTTCAGCAGCAGTCTGGATATTTAGAAAAAGATAAACCTGATCTGATCCTATTATCTTTATCTTCTACATATTTTTAAAATATTATACCACTTTTTTTAATAAATTGACCTTTTAAGTTTAACATTTTATCCAGAGAGAGACGGTATGTTGAAATTTCAGTAAAATTGAAATGATCTTGCACAGTTCGGAATTAGAACGCTTGTTAAAATGATCCCCCTTACATTCTATTCCAAGAATATGATCATTGAATGTTTCTGCGATTCCCTTTATCCCCATCTTGAGAAAATCAACGTTGGTATCATTGGTAAGCACCCTCATCTCGTATTTCACGTCCTGAATGAAGTGGTTATGTAATTAATAACGGAATATGCGCACTTATCAACATTGTAAACAATTGAGAAGGCACTCAATCATCAGCCATATACCTTCGTTCGCTTTTGTTCCATATCGTATGTAAGGAGACTTATTGATCGAAGGTTAAAAAATTTTATATTAGGACCTCATAGGGTCAATGTGGAACTTCAGAGAAAACTGGAGGCAATTCTTTTTGCCACGGAAGAACCCTTAGGCATTACAGAGATATCATCTATCCTATTAGAAGAGCCAGGTGTCGTGAAAAAGGAGTTGAGAAAACTCATACAGAGATACGGTTCTGAAAACACAAGCATGGAGATAAGTTCCATAGGGAAAAAATACAGAATGATATTGAAAAGTGAATATGCAGATGTTGTGAAAGAGGTAACAAAGCCTGAGCTATCAGGGGAGCAGATCAAACTGTTGACCTTGATTTTAAACAATGATAAAACAATGAGGGGAGAAATAAATGAAAAATTTAGGGGTCAATCTGATCACGTGATCCATTCCCTGAAGAAATTAGGTTTTATCAGATCCAGCAAGTATAGAAACACTGAAATTTTCCAGCTTACTAGTAAATTTTATAAATATTTCAATATCCAGAATAAAAGAGAATTAAAGAATACAGTGAATAAGGATGGTGAGAAAGAAAATGAGTGAAAAAATTGCTCTGGTGGGCGGCGGAGGTAGAGAGGATGCCCTAGCCAGAAAGCTATTTGAAAGTGGAGCAGAATTAATTACAATCATGCCAAACGATAACCCATCCATAAGATCCATTAGCACTGAATGTCTTGTTACTAAATCCAGGGATGCAAATCTTCTTTCAGGGTTTATAATGGATAAAAAGCCCGATCTTGTATATGTCAGTCCTGACAGCTACCTGGAGACAAATCTTGTGGACAAGCTTGAATTCAATAAAATAAAGGTGGCTTGCCCCTCTTCAACGGCCTTCCAGATAGAAAGTTCGAAAATATTCATGAGACAATTGATGAAAAGATATGGTATACCAGGAAACTTGAAATACGAAGTTCTAGATAACGAGTATGACATTCAGAAGATGTTATCCAATACTTCTTTTGAATTTGCCATTAAACCTTCGGGACTGACAGGCGGTAAAGGGGTCAGATTAACGGATCAGCATTTTAACAACCGTGTAGAAGCCATTGATTATGCTAAGCAGGTATTCCTCCGGGATAAGAAAGTATTGATAGAAGAAGCTGTTCGTGGCGAAGAATTTTCAGTGCAATTATTTACCGATGGGATAAGTACCATATTTGCACCAATTGCACAGGATTATAAGAGGTTATATGAAAATGATAAGGGTCCAAATACTGGCGGTATGGGCTCCATTACCGATGTGGAATTGAAGTTACCCTTTATTAGACCCCAAATATATGAA
Organism: Thermoplasmata archaeon; assembly: GCA_021794355.1. GTDB lineage: Archaea > Thermoplasmatota > Thermoplasmata > Thermoplasmatales > Thermoplasmataceae > Cuniculiplasma. The sequence continues at coordinate 58,093 of JAJYRA010000031.1, read as the reverse complement.
AGGGCTAAGGATATTTCAAAAAGATTCGTTGAAGCCCTCGCTCAGGATGGTCAGATTTTCAGGGGGGTATTGTACGTACAGTTTATGCAGACGAAGGATGACCTGAAGGTGATCGAGGTAAATGGCAGGCTTGCTGATCCAGAGGGAATGAATATTCTTACAGTTATCGAAGGAGATGTGACGGATCTCCTTTTTAAAATTGCAGATGCCGAGCTGAAGAGGGCGAAGATCACGTTCAGAAGGAAAGCTACCACCCTGAAATACCTTGTACCACCCGGTTATGGTATTTCTCCAAAGCCTGACATTCTCAGGATAAATACAGAAGGCCTTCCAGATCATGTCCATATATATTACTCATCGGTGGAAGGGGAGGTCAATGAAGTAAAAATGACTGATTCCAGGGCAATTGCCATAGTAGCAGAATCGGATAGCATTCCAGACGCATCGTCCATGGTTGAGATGAATTTATGGCGAATCAGGGGAAATTACGAAATGAGACACGATATAGGTTCACTAAAATTTATTGAGGAAAAAGTTGAGAAAATGAAAACTGGCAACTATTGAATCAATTTATTTGAAATAACCATTTTTCCAATGATTCTTGGTTTTGAGTTTGGTTTTATCAGGATATATTCGTTCCACGGGAGGATTGGTTTATCTGTATGAATTTTCTTACCTTCCATAATACCCCTGGAATAAATAAAGTGCCCCGCAAGAAACACTTCTCCATCCCTCCTTATTTCCTCGGATATAGCCTTATGGAATATCACATCTCCCTCTAGATCTGATACGGGATTGACTAATTTCTCAGTAAGCGTTGATCCCCGATCTATGGTATCTAGATTGGCATTCTTAAGTGCTATTCCCACCCGCGAACCTGCAGGGGCTTCTTCAAAATCAACGTCATTCATTTGAATTGATCTCACTTGGACCTGAATACCTGCTGGGTTGAGGAATAAGGTCTGGTGTTTTTTTAATGTTCCTGACAGCACAAAACCAAGAATAACCGTTCCAACACTCTTAACTTTGAAAAAATGGTCAACAATCACGACTAGATCTCCATTCCTTGAATGTACGTCCCTATTTCTGTCAATTTTTTCCAGAAGATCCATTGAGGAACCGTCGAAAAATTCATATTCTTTTAAATTGGAGCCCTTTGTGAATAATCTTAACTTATCAGTGTCAGTTGTCTGATCTACAATGAAATATCCATATTTCTTTTCCATGAGGTCTGCACACATTATATTTTCCCCAAGGAAACTGTCCAATTTTTTTCCATTAAAGATGCAAACATCAGACAGGGTCATACTGTCCGTCATGGATGAAATCTTATCGGGATAACGGGAAGGAGAAAACAATGTAATATTACCATTGTCATCCTTCCTTCCGTATATAGCTATATCACTTTCAGTGTGTTTTTTTACGATTCCCTTTATGAAATCATCAAGGTCATAGGCATAGATTTTCAAATTACTCATTTTTCATCAACTCAACGCATTCCTGTATGGTCCTTACCATCAGTGGGGAATTGTTTGGCAATCCCACTCTTCTGTATTTCATCCCTCTCTCAATTACCTTACTGCTGAATAAATAGTCCAGGTCATATAACACTTCCAGATGATCATAGATGAAACCGATTGGAACCGTGAGTATCTCTTCATAGTTTTCAGATTCAATGCTATCTAAAATTTGATATATACTGGGTTCAAGCCATGTCTTTCCATAGGATCCTTTACTCTGAAAGGCATGGGCAAAATCCTTCACGCCGGAAGCTTTGGCAATTTGCTCTGACCAATCCCTAAAAATATCATGGTATTCTCTCTCCTGTTCCACTGTGTGAGGGAGACTGTGGGCGGTAAAAAGAACCATGTCCCCTTCCCTGTAACTATCACTTAGGCTTTTAATCCAGTATTCTGTGAGGCTTTTAGCCTGCATCATGCCGTTTACCACTACAACATTAGGGGAAAATCCCATTCTAATTAAGGCATTGTTAAATGGATCTATATAACTATTCTGGATGCTTGAGTTCTTTATGGGAAAGAGTGGTAGAAGAAATATCCGTTCATAATTATCCTTCTCAATACTCCGTACCACCTCATCGATACCTGGCTTCCAGTGTTTGAAGGAGATAAATACATCCATATCCTTTACTGCATTTCTAATCTGAGCGGTAAATTTTCTTATAATATCGCTTGATGGTGACCTGTAACCGAATTTAGAATATTTGCTATTTGTCTCATCCACCGCAAAGGCTGGAGGCTCATTTCCACTATACACATCCCTTAAATATTCCATTATATCCTCTTTCCTTTCAGGACTTCCATAGGCCATCATCAGCAGTGCAGTTTTCATAATTTAATCTCCTTTAGTTTCTTGACCAGAGATCTTACATTTCCCGGATCTGTTTCAGGAAGTATTCCATGACCCAGATTAAAAATATATCTGTTAAAATCTTGCATTTCCTTCATAATCATTACACTTCTTTCAACAGATTTTGAAAGGGATTTGGCAAGAATAACTGGATCCAGATTTCCCTGTAGTCCCATATTGGGGTATGCTGAATGAACATCTCCAAGGGAGCATCTCCAGTCCAGGCTTAACACATCAGCCCCACACAGGGTCAATGCTTCCACAAAACCCGAAGTACCCGTGGTAAAATATATGGACTTTCCTCTTAATTTCTTAATGCCGTCAACTATTTTCTTTACAAAATCAAGAATAATGTACTCAGATATTACCGGATCAAGAAATCCCAACCAGCTATCAAATATCTGTATGGCAGCTGCTCCAGCAAGAATCTGTTCTCGTGCCTCATTTAGTGATATCTTAACCACTTCGTTCATCAAAGTTCGGAAATTATCCTCATCTGTCAGAATCAGTTCCTTTGTTTTTCGTAACTCCCGGTCTGGACCACCAGCAATAATATAGGAGGCTATTGTAAGGGGACCTCCGATGAACCCTATTACGGGTAAGTCCTGGTATCTGGAACGGAAATACCTTATGGCAGAGGATGCTTCTGATTTATACATTTCCCTGATATTTCCCGTCCTTTCCGGAATAGGTCCAACATTCTCTACATACTTAATTCTATAACCCAAGTTTTCCAGCGGTATCATGATATCAGAGAAGATAATTGCTGCGTCTACTCCCAGATAATGGGCTGCATCATGGGTAATTTCAGCAGCCATTTGTGGAGAATGGCATATTTCTTCCATACTGAAATTTTTCCTCATTTTCCTGTATGAAGGCATATACCTGCCTGCCTGTCTCATAAACCATACGGGAACCTGTTCATGCTCAGCTCCATTTAATGCGGAATTAAGAAGAGAATTCATCTAAGGTCTCAATCTTCTAATGGTTCTAGGATATGCTATGGCTCCAGTGATTTTATCCAGATGCATTATCCACATGCACATCCTGTCCATTCCCAAACCGAACCCGGAATGAGGTACACTCCCATACTTTCTAAGGTCAAGATACCAGTAATAGTCCTTTTCGTTTAGCCCACTCTCACGGATTCTATCTTTCAGTAATTTGTAATCCCATATTCTCTCTCCCCCACCCACAATTTCTCCATATCCCTCCGGAGCAAGTAAATCATGGCACAATATTTCGTCAATTTTTTCAGGGTTGGGCTGGTGATAGAAGGTTTTTAAGGAAGCTGGAAAGTCTGTAATAAATATAGGCGTCTTGTAATTTGACATGATCTGCTTCTCTTCATCTGCACCCAGATCATCCCCATATTTAAGCGGCATTCCCAGTGATTCAGAAATATCTATGAGTTCAGAGTATTTCATCCTCTTAAAGGGCTTTAAACTCTCCTTCAGCGTATCAATATCCCTATTCAGTAGGGTGAGATCCGACTCATTTTTTTCAATAACCTTACGGATGATGTAATGTATCATTTCCTCCTCGATTTCCATCATCTCATTGTTGTTCACCCATGCAAGCTCAGCTTCAGCGTGCCAGTATTCCGTTAAATGCCTCCAGGTTCTGCTCTTTTCAGCCCTAAAGCTTGGAGATATGGTATACACCCTTTCCAGAGAAAATATGAATGTCTCCAGATAGAACTGGGAACTCTGTGTTAGATAAGCATCTTCCCCAAAAAAAGGAACCTTAAAAAGGGTTGAACCACCTTCTGTAGCAGTGGATACCATCAGGGGAGGTTGCACTTCAAAGTATCCCTTTTCACTGAAATAATCACGGAAAGCATTAAAAACTGTGGATCTTATCTTGAGGATGGATGTGAATTCCCTGCTCCTAATCCAGAGATGCCTGTTATCCAGTTCAAATTCCTCAGATATATCCCTTGATACCGGAAAATTCTCATTTCTTTCATAAATCTTGAATTCCAAAATATTTAATTCATATCCTGTTACGGCCCTATCATCCCTCTTTACCGTACCACTCAGGGAAAGACTACTTTCTATGGTTAAAGAGGATAATAGTTTGAAATCCTCCTCCTTAAAATTTTCTGATCTGGCCACGCATTGAATAATATTCGTGGAATCCCTAAGAATGATAAATGCAAGCTTACCCGAAGTCCTTGATCGATATACCCAACCCCGGACTTCCCTAGTACTTCCAATTGATGAGTCATTTAGAATTTCAGAAATCTGGTTCATAAACCCACATCGGATCACTTAATATATATTTGCGTTACTGAAGACATAAAATTTTCACTCAAAACCACCGGATAGGAAGACACTTTTAATATGTTTTCTTTTTTCATTCCGGTAAGCTGTTCCAGTTCACAAATAGTTCTATTCAGAATTCGTTCCGATGTATTATATTGAGACATTTGCCATTTTACCTGAGAAACCATAATGCCTATGAGTGCTTTCAGAATTTTTTTATTGATACTTTCTGCCTGGCTCCAATAATGTTCCAATACTTCGTGGAGTTCCCAGAATCTTTCAAGTTTAACCATTTCCTCAAACTGATTTAAACCAAAGGTTTTAAGGGCATTCTCTTTATGATATTCCTCAGGGTATACCCTGAATAATTCATCATCAAGAGTATCTATTATTGTTCCCTCTTTTAAATCAAAGAAATCTAATTCTCGGCCGTAGGAGGTAATTCTTTCGATTCTTCGATGAGGGAATGCTTGAATTTTATTTCCTTTCACGCCTATTATAATCCTCATTTAAGTACGTTTCCCATACTACTGGATTTAAGCCTCTCGACAAATGGTTTAGGGATGCCCGCCTCTACAAGGTACTCCCAACCTCTAATTACACCTCTTCCAATGGCCATGTTAACTATGTCCTCCGTAGGTATGTAATAAGTTGTTGGAGCTGAAGATGTCCCCAGTATCCATGGGGGATACCCAAAATAACCCTTAAACTTACCAGGAATTACAGGAAGAAGTATCTGTGAAAGCTTTTCCGCTATTTTTTCGTTATAAAACCACCTCTTATTGGTGGAATCAAAATATTTCGCACCCGGAATATAGACCTTCCATTTTACTCCGTAAATGTTTACTTCCCCCTGATATATGGCAGAACCACCGAAATCATCATACATGGTTTGTGGGGGCTGTTCTTCGGTACCTGATTCAGAATTTACCACCTTAATTTTTATTCCATTCAACAATTTTAATTTACTCCTTATGGTGTTTTCTAACCAGGTTAATTCCTCTTCTGTCAGAGTGGTGTCATTGTTAATCTGCTCAGATAAATCCATAAGATCTTCAATTGTGCCATTGATAACAAGTTTTTGATAATACTCCGACTTAAATGCCAATTATATCCCCTCAGTATATCAAGAGAATGAGTCTATTTAACGTTTATGGGACAATCTTTTCATTATTAGATTCTTCCCTGGAAATTTCTCGATAATTCATGTCATTTAATCATGAACAAGAAATCACAGTTTCAGTCATTGGCACTGAGGAATTGGGGTTCAGCGGTCAGGCATAAAGGAACCACAGATAAACATTAATTGAATTGGTTTTGCATTCCACGATTTGAATACTGTTGACTATTTTAGATTCGTGGAGATCATTTTAACATGGACAAGAAATCTTGTTACATTCACTGCTAGGTATGGGATGAGTTTCGTCCCCATCGTTAAAGAGGATGTTTAGAAATATGGGTACCAATTTGATTTTTACCCTAAGGCATTAACTCAATAAGGTACTTTTCAACGTAAACATTTATTTGAAATCAGTTATGCTCATCTATGGACACAAAGGGACTTTTAAATAAATATTTAGGCGATTTAAGAAACATTGGAACAAGGATTTATACTGCAACCTCCACATATTACCACGCTAATAATAGCGGGAGGGACGCTGAATACAAGTTTACCCCTTTTGATCTTGATCAGATAAAACTAAACATTCCGCTGGACATTCATGAGGAATTGCAGACCCTAATCACGGACATGGGTTATTCCTTACTAAAATCAGATTCCATTGAATTCATAAAGATAAGTGATGAAGAACTTGAAAATTTAAAGGTAGACGATTCTGACATACCAGAAATTCAGATTGACTCTCTGGGTACCATAGAATCCATAGATTTGTGTTATAATTTTAAACTTAAGCAAAAGGTTACAGATAGTCCCATAGATGTAATAGAGATATCCTATGAAATAAAGAATGCCCTGAGGTTTCCGGATGAATTTTTTAATGAGTTTCCATCAAAATCACTGGAATCCCCTCATTTAAATTCCAGTAAAAACTGCACAAAATATGGGTTTGTACAAGGTAATAGGGTTTATTACAATTTTTATCAGATTTTGCCCGATTCGATTATTCCAGTTTCCTCCTATCCAGCTAAGATCAATCTGAGCCAGAATATAACCACGGAAGGCTTACTGGCTGCTCTTCAAAATAAATTTAAAACCTTTTCAGAAAGTGAGGAATTTAGCGTATATAATTCATATAGATTGATTAAGAACATTAAAAATAAATTCTTGATGAGAAGAGGCAATCCGGTCTCCACATCACTTTTTTCCAGAAACGAATTGGACTGGGCTGAAAATTCAGGCTTATTTAAACAAGCTGATGATAAGCTGGTTTTTGTGGAAGGAAAAGATCAAAGAGAACTAAATGAAATTATGAATGAATATTTTCTCAGGTCTGAAAAAATAATCAATAAGTGGAAATCATCAAGGTTATTCTGAATTAATCTCTTTCGTCTCCCGGCTCTTCTACTATAGATTTACCAAACACCTTTCCAATTTCCCTGTATCCTATTTTATCGTAAAAGTTCAGAGCAATCAAATTCTTTGCAGGAAATTCAGCCGTTACTACAGACACATTTCGTTTTTCCATTTCAGAATACAGTTTTTCAAGGAGCAGATTGCCGACCTTTTTCCTCCGGATTTCCGGCATAATATAAAGATCTATGATCCTTGCTTCCTGACTTGGTAAATATGAAATCCTTTCCCTTATTTCCGCCTTTATAAGACCATAGATTTTGTGATTTGATTCTGCCACAAGAGTAATAAAATTTTTTTTATCGCTGATACAATGACTGTAGTAACTCTTTATGGCCTCCCGGTTTCCTTCGTTTGCAGTAAACATTGAATCAAATTCTCCGTTCAATCTCTTCATTCTCATTATTAGGTCCAGGAATTGCTCTATATCCTTTTCTTCTGCTATTCTTACATTAATCTCATTTGTTTTCATTCTTCCACCTCCGGTAATTCCTTCACTATTTTTAACTCCATCAATTTTTCAAAGTTTTCCCTGTTAGTTTTTATTATTTCCGATGCTATTTTGTAAAATCCCTCCTTGCTATTATTTTTCCTCGCCAGATTTTCTTCAACAGTGGCTCTTGCAACAGATGATGCAACCCGAGGATATAATCCCCAGTCCCCCATGGTGGGAACGATATGATCCGATTCAGGATTTTTTACGTAATCTGCTATTTCATAAGCAGCCTTAACCATTATCCTGAAATTGACACCTCTGGATCTAGCATCCAGTACTCCGCGAAATATTCCTGGAAATACCAGGCTATTGTTAATTTGATTGGGAAAATCGCTCCTTCCTGTGGCAACAATCTTTGCACCAGCCCTTTTAGCATCGTCCGGCCAGATCTCAGGCAATGGATTTGCTAATGCAAAAATGGCCGGGTCTTTGTTCATTCTCCTGACCCACTCTTCTTTTATCAACCCAGGCTGGGATCTGGCCGCAGATACAACAAGGTCGGCCCCCTCCATTGATTCTTCTATATCTCCCTTTCTCCTTTCCCCATTGGTTTTTAATGCCAGGTCGTATTTCCATGGATTTGAAATCATCAGTTTATCAATATCTTCTCTTTCCGGTTCGAGAATCCCTTTAGAATCGACCATAATGATATTTTCCGCCTTAAAACCTGCTTCGATCATTAAATTAGCAGCCGCAATGTTTGCAGCACCAGAACCTATGAGTGATACAATGGCATCAGGGATCTTCTTGCCTACAATTTTAAGCGAATTGATCAACCCTGCAAGAATAATGCAGGCAGTTCCAAGCTGATCATCATGCCAGGCAGGGATGTTTAGTTTTTCCTGTAGTTCTTTTAAAACATAGAAGCACTTTGGGCTCTCGATATCCTCAAGATTATACCCACCAAATGATGGTTCCAGAGCTAAGGCAACCTTTATGAAATCATCACCAGAACTCACTCTAATTGGAAGGGGGATTGCGTTAACCCCTCCAAAAAGGTTGAATAGCATTGCCTTTCCTTCCATCACAGGCATGGCTGCTTCTGGACCAATATTTCCCAGACCCAAAACCCTTGTTCCGTCCGTAATGATTCCTATGGAATTCCACCTTCCAGTGAGTTCAAAAGATTGATCTGGGTCTTTGTTGATAACTCTTGAAACCTCTGCCACTCCAGGAGTGTACCAGTATGAAAAATCTTGAATTGAATTGATTGGGACATTTGGATAATTCCTTATTTTTCCCTTATAATACCTTGAGTATTCCACTGCAATTTTGTTGAATTGCCGTGTTCTCTCTTCATTGTTCATTATGGAGATATGGTAAAATTGTTTAAATATACTTCGAAATTATCTATTCATGGAGGAATTAAATAACGTAAAGTTGGAATGGAATCAAATCTTAATGTCACAAAAAAAATTGCTAGCGGAAAAATATAAGGATGTTAATGCTGAAGAGGTATACGCACCACTCATTGACATGCTGAACAACAATAGAATACCATCACGAGTATTTCTGTCCGGAGGGAAGGTGTCAACCTATGGTTATATCATGCCACCTCTTGGAGTAGATGATAGGATATTATGCTCCATGGGATTTTCAGAATATGGAAAGGATAAGGTTGATACAGGGAAGGAGATGATAAAGTGGTTCGAGTCTATTGCAATTCAATCTTCCAAACTCGTTATCCTTGATGGCATATTCAATGGTGAGCAGTTTTTTAATGAGATCGAAAAATTGGAATTCAGAAGAGTTCACAGAGTAAAACTTGTATGCAGTGTTGACACTATTATCGAAAATCTTAAAGAAAAGGAATCCGAATTTACCAAACTAAAAAGGGAATTTATTGAATTACAACAGGAAGAGGTGGATCAGGAAGATTTGGCCGAGGTTCAATTGGACTCCTATGGCGATTCACCAGATCAATTTCTATTGGTATATAAAAATGGAAAAAACATAACGCCGCAGGTGATTGACAGTGGTTACTATGGAAAGATATTGAAGGCGCCTTCCAAGGTAATTCATAATGGTAAAATTATAGGTTCGTGCGTTATAAGTGATGGTGCTTTTGAATTTTTCAGGATTAACACTCCTTTACTGGTGGATATATTTGTCTCCAAAGAATTTCAGAATATGGGTTACGGAAGTCATTTGATGGTAATGTTAGCGAAGAAATTAAAGAATCTTGGGCATAGAGAACTTCAATTGTGGGTGAACGATCAATCAAAGGCAATTGAGCTTTACCAAAAAATGGGGTTTGTTGAGGAAGGCGAAGACGATTTAATGTTCTTTAAGGATTTTAGAGAAGTCTCAAGAAAAGATTAACATTCAATGAATTAAAAGTTTCTTGCCACTTATTTGAAGATGCTGAAATCCATATCTTATATTCTCGAATTGGAAATGGACCACGGAACATACCTAAAGATAAAAGACACACGAAGATTTCTATAAACCTCAGTTTTGTGTAAATCTCAAAATTTCCTTAACTTTGAGAAATCGGTAATATGAACAGCCATCATAAATGATTTTCATCGGGTTTTAGAAATTGTCACACTAGAAACTGATTTCATACATGCTCACTTGAATACACTGTCATATATATATGCCATATTTTAATCTCAATTTAAGCCTCTGGCTTAAGGATTTAACCAGAAAACAGTCATCAATAGGTTTTTATAATATGAAGTGGTAATATTCGAATGAGTCCTGTAGTTAAGTATATACTTTTGGCTTTGCCATATTTTTTTATGGTGGCAGGGGTAACAATATATGCAAGGGTTAACCCAGAATTGGGAGGGATACCTTTCTTTTATTGGTATCAACTTGTATGGATATTTATTGCAGCAGCCCTTACGTCAGTGGTCTATTTTATCGAAAATAGTGAAAGAAAAAGGAAGGTGACGAGCTAATGTTTACAAATGTTGATCTCGCATTGTTCTTTGCTATTATTATAATAGTCCTCTTTGCCGGTTATCTGGCATATTTCTGGAGAAAGCCAGAGGATATGAGTGCCAAGGGCGAATGGAGTCTCGGGGGAAGAAGATTTGGAACAGTAGTCATGTGGTTCTTATTGGGTGGAGATGTATATACAGCGTATACCCTGATTGCTGTACCTGGGGCCGCTGCTACTGCGGGTATAGGTGGCGGAGCCTTTGCAATGTTTGCAATAGCATACGGTGTAATGATATATCCCATTGTATATGTGACTATGCCTAAGCTATGGAATGTTTCAAAGAGGCGTGGATATATTACTGCAGCAGATTTTGTCAAGGATCGTTTCTCATCGAGGTTCCTTGCAATGCTAATTGCTCTGACAGGAGTTCTGGCAGAATTACCATATATAGCTTTGCAGATTACGGGAATAAAATATGTCCTGGCTGCCCTGTCTCTTCCCATAACGGTGAGTTTGGTCATAGCATTCCTCCTCGTTGCTGGTTTTACGTTTATCAGTGGATTGAGAGGTCCTGCACTAACGGCCATAATAAAAGATGCCATAATATGGACCGCCGTTATAGTGATCATAATATATATCCCAATTAAACTGGGAGGTTTTGGGGCTATATTTGGTAAAGCTTCAACAATTAGTCCAAATCTTCTCAACATTTCACCTGTAATATACTTAGGGTATACCACACTTGCACTTGGTTCAGCGCTAGCGTTATTTCTTTATCCACATGCCATTACCGGTACTCTTGGGGCTAAGGATTCGAAAACCATAAGGAGAAATGCCTCGCTTCTTCCCCTATACAATGTATTGTTACTGTTCGTTGCAATGATTGGCATAATGGCGGTGGTATATTTCAATGCATATCCAAAAGTTAGTAGCGAAGCACTGCCCCTATTGGTTCTCAACCTCTTTCCCTCATCTTTTACTGCCTTTGTATTTGCTGCAGTGGTAGTTGGAAGCATTGTGCCAGCATCCATAATGGCTTTGGCATCTGCAAACTTGCTTACCAGGAATGTGTATCTTGAATACATCAATCCTAATGCATCAGAGAAAACTCAAACAAACCTCTCCAGAATATTGGTTATCGCAGTTATTATTGGTGCACTTGTATTCTCCCTTGTACCTGCAGCATCTGGTGAAATTGTATATCTTCAGACAATAGGGGGAGCAATCATCATGCAGACACTGCCAGCAGTATACATTGCCTTATTTACTAGAAAGCTAAATAAATATCCAGTAGGGGCAGGATGGCTTGTCGGATTGACTACTACTATAATCATGCTTGCCCAGCTAGATTTTAAAAAATCACTTTATGCGAACTTCGATTTCGTCTACATAGGAATATTCGCTCTTCTACTGAACCTCATAGTGGTGGGAATAGGCATGGCCATAATGAAAGGAATGAGTAAAGTAAAGGACGAGGGAATAATCGAGAACTCTGAACTGGAGGATATTGAATAACTTATTCCCTTTTTATATTAATCTAAGGCGTTCTTTTTATTTTATTTCCTTTAAACTTATAAATTAATTTTTACCTTCCATCCATTTCTTGGTTGTGTATTGACGGCCTTTAGATCCGTCACTTATTCTCCAGATTCAGACAAATAGCTTAACCCCTTGAAGGCTATCAGCAAGAATTCTATGGCCGGAACCCCTTTAGACAGGAATAACTTTATCTTCATTGTTAGTCAATCTCCTCCTAGGGGCAATCATACATGTCAAGTAAAACCAATTAGACCATTTTCATTTCTGTTTGCAAGGAAATAAATAGTTTCTTAAGGCTGGTATTATTCAAATCAAAGGAGAGAAATTAAGAAATTTGTTACTATAACGCCCACAGGAATGGTGATATTATCGTCTATAGGGTACATGGATAGTGACTCTATAACAGTTGCAACAATTGCGATTATAATATAAATTGGTCCAAGAACAAAGAATGCGAATATTGCTGTTGGTATGAGCATGGAGATAAAACCTCCCAGACTTTTTTTAGGATTAAAGAATAGTTTCCTTGTCTTAAGATTCACTCCACCAATTGTGGCCAGCGAGTCTCCTATGGCCATGGCAAATACCCCTATTTCGACGACCCTCCACCTTAAGGATAGGGCAATGAGTATCATTAAACCTGCAATAAACCATAATGTTCCAATTCCTGGCTGCACATCGTTACGCTCAAAGTGAAGTATAGTCTTGGAAATAACCGAATTGCCGTAAACGGCTGTAATTTTTATCAAGATTATGCCCAGAAGAACGCTCAGGAGCAATCCCCCCTCCAGTAAAATTTTAGGTGTCAGGATTATTGCCAATAAAATCAGGATGCCACAAAGTATCTGAACTAAATCTCTTTCAACCTCAGTCTTCTTTGTCTTTCCTCTTTGATTCTCGTTATTCATATTCATTATTCTAACTTCATTGGATAAAAGCAAGGATATGGATATGCCCGCGCCGATAGCGAGGGTCTCATTCAGCAATGATGAGATGGTAAAATTTGCTAAACCATCTACTACGCTAATAATAACAAGCAATATGATAAAAATAAACGATTTTTTGGTATAAAGTGTATTTATACATATGGTACCAAGCACAACAATTGAGAAATCCAAGGTATTTGGGAAATAAATATATATCAGTATGCCAATAATTACGGATGTAATCCCCGAATAATCACTAAATTTTTCATCAAATAGGGTGAAGAGTGCGATACTTCCCACGGTAATTACGATGTTCATTAACAGGAAAATGAGAAATATCACGGGATATAATTAAATACTGATATAAAAAAGTGGCTAAAGAGGGAACTCCATACTACCGAATGCTTTCTCCCAATCCTCAAGGAATCTGGACAAACCCTCATCAGATTTGGGGTGACTGGGTAATTTAGATAGTACATCAAAGGGAAGAGTAACCACATCTGCCCCAATGAGCATTGATCTTAGAACGTGAAGAGGATTTCTTATGGAAGCAACGAGGATATTAGTTTTCATGTTATAATTTGTATAAATTGTTTTTATCTGCTCAATAAGAGCCATACCATCCTCAGCTATGTCATCAAGCCTTCCTACAAAAGGTGAGACATATTTTGCACCGGCCTTGGCCGCAAATAATGCTTGTATACCACTAAAGATTAGAGTAGAATTTACAGGTATCCTCTTTTCGTCCAGAGCTTTTGTTGCCTTCAACCCCACAGTATTAAAGGGAACCTTAACGACCGCATTTCCTCCAAGTGAACTAATTTTCAAAGCCTGCTTCAAGATACTATCGTAATCTGATGCTATAACCTCTATGCTTACGGGGCCCGGGGTTTCATTTAGTATTTTTGAGACAATTTCTTTAAAGGATGCGCCCTTTTTCATCTCCTTTGCCACGAGGGATGGATTTGTTGTAACACCATCCAGTAGTCCCCACTCATTAGCCTGCCTGATCTCATCAATATTTGCTGTATCAAGAAATAGTTTCATATTTTTTTTCCTCCCTGAAGGCTTTTACGCCTGCTGAGACTATATCATTTACTCCCATATGAAAATAATCAAAAAGTTCCCATGACTTTCCCGATTTTCCGAAAGTATCCTTCATACCAATCCTGACAACCGGCACTGGGTAATCTTCAGCTGTCACCTCGCAAATTCTACTTCCCAGTCCATTATAGATGGAATGTTCTTCAGCTGTAACAACATGTCCAGTTTTTTTAGCATATGTAAGTACATTCTGTCTATCCAAAGGTTTAATGGAAGACACATTTATCACCGCTGCATCAATGGCAGACTCTTTCAGTTTTTCAGCTGCTTCCATCGCAAACCCTAACATGGAGCCATTTGCGAAAATTGCTAAATCATTTCCATCACGCAAAACTGTGTTTCTTGCCTCCCTGAATGCGTAATCAGAATCGTTTAATACTGGAAACTTTTCCCTTGTAAGTCTGACGTAATACGGAGTCTTTGTCTTTTCTATCAGGTACTCCATAACTGACGCAGTTTCAATGGAATCGGCAGGTACAATGACCTTCATATTGGGCAGTCCACTCATCAGTCCTACGTCCTCCACCATCTGGTGCGTTGCACCATCTTCTCCCACGGTTATACCTGCATGGGTTACAATAAATTTTACATTAATATTATTATAACAGACAGATTGCCTTATCTGCTCATAGGTTCTTGTGAGAAAGATTGCAAAGGTCGAAACAAAGGGTTTTAACCCATTAAGCGCCATACCTGCCGCAGTTGTAACCATGGATTGTTCGGAAATTCCCATATTAAAAAATCTTTCGGGGAATTCCCTTCCAAATCCCTGCGTTTTTGTGGAACTTGAAAGGTCAGCATCAAGAACCACTAAATCTCTATCCCTTCTGCCAAGTTCTATTAACTTTCTTCCATATTCTTCCCTTAGACTTTCCCTATTCATAAATTCTAGCACCTATCTCATTCAATGCCATTTCATACTCCTCATCAGACGCTGGAGGTGAGCCGTGGTATTTTGGGTTATTTTCCATATAACTTACTCCCTTTCCTTTTACCGTATTTGCAATAAGAAAAACCGGTTTATCCATGGAGCCTTTAGCAAATTTAATTGCTCCTCTAATCTCATTGAAATTGTGACCATTGAATTCCATTGCATCCCACCCAAAGGCCTTAACCTTTTCCAAAATATTTCCCATAGGCATAATATCCTTTGTGAAACCATCTAGCTGAACTCCATTCTTGTCCAGAATTGCAACTAAATTATTCAGTTTATATTTACTTGCTGCCATCATGGATTCCCATACGCTTCCTTCCTGTATTTCTCCGTCGCCAAGAATCACGTAGGTCTTATAATCTTCCTTTTTTATCTTGGCTGAAAGTGCTGATCCAACTCCTATTCCAAGTCCCTGACCCAGGGAACCAGTGGAAGATTCAACTCCAGGAACCCCCCTATGAACATGTCCTTCAAGTTTGGAATTTATTTGCCTGAAATCCATCAGTAGCTCCTGTGGAAAAAAACCCCTGAGAGCGAGAAGACTATAGAGTGCGGGAGATGCATGCCCCTTACTCATTATCAAGCGGTCCCTGGTAGGCAAATTAGGGTTCATTGGGTCAACTTTCATTTCATTAAAATAAAGATCAGTAAGAATATCTATGATGCTTAAGGATCCACCAGGATGACCACTTTTAGCTTTATATACCATCTTTATGACTAATGATCTGGCGTTTTGAGCAATCTTGAATAAGGTTTTATTATCCAGATCCTTACTATGTCCAACCGAACTGCAGGAGAATTCCATTGTTGATATAACCTCTTTTTACTTTATGAATATTGAAATTAAAACTTTTCCTATTTTTAAAGGCTAAAAGTTTCAGCTTATTTCATTTCTGTCTTTCGAACCTTTATATTCAAACCCATCAGGAATAATGCCAGTTGCAAAAAATATGATCTTGACCTTAGCTCTATACAAATCGTCAGTTTCCTGTCTCACAATTATGTTAGCCCCCGGGGACACCTTGTCTTTCATGTATTTCATGGCCCTTTCTCTTTCTTCAACTGTCAGTGTACTATCCCCAGAAATGCTCAATAGAAGACCCTTTGCTTGCCCGATGTCTGAGGAATTGAACGGTGAATTAAGGGCAGATTCACATGCCTCTATAACCCTCTGATCAGGAGAAGAATCAGATATCCCAACTCCAAATATACCAAGACCTCCCAGTTCCAAAATTTTCTCGAGATCTGATAATTCAGTATTAACTGTAGCGCTTTTTGACACACTTTCTATTAAACCTTCTATGGCACTCATCATTATGGAATCGGCAAATTCCAGGGCGACAGAGAATAGCTCCCTGGGAGCATACTTTCTTATCCTGTCATTTTCGAATAGGATGGTGGAATCTGAGAACTGCATCAGCTCTCCAAGACCCTTCTTAGCGTTTTCCATTCTCTTTTTTCCCTCACCCTCAAGTGGAAGAGAAGCAATGGATATTACAATTGCATTTCTCTCCTTGGCTTTCATCGCTAAGAACGGCGCGGAACCGGTTCCTGTTCCTCCACCAAGTCCAGTGACAATGATGGCTATTTTAACCCTGTCCAGACTTTTTTCAATCTCTGTTTGAGACTCCCTAGCTGCTGCATTTCCAACCTGAGGATCTGCACCTGCACCCCTTCCCTTTGTTAGCTGTTTACCTAGAACTATCTTTTCCTTCACTCCTATTTTGCTTAAATGAGAAGCGTCAGTATTTGCCGCTACAAAGGTTATCTCGCAGTACGGTGAATTAAAACTCCTGGACACCATTCTTTTAATTGTATTGGAGCCTGCACCACCCATTCCGAAAATTTTGATCCTTAGTTTATTTTCCTCTACAAGCTCTGTCAGCTTATCTTTCGGTGTTCCATAATTCTCTTCTTCATCATCAGGATCGCTTGGAATCATAATGAATAATCCTTTCAAAATATTTAACCTATCTTTTTTTCTCTACATTTAGAATGCTCATTTAAAAATTACCAAGGGATTTTAAAATTTAGATCGAAAATTTTGGAACTCGAAAGGGAGAATTAGAAAGTGGAATAAACTATTTCACCAATTTTTCTCTTAAAATCTTTTTGTCGATTTTCCCTGTAGACCCCTTTTCAAAGGAGTCTACCTTTACATATACATCGGGCATCCAGAATTTTTCTATTCTTTTCTGGTCTACAAATCTCATGAGGAAATCGTCAACGTCTTCTTTTTTTATTACGGTGTCTGAAGTGTAAAATGCCACTGGTCGCTCTCCCCATTTGTCATCTTTTCTTCCAACAACTGCTACTTCATTAATTCTTCCATATAGACTGAGGACATCTTCAAGAATCAGTGTTGGTATGAATTCTCCACCCGATTTGACCGCGTCCTTTTCTCTATCAACTATAGTAATGTAACCGCGAGGATCAATGTAACCTAGGTCTCCTGTGTGTAACCACCCTTCGGCCCATAGTTTTTTTGTGGCTTCAGGGTCCTTATAGTATTCCTTTGTTAAATAGGGAGCTCTTACCACAATTTCACCTATGGTTTCCCCATCGTTGGATACATCCTTTCCATCCTTTCCAATTATCTTAACCTCTACGAAGCTAGCTGGCAGACCTGCTCTAGTTATATATTTTTCCTGCTCAGTTTGATTGAGTTTAAGAACCTCATTATTAAAAACAGAAACTGATACTAAAGGAGCTGTCTCTGAAAGACCGTATGCACCAACAGCTGTTACGTTAAATTGCTTGGCCCTATCCCTGAGACCACCGCTCAAGGCACCACCGCCAATGGTTGCTTTTAGATTCAATTTAGGAAGAACGTCTCCTGCTCTCTTTGCCGATAAAATCATGTAAAGGATGGAAGGAACCATGGCAGTAGCTGTTACACCTTCTTTCTCCATCAAATCCAGAATGCTGTCAGGATTATATCTTCCTGGCAACACGTATTTCATGCCCTTAACCAAGAAAAACTGAGGAAGCCCCCACGCGTGTACGTGAAACATTGGAACTAAAGGCATCATCACGTCTCTTGATGTGACGATCATCGGATATTCAGAAAAGGTATTCGCAAGGGAAATTCCGTGAATGACAATATCCCTATGCGTAAATGTTACGCCCTTGGGCATGCCTGTTGTGCCAGATGTATAGAATATGGTGGCCATATCATCTTCTGAAACGAATGGTAATGGAATGTTTTCATTTGTTTTAATCAGATCTTCAAAATAAACAACATTTTCAAAGGGGAAATCAAATTTTTCACTGGATGTGCGATAAATGATCCATCCTTTAATGAAGCCAAAGAGATCCTTATAATTGAGAAACATCTTTGCAATTTCATCTCTGAGAATGAGATAAGAATCCTCTGCATGTTGAATTGTGTAATATATTAATTCTAAAGGGTATCTGATATTAACGGTATGAAGGGTAGCTCCAGCCATAGGGACAGCATAAAAAGACTCCAGGAAGTTTATTGTATCCCAGTCTAAAATTCCTACTTTATCTTTAGGCTTGACACCGAGTTTCACCAAACCCTTTGCGAGATTATTGACATTTTTCCCAAAGGTGTCAAAAGTTATCGTTCCAAATTCGCTGTCCGCAATTACCTGCGTCGGATTTCTAGAAATGCTGCTTCTTAATAAATTCCCGAGTGTTAATTCATATTTAATATACGTCATACATTGAATAGATCAATACAACGTAATTTAAATTTTTCAATTTGCATTCTGGGTTAAATACGAAATAATATGTTGATTCAAAGCCCTACAACCCCGTTAAAACTCTATTAATGACCTTTTAATTTAAAGAGCCATTCATATACTCTTCATTTGCTTGATTTCCTTTCTATGGAGTGATATTCATCATTCTTTGCTAAGCGACATAGCATAGTAGATAAAGTCAGGCTTCGTTTTTTGTGCCATTTAGCAAGCTGACATCGAATCAATAACGGATTCGATGTTAACATGTAGATATAAATATATTACACTCTTGCGTTAATTGCTAATCTTCTGGGCGTGAATATTCTTCCGGACAATTCAAGTTACGTTGGATAATCTGTCTATAAACTTTAAAACGAAATTTTAGAAAATTAAGTCGGAGATGCCGTCTTTTTAGCTCGAGCTATTTATTTTTTTAATATTTAGTGAGGAACTTCATAATATTAAAAATATATTTTATTTTCAGATTTAAAAAAAGTACGGTGAAACCTAACCAAATACCTTTTCTAACGAGTATCTCACCTAAAATACCACGGAAAATGTTTGTTTTCTATTAAATTCATTCTCATAATTATTAAATTTTGTGAAAAAAATACTAAATAATATAGTGCAGATTAGCGATAGATGGAATCTACAAGTGAAAGAAGGAAAGGATTATTAAGGAAACCTAGACTTAAGAAGGAATTAGGCTTTTACGAACTCTTGATCATTGGGGTCGCAGGATCATTGGGAAATGGTGCCCTTTTTGGAACAATAGATATGGTTGCAGGTGCCGGTCCCAGCGCTATTGTTGCATTCATCTTTGGAGCATTTATTTATTTAATGGTAACTTTTACTTACGTTGAACTGAGTAAAGTCTATCCAGAAGCGGGTGGTCCTACCAGATACTCTATTTATACTCACGGTAGATGGACAAACCTGATAAATTCCATGGCAGATATCCTGTGGTATCTGTTCATACCACCCATAGAAGTGGTTGCAATAATTATTGGTTCCGGCTATTTTCTTCCAGGATTATTTGTAACAAAGCAAGGGTTCCCAACTTTTGATGGTGGGTTACTTGGAGTGGTATTACTTCTAACTTTTATCCCCATAAATTATTTTGGAATTAAACAGTTTGGAAAGACCAGTAACTGGATCGGACTCATTAAACTTATTTTTTACATTGCTATGGTTATCGGACTAATTGGATTTGTATTCAATGCAAAGAATCTTTTTAAGTATGGATTTTTTCCATCGCATACACCCTTAATTTCTTTTCTTTCCATAATGCCTCTGGCAATGTATGACTTTGGTGCTACAAGAGTTATACCAGATTTAGCGGAGGAAACTAAGCATAAGAATGATGTCACTAAGGCCATGCTATTTACTGTAATTATCGAATCACTCATCTACATCGGTGTTGCCTTTGCAATTATTATGGGGTTCCACTGGAGCTCTTTTGGGATAAAACCTGGTGATTTTGCGGCACTGACAAGTGCTCCCGCGCTAATCGGATTGAATCCATTCTTCGTTTTCGCACATAGATCTGGTTTCTTCTGGATCTTTATTGCAGCTCTTGTAACGGGTTTCCTTGCTCCCTATGTGACAGGATATATCTATGCAGGTAGTGGTGCAAGAGTTATGATGGCCATTGGCCGATCTGGTTTCATAAATAAGAAACTTAAGGACATAGATATAAAGCATTCAATTCCTCTGGTAGCATTAATAACTTTTACAATGATAGGAGCTATTATTGTATTTCTTTCAGCCCCAGTACCGTCGATTTATAGTTTTATAGATGATGCGTCGGCCGCTGGTTATCTCGGTTTAGCGGTCACTCCAATTGCCTTAATGGTTTCGAGAAGACAGGGGGTTACAAAAAAAGAACAGATGTTTAAGGGGATGTGGTTTATAGCCCCTCTCTCTGTGGGATTGAGTTCACTTATCCCATTTTGGGCGGGATGGCCTTCTGAACCATATGCAGTCTTTCTTATGTTTATCGGTGCCCTTTTGATCGGGATTATCTCCAAGGTAAAAATTGGAGCGAAGAATGCTATTTGGTATGTTGCTTACATCGTCTTCATAACCATAATGACCCTCGTTGGTTCAGATGGATTTACCGGAACCATCACTTCATTGAATTTCTCTTCTATAGGTATTAACTCCACATTTGCTATTACATTACCGGTTGCATGGGGAACTTTAATATCTTTCGACTTTGCAACTCTCATAGTATTCGTGGTATCTATGGCAGTATTCTATCCATGGGGGGTTCTTTCAGGGTTTAAGGAACAGTTTGAGCATCCAGAATTTACCAGACCAGTTCTTGATGAGTTAGGATTTGCCAAAGTTAAGGTACCAGAAAGTAACACCAAAACTGAGGAATGATAATTGCATTTGTCTAGCTTCGATGTTGTATATTTTGTAATTGAGACTGGGATTAACTGGCAAGGTTTAAAGTAGAGTTTAATAAAAACTCGAGTACTTTTTTGCCTAAAACCATAGGTGGAAAACTTTTTCAAATAAGGCAAGGATGAAAGGGGAATACAAATGGAAAAAATTATCATTTTTAAATGCTACTATTTAACTTAGTGAAAAAAATATATATAATCATGAAGGTATAGGATACTATGGATCAAGTGCCTTTGTAGAGAGCTACTTGTGTTCAAACAGTTTCGAATTGAAGGAATTTAAGGTTTCTCATCTAGGGGATAGTCCAGATTGAAGTTCAAAGGTGATGAAACATTTACTTTCGATAGATCTAAGGAGTGAGTAAAATATGGAGAGTAGTACTATTGAAAAATTAAATAATGCTGACCAAGGAGATCCATCTTCTTTATCGCGCGGTCAACGGTTTAAGAAAGAATTTAAGAAAGATATTTTTTACCTTATTTTTGCAATCCCAGCATTGGTTTATGTGATAGGTCTTGCAATAGTACCTGCAATTACGGTTGTTTATGACAGCTTTATAGGACGCCACGGGTTCACACTGGCAAATTATTATGCCCTTCCCAGTTATGGGTTATATGGGGCATTAATCAACACACTTCTTGTAAGTGTTGGTGCCCTCTTAATTCAGTTATTTATCGCACTGGCAATAGCGATGGTCCTTGTTAAGCCTTTCAAGGGGAAAAAGGCCTTTTCCACCTTAGTCATAATACCACTTGGAATATCAACGGTAGTTAGTGCCTTTGTCTTTTCCATAATATTTCAAGCAGTTGGTGGCTATGCAAATTCAGCTTTAGTAGGATTGGGGTTGAGACCGATTGACTGGTTTTATACAAATTCATCATCATTAGGTGTTGTAATGTTTTCCGATTTTTGGAAGAATACCCCTTTAGTAGCATTGATTCTGTATGGTGGATTATCTTCTTTGCCCCCTTCCCTATATGAGGCTGCATCAGTTGATGGTGCAGGATCATTTAATAGGTTCGTTCACATAACACTTCCCAACATAGCACCCATAATGTCAATAGCGCTTCTGGTAAGAGGAGTGAGTGAATTCAATATATTTGCTTTGCCATTGGTTATCATAGGATATCATCCATTAATCCTGAACACACTTATTTATGAGAACTACTCGTCGTCCCTCACTAGAAATATATCATATGCCGCAGCAACTGTGCTTTTAGCCATAATAATGCTCTATTCTATAATTGTTGTAAAATTAGGGGGTGCAAAGGACCATGTCAGATGAAGGAAAGGGTCACTGGAGTACTTATATTGTTGTCCTTATTCTGTCTATAGTTTTCATTTACCCACTATGGATTTTGATTATATATGTAGTTCAACCTGCGTACTTAACCTTCGACAGAATATATCCTGCTCAAATTCCTTTGGCTTTCACGCTTCAAAATATAACACAGTCATTTAAGGAGGTTGATCTTGTTGGACCTCTTGAAAGAAGCCTTGAAGTTGCGTTTTTAGTTGGAGGAATAGCTCTAGGGTTAGGGATACCAGCGGGATATGGGCTTTCAAAATTGACTTCTGGAATATCTAATAAGTTAATTGTGTTTCTATTCATAATAAATATGATGCCTGGTCTGGTCATTGCCATTCCCATATCCATCTACTTTTTGCATGCTAATTTAGACAATACAGTATTTGGAGTTGCCTTTGCTCAGGAATTAGTTGTTCTTCCCCTGTCTGTTTTTATATCCCTTAGTGGTTTCAGAAGTCTTCCTAGGGATCTGGAATATCAGGCAAGAGTTGATGGAGCATCATTTTCATCAACATTTTCAAGAATACTTCTACCGATGATGAAAGTGCCAATTATGGTAGCTTTTTTACTGGCATGGATGACTTCTTGGGATGAGTTTACATATGCAGTTATTATTGCCCCAATAGTTCCAACAGACTCAACTTTTCCAGTAACTTTATATAACTATGTATCAAGGAATCTACCCTTGGAGTCTGCGACATTTGCATTGGTTGCCACCATCCCGGTAATCATTCTTGCCATTATATTGCAGAAATATTTGAAAGGTTCATATCTTTCAGGAGGTCTTGTAGGATGAATGTAAAAATGCGTTATGAGAACGTTTATAAATTGTATGGTAACAAAAGGGTTCTGAATAAGTTAGATTTAGAAGTATACGATGGGGAATTTTTGGTCATTCTTGGTCCGTCAGGCATGGGAAAAAGCACACTATTAAGAACCACCGTTGGAATTGAAGATCTTACTGCTGGTAAAATATTTCTCGATGGCCAGGATATCAGTAAGAGACCTCCAAACAAAAGAAACATAGCTATGGTATTTCAAAATTATGCGTTATATCCCAATATGACAGTGTATCAAAATATCCAATTCCCATTGAAAATGGCTAAATTTGAAAAAAGTAAAATAAAAGGAAAAATTGAAGCAATTGCTGAAACTTTGAAAATAAGTGAAGTACTGCAAAGGGGTATAAATCAGCTTAGTGGTGGTCAAAAACAGAGAGTTGCCCTGGCTAGAGCTCTGGTTAGAGATCCTAAGATTTTCCTTTTGGATGAACCATTAAGTAACCTTGATGCTAGAGTTAGATATACAGCTAGGGCAGAACTTAAAAAGATTCAAAAGGAATTGGGGCACACGTTTGTATATGTTACCCATGATCAAATAGAGGCGGCTACATTGTCAGATAGAGTGGCTGTTTTGAGAGATGGAAGGATCGAACAGATAGGTGAATATGATCAAATCTTAAATGAGCCAAGATCGAAGTGGCTTGGAGATTTTGTGGGTGAATACCCAATGAATTTTATCGATGGTGAATATCTCAATTTACCTGACAAAATAATAGGGTTTAGAGACTACTGGATAAAAGAAGGCAAATCCGTTAGTGGAAGGGTCGAATTGTGTACACACGAAGAAGGTAGTTATCATATCAGTTGCTTTATTGAATCCCAAAACCCTGAGCAAGATGACGGAGAGAAGAGAGTTGTTCTTAAAACGTCTAAACCATATGAGATAAATGATACCGTAGGATTTGATCTCAATAGGTATAATATATATAATTCTGAAGGGGTTTTAGAAAAGGTTGTAAAATAGGTAACGTCTTTGACTCTAACCTAATTTTATCCTTATTTTTACAGCCTTTATAAGTGATTTAGCAAAATATAAAAGCTCAAAGTTTGGTAACCTAGGCAGATATTAAAGTGAATATGTCATCCAATTTTTCTTTAACGAAATAATGACTATACAGATACAAGATTTGCGTTTAACTCTTTAGACATTACATTAACAATGTTATCCATACAGTTATCCCCTTTTTGTGTCTCCATTTTACGACGAATTGTGTCCTGTAATATAGATATTTATGTGATGTACCTATCTCTATTGACTTCCTTCCAGGAATATTTGTGCAGTCAGAAATTACGGGGGCAGACCATTACACTAGTTGAACTGTTTATTAATGTTACTGGAAATAAAAAAAAAGAATTTGGGAAGTTCCCTCGCTATAGATTACAATCACAATTGATAAAGTGAAATAAGTGGTAATTTGTTTTATAATTTATTAAAAAAAAGGTTTACGCTCCCTCTATGGGTGCGTACGTTCCGTTTTCATATTCATTAGCTACCTGCTGATTGTAGTTTGTTTGCAGGAAAGAGTTCATTGCACTATTTTCAGACTGCAATATAGAAGGAATACTAGTCCAGGAGGAAACATGATCCTCAACTATTTTCACCCATGCCTTGTCCATAAGCGTTTGCCACTGACCTATCCAGGAAACCGGGCTTCTTAAGAAGACTCCTCCTTGGATTGCCTTCAGTGAAACATTTGCAACAGTGTCTGTACTATTGTAACTTTTCATTCCAAGTTTAGTTAGATTTACTGAACCTGGCCATTGATAATACATCATTGTGTAAGAGTTTGAAGCTAAGCCTGTATATGTTGCCCAGTACGATGTCTTATAGTCTGGTGAAAAGTATTGGCTAAGGTTGTACATGTATTCCATTGCCTGTATATCACCACTGTCATTGAACATCATTGGATTTCCACCAAACTGTACCATCCACTGATATAACTCAGTAGGTGTGCTTGATCCACCATGTCCCTGTATGTTAATTTCTCCTACCCCATATTTCTTATCCAGTATTTTAGCGTCTGTGTACAGCTGACTGTAAGTTGTTGGAACTTTTGTTATTCCTGCACCCTGCATGGCTGTGTAATCCATCCATACTAGTGGTATGTTTACTAACTGTGTTAGGAAATACTCTCCATGGAAGACGGAAACTTCATAATTGGTCAAATTTGTCACCGAGCTTATTGTTCCTTCACCAGCTGTAATCTTAGCCCCATTTAATGGTGCAAGATAGCCATCATAGAACAATACTCCGATATCTAAGTTGTCTATAGTCATAACCACGTTTGCATGTGAGTTCCCAGTTACTAGGGATGATACTTCTTCAACTATTGATGGGGCAGTTACAAAACTGACAGAGACGTGAATGTTTGGATAATCCTTTTGGAAGTTATTAATCACTCCTGTAACGTATGATTCATCGGCAGTGCTTATACTGGTATAGTAAGAAACTTGAGCTGTGCTGTTAGATGAACTATATATGGTAGGTACAGTTTTGCTTGGATTGATAGTATAAGAAGACTTATCAACCGGTATAAACCCAGTCTTTGCTTCACACGCTTTTTGTACAGCAGGATTCAAAAGATATGCCATTAACTGCGCCGAAGCCGCAGGTGTTGACCCACCCTTCATCTCAGCAACTACACATCCTCCTAGAAGATGCTCCGAATTAGCCGGCCCGCTGACTCCCGGATATACATATAGGACCTGGTTAGAGGTAGTAGGGGTAGTAGAGGGGGGGAATAGGTTTTTATAATCCAGCCCAACAAAGGACCCCACCACCACAATAACAACCACGATCGCTATTATGGGAATCAGTTTACTCATTTTCTTTGGTTTTGGTTCTATTGGATTCTCCATTCAAATCATTTCTGACATGATAATTATCCTATATTAATATGTTACAGCTATTAGTTATTTTTAAATACTATTAGTGCGAGTAAAATGAAGCAGAGATACATGTTTTTTTAAAACCTTCATTTTACTTTACGGAGTTTAAAAAGATAGCCAAGAACCGCTGAATTGGAATGAAATACATAATGAAGACATATTTTGTACTGATAGGACCTCCAATGGTCAAGGTTACGCCTATGATAATTATTTATGGAGAGGAGTAAGATAAAGGAAATAAAGTCCTTGTAATGAAGGTCCTCGACCCTCTAAAGCTTAAAGGATTACGCTGAAGACCACACCTAAAATAAAGTAAATTTTAACTCGTGCCCTATCCTTCCACGATTTTTGGAAACCCTGTTCAACCTTACCGTTGCACGAATAAGCCCTAAATGACTTAATGCTTGAGGGAAGTTTCCCAGAAGTTCCCCCGTTTTAAGATCAATTTCTTCAGATATTAGACCTAAATAATTAGAATGTGATATAATTCTTTCAAGAACTTCCTTTGCCTTATTGACCTTTCCCATAATAATAAGATCTTCCACGTACCAGAATGAAAGTAAAGTGAATGCATTATCCTTTGAGGAGAAGTTATCCTCTTCAGAGTATCTCTTGAATAAATATCCATTTACCATGAGATCCTGTTCAATTTTCTTAACGGTACCTGTAATTGCCGGGTGACTTGGGGGTAAGAATCCAAGAAGAGGCAATCTTAACAGGGATGCATCAGTAGATTTAGAACCGTAATACTGCATGAATGAATTTTCCTCCTTGTCAAAAGCATTTTGCATCAATTCCTTCTTTATTGTGTCTGCTTGAGCCTTCCATTCTGCCACTGGTGCAGTTAAACCCAACTTTTTCGACATATCAACTCCTCTTTGAAAAGCAGACCAAGCGATCGCCTTTGAATAGGTATAGTGTAACGGCTCCGTCCTGAACTCCCAGATACTTGAGTCCCCAAACCTCCAAATTTCTGTAAGTTTTGCAAGCATTGTCCTGACAAAGTCCCATAGATAGGTGTTTATCAACCCGCCACTATAGGCAACATGATATACCGCGTTAATCAGACTACCATACTCATCTATCTGCAATTGACTTGCAGCCAAATTTCCAACCCTAACTGGGGCAGACTTTTTATAACCTTCATAATCTACTATTTTTTCTTCCAAATTATCGTATTCATTGATGGAATAAATGGTCTTAAGATGACCCTCCATCTTAACTCTTTCCATCACGTCATAAAGAAATTTTACCGCTTCATTTTTGTAACCAAGCATTGTAAGAGATTCAATTACATACGCCACATCCCTTACCCAAGAAAAACGATAATCGTAATTTCTGTCGCCTCCTATGGATTCGGGGAGACTGGTGGTCGGTGCTGCCACCATTAATCCTGTTGGCTCATATATTAATCCTTTTAACACTAGAGCTGATCTTATGACTTCATGATTATGGGTGATGGGAAAATTACCAGAAGAGATCCATTCTTTTTGAGAATTGGCAGTGTGTTCCATGAGTTCAAATGACTTATAGTCTGTTGTTTTTTGAATGTGTTGCATTCCATAGAATGTAATCATCCAACCACTACCCTTTTTCTTTGTGAAGAAATCAGAAATGAGATATCCCTTTTCATTTCTGAAGGGAAAGTCAGAAGAGAGCCCCACGTATTCATTTTCACTATTGAAAAGGTAACCAAATTTGTATTTTGATATATTGTGGGACTTTTGTCCAAAGTGAAAGGAGAGTTTTACCTCTGAATGAATCTTAATACCTTCAACGGGCGTTTCAACATATCTATGAATTTCCGGGAAATTGATGGTTGTGAATTTTGAGGTTGGTATGAAATCCGTAATTCTTAAAATGACCTGATTATATTTTTTAAACTCGGTAACCAATATATTGGTGTTATCAATATAGAATTGAGAAGCCTCTACATCATTCGTAAGAGAGGGCTGTAATACAAACCTACCCCCTTTCTTAGAATCAAGAATAGAATCAAAGATGGGGTCTGAATTGAAATTTGGTAAACATGCCCAGTCTATTGTACCATTCATCCCAATGAGAGCTGCAGTTCGATTACTTGCAATAAGTCCGTGGTGACCTATTTTCAAATATTCCTCAGAGTTTAATTCGCCAAGTGAAATTGACTTCCGCGAGGGCATTAATGGTGAATGCATTCTTATATTAATTTTTTCCATTAAAAAACCACATAAAGTTTTATTTTTGTTTCTTTTGAAGCTTGTTTGTTCAAAGGGAAGAGAATTAAATGGCTCCTTTTGTCAGTACTTGATCCATTTTGTTTAGGCGAACTTTTCTTTGAAATATCCTAATTATCCGAAGTCGTAAATACTGTATCCTAATAACGAATTTTTCATTTTTGGTAGCAATCAAACCTAAAATGGGCGAAAAAAACTATCACCTAAATTATAAATTCAGTCATGAAATTGTTCAATTATTCTTCCATGTGGACATTTAATAGGCTTACCCAACTTAACAAACATGTTGTCTATGGACCTGTGATCTACTAGGTAATCTATGTTCTCAGATAACAAACAGGCCTTTCCAAGATCCATTCCATATTCTACCATAAGTGTTTCCAGTATACGGTGATTTTCCTCAATTTCATGGTAAAAGGACTTTCCTTTTCCAGTCAATAGAATCATTCCCTTCATATGTGTTAATAATTTCTTATTTTCAAGTCTTTTGACAAGATTTAGTGCAGTTGGAGATCTAATATTAAGGCTTTCTGATAAATCGATTAACCTGAGGGGAAATTTTTCTGAATCATGCTGACCAATAGAAATCAAACAGTCCCTCTCCTTCTTGGTCAACTCCTTCAGATCATTCATAATTAGCACAATACTAAATAAATTACATCTATAATATCTTTAGCCATAGAGGATCTGTGTGACAAATGATAAATAAATAAACGGAATAGCAAACTATGTTTCAAAAGGTACTAATATCGGCATCTGAGTTAAGGAATAACTTTCAGGATAAGGTTATTTTTGACTGCAGATATAGGTTAACTGACCCAAATTATGGTAAGATGAAATATGAAGAAGGACACATTCCGGGTTCCTGTTTTATGGATTTAAACGAGCATATGGCCTCGAAACCTGGAAAAACAGGCGGGAGACACCCACTTCCTGACCTTAAGAAGTTCAAATTTAGGCTGGAAGAGGCAGGAATGGATAAAACCAAGGGGGCGGTATGCTATGATGATAACCTATCTGGGGCTGCCAGAATGTGGTTTCTTTTAAGGTTAATAGGGAATGAGGATGTTTTAGTACTGAATGGAGGGTTCGAAGGCTGGATAAAATTAGGGTTTCCAGTTGAGGTGGGAGATAACCGTGAATCAAAGCATGGTCAAGTGAATGTTCACATAAATAGGAGTATTTTAGCTACACATGAGGATGTGATCGATTCAAAGGGTAAATATAAGATTATAGACGCAAGGGAAGTGTACAGGTATAACGGTGAGAGTGAACCCATAGATCGCTTTCCAGGGAGAATTCCCGGTGCCATAAATATTCCATATACAGAACTTATGGAAGATGGAAAACTGAAAGATGTTGAATCCTTAAAAGAGTATTTTAAGGACATTGGTGATGGTGACATTATTTATTGCGGTTCTGGCGTTACATCATGTGTTAACTTTCTGGCAATGGAAGAACTCGGTATCAGGCCAAGGTTATACCTTGGAAGTTATAGTGACTGGATAAGTCGAAATCTTGAGGTGGCAAGAACAGAAAAATGATGAATTGTATTATAAAATGTATGTATGAAGCAATCGTTTATAAAAATTGTAAAACATATAAACAAATATAACATAAAGAGGTGATAGGAGTGAAAGATATCTATATTATTTCTGCAAGAAGAACCCCCCATGGTAAGTTTGGAAAGAGCTTGGCCTACGTTGAGGCAACAAGGCTTGGGGGATATGCCATAAAGGAGGCTTTAAAATCTGCAAAAATCCGAGAGGAAATGGTGGACGAGGTAATTTTTGGAAATGTAATACAATCGGGTAACGGACAGAACCCAGCTGGTCAGTGTAGTACCTATGGAGGCATAAGATCTGAGGTAACCAAGAATACTGTCAATGTTGTTTGTGCTTCTGCTATGCTTGCCATAGAAAATGGGTGCAGGGAAATTTCATTGGGTGAAAAGGATATAGTGGTTGCAGGAGGTACGGAAAGCATGAGTAGGGCTCCATATTTGATTTCAAGCAAATTTAGATTTGGGGTAAAAAATATGTTTTCCAACAGGGAAAGTTTCACAGATGCGATGTATAACGATGGACTGATGGATGCTTTCTATGGAAACTCAATGGGCTATTATGCGGACAAAACTTCGGCAAAATATAATCAAACAAGGAAAGAGGTGGATGACTATGCATATCAAAGTTATTTTAGGGCTGGAGAAGCACAGAAGAAAGGTTGTTTTAAAGATGAGATAGTAGAATTGGAAGAACTCTCTCACGACGAGGGTATAAGAGAAACTTCAATGGAAATGCTATCCTCTTTGAGACCTTCTTTTAATCCCGATGGTATTCACACTGCAGGAAATTCCAGCCAAATTTCTGATGGGGCGTCTGCACTGGTATTGGCTTCTAAAAAGGCAGTAGAGGATAATGATCTTAAACCCATAGGAAAGATAACTGGTTTCTGGTCCGCAAGCATGGATTCCAGGGATTTTATTGAAGCACCAATTAAATCTACCAAGGAGATGTTGCATAGATGTGACTGGAAAATTAACGATTTTGATTTAGTGGAGCATAATGAAGCATTTTCGGGAGGCTGCATTTTATTGAGGGATCAACTAGGAATCGATAACGACAGATTTAATGTGAACGGTGGGGCCATTGCCATAGGTCATCCGCTTGGAAGCAGTGGGGCCAGAATAGTTGTAACTTTGTTACATGCACTTAGGCAGAGAAAAATGGAGAAAGGAATAGCAACACTATGCCACGGAGGAGGTGGAGGTCATTCAATGGCCATCGAGGTGGTAAATTGAAAGTTTCTGTCATAGGTTCTGGAACAATGGGAAGAGGAATAGGACAAATATTTGCTCAAAATGGCTACGATGTAAATCAGGTGGATGTGGATCAAACAGCCTTGAATATGGCAGAAAAATCCATTCTTGAATCACTCAATAAGTTATATTCCAAGCATGCCATATCCGAATCTCCAGAAGATATTCTTAAACGAATTAACTTTTCAGATAGTATGGAGAGTGTTAGAAGAAGTGACCTCGTTATAGAAGCCGTTTTTGAAAAATTGGAAATTAAAACTGATACACTTTCAAAAATTTCCGATACTGTGGATAAAGATGTAATAATTGGAACGAATACCTCATCCATTTCCATAAATTTCTTATCAAAATACGTTCGCAACCCAGAACGTTTTTTGGGGATACATTTCTTTAACCCAGTGCCCATCATGAAGTTGGTGGAAGTTGTTTCCTCTGAATTAACAACTGAGTTTTACCTTAAAAAAGCCTCAGATTTGCTGGTTAATGTGGGAAAGGATCCAGTTTTTGTGAAAGATTTCCCGGGATTTGTTTCCAATAGGGTACTAATGCCCCTAATCAGGGAGGCCATTCTGGTATTTGAAGAAAATGTTGCAAATGCAAGAGATATAGATAAAACATTCAGGCTTGGAATGAATCATCCAATGGGGCCGCTTGAGCTGGCAGATTTTATTGGTCTTGACGTATGCCAGGACATAATGGAGGTTTTATATATTAATTATGGAGATCCAAGATTTAAGGCTCCTGTTACCCTAAGGAATTTTGTCAATTCTGGAAAGCTAGGAAGAAAATCCGGTGAGGGATTCTACAAATACGAGGTGAAGAAATGAACAATATTGAAGTGGAAAGAAATGGTAGAATAATCAAAATCGCTATTAAGAGAGAAAAGAAGTTAAATCCCCTTGATATTGAAACCATTGAGGAAATAGGAGAAGCTCTAAAGGATCATAGAAACATAGCTGTTATTACGGGTATGAACAGAGCTTTCAGTGCCGGTGCAGATATTAATGTTTTCCTGAATCTAGACTCGAAAACAGGATATGAATTTGCAAAACGTGGACATGATGTAATGAATACAATTCAGGAAAGACCCATGCCGGTTTTGGCAGCTATACATGGATTTGCTCTGGGAGGCGGTTTCGAATTGGCCCTTGCATGTGATATTCGAATTTCCCATCCGGAAACAATATTCGGTTTACCAGAGGTGACCCTGGGTATTATCCCGGGCTTTGGTGGAACCCAGAGATTAAAAAGGATTATTGGGGAAAGTAAAGCCTTTGAAATGACCTCCATGGGAAAAAAGATTGGGGCACAGGACGCTTTAAATCTTGGAATTCTCAATGAAATCAACGAGAAATATCTTGAAAGATCCATGGAAACAGCAAAGTTATATGAAAAAATGCCCTTTGAATCACTTGCGTACATTAAGGAGCTTATCCGAAACGGTTCTGGGAACATGATGGATAGGGAAAAAGAGTATTTTGGAAATTGCTTTAAGACAGAAAATCAAAAGGAAGGTGCAAGATCTTTTATCGAAAAAAGAGAGGCAACTTTTAACAGGAATGTAAATTTCGACCTATTCAAATAAATTCCTTTCTCTTCCTTTTCACGTCTGGAGCGAGATTCCGTATTTCACTTTCGTTAAATATGTTCTTTCTCAAATAAAGATCATTATATTTTGTTCCACTATCAGGAAAAACTGTGAAAACATCCATATTATCTGAATTGAGCCCTATATTTATTGCTCCCATGAAATTAGCCCCAGACGAAAAACCAACATACATCTCAAGCTCATCTGCAAGTTTTCTGACACCCTTTGCGGCATCTGCTTCACTCACATTCACAATCTTGTTAACCAGGGATATGTTTTTTTCTATTATGGCCTTATCCTTTGCCTTTAAGAAATTTCTGACCCCCTGTATGTAGGAGGACTGATCGGATTGTAGCATGTATATTCCTGTTTTGGAATTTCTTTCCTTAAAGTATTTACTGTTTCCAATTATGGATCCTCCAGTACCCATGGCAATGACAACGGCATCAGGTAAATGACCAATTTGAGTTTCGGCCTCAGGACCAGTTGTATATACGTGCGATAGGTAATTGTATTCATTTCCATGCTGGTGCAGAGAGACATATTTTTCAGGCTCCTTTATGGCAAGGTCCAGTGCTAAATTTATAGCCTTCTCAGTACTGGTGGTATCCTTTGGTTCATCAGTTTCTATTACCTCCGCTCCCGAACGATACAATTCATCTTTTGTTCCCTGCGAAGTACCTGGAGGAATGAATAGAATTGACTTTAACCCGAGTTTTCTGCATATATTTCCTGTTGCGATACCGGTGTTTCCTGAAGTACCCTCCACTATGGTCTTCTTTTTAAGATCCTTAATGGTATGAAGCAGGTGATCTATCATGAAGAAAGCACCCCTGTCCTTTATGGAACCATAAAGATTGAAATATTCCAATTTAGCATAAACAATTGACCCGTTCTTAAGCTCATATTTTAACATGGGTGTATTTCCAAAGCCCTCCCTGTAGAAATCGCTTGTCATAACTGCGCAGAGCTCGGCCACATATTGATCCATAGATACATATGGAATTTTTCCTAATATCTTTTCTTGATTATGATGGCAATATATGAATAGGAATTCATAATAAACCATGGATTAGATTGGTTGATTACAATATAGAAATAGCGGAAGGCTTTGAGTTATTGACTCAGGGTGAGTATGAGAAGAGTCTGGAGAAATTCATAAAAGCTATAGAGGTTAATTCTGAAAGCCCTGAAGCGTATTCCCTCGCATCTGAAGCTTTTGCCCAAATAGGTGATATTGAAAAGGCCTTAACTCACGCTGAACTGGCCTACAAGAAGGATTCAGAGAAACCAGAATATACCCTTCAATATGCGTCCATGCTATATGCATCAGGAGAAAATGAGGAGGGGTTGAGACTTGCCAATGAGGCCCAAAGACACGGAGATATGGCAGAGGTGCACCTCTTAAAGAGCAATATATATATGGACATGGAAGAGGATTCAAAAGCACTTAAGGAGGCAAAAATTGCCTATGAAATGGATAAGAACCCTATCTATAGCACGAATTATGCCTTAATCTTAAAGGAATCCGGCAAGATACAGGAATCCACTGATCTCCTTACGAAGAATTTGAATGAAGATCCCGATAATGTGGATATTGCATATCTGTTATACCAGAACGAACTTGCAGAGGATCATCTAGGTGAGGCACTGGAATACATCACTAAATGCCTAAGGCTTGAACCAGAAGAACCTTTATTTTACTCTGAGATAGCTGCAGTAATGGATGAGCTGGAAGATGGGGAACTTGCAGAAAAGTATTATTCTAAGGCTTTTGAAGTTTCAGATTCAGATCCCGATTATGCAATGGAATTGGCAGAGTTTTATTTTGAATCAGATATGCTGGACGATGCTTTTAACACGCTTGAGAAAAGCCACGATGATGAAGACCCTGAATATTATATTTTAATGGGAAAGATAATGATGGCTAAGAAAGAATACAATAAATCCATGGGATATCTGGATATGGCAATTGAAATGGCTGATGATCCTGAAGCTAAAATTACCAAGGCCATGTGCCTATATGAAATAAACAGACTGGATGAATCCGAATCCCTCCTTAAGGAGGCTTTAAAACAGGACTTTCAATCTGATTATATAGATTCACTTCTCAGGAAGGTTTCGTGGAAATCCAACCGAAAAAAATTTAAATTATAATTTCTAGGTCTTTTTCCCTTTCTATGATTCCATAGGTTTTCAAATTTTCAGAGTGTGAATAATCTCCCATGGAAACGGGAATCGGGTTTTCCAGAATTTCTCCCCCTTCCAGTTTAAAAATGATGTGGTGTGATGGGCACATTATACCCTTATTCTTTATGTACTTGCATAGGAACATGGGACCACCTCTATGGGGGCATTGAGAATCAAAAGCGTAGAATTTACCCTCCAATTGCAATATGGTAATGTCCCTATTTTGCTGCTGTATCCTTTTTCGGCCCTTCGAGTCAAAGCCATCCCTAGTGGTTATAATATTCACGGTTATGCCTTTGGTTTTTTATTCAGATCAACAAACTTCCAGTCACTTCTTACAGCCCCTTTCCCTCGTTTCTTATGCACGTAATTAATGGCACTCAAGGCGGCTACTGAACCCTGACCCGCAGATATGACTGCCTGTTTGTAAGGTATGTTTGTAACGTCTCCAGCTGCAAACACTCCTTCATGGCTGGTCTTACCACTCATATCGATTACCACCTCATTGTCCTTATTCATATCTACGAATCCCCGTAGCATATCAGTTTTCGCAATATATCCCATTTCTACAAATACTGCGTTAACAGGTAGTTTATTTTCAGAACCATCTTTCTTCTTAAGTAGAACGGAATTCACAGTCCTATCCCCTAAAATCTCTTCAACTTCTGATTCATACAGGAATTCAACATTTTGTAGAGATTTAGTCTGTTGAATCATGTCTTCCGATCCAGATATTCTGTTTCCCTTCTGTGTCACGTATACCGTTGATGCTACTGTACCAAGATAGAGTGCTGCCTGAAGAGCGTGATCACCGGCTCCTGCAACAAGAACCACTTTCTTCCTGTATAGTGGACCGTCACATATTGAGCAGTATGATACGCCCCTTCCCTTATATTTTTCTTCGCCTTTACTTCCAAGGTCTCTGGGAGTTTTTCCAAAGGCCAATACCAATGCATCGGATTCATACTGTTCAGAAATTCCCTGAAGAAGAAAAGAGCCCTCATTATCATTCACTGACCTGATTTCGTCATATATAAATTCGCAGCCATATAATTGTGCCTGACCTTGGAATTTGGATGCCAGGTCGAACCCGGAAATTGATTCAAATCCCGGGTAGTTTTGAATGTCTGTGGTAAGTAATCCCTGACCTCCGATATCTTTAGTGACCACTAGGGTTTTCATACCCTGACGTGCTGAATAAATGGCGGCTGTGAGCCCAGCAAACGCACCTCCTATTATAATTATATCATATTTCATCTAATTTCCTCCAATGAGATCCCAAGCATTTTATTTGAGAGTTGGTAGATCATTAGGTTCATTCCATTTCTGTATCCTTCCAACTTCATCTTTTTTATTTTAATGTACATCTTCCCTTCACCAATCCCTGTTTTTGTTTTTCCCTATCGTTCTTATCTCTGAGCAAGTAAATTCGTAATGATCCATCCCGAATATAGATTCATGTCTGGGTTATTGAAGTGGTCTTTAAATCTTTTCACCCAAAGCATCCATTCCGATCATAGATACAATCACAGAACCACATTCATGTGAAAGATCAGCGGTTCCTAATCAACTCCAGTTCTATTTTCTTCCTTTCTTTCTTTTTATATTCTCCCAACCTAACTCCGGGACGATCCCTGAAAAGGCAAAGTCCCATACTCGACTGTATGAGATTGCCACGTCACAACAGTTTTTTAAGTTTAGCTTCCAGCATAGGCTTGGGTACAGCACCAATGCTTACATCTGCCACCTTACCATTCTTAAACATTATAACGGTTGGGATACTGGTTATATTGAAGGATGAACTGACTTCTGGATTTGCATCAACATCAACTTTTCCAAATGAGATTTTTCCATCATATTCCTGAGCTAGCTCCTCTACGATGGGTGATAAGAATCTGCAGGGTGCACACCATGAAGCCCAAAAATCCACCACCATTATTTTGTTCTTTTTAACCTCATCATTGAAACTTCGATCATTTAATTCTACTGGTTTCACTTTTTTAACCTCCTTTCTTACATTCTCTTCCTGAATCCGAGACATCATCCTCTTTCTTATTTCTTCCAATTCTTTATCTTCGTCTGTCATCTTCGAATTCAAATGGATATCAATGGTAAGTTTATGAATGTTACGGTTTTGGAAAAATCAAACAAAACCATTTATATAATGTCACAATTAACACATGAGTTCAAATGAAGATAACCTCCAGAATTACATCGGATATTGCCTGTTGCTCCGATCTGCTTGAGTCAGTCTTTAACTTTGGCAAAACAGATGTGATAGTATTTTACACTCTTACTCCGAGAAAATGGTTCAGAGTGGAGGATATATCTGCAATTGTGGGAAAGGATCAGAGCACGGTTTATAGATCATTGCTCAAATTGGCCGGAATGGGATTTGTAATAAGAGATTCACAGACAATTAAGGACGGGGGCTATTACTTCACATATGCCCTAGTAAATTCCACAAGAATGGAGAAGATACTGAAGGATAAAATTGAAGAATTGAGCGAAAGGATGAGAACGTTAACCAGAGACCTCATCAGGGAGATGGAATCCAGGGAAAGTCTTTGAACGTAGACTTAACTAACTCTTTATCGTACCATAGAAATGAATCTCTGTGCCTCTTCTACAACCTTTACAACCCTATATCCGTCATTACCTGACGCAATCTTGCTGGGTTCATCGTTCACATATTTCACGAATTCATCGATCTCGGATGAATAAAGATTCCCTCCCGAGAACTTTTTAATCTCTTTATCGTTCAGTTTTAATACGGTATCAATAGTGGTTGAGAAAAAGTTCTTGCATGTTATCCTATTTGAACCAGTCATAAGAGTCAGGTCATTGTAATTTCCTTCCATCTGCCGGGAGGATAGAGCTGTAGCAAAACTCCTTTCAAATTGCATATTAACTATCATTGTCTCATCAATTATTTTCTCTTCAGGTATTCTGAACGCAGTTACCTTTCTTGGAAACCTGTTGTTGAATGAAATTAATGTATCAATTACGTGAACACCAGTTCCCATTATGGAACCACCTCCAACTTTATCAGGTTCCGACCACCATTTGCTATCTGCACTTTGCTCTCTCACCGTACTATTATAGCTCCATATTCCGGATTGATAAATTATTGGATCTTCCGGTTTCACAAGTTCTTTTTTGATGTAATCCACTGCTGGATGCATTCTTAAGTGAAATCCCACTGCAAGTTTTACTTTTTTTTCCGATGCCAGATTTGTCAATTCCTTCGCATCCGCTGATCTCAAAGTCATCTGCTTTTCCACAAGGACGTTTTTACTGTTGTTTAAACCTTTTTTGACATGTTCAAAATGCATAAAATTGGGTGAACCAACATAGATGGAGTCTATGTCACTGGACAACATTTCAGCGTAATTGGGATAGTATTTACATCCAAACTTTTCAGAAATTATATTTCCCTTTTCCTGATTTGCCGTTGTAATTCCTGCAATTTCATTGCCACTTTCCAATATAGCTGGCATCACTCTATTTATTGCATGGTTTCCAATACCCACAACACCAAATTTCATGGACAAATATACCACATCGGTTAATAATATATTCCATTAATTCAAGACTTGAGGTAACATTTATAGAATCTTTAAATACGCATTTTTGATATTTATAGCAATGGCTAACCCCAAGAAGCAAAATAGAAAGCAGGAAGAGGAGCTCAGAACACTCATTCAAAAGAGGAGACGCATTCTAACTATGGCTGTAAGCATTATTATTGCTGTTGTTGTAGTAACTGGTGTAATAATATTTTCAGGAGTGTTTAATTCGTCCACATCGAAATCCAACACAGTTAGCAGTGGACAATTCATAAAAATAAGCAGTTCTGACGTTTCTCCTCAAGGCGGAGTTAACATATATTTTCTCTCTTGGCAGGGGTGCCCCATAGGGGCCGCTGATAGCTGGGTTGTGTACAATTATATACACACTCATGATCCTTCCCTATCAAATTCCACCATATACAAGGAAATGCACTTCAGTGATCCCAACGAGAGTCCAACCAATATACCTGGATTGTTGTTCAATAATTTCTCCTACACCCTCAGTGGTATTAGTTACCATTTCCACGTTCTCTACGTTTATGGGGAATATCTTCCACCGGATGGTCAATCTTCAATAAACCATGGGGTTTCAGTGCTGGATGCCAAATTCCCTTCATCTATATCTTCCATTTTCGTAAAATATGAGACCCAGTACCCCACTGCGGGTTTAAGTGGTCAAGCAATTGCCAGCTATGCGGGTCACCTGACCTCAAGTTTTATCATAACTGGCCCCTCAGGCACATACTACTTGGAAGGAGAGATATACAATCCAGCTGCAATTTCTGGAAAGCAACCTGGAGTATTGATCAATGATCTTTCAGCTTATGTTGGCATTACGACTGGAACAACTGAATTTGGCAATACAGTATCATCGGTGGTATAATGAGAGTTAGGTAACGAATTTGAATGAACATTTATGTTGATGTACTCAATATTAAAAAAACCCTTCTTTCTTTACCCCTAGTATTTATTTTGATTTATTTATATTTAAAAAATATTGATAGTTTATCCATTGAAATTCTTGCTTCGCTCACAGTTTCTTTTTTTATGACCATAGTGGCCATTTTATGGTTTGATCCCGTTTCTCCAAAGGATGCTTCAGAAGTGTGGATTATTTCGTGGTTGGCCTTTATTTCCTTACGGTTGGATTTTTCCTCTGGCTTAAAAAATATGGTAGTATCCATGCTAAGTATTCGTTTTCTTCTGGATTCCTTAATATGGATAGCCATTGGCTTATTCGTTATTAATTTTACATTAGTTTTAAAAAGAAATGAAACCCATTATAAGAAAGCAGAACATAAGGCAGGAAGAGCTTTACTCGTGGCAACAACTATGGGGATTGCGATTACCTGTTTTCTAACTGGATTGTCATCGGGTTCCATATTCATCCTTAAGGATACGTATATGATTCCCATCTTCTATGGATTAATTGTTCTGTTTTCACAGTTTAATTTCTTCATAACCAGAAAGAGAGGCATAAATGGCGTTGTAATAGTTATATTAATATTTTCAGTCCTTTCAGCTTACAGACTGTTGATAAATAGCTCTTTTCCTCCATTTTACGATATTTTGATAGAACTTCTATTCTTGATCCTTTTCTTTGTTGTAATAATGAAACCAGAGGAAAAAGACGGAAAATATACAGGCTCAGTAATTTCATATCCACATTACAGAATAAAGATAAGCCTGATTTTCTTATGGTTCATAATACTATATTTTTCAACTCCCAGAAATCTTCAAATTGTGGATTCAACATTGATTTTTCCAATGATATTTTTTTCAGAATTTGTTGTTGACTTAATAAAGGGCATTCATGCATCTGGACTATCAGGAAAGGGTGGAATAATAGGAGGAGCAGGATTATTTGATAGTCTGTATTCCACATTTTCCTTTACCATAGCAACATATTTGGTTTTTCAAATAATAATCTCTGGTGGAAACCTAACCTACGCTGCTTTCTTATTTTGAACCAAATCATTTTGTCTCCAATCTCTGGACTTCTTTTATCCTTCTTATTTCCCTGTTATATGCATCCGCTATCTCTGAAAGGGTCAATGTACCTACTGCCGTGTTGGGGTCACCAGGATCAATTACTACTAATTTGCCAGAGACTTCAGTGGTCAGTCGGTTCAAAGCGACGTGTAGATTTTCGTTGCTGGATATCTTCGGTACATTGGTTTGCATAATCGTCTCCACTGTCTGATTGTAGTCAGCATCTAATGGTATATCCTCTATGGAAAGATATCCCTCTAATTTCCCATCGTCCTCCACAACAACCCCTTTTGTCTTGCTTTCCCTTATCCTATTTATGCCATTCCTCAAGGGTTCGTTCTTTCCTATCCTAAAATAATCCTTTTTCATTGCAGTGTATACGGGGATTTCATCCATGATTGGCTTCCTGTATTCATCAGTATGGGCAGGAGATTGACTTCTATCTAAAACTTGGGAACGATATATGGATAGATTTCCACTTACAAAATAACTTAGGGTTGTGGCAAGCATCAACGGTATAAATAGGGCATAGGAGCCGGTCATCTCAGTACCCATAATAATTATGGCAATTGGGGCTTTCGAAGCTCCTCCAAACATGGATATCATTGATACAATTACTATTTCATCAAAACTTAAAAAAGGAAATATCACCCTGAGGGGAATTGCAATTGCAGCTCCCATAAAGGCTCCTATAACAAGACCAGGGGCAAATACCCCACCTGAACCTTCAGATCCAATTGTGAGAGAAGTTGCGAGAGTTTTAAGGAAAAATAATAATACAAAAATCGCAAATAGGGAAAGGTAACTGGAACCAAACAATGAAAAATTATTGTCTAAAATCTGTTGAACCCATCCGTAACCTAAACCTAAAACTTCGGGAAAAAATATGGCAATTATTCCTACGGCGGCGCCACCAATGGCGGGCTTTGCATAGGGTGAAATTCTCTTTGCTTTTAAAAAAATGCTGGACATACCATAGAAAACCTTAATGTAAAATATGGCTGAAAGGCCTGCGAGGATACCTATTACAACGTATGCAAGCAGTGAAAGTGGGTGATAGAAGCCTATAATCTGGGTCACAGGTAGCACAAATATTGTTTTATATCCTGTAAAGTAACCAAAAATGGAATAACCAACAACTGAAGCAATAGTTGAGGGGATTAATGCCTCTGTCTCAAAGTCTTTCTTGTATAAAATCTCAGTGCTGAGAATAGCACCACCAAGAGGAGCTAGAAATATACTTCCAATTCCTGCACCTATTCCTGCAGCCTCAGCTATTCTCCTATCGTGATCGTCAAGATGAAATATATCTGATAGAAAGGATCCAAAACCTGCTGCAATCTGTGCAGTGGGTCCCTCTCTTCCAGCACTTCCCCCTGATCCGATGGTGATTGCAGATGCTATAGTCTTCACCAGTGGTATCCTTTTCCTGATTCTTCCCTGATCGTTGTGGAACGCGCTTATGGCTGCATCAGTGCCATGACCTTTTGCCTCTGGGGCAGTTTTATTCAGTATTGCAGCAACAGCGAGACCGCCAATTATTAATGAGAGTGGTATGAATAGATAATGAATGTTTGGAGAAAATTTGTAAAAAGTAACACCTGCTATGAGACCGGATCGCGGAGGGGCAAATCCAGTAAGTTCTGTTAGCAGGTATTTAGTAACATATTCTATGGAAAGATAAAGAGCAATGGAGCCAAGACCAGCAATTATCCCTATAAGTGTTCCAATGAGAGCCCACTTCCCGGTAGCGGTTGACATCATTTTTTTATACAACCTAGCAGCCACCGGAAATCTACGTGATAAGCTCATCTTTTAGTCCCTCATTTTTAAACATTAATTAAGTTTTACCGTGTCAACAGTATCCCTCAAGAGTCTGATTAGAGAGATAAGAGTACACCAGATTCTCTGGAATTGTGGGCAATAAATCTTCATATAGAAATTCGATAAAGCCAGTTTAAATTCCACAAATAACCTTAGAAGTTGGAACTTTCCGCATAAGTTAGGAGTGTATTTCACGGATACAGATTCACTTAAAGGATTCTATGCACTGTCTTCAGCATA
This sequence comes from Thermoplasmata archaeon, assembly GCA_021794355.1. Taxonomy (GTDB): domain Archaea; phylum Thermoplasmatota; class Thermoplasmata; order Thermoplasmatales; family Thermoplasmataceae; genus Cuniculiplasma. The sequence goes on along the minus strand of JAJYRA010000031.1, from coordinate 15,438 downwards.
ACACTAAGATATACCTTTCATTGGTTGACTGCATAATATTATCTTCTGTTACGCTTTCCCATTGATTAGCCTCAGAAATACCTTGCCTATTGAGTTGTGTTCCTTCTATTATAATTTACCTTATCAGGAAATGTCAGGAGAAGGATTGCATCCCCAATTGCCTTGATCCATCTGAATGGAATGGATATGGGTATACCCTCGTTCACAACGCCGGTGTTTGTATCTTTTATCAGTATACCATATATTGATCCATTTTCAAAGTCCAGGATTACATCATACACGTTTCCAACCAGAATGCCTTTTTCAGTATAGACAGGTTTTTCTATTAAATTGCCAGTCGAGATCATATTATCACCTCTTACAATATTCTAAGAAGGATTTGAACATTTCCTTACCCATTTGTGTATTTTCAACCTCTGGATGAAACTGTACCCCAAAAAATGGTCGCCTTTTCGAGTAAAAAGCCTGTACATGGCAGTTTTTTGACCTTGCGCAAGTCACAAACTCGTCATTAAGGGATACAATCTCATCATTGTGGTTTTCCCATACAATAATATTATCAGGTACATCTCTGAAGATACTCCCCTGATCAAAAAATTGCGCCATCGTTTTCCCAAATTCTGGGTAGGGTGCCTTCCTAACTTCCCCATTGAAATGCAATGCCATAAATTGCGCCCCAATGCAGATGCCAAAAACAGGTACATCGGAATTGTCCAAAATTTCTGATATTTTACCTAATTTAGGAATTTCGTTGGTAATACTTGGTGCTCCCCCAGACAGAACCCAGCCATCTGAATCTTTTATGTTCAAGAAATCCACATCATTATCAAGGATTTCGCTTTCAACACCCAATCCTCTGAGAACCTTCCACTCCTTGTGAGTCCACTGACCGCCATTGTCTATTACATATATCTTCATATGCCGATGTAGAGTGTATTACTTTTAGCCATTTTTACCTATCGAAATAATCGCCTGCTCATAATTATCAAAATTATAAAAGCTTAATAAAATGCCTAAGGAGCGAATAAAAGGGGCAACTTTGAAGAATTAATTGTGATATGTTTTAATAGATGGAGAAGTAATTTTTAATATGTTTACGAAAGATTTATAGGATCATAAACTATTACGTTAATATATGCAATTAGCTCTCACTATCTTTCATGACCTGGGAAATGAGTTTGTTGTAACAGACGTAACTCAGGATATGATGAATAGAGCAGTCTTTGATAATAGGGGAAATAAAGTAGGTAGGGTAGTCAGGATTATTGGTACTCCGGAGCAACCCATGGGTGTTGTTGTACTTTCAAAGAAATTTGATTCTGATGATAAGAGAGTTTTTGTAAGAAATTAGGTGATTAGAATGGAAAAAGAGAAGAAAAAAATAGAGCAGATCGAAAAGTGCCCTGAATGTGGATCTACTGACCTTTCTAGGGATTACGAAAGGGGTGAACTGGTCTGCAACAAGTGTGGGATTGTTATTGATGAAAGTTATATTGATCAGGGACCAGAATGGAGAGCATTTGACACGGAACAAAATGAATCCAGAGCAAGGGCCGGATCTCCCATGACCTTTACCCTACACGATAAAGGATTATCCACAGATATTTCATGGAAAAATAAGGATTCTTATGGGAAATCTATTCCAACCAGAAACAGAGCACAACTTTATAGATTGAGAAAGTGGCAGAAAAGAATAAAAGTTTCAAATGCAGCTGAAAGAAACCTGTCCCAGGCTCTTCAGGAAATGGAAAGAATGGCATCAAATTTAAGCATACCCAATGATGTAAGGGAGACTGCTGCAGTGATTTACAGGAAGGCAGTTAAGCAGAACATGATTAGAGGTAGAAGCATAGAGGGAGTGGTTGCCGGATCACTCTATGCCGCCTGCAGAATAACAAATGTTCCGAGAACACTGGATGAAATTGCTTCCATAACCAGGGTCAAGAAAAAAGAAATTGGACGTACTTATCGTATTATGAGCAGATATCTACAGTTGAATATCATGCCCTCAAAGCCTGAGGATTACCTGAACAGATTTTGCAGTAAATTAAAGTTATCGCTCGATACAAGAAAACAGGCTGCTGAGATAATTAAATTAGCTCAGGATAATGATCTGACGTCAGGAAAAGGCCCGACTGGAGTGGCTGCAGCTGCCATATATATAGCCTCAATTCTCATGAATGAAAGAAGGACACAGAGATCAGTTGCTGAGGTTGCAGGAGTAACAGAGGTTACCATAAGAAACAGGTATAAAGAACTGACTGAAAAACTCAATCTTGAGGTTCAGGAGTGACCTTATTTGTAACTTCTGAAATTAAATCCTTAATTTTTAAGAATTCATCTGTCAGGCTATAAAGAGAAGTTAATTTTACCCTTTTAATCGTAATAATCAAGTGATCCTGACTGACCCACTTTAGATCTATTCTTTTATCATTTTCTGGAGTTAAACACTTAGAGAATATTTCCAATATTTTGGGGTTATCCATGAAATCCAATGAGATATCCAATGTTCTGAAATGCTGTTTTCGTATAAGATTTTATTTTTTCTTCTCCAGACTCTTATAACTCGTATATTGATAATTTCCGGAATAATATCTAAAATTAAATATTACAAATTCATCTAACCATGGCATATGGGGAAAGTGATTCGAGTCGATGAAATTTCTCCCGGGGAAATATCCTTAATTTTCCACAAGTTGAATTATTCTACTCTCAACTACTTCATTCCTCTATTTGTCCAAGAGGCAATGGAAAGTAACGGAGAACTCTATGTTGCCTATTCCAAAGATAAAACTCCTGAATCCCTTTTTGTTTACGATCCGGTAGAAAAGTCCGGAACTTGCTTCACCAATGACAGGAATACGGCATTGAAATTCTATCATTTAAAGCCAGATTCTGAGTTCTTTACATCCTTTCCTTGTATTTCTTCCTGCACATACGAAACCCTATTTTCTATTGACATTGGAATGGTGAGAAATGATCTCGTTTTGAAACAACAGATTCAGATTTTTGATGAAATGAAGCGTGGTGATCTGATTCGTTTCATGTTAAACGCCTATGGGAAAGTGAACATTAACTGGGTCAATTCGGCACTGCAACACGGGGAAAAATGTTTTATCTGTATTAAAGAATCCAAAATTGTGGGTATGGGATGGTTAGGTATTTTTGAAGGAATTGGGAGATTGCACAGCCTCTATGTTCAGGAGAATTATAGAAATATGAGAATAGGGGAATCTCTGGTTACCGCCAGAATTCAATGGGCTAGATTTGTGAGATTAAGGAAAGTTGTGTCGGAGATCCCTGAAAAAAGCACTTATTCAAGGGAAATTGCAATAAAATTTGGGTTTGCAGATGTGGGAAAGATATATAGGTGGTTTCACCCATAAAAAGCTTGAAGATTTTTTTGCTTTATTCAGATTCTGATTATGAATTGATCATTTAATTCCTGGGAGCTCCACAGAATGGACATTTCTCAGCCGTTGAGTCTATGAGGGCACCACAGTACTGACATTTTACCTTTACAATCTCCTTTATGACAACCTGTTCAGTTCCCTGAGATTTAGGTTCAAGATCTATCTTTTCATCTTCCCTATTCTTATTCACATTCTCATTCATGTTATCATTGACTCTGTTCGGAGTAGAATGCTGTTTAATCTTATTTCTCTTTCCCTTCCTAGACAATAAGGCCACTAGAATAAGAATGACAATGACAAATACGCCTATAAACTCTAGAAGAACATATGGAAAAGGAGATGTTTTTGATAGGTGTGGTTTAGAGGCGCTTATTGCAATACCATAACTTGAATCCGAAACGTACAGTGTGTTTGTGCAACTGAATCCATCTCCCCTCCCATTGGAATCAGTCTCTGAGTAAACGTACGCTACAATAAATCCGGTGGATCTGTCATAATAAGCAGTCCAATTATAAGTTGCATTGAATTTCCCATATTCATCATTCCTTACATATCCGCTCATATTTGTTAGATAAATGGTTTTTATAAGTGCATTACCAGTTGGAGGAGTATAATTATAGTCTGTAGATATAACTGTCATATTAGTGTTCAGAACTTCTCTTGTTGATCCAGAAGGAATTGAGGTATTTGTGTAAAACCATACGGATGGGTTTGTGTAACCCGTTTCATTGTCAGTTCCATTTACATATTTGCAGTTTATATCTGAGAATGTAAAAATTCCTTTAGCTATTTGAGGATTATAGTAGTCGAGCCTTGGTGACTTTATGCTGCATGAATAATTGTAGGTCATTTGCACATTTCCCTGAGCGCTAAGACCGGTGACTTTTTCTGTTCCATTGATCCATGTCCTGCTCTGATATCCGGAGTAATTCCCTTTTCCATTATCTATAACGACAAGCTCTCTGTACTGAAAGAAGGTACCCGAGCTTGGAGATGTATTCACCTGAGCCTGTGGAATGGAACCAGCAATCATTAAGGAGAAAATAAACAGGGAAATGAGGATTGCTTTCTTCATCCCGAAAACCCGCCCACTGAATGAATATGAGCAGGATGAACCCCACCAATCCCGCTGAAGGTGGAAAAGTAACTTCCCTGAACCATTAACATGGGCATGTAGAAGGGAAAGAAGAAAGGAGAGGGCATGTAATGGAAATTATATGGGGTATTAACAACAGGTGCCTTGGAATCAACGTCTGTTATCAGTTCCTTCTTTATTCCGTGAACAAGACTAACCGAAGCAGCCATTATCTCTGATTTTTCAAATCCACTTACATTATTTTCAATAATATTGTACGCTTTTGAAAGTAAATCCAGTGTCTCGTTAGCTTCCATAACAGGAACAGTCGCAATTATGGTAGAGGAAACAAGTGGATACTCCAGGTAATTTTTAATGGCATCTATAATCACTGATAGCTTATCCTTAATTTCCTCTGGCTGTAGATCTGAAATAGCTACATAGGCTGAAGACAGTTCCAGATCTTCGGAAGTATCATATCCCCATGCAGAAAATATTCTTTTCATTGCAACAAACTTCGCCTGGGTATCTTCCAGTGGCTTGTTTATGGAAGCCATTACTGCAGCGGATTCATACGAAGGCGTGATGTTCATGAATGTCTTCAGGTTCTCCAAGGGGAAAGTTCCATCATATCTCCTGGAAAGAAAGGTTATGGCCGTTACTGCTGTGGCGGATTCTCTTGGAATATGTATTTTATGCCGTATTTCTTTATGGACTTCGGCAAACGACCTCATTTGTTCTGAGATGTCAGTTCCAGAACCTGTGAGAATTTCAGTTGCCATGAGCCTGTTTTCAACATTTTTCGTAAATTTACCCATCTCTTCATAGGCATTCCTAAATCTTGTTTCAACGGATTCGACACTATCCTTAAATTTAGCCAAACCTATGGCCGTACTGAACAAGGTTGACTTCTGTTCAATGTCACTAACTATTCCTTCCAGATAATTGAAGTATCCCTTAGCGCTGACTACTATATTTGTGAGTTCTCCAATGGTTGCATTCATTTCAGTCTGGTAATTTGAGAATTCTTCATCTGAGAACCGATACAACCTGAGAGAGAGATCATGAATGATTTGCTTCCCTTCATCAGTTATCTTAACGTATACCTGATCCAATGGCACCATCCCACTTAGTTGTGATTTCTTAGCCATCAACTGGTTGAATTGTTCTTCATATGTCTTTTCAGCCTTAAAGATCTCATTTACTTCATCAATTTCCTTTTGAAATTGATCTTTCTCCTCAGTCTTCTTTTCTTTACCTTCAAGATGAAACCTGATTGAATGGATTTTATTGGAGTAGGACTCCTCTAAATTTTTCGCCTTTTGAAAAGCAGCCCTTTCCTCTGCCATATTTTTTGAAATCTGTTCAATCTCAGCAACCTCATTGGATAATGCAAGGTACTGATCCTTTGTAAATGACTCAATATATTTATTATTTATAAGATAATTAAAAGTTTCCTGATCTATTTGCGTGTCAGGTTTCCCCAAGTAAATACCCTTAAGAAAGCTGTATACATCTGACGATTTGATTCATCTCACCCGGTTGAGCATTGTGAAACGGTTATTTAAATTTTCATCTTTTAAATCATTGCTAATTATAATATCCATTTTGCCATTTCTCTCCTCTGTATTAATGAATTTATCGTTCTCCACTGCTATTTCGATGATACTCTGTAACTGAGTTCTGCGCTCTATGGGACTTCCGAACCTCCTAATTCTCTCCTCATCTATTCGCACATAGGAATACATCAGTTCGTACAGTGATCGATAAAATTGATCAGTGACGGCTTCAGCGACTTTTTCCTCCATTACGTATCTCCTCTCAACGCCTTCAAGGTCCACAAAATATATGGTACCATCTTTGGATAAAACAGCATCCTTATCCAGCCAGACATCAAAAAAATCAAGCCCGGAGTATATTCCGGGTTTCTCCTTTTTAAGTGTTCTTGAAAATGCAGTTAGGGCAGCAAGTCCAGATTTCATGAAATTAACCATGAAGTCGGTAGTCTTTCTATTGTCAAAAAGCTCAAATATTTCGAACACGCTGGATATATTATTTCCAACAGTGCTGGAGGCATGAAAATATAGTCTCACATTGGAGGGCAATAATCTGATTTCCTGAACAAAATCACCTCCGTATTTTCTGTACCAGAATAATTCCCTGATCTTTCCCTGCATTTCTTCTTCCATTGTGACAATGGAAATAACAGGTGCAATTCTGAATCCGTTAATTGATGTGGGGTTTGCCATTTCTGAAGTATTTAAGGCTATACTTGCGAGCTCAAGCCCCTGACCTCCATAGGGAGACCCTCTCAGCCAGGTTTCTCCCGTGATAAATCTATTCCCATGATAGCCTGATGATTCTATTTCATTCCTGAATTGAGTATTATTTGAAAGTGATCCTATGCTGTATATATTTAATGGTTCAAGGGAATACGGATCCACAGTAGATCCAACTCCTTTCAGGGACATATGGAATTCCGTTCCATCAATATTGCATATTTCTTCCGGATATATTGCACCTCTATTGTCATCTTCTATGAAAGTGTCAGCCCTTCCGGATTTTCTCTTACTGAGAGTTTCTAAAGATCCGGGAAAATAGAACTTCTCAAATTCCCCGAAATCATAATTCAGGAACCTTTTACTTCTGATTACTTTTGAGGGTTCATGGGGGAATAATTTTAATTCTTTACCTCTAATATTCATGCGCTGAAAGAAATTTAAACGGTATAAACGTATCTGGGTAACTCTAATATCAGATTATCTTGCTCTTAGTACGGTCAGGATCATGACCTGAAATAATGTTCCCGTATGATCTTTTCATTACAAAAAAAATTGGAGTTTTCACAAACATATTTGAAAAAGGGTTAAATTAGGAAAGGCTATACCTTCAATCAATCCATAAGCGGAGGTTGCCGAGCTAGGTCAAAGGCGGCAGACTCAAGATCTGCTTCCGTAGGGGTTCGCCGGTTCGAATCCGGCCCTCCGCATTTTAAAAATATTGAAGATACCGCCACCAAATGTGGTAGAAAAATGTGTTAACTTCATAACACTGTATCTGTCGTTGAGACATATTGACACTAGAGACGAGAAGAAATATTTTTCTTATAAGTTTCTTTTTTTTCGGTCATAACGACAATTATACAAGGAAGACAGTTAATCGCATTCCAGAGAAATAGATTGCACAATATATTGAACGAATTTTACCAATATTCTTGATAGGTTTCTTATGAAAAAATCTGAAGCTTTAACTCAACATATTATTGTATTTATTCCTAAATCTTTCGAAACATTTCCCTGCCTTATATCCGATGTGATAAGGTCATAATCTTCTATAAAAGCAGCTGATATGAAGAAGGAATCGTATATTGTAATTTTATACTTCACCGCTATTTCGAATGCTTTTCTTAAGTATTTCTCTTGTGCCAGGAACTTCCCGATACGCTGAAATTCTGTTAGAACTTCTAGGGCATTTACCTCTTCAAACTCTCCTCTATTCACTTTTTTCCATAAAGCGTTACCAAGCTCTTTTAACGAGAGTTCTATGGTAATAGGCTCATAAAGATATTTGCGTAAGTTTTCCCAACCCGGCTCTTGTGAAAAGAACTTGACTATGGTCGAGGAATCAATGACCATCATCCCTATCCTCGCGAATGGACTTAACTGCAAAGCCTGTTTCTGAAGGCTTCGAATATTGTCGTATCATCAATTCCAGCTTATCAATGGTATTTCTAACATCCTTTTTCCAAACTAATTCTTCAAGAAATTTTCTAACCTCATCTGATGGGTTTATTCCCAGATTCTTTAACTTTTCCCTAGTCCCCTTTCTGAGACGCACACTAATAACTTCATTTTCCGTTGAGATCATGTTTTTGTATTAATTACATATAGATAAACATGCCTATAATTGACTTTGTATACGGTCACATGAATCTCTTATAATTCGTTTAGAAGATCATCCCTGAAACTCATTTCTTGATTTACTATGGAGAGGGGAACATAATGGTGAAATGAATTCACTTGTATAAAAAATTTAGGAGGCAAATCAATCCTCAAAACCGGTATAACATTTTGATAAATAACTGTTGATAATATTAAATTTCTATCCAATTTTTCCTTCGTTTGAACACCTATTCGTTGGATAGAAATACATCGTTGAGAAAACTTCCTCAGTTTGCAACTTGGCAATGTTGACCTTTAAAGTTAGGGCAATATTATTAAAAGATCACCATATTTCCCTTACATGATTTTTTTAAGAATACTGAGACTTTCCTGGGAGATTCAATGGTTGTAAGATTTCTCTTTTTATTAAAGTGATCTCATAAACTAGCTGCCTGTTTGGCTCTTCAAGTAATTCCCTATTTCTTTATAATGGATGTTAGAGAAAAAGAATTAAAGAATGATGTTAAAACAGTTTAGGAGAATAATCCCGGAATAATGTTGGGGAATCTCCTTAATATAAGCTTTTCACGGGATCATAAAGTTAATGCGCGATTAAGAACAGGAATGAGGAATAACAAACGATCGATTCTTCACGATCACTTTTATAAGTAACCTATGGATTTCATTTTATTGAAACAAGTTAGGGTAAGGGAAGACAGAAGCGTTTCAGAGCTCATAGGCACATTATTGCTGATTGCTATAACAGTAATATTAATGACGACGCTGGGACTTTTCCTTTTTCAGAATGCTCCCAAAGGAAACCCACAAGTTCCACGAATGAATATTCAGCTTACCAGGGATGAGTTAACCTATAATAATGAGTACTTACTTCAAGTTCAGAGTGTTACAGAAAATATACCCATATCTCAAATAGAGTTAGATATAGTTTTACATAACTACGGCAAGCCAGTTATCATATCCTTATCATCTAAATCAGTTTATAACTCCTACCCTATCATCATGTGTTTAAGCGATATTTCACTCAACGGAAAGAACCTTCCAATAACACTTTTTAACTCATCCCTGTCCATGCGTCTGTTCATTCCAGAAAATATGAACTTCACGTATGTTTCCATCATTGATAAAAGCACAGATTCCATATTAACCGGGTCCCCGGTTAGCGGTATCTCTAGTTCAATAAATGGAATGAAACTGGAACCATTTATTTCAGATGAGATGCAAATGACTAAAAATTTAACTTATGGTGAACTGAACGTTTCAAACCCTTCCGGAATTATGATGAATAACCAGAGTGTTTTTAATTCGCTTTCCAATAGAAATATGACGTTTGAATTCAACTCCACTAATTCATCATTTAACCCATATTCCCAGAGTTATCTCTTTCAGAAAGGAATTAAATTTCCATACGAGCAATTAAACGAAAAGACTTACACCAGTAATGTTTATGGATTTTTTGCAGAAACCTATTTTAACCTTTCTAAATCTACCACTTCACTGTTTCTGAATTTAACAACATCAGAACCGTCCTATGTTAGAATAGAGCAGAAGGGAAATGCTTCGAACACAATTGTTCCGTTTGATAATTATACGTATCAACATAAATATAATGGTAATTTAACGTCTTTTAATAGTACCTTTAACCTTACGGCAGGAAACTATGAAATTAAGATATATTATTTCGATAACTTTTCCAATGGGGTTATGGCCATGAGACTTATCCTCTAGATATTATTTTTTACATTTCAGAAATAAGAAAACTTTTAACTACAGAAAATATAACAGTTCGTGACTATCTCGCCCATCGAAGAACGTTATGGAAGGCCAGTAATAAGAGAAATTTTCGAGCAACAAAATCGTTTGAATTACATGTTAAAAGTTGAAATAGCAATTTCAGAAGCACAGATGAAAAACAAGGTGATTCCAGAATGTGATCTTAAGGAATTGAAGGAAATTTTGAAAGTGGGAGTTGATATAAAGAGAATGAGCGAGATTGAAAAAGAGACGAAGCACGATATAATGGCATTCATAAGGACCATTGAAGTGCAGAGTCATGATTCTTTCAAATTTCTACATTTTGGGATCACTTCCAATGATATTATTGACTCTGCCACAGCATTGCAAATAAAGGATTATTGTGCTTATTTAGCTGAGGATATTAAAGCAATGCAGGCTTCCCTGATTGAAAAAATAGAAAAACATAAGGGAACTGCCATGCTAGGAAGAACCCATGGTCAGCATGCAAGCCCTATAACATTTGGATTGAAGCTTTCAACCTATCTGGAAGAGTTTAACAGGCACTGGGAAAGATTGAAGGATATAAAAAACCGAATACTCACTGGAAAAGCACTTGGACCTGTGGGTACGGGAGCGTCCATGGGTTCGGCCGCCCTGAAGGTGAGTGAGGATGCTATGAAATCCCTCGGTTTGAACTCCGAAATCGCCACGGGACAACTTGTTGCCAGGGATAGATATATAGAATTCCTACAATTACTCGGGAATATTGCCACGACCTGTGAGAAAATAGGTACGGAAATTAGGAATTTACAGAGACCAGAAATATTTGAAGTGATGGAGTACTTTGAATCATTAAACCAAGTAGGATCTTCCTCTATGCCCAGCAAAAGGAATCCCATAGAATCTGAAAACGTTTGTAGCCTTTCAAGAATGATCAGATCTTTTACTGTGCCAGAGACAGAGGCTGCAGTTACTTGGCACGAAAGGGATCTGACCAACAGTGCCATTGAGAGATTTACAATACCCTACTCCTGTATCTTGACTGATTATGTATTAACAAAACTAACGAAAATTATATCAAACCTTGTTGTGAATGAAATAAACATGAAAAGGAATTTACTTGGATCTCCCCTATGCATTTCAGAAAATCTCACTTCTCAATTGACCATTAAAGGTATAGATAGAACAAAGGCACATGAGATCATAAGAAAGGTTTCAATGGAATTTTATGAAGGGAGAAATGATCTATATACTATTCTAAGAAAATCCGAATTTGGAAAACTTTTTACTGAAGCAAAAATTACAGAGTTTATCGATCCACTTAATTTCATCGGATCTTCCTCCGAAATTTGCGACATTGCCATAGAAAATACACATAAATTATGGGGTGAAAAGCTATGACTCAGACCATACAAAAGCAGATTGTACAGATATTAAAAAAAGATGAACAGTCAATTTCCGGCATAAAGAAATCCCTTGAGGAGTTAGGAATAAAGATGCACAGACTCACTCTTGCAGGATATCTTTCCTCAATGGTTGATTCTGAAATTTTGAAGGTTAAAGAAATAAAACCTGCTAAGGTATATTCCCTAAATCAAAAAGGAACCGTTTCATTGTACAGGAAAATTGGAAAGGCAATTAGGGAAATTTATCCCGATAACCACGGTGATATCTGCCTTTCTTTCTTGTATTATACCTTTAATAGGCCAATTTTCATCCGAGAGTTTGAGTTGTGTGATGTGGACCTTCCAAAGAACTATAGAAAGTCATTTTCAACTAAAAAAATTACATTTATCAAGTCATTCCAAGAATCAGGGATAGAAATCCCAGATAATGAAATGTTGATTGAGCCTGAGAGCACCAATAATTTTCAAGTAATGAGAATAATGAGAAACCTCATACTCTCGCAGAACAGCCTCATGGCTGAAAGTTCATTGATAGATACAGAACAGAAGACGCTTGAGGATGTTTGATTCAAATATACTGGGGCAAAGAATTTTAATTTTGCCCAAGAGTAAAGTTGAGTTGCCTAACTTTTTGTTGTAATGTTTTAATATTCCCGTGGTATCGTGTACTAATGAAAACCCTTCCAGGAAAATCAGTTTACAATGGACATCTTCCCCTTGGCTGTACCATGTGTGCTAAGGGATCAAAAATGGTTCTTTTTGTTTCAGGAATTTGTGATGCAAAATGCTTTTACTGTCCGTTATCTGAACAAAAGAAAATGAATGATGTGATGTTTGCTGACGAAATGCCCCTGGCAAATATGAGAGATGCCATATTTGAGGCAAAAATGATTCAGGCCACTGGAACCGGAATAACCGGTGGAGATCCACTTAAATTCTATGAAAGGACTGCAGAATACATACGCATTTTAAAGGAAGAATTTGGAGGTGCCCACCACATACACCTATATACCATAAGCGGTTCAAGGGAGGCCATAGAAACAGTTGGGAAGGCGGGATTAAATGAAATTAGGTTTCATCCCCCAGAAGAGATATGGAAGGTTATGGATAGGTCCATATTCAAAGATAGAATAAAATGGTCCAGAGACATGGGTATGAGTGTCGGCATAGAAGTTCCAAGTTTACCCGGGAGGACTGAGGATACAAAAGCGTTAATAGATTTCTGTAGAAAGATGGATCTTGATTTTATCAATCTCAATGAACTTGAGTTTTCTGAGACAAATTTCGGAAACTTACTTGGAAAAAATTATTCCATTAAAAATGATGTTGAATCTGGCGCTAAGGATTCTCAGGAACTGGCTATTCAAATGGTTAGAGAAACACCAGATTTTACCGTTCATTACTGTTCTGCATCTTTCAAGGACGGAGTACAATTGAAAAATCGTCTTAAAAGACGGGCAAAGAATATTGCCAAACCCTTTGACGTTGTGACAAAGGATGGGACTATTGTTAGGGGCATTGTTCAGGGCGGGAAAGTTGAGGAGATAGCCGAAGCCCTTCTAGCCCTTGGCATTCCAAAATCCGAAATGCAGATTAATAGGGTAAAAAGGAGGGTGGAAATAGCGCCATGGATAGCTGAAGACCTAAAGGGCCAGCTTGATTACGAGATTTACCAGGTGGAAGAATATCCTACATGGGACGCCATTGAAGTGGAAAGGGTTAAAATTTAGTTCTTAAGATTAAATCAATTCCCATACTTCAATGTGTTTTACTCAATTTTTTAATTCTTCTGAAGGATAAGGATCCATATGAATCATCTTCGTAGTCGGTTATTTTTAGAAATTTATTCCTGTAGCCAGTAACAAAAGATTCGTATTCACCGCCTTCACCAGATAGATTGATTCTAATTTTGAGGTCCTGTCTCTTCAAATCTTCGATAAGTTCTTCATTAAATTCCCTACCCAAAAATTCTTTCCCGAGACCCTCTGCTGATACACTTATTATCATAGCCTTTATACCAGAACCAATCAACCCTCTTAGCTCATTTTCCTGATCCATCAACCACAACGGAGTATAGGACATTACATTATTTTCAGAACAAAACCTTTCTATCCGTGTCTTCTGAAAATTGGAAGCAAGTGCTCCACTAATCACAGCCTGAATTCCATCTTTTTCAATAATTTCCTTAAGGCCAGAGTAAAATGAATCCTCCTTTAAAAATACGGTTTTAAGACCCAGCAGCTCTCCTACCTCTTTTGCAAACTGAAAATTTGGAAAATGGAACATTTCAGAAAATTCAACAGGTTCAACAGTAACGCACTCAGTAATCTCTAAGCCCTGTTCCATTGCAATTAAGGTTGCGAAAAACGAATCCTTTCCACCTGAAAGTAGAGATACTGATTTCATTCTAGGATCGAACTCCTCCCAAGCTTTCGCAGGGACCTTTCTATTTCAAAGATTGCTTGCATAATTCTCATGTGTTTTATTTTTATCCTATTGTAAAGGAGCGTTTACTTAATTATTAATTAACTAACCTTCCGTTGTCAATTTTTGTAGTATATTGAGAGTCATTAAATACATTTTCTTTACTTTTTACCCTTTCTTTACTATTATATTTTTCTCTCAAAAAGTTAAATATCATTTTCATATATCATCTTGGTGAAAAAATGATATTGAAAGAAGGAGATATGGCACCAGAATTCGAATTGCCAGATTCAAAAAACAAAATGAGAAAATTATCGGAGTTCAAGGGGACCAATGTTGTACTAGCTTTCTTCCCTGGAGCTTTTACTGGAGTTTGTACCAAGGAGATGTGCTCATTTCGAGACTCCATGACTGCATTCAACGATCTCAAGGCAAAGGTCCTGGGCATAAGCGTTGATACACCGTTTGCCCTTGCTAAATTCGCAGAAACATACAATCTGAATTTTGATCTTTTAAGTGATCACAGTAAAAAAATAATATCCGAATACGGAATCGTCCATAAGAACTTCATTGGACTCTCAAAACTTGATGTTTCCAAGAGGTCCGTTTTTATTCTGGATAAAACTGGCAAAATCGCATATGCATGGATTTCTGAAGACCCTGGGAAAGAACCGGATTACGAAGCAATTAAGAAAAAGCTCAGCACTCTTAACTAATTTTTTCTATTTATTTCTTTGATACTAACTTAATCCCTTTTTTTTAATTGTTCCAAGTTCCTTATTGTTTTTGTGTCATGGATTTTAGTCTAAAATGCCAGATACCTAAGTTGAGATTATATTTATAATCAGGTGAGCGAGAAAACTCCGATCTTAAGAGAGGAGATGAAAGCGAACCAAAAAGATTAACAAAGTGGGTGATACTACACAAATAGCATATGTACAAAGCCTACAGATTCAGGATGTATCCCAATGATGATCAGAAGATCCTCATTGAGAAGCATATTGGATCATGCAGGTTTGTATGGAATCATTTTCTTCATATACGGAATAGTCGATACACGGAAACTGGAAAGGGCATGACATACAGGGAAATGGCATTGCTTTTACCATCATTGAAGAATGAATATCAATGGCTTAATGAAATCAATTCCCAAAGTATCCAGCAGGTTGTGATGCATCTGGACAGTGCCTTTCATGGATTCTTCAAGAAAGTCACCAGATACCCAAGATTCAAAAAGAAGGAAAACAGCGGATCATTCTCTGTGCCTCAACATTTCAGCATTGATGGCAACCATCTCGCAATACCGAAATTCAAAGCACCATTACGGTTGATCATGCACAGGGAGATTCAAGGTACAATGCATTCACTTACAATATCCAAAACAGGTTCAGGTAAATACTATGTTTCAATCCTTTCAGAAACACAGAATGAAATACCTGAATCCAGAGAGATAAAACCATCCACAACGGTAAGCATGGATGTGG
>JAJYRA010000050.1 GCA_021794355.1 Thermoplasmata archaeon | reverse complement strand
CATATCTTTCCTTGACATCCTTTATGAGTTCCTCTTTCCTCTTTGACTCTATGCGACCCATATTGATTCAATACATGAGAGTATAAATAATTATGTAATTAAATCACAATGCCTCAGCATATGTGGTAAATCATAGATCAAAGGATTTTAAGGATATTGTACATAATTCGGAGATGCTTTTAAATCGTTTTGCAGATGCTAATCATTCAGTAATGACAACAGGTTCTGGAACTCTGGCTGTTGAGTCAATGATATATTCGCTCACAAAGCCGGGAGAACATGTATTAGCAGTTTCATTTGGGGAATTCGGAGATAGAATGATGGAAAGTGTGGAAAGAAGGGGGTGCATTCTATCCAGATTGACAAAAAATGAGCAAGATTCTATTGAAACTTCTGAAATATTAAATTATTTATCCACTCACAGTGAAATTGAAACTATATGTTTGGTACATAACGAAACGGGAAACGGGACATCCATAAAAAATCTTAAAGAAATAACTAGTGCATGCAAGAAAATGGGATTAAAAGTACTTGTAGATAGTGTGTCTGGTTTTGCTTCTCTCCCTATAATGGTAAATAATTGGGGAATTGATGCAATGGCTACCTGCAGCCAGAAAGGTATAGCATCTGTTCCCGGTGTTGGGATCGTATGTCTAGGTAAAGATTATTCTGATTGCGAATCTTTTCATAACGATATTCCAAAATATCTGGATCTTTCTTCTGGGATAAAATTCCTCAAGAAAAGTGAGACACCATTTACACCATCTACCGGTAGTCTTAATGCATTATTCGTTGCACTCCTTGCACTTGAAAGGGAAACTCTGGAAAAAAGATTGCTCAGACATCATGTAGTGGCTGATTTTATCAGAAATGGCATAATGCTCTCTGGTGCCAAGGTTCTTGGAAATGAATCTAACTATTCTGATTCAGTTATAGCTTTTGAACCAACTATTCCCCCTTCCGAACTACGGCTCAAACTCAAATATGAGAATATTGAAGTAGCCGGGGGAATGGGTAGCCTTCAGAATAAAATTATAAGATTGGGAAATATGGGAATCTTGACAGGTTTAAAAGCTTCCTTTTTTCTCCAGAAATACTCATTCATCCTGGGTAAAAATATAGAAAATATCGAAGAACAAATACCTCTAAATAGCTCTATTGATAGTTAAGCAAGCACTACATCACTCAACCCCAAATCTTAAACGCGATAGATTACTGATTATTTTAAACAATTATGGAATGCGTTAAAAGATCATGAGTTATAGATAGATTATACAAGAAGGAGCGGATACCATCTCCTTCGTTTTACTCTACCGATCATTGCGAAAATATAATATGACAATCTATAATTAAGGGCTTGAATTCAACAAGCACTGAAGAATTCAATCTATAAAACTTGTGAACGAATCCATATGTAAATTCTGGTTTAAAAGGACTGAGAATGGATGAAAACCATCTGATCTTTGTAACCAAGGACGCCAATCATGTGGATCTGAGACTAGGTTTGTAAGGGCGCGTGGCCAAGCCTGGATATGGCAACAGCCTCCTAAGCTGTAGATCAGGGGTCCAAATCCCCTCGCGCTCGCTTTTTCTTAATTATCAACTATCAGAAATTGCAACAAATGAACATTATTTTGATCCTCTTGAATTGAATACTGGTTTTAAACCATGATCGACAATAAATAACACATGATTTTTAAATATTTCGTTGGGAAGTTGGCGCTTTACGGCATTTTGGAATAGTTAAAAAAAATAAATTGGGCAGATTCTTTCAATATTTCTAGGGAAAACAATACATGTAAACTTGGGGCGGAATTGTGACACAAATTTCAATTCATTTCTCAGTTTTACTAACTTTTCCTCTTTTTATGTTAATACCCCTATATTTCACCACTCATTGGCAGTTGTCCGGGCATTTTTATGGCGGGCCTCTCAAGTCGTGGTCCCTCATTCCGAGTAAGTTCACATCAGTTTTGTTGGAGAGAATTTTAAAATATGCTCAAAGAAAAACCCATCTTTCTATGGAGACGGAGTCACACGTCTACGGATCTGTGAATCTTCCATAGGTGTGTATGCATTTCTCCCAGCTTGCTTCTCCTTCACTTTCATGTCGTTCGCAATGTCCCCATAGTCCTAATCAACTCTTGCACCGCCCCGCTTCCAGGCAAACCTACCTGTCTTAAGTTAGCTTAGTTGACTATTCTATTCTGGGGGCCAAAAGGAATCTTGCCACTTTTACTCCGTCCCTATTGGAAAAGTTAAATTCCATGACCAGAGGATAATCATTGTTGAATGCGATTTTTAAAGTTTCGGCAAAACTAATCGCCCTTATGATTTTACTCAAGTAATCCAGTGGATAACTGCTTGATGCTTTCTCCTGATTTCTTATTTCTATAAGATTTTCGTTGTCTATTACCAGATTTACCTCTTCAGATTCACTTTTGGATGACGCTTCAAATCTTTTATCTTCTATGGTGAACTTGATGGAATCCCTAACATCAGTGGCTGCTCTCAATCCTTTATCAAGGTCAGCTTTTCTAATTACCACATAATTTTTTGGATCCACTGTCGGAAGTTTTGGAGAATTTACGAAAGTGTCCAGTGTTGAGATGGTCTTCGTAAGATTTCCCAGCGAGAACTTCATTTTTGATCCTGATATGGTAAGTGAAAGATCATCAGATTGTGATGCAAGTCTCAATACGCTTTTTATCTTATCAAGTTCCACGGAAACCTCCACCTTCTCGTCTGTTTCATAGCTTATAAAAGACTCCTTTGGTACGAAAAGATCTACCATTGCAATCCTTGCGCTGTCAATTGCCCTTACTTTTAAACCATCAACGTCGAATTCCAGTTTTGCTTCATTTGTTATTGAACTCAGTATATCCATAACTTCCTTCAGGTTACTCACGCTTGATTTTAATTTCATCCAATGGTTATTACATATCCTTTAATTAAACCTTTTTCAAATGTGATCAATATTTGTGATCACATCTGGTAAGGAATTGAAAAGGAATCAAGTACTTCCATCCAGATGGTATTCAATTTTTCGCAAATACATGTTTTAATAACCGCATGGGATTACTGAAATAGTGGTTGCGCATGGATCCTGACTTGAAGATACTATCCTATATTGGCATGAATAGTTACGAGGAACTTTTTAGTGATATTCCTAAGGGAATAAGATGCAATATTGACTCCATTGGTAAGGGGAAAAGTGAAATGGAAGTTATTCTCAATTCAGAGGAAGTTGGATCAAAAAATGCACTTAATATGAAAATATTCCTTGGATTGGGGGCATATGAAAGGTACATACCTGCTTCCATACAAAATATTATCATGAGAAATGAATTCATAACGTCATATACTCCGTATCAGGCTGAGATATCCCAAGGTATGCTGCAGGCCTTATTTGAGTACCAGAGCATAATTTCCGATTTAACAGGGATGGAGGTCACAAACTCATCCATGTATGATGGACCCAGTGGACTTGGGGAGGCCGTCCGAATGGCCCACCGGATTAATGGCAATAAAACCATTCTTCTTCCTCAAAATATAAGGATAAACCATTTGCAGGTCATCGTGACATATATCACGGGGTTAAATATGAAATTGAAATTTTATCCAACGCTCGAGGATGGAACCATAGATCTTGAAAAATTAACTGAAATGGTTGATTCTGAAGTCTCATCCATCATAACCTATAATCCATCAAATTACGGAACAATAGATCCGGGAGTAACAAGGATAAGAGAGATCAAGATAAATGCTCTGCATATAGCATATTATGATCCTATTTCCCTAGCGTTAATAAAATCTCCGGGGGATTACGACGCGGACATAGCAGTGGGTGAGGGTCAACAGCTTGGAATTTCATTGAGTTATGGTGGTCCCTATCTTGGATTGTTTTCCTTCAAGGAAAAATATGTGAGAAAATCACCAGGGAGATTGATTGGAGAAACTGTGGATAGAAAGGGTAAAAAGGCTTTTGTAATGACACTACAGACAAGAGAGCAACATATTAGAAGGGATAAGGCCATGAGCAACATTTGCACCAACCAGGCTCTTCTTGCAATTGCCTCAACAGCGTATCTATCCATCCTTGGGAATAAAGGATTAAAATGGGTGGCGACCAAATCTATGGAAAATGTTAACAAAACAATTTCTGAAATGAAAAAGGTGCCCTATGTTAAACCATATAATTTTAAAAATCCCTTTTTTACCGATTTTATCATTGATGTTGGATCGAGGTCCCAATTTATGATGCAACATCTGGAGGAAAAGAATATCCTTGGGGGTTTCAGAGCCAAAGATGCACTTTACAGTGTTGATTCTTCAAAGAAAAATGCAGTTTTCTTTGCTTCAACCGAAATGCGAAATCAGAATGAAATGGAATACTTGAAAAACGCTATGGAGGTGATGGAATGACATATCATCAGGCAACCTATGATGAAAAATACCTGAATGAAATGGATTCAGGAAATTCCTTTACCTGTGAAGACCTTAAAGAACCAGAGATTGATGAACGCTTAAGGCAGGAAAATCTCCATCTGCCAGACATCTCAGAAAATGATGTGGTAAGGCATTATGTCAGGTTATCCCAGATGAACTATGCCGTTGATACTGGATTTTACCCGCTGGGTTCATGTACGATGAAATTTAATCCCAAGTTTGCAGACAGGATTGCTACAGATTCAAGATTCATAAGGGTGCATCCCCTAATGGATTACCAGTACAGTCAGGGTAATCTGCAGGTGATGTACGAATTGAAAGAATACCTGAGGATTATGTCTGGAATGGATGCGGTGAGCCTGCAACCACTTGCTGGCGCCCACGCTGAATTCACCTCGATGCTCATTGTGAGGAAGTATATGGAAGAGGTTGGAGGTGAGGAAAGAAATGAGATCATCATACCCGACTCCGCCCATGGAACAAACCCCGCCTCTGCCGCAATGGCTGGCTTTTCTGTCGTTGAGATTCCTTCGATGGAAAATGGTGTAATAGATGTGGATGCCCTTAAGGAGGCATTATCGGAGAAAACCGCTGCATTTATGATAACAAATCCAAACACGCTGGGAATTTTTGAATCGAATATTGAAGAGATAGCAGATCTTGTTCACAAAAATGGTTCCCTGTTATATTATGACGGGGCAAACCTCAATGCGATTTTGGGAATAACCTCCCCAGGAGCCATGGGATTTGACATGGTACACTTTAACCTTCACAAAACCTTTGCAACGCCCCATGGAGGCGGTGGTCCGGGAGCAGGACCGGTAGCGGTAAAGTCATTCCTTGAAAAATATTTACCTTTCCCAAGAATCGAAAAAGAAGAGGGGAAATATGTGCTAAAATACGACCAGGAACACAGCATAGGAAGGGTTGCTGGGTTTCAAGGTTCCTTTGTAAATTTACTGAGGGCCTGGGCTTATATTAAGTACAAAGGTTCAGATGGGCTGCTAAAAAACACACAGAAAGCGGTTCTAAATGCAAACTACCTTGCAAAAAGATTGGAACCAATCCTGAATTACAGACATGAGGGATTAAAAAAACATGAGGTTATCATGTCATCCAAGATGGTGAACAAAAGAGCCCTTGATATTGCAAAATTTATAATAGACAGGGGGGTTCATGCACCAACGATTTATTTTCCCTTAATCGTACCGGAGGCTCTGATGATTGAACCCACTGAGGATGCCAGTCTAAGTGATATGGATCAATTTTGCCAATTGATACAGGAAGCAGTGCAGACACCTGATGAGGAATTGCATGCATTGCCTTTGCACTTATCCATAGAAAGGGCAGATGAGGTTCGTGCTGCAAAGGAACTAAAATTAAAATGGGATACTAAATAGCTTTAAATTTTCGCTTTTCTGCTTCGAAAATTTCGCCATCAGTTCCCAGAAGATTCAGTGTTTCATCGAGCTGCCTGGGTTCCACACCTTCCTTAGAAAGTTTTTCCAGTATCTGTTCGTATGTTATTCCCCCGAATGGATTATTTTCCCTGATTATATCCATTACCTTTTCCCTCAATTTTATGGCCGTGTCTGAAAATTGATAGACCGACATTCCCGCAATGATCTCTTCCAGTTGGCCCATATTATACCCTTCGTAGAGCTCACTCGCTTTAATGCAACCCCTAGCCTCGTCCTGAGTAAAACCCAGATCTCCCAGATGCTTATCGTCAATGTCCTGAGATTTCCTGATCTCCCTGATAGCTGCTAATCTTGAATTGAGCGAGAGGGCACACCTCACCTTCCAGTATTCGGTATCCGTTTCGGAAATGTTCCTTACCGTTTCTGGATTAATATTTATATACATTTTTCCTTCGTTTGTCTTGAAGTAAGTAGTTCTTCCCACAATCATTACTTCATCATTCTCGTTGACACGTTCAATCTGAATCTTGGTATTCTGATTAAACTCCTTTGAGAAGAATGTTACATAAAAGGCCCCAGTGTGATCTGCAACCGTCATTTTCGTCATTTCATTTTCTTCTTTTTTCTGCGTAATTTTACCACAGAATAGTATTCTCCTTCCAAAAGACCCTGCAGGAGTGATGAAATATTCCTTTCTCGCTTCGTCGTCTCCCTCCATAATTGTAAGGGAGGTGTCCCTTAATTCCTTGGCAAAAATCCATCTTGCCGGTTCCCTCTTTTTTTCAATCAATTTGATCCCCCGTTAATTTCTGTTTTTAAAGATTTAACCAGATCTTCTGTTATTGCAGATATTTCGGTCGATCTTAAAGAAATTCCCATGTTATTAATGCGTAAGTTACCCTTGATCTTGAGTGCATGATGAGTGAGTGCCGATTCGATTTTCTCCTTCACTTCTTTCTTCAGTGGTGGCCTCTGTGGATTATCCAGATATTCCCTATTGATATTTGCGATCTCTTTAAGGGCCTCAAAACCTGCACTTACCTGTAAGTAATCGGTACCGTCATCAATAGTGAAGTATGTAAATATATCATACTTCAACGGTGCTTCGGGATGATCGGAACATCTTATATCATCCACTTTCAGGTTGCATTCACTGCACCTAACAACCAGCCCACTCTTCTCACCCATGTTAATTATGAACCCCGTAACCGTTATACCTCCCACTGCACCTCTTAAATTTACTATGTCCATAATTTTTTCTTCATCTTTCAAGTCTATGTTTATATATTCTACATTTGCCTTGTCGGACATGTTCAGCCGGTAATATCCATTAAATTCATCAAGGCGTGCACCCTCAATTCTTGCGTATTTTCCGGCTTCTAACTTCTTGCCAAAACTTGAAAGGGGTATGGTTGCGGTTTGGTCCTTCAATATATATTGAAATACTTCCTTCTTTTCTCCATCCTTTTCATATTCCCTCCTATTTTCCGATGTTACTAAACCTTCCACCGTAACGAATTTATCGTTCAAATTCAAATCTTTTATCTCATAATATTTGTATGTACGCTTGACTTCCATTGTTTCTGTAAGCAACTTAAATTCCGTACGATTATCAAAATAAATCCTTAATTTTTCTTTGTAACTTTTTGTGTAACACTTTGAAATTTCATAAACGTCGTTCTCCCTTACAGTTGTGGGAAAAGACCAGGCTGTAAATGGCATTACACCTGTTTCGTCACCTATCAACCCATAATGGTAAGTTAGTGGACCCTTGGCACTCTGTACCTCCCTTTTGGAAAGCGATAAAATTTTTGCTTTTACGTTTATTTCCATTACCTCTCCTTTTATTTCAGCTATTTTCAAATTTTTTGAGGATTCCATTCAACATAAGAATTCAAAACCTATTATAGTTTTATCGATCTGAGAACCACTTCTAATAAAAATTGGTCAAAACCGGGAATCAAATTAAATTCAACCCTAAAAGTAGCAAAATGAATGACATTGTGAACAGACAAGCGTGAAAAAGTTTCCTTGAATTTAAAAAATAAATTAAATACCATTGACACATTACTGAAAGGAAGTGAAATACATTGATAGGAATAATCGGGGGCAGTGGCCTCTACGATCTCATAACTGTAAAGGAAAGCAGAACGATTGATACACCCTTTGGTGTACCTTCATCGGAGGTTGAAGTTGGAGATTATCATGGTATGAATGTTGCCTTTCTCCCCAGACATGGGAAAAAACACAACATTCCACCTCATATGGTTAATTACAGAGCGAATATCTGGGCTTTAAATAGCATAGGCTGTACAGAGATCCTTGGGATAAATGCTGTGGGCTCCTTAAAAGAGGGACTAAAGCCTGGAGATGTTGTAATACCTGATCAGTTTATTGATTTTACAAAAAATAGGAAACTGACTTTTTATGATGGGCCAGATGTTATACATATATCTTCAGCCGATCCATTTTGCCCAAGAATTAATAAGGAATTGCTCGAAGTGTCAAAGAAGCATGGTCAAGCCCATGGAGCAGGTACCTATGTAGTAATAGAAGGACCAAGGTTTTCCACGAGAGCTGAATCGAAAATGTTCAGGCAGTATGGGGACATAATAGGCATGACACTTGTTCCGGAAATAACTCTGGCAGATGAGTTGGGAATGTGCTATTCAATGGTTGCAAATGTCACCGATTATGATGTGTGGTCTGAAAAACCAGTGGAAGCATCAGAAGTTATAAAGATTCTAAAGGAAAATGAGGAGAAAACTCAGAAAATTATTGCTGATTTCCTCACTATCCATTCAGAAGCAAGAAATTGTCAATGTAAAGACAGACTAGAAAATGCGAGGTTATAAATTTGTTAAAAGTTAAGTTTTTAGGAGGAGCAGAAGAAGTTGGTAGATTGGGTGTTATTATAAACATGGACGGAAAGGTGTTTCAGGTAGATTATGGTGTAATTCCGGAAAAACCTCCACTTTTCCCACTGCCACCAGAGAAGATTGATGCACTTTTTGTGACGCATTCCCATCTTGATCACATAGGAGCATTGCCCATGTACTTTCAAAATGATGGCGTGGACATATTTGCAACAGAAATGACATCTAACACGGCCAGGCCCATGCTGAATGATTCCATAAAAATAACATCCATTGAAGGATATGTGGAAAGATTCAACAGGGAGGATGTGGAAAAGATGTATACGTTCATGAATCATACCAAGTACAACGAGAAATTGGACATGGATGATATAAACGTTACACCTTACTCTGCTGGTCACATCCCAGGTTCTACAATGTGGAAATTCGAGAATTCTGATGAGATCATGGTCACGGGTGATCTTTATACTGGTGATTCAAAACTCTTAAATGGAGCTAAACCCAAGAAAGCTAGGAATCTTGTTGTAGAGAGTACCTATGCTGGAAAAAACCATGAAGACAGGGAAGAGGTAAGACGAAGATTAAGAGAGCGGGTCTCCGAAGTTGTGGAGCACGGTGGGAAGGTGATATTACCATCCTTCGCCATGGGAAGAATGCAGGAACTCATAATGTCTCTTTCAGATCTTCCATATAATATTGCAACTGATGGTATGGGAAACCTAATTACGAGCATTTATCTTAATACTCCGGGATTCCTCAGATCAGACAAGGAATTCAGGAAGGCCCTTTCAAGTGTTAAGGCCATAAGGGGGAAGAGAATGAGAGAGAATATTGACTCGGCAGATGTCATAATTTCAACATCCGGCATGCTAGATGGTGGACCTGTTCTTTCATACATAGAGAAGTATGTTCATGATTCAAGAAGTGCCATATTTATGACTGGATATCAGGTTGAAGGTACAAATGGAAGGAACCTCATGGAAAAAGGAACAATAAATCTCTCAGGGGTAGAAGTGAAACCGGATATGGCCATAGAATTCTTTGATATGTCGGCACATGCAGGTCATGACGAACTCATATCCTTTATCAAGTCATGTCAGCCTGAGAATGTAATTCTGTGCCATGGGGATCAGAGGGAAGCTATAGTGGATGATCTGGATAATTTTAACGTGATTCTTCCCTTTAATGGTAAAGAATTCACCATACAATAATTTCAATTCTTCTTTTTTAGATTCCAGCTAGGGAGGTAATGGCATTTAGGATAAACTGTATGGCAAAGGCTGCCACGAAGAGACCGAATATTCTTGTAATTGCTTTCATTGATTTATCACCGAGAGCCCTGGATATGGGTGTTGCAAATGAGAATAGGACCAGTACGATCAGGAAGATGATTACAACAGATCCGATGGTTATCCCCATTGAAAGATAACTTTTTCGTGCCAGGATGATTACAAGTGAAATGGCCCCCGGACCAGCAAGTAATGGTGTTGCAAATGGAACTATTCCAAGGTCCGGGTTTTTGAATGTTTTTCCTGTTGATTTTGGTCTATCCCCTTCCCTTACCATCTCAACACCCATAATAAGGAGTATTGTTCCCCCAGCAATCTCTATGGCGTTTACGGAGATGCCCATCAGATAGAGCACGAAGTAGCCTGCAACGGTAAAAAATACAAGTATCAGCGTCCCATAAATGAATGCATCCTTTGCAGCGGTTTTTTTCTCCGCCTCTGAATAGTCAGATGTCATTGTGAGAAAAAGGGCCATGGTTCCAAAGGGATCAATAACTATGAAAAGAGGAAAGAAGATTTTTATGAATGTTAGATCGAAAGCCACTTTCACTGATTGTATTTAAATATAATAGGTTTTCATATACTATTTGTGATCTCTTCACCAGGTTTTCTCAATTAGATTCCCATTTCAAGGGTTGCTGGTGGAGTCGCCATGGGCTTGGTTTCATTTCCACCGTAAAATAGGCTCGCCTCCATAATAAGACATATAACTTTACGAACCCAGGAGAGCGTGAGGCAAGACGCTATCAGACCATTTTCGTTTTACTTTTCTTGCCATTTAACCCATACAATGGAAACTAGAATTTTCATATGAAATGTTAAAAATTAAACTAATTTATCACAAAAGAAGTTTTTTAACTGTATTCTACAACCTGTGGATTGCGATGCATGGGAAAGGTAACTGTTCTGATCTCTGAATTTCAAGCTCACCAATGGAATTAACAGCTTGTGGATTGGAAACATGCCTCAGAAAAAAGACCAATAATAGAGTGTTACAGATCAATACATTTCCAGAAGTCACCGTCACCATTGGAGGTTAAATGTTGATAATAGGAACAGAGGCACTTGAAATTTTGGAATCCTTCTGTGCCATTGATAAGGAAAGAAAGATAACCATTTTTTGTCTTGCTTTCCTAACAATCCATTGTTAACAGAAAGCTTCCTTGGTCAGGGTAGAACGATACATAAGAATTTGTAGGAATATATTTATAGAATGATCGAACTCCTCGCAGAAACATCCAGAGGTTAAAAGATTGTTGATGCACTTAAAAGACAGGTAAGTGGAAGGGGCTTGAAAGGGGGATTGAAGAATCAACAAAACTTCTTTCATAACATTTCATTGGATAGAACCCACAATGAACCATTTGATACATCTTATTATATTGGATGTATTATCAGAACAATATGAAGGTTGCAATTCTTGGAATTGATGGTTATATTGGCTGGCCACTGGCGTTGCGGTTGCTATCAAGAGGGCATGAGGTCGTGGGCGTTGATTCATTATATACAAGAAAGAGGGTTTCTGAGGTTCATTCTGATTCTGTTACCCCCATATTGAGCATGGAGGAAAGGATAAAACAGATTGAGGAAAAAACTGGAAAAACCATAAAATTCCATAAGGGGGATGTTAACGACCCCGATTTTCTTTACAGGTTTGCTGAAGAGACAAGGCCTGATACCTTTGTACATCTGGCCGAGCAGAGGTCAGCGCCCTATTCCATGATTGGGCTTACACAAGCCAGGGAGACCCTTATGCAGAATATGGGTGGAACATTAAATCTAATTTACGTTATGAAAGATATTCTACCCGATTCTCACCTCCTGAAACTTGGCACTATGGGAGAATATGGAACCCCCAATATAGATATTCCTGAGGGATTTTTCGAAGTGAAGTATAACGGTAGGGAAGATTATCTTCCATTTCCTAAGTTTGCAGGTTCCTGGTATCACTGGAGCAAGGTTCATGACACAAATAACCTCATGTTTGCAAATAAGGTCTGGAACCTAAAAATTACGGATGTAATGCAAGGAGTTGTTTATGGAACAAGGACCCCAGAAATTGAGAAATATGAGTTATATACAAGATTCGATATGGATGAAGTCTGGGGTACGGCCTTGAACAGGTTCTGCACCCAGGCAGTTCTGGGATATCCACTCACCGCTTATGGTAAGGGAGAGCAGAGAAGGGGATTTCTGTCGCTGGAAGATAGTATATCATGTCTTACACTGGGAATTGAGAAGGAGCCTGAAAGTGGACAGTATAGGGTATACAACCAGTTTGATGAGCACTATTCAATTAACGAACTCGCTTCATTGGTAAAGGAAAGAGCAAAAAGTGTACTGAAAATTGATGTGAAGGTGGATCACATTCCTAATCCTAGGGTGGAGAAGGATGAACATTATTATAATCCTGAACACAGTAAACTTAAAGAGTTGGGATACAAACCTTCAAGGAACCTGAAGGATGACATAGATTCTATTTTAAAGGATGTTTTTAATTTCAAGGAGAAAGCAATGAGCTTGAAAGATGTTATTAAACCAAAAACCCTGTGGAAAGACGAATCCAAAGAAAAGGCTAGATGAGATTTTTTTGAAACAATCATTCCTATTTTTAGAAAAAATTAACTTTCATTGAATTGAATTATCCCAAAATAAAGCCATACTGGTTCATTCAATGCAATGTTTATTAATGATTTCCATATTACTTTTTTAATGACTTCTGGGAAAAGAAAAGACGGATTTATGAGGATTGCAGTTATGGCAGTTGTCTTATTTACAGTAATAGTTTTCACGTTTTCGTTTTCAATGGCAGGCAATTCCACGAACCACACCAATACCATGTCAGTTACCCCCAGTGTTGTGCAGAATCAAACTGAATATAAATATCAGTGGATGAACGACACCTCTTCGGTTGCACCAGTACCTGTGAGTAATAGTTCCATGGCCTGCTTCACTCCAGATAAGGAAGCAATAATGTTCGGTGGGATGACTGTGGTAAATGAAACAGTTACGCATGGAAAAAACACTTCTTACAAACTTGTTAACAAAACAATGAACCAAACATGGATTTATAATTCCCAGACATGGACCAAACTGACCACCTCAAGCAGTATACCTGGACTTCTTGGAACATCCATGAATTTTTACCCAAGGGGAGAAGATATAGTACTCTTCGGTGGAGAGAACCTAACTTCATCAGGTAAACTTGTTGTGACAAATCAAACATGGATCTTCACAGGGTTTACATGGACACCACTGAGAGGTATTCTTAAAGCGCCAAGTGCAAGAGCCTTTGCAGCATCCGCATATTCTTCATCCATTGGTTCCATAGTATTATTTGGAGGGAAAACTGCCAATGGATATTCCAACAGCACATGGATATTTAAGGATAACGCATGGACAGTAATGAAAACCAACGGGAGTATACCGGCAATGGAAGGATCAACCATGGAAGCTTTACCTGATGGTAATATGATATTGTACGGTGGCTATAACGGAACATATTCAAGCGCTACATGGATGTTAAACGTGACCACTAAAAACTGGACGCAGATAAATCTCTCAACGAATCCTGGTGCACTTGCATTCTCACACCTAAAATATTTCTCCTTCAATAATTTCCTTCTTCTGTATGGTGGGGTGAATACAAAGGGCACGCCAACAGATCAGAGCTGGTCATTTTCCCCGGTAACCATGACCTGGAGTCAGTTGAATATTAAGGCACCAAAATCTGAATATGGTCAGTCCATGTCCATTCTTAATGCAAATAGCACAATCGTTCTATTTGGAGGTGCTTCAAGCTCAGTATACGGTTCTTATATCAACTATACCTACCAATTCCAGAACAACACATATAATTGGGTAGAATTTGAGGAAAGTGGTCTTCCAACAAACAGCACATGGGGTATCAAGCTTGGTTCAACTTCCATAAATACCACATCCAACGAAGTTGAGTTTCTGGTAATGGCAGGCACATATAATTATACTACATTTGCACCCAGCGGCTATACTGGTGCATCAGGTTCGATCACAATGTATGCCTCTTTCATAACACAGAGTATTTTATTCAGCAAAATACCAACTCTTTTTTACTACACCTATGGGATAATAGCAGGAATAGTCATAGTGGTATTGACATATTTGGGAAGCCTTGTCTATAGAAAACTTATAAAATAAATTTTTTAAGGATTTTTTCCTTTTTTAAATTGTATGCATTTTTATGGCTGGGAAAATTTGAAGGAATCCGTGATGACGTTATAATAATTTTCCTTTCTTCCTATGCTCAACCAATCGCTGTGATTAATCATATTATACCTAACTGTCTTTCCATTTGAAATATATGCATTTATGGAATCTGTAAGTTCTACAGTTGAGGGTTTTAGATAGTCCTTGAAGTCATTCCTGAAATAATATGTTGCCGCCAAAGCAAACTTAGAAATTGGTTTTTCCGGTTTTTCCATTACTTCTAAAACTTTTTTGCCGGATTCATCAATCTTAGGGTTTCCATATTTTTCCGGATTTTCTACTGGAAAAATTGTGATTGTGGTTTCTATGGAGTTTTTTAATGCTTTATAATAAGAAAAATCCATAACAATCCCATCCCCTGCATTGAGCATGAAGTCATCATCGCCAACCAGTTCAGTTCCAATATAAACAGCGTTTCCAAATCCGATCTTTTCCTTCTGGTAAGCGATAACATAATTTTTGAAATTTGATTCCACATAAATTTCAGTCATCCTGTCGCCAGGATCCAGAATAATAATTACTTCAGAGCACCCCGCATATCGGAGCCTCCTATATGCCATGTCCAGGACAGGTCTCAGAACCAATTTACCGTCAATTTTATCATAGAGTGGAAGGATTTCCTTTCTTAATTTTCCATCCAAGCCAGATCTCGTTCCAAGACCAGCAGCGGTTATAATTCCCTTAACCATTATGTCTGTAGTGTTACTCTCCTAAAATTGTTTTTTATTCAAAGGCCATCTATTTGTTTCGGAGAATTAAAACATTTTCTCCAGGAATAAGAAGGTTAAGTTGAGCTTTTCGAAAGGATGTATAGGTTTCAGTGACCTATTCACCGAAATGATGTGTATTGAACACGTAAAGCACTCTCTTTAAATCAAGCTGCTAGTGCATAAAATAGTCAATGAATATATAAAACCCACAATCAAGGTCAATTCACCAGTAGTTATGCTACCAAGATGTGAAAATTCTCTAGAACTTTACCGATGAGTTGTAGACATCACTTAACTGAAGAACTCTGATCCTCACGGTATTTTTCATTATCCAAAAATTCATAAATAAAATTCAAAATATGGACAACAAGATAGACCACTATATTTATGCTCTGAAAAGGGATAATAACATCTTACGAATCTCTCTCATGGTTTTAATGTTAAACGGTTTTATGGAAAAGCTTGTCGCCGGGAAGTGGATTGCCGGCCCCTCAGTGAATGATGCTATCAACAGGGGAAACAGATTTAAAAGCCTTGATATAGGGGCAATTTTGAACTATTTAGGAGAAGCACTTTCAAATAGAGAGGAGATAGAAGAGGCCACAAAAACTTATCTTGAGGTAATAAGCAAAATAGAAGGTGGTGACGAAAAATTCCAGGTGTCTGTAAAACCAACCCAGATAGGACTTTCAGTGAGCCTTGACCTTGCTAAGGAGAACCTGACCAGAATAGTTGATAAGGCCATGGAAAAGAATTTGTTTACATGGATTGACATGGAGGAGTCTGAACTTGTTGATAAGACAATTGACTTATACAGGAGTAAAATCTCAACCGGTCATGTTGGACTATGCGTTCAGGCTTACCTGAAAAGAACAATGAAAGATGTACAGGAACTTTCAGCAGAAGGGGGTATATTTAGATTGGTAAAAGGGGCATACACTGAAAACGAGGAGATAGCTTTCAAAACAAAGGATGAGATTAACAAAAATTTCCTGAATATTATGTCATATTTGTTTGAAAACTCAAAAACGTTCATGGTAGCAAGCCATGATGAATTGATGATCGAAAAGGCCGTTGAAATGAGCCAAGAACATAAGAAGGAAATCAGTTATGGCATGCTAAATGGTATAAGGAATCAGTATCTTATCGACCTTCAAAAAAGAGGGAAGAAAGCATTTTCCTATATTCCCTTTGGAAAGAAATGGATTCAATATTCTGTCAGGAGGATGCAAGAAGCGGGGCACATGAGCCTTTTGATGAAGTCCATGCTTCACGGTCAAAAAATTTAGTCTATTGACGAAGTTCAATTCGTCAAATATAAATATTATGCCTTCATGATCCACTGTGAACGTGGAAGAAAAGATAGCAGGGGAGATTGTTTTATCCCATACCCCCAATGAAACCTTGAAAAAATGGAGGGAGGAGTTTTTAATTACAAAAAGTGAACTGGCCCGGGAAATGAATGTGAGTTTATCAATGATAAGTGACTATGAATCAGGCAGGAGGCAGTCCCCCGGGGTAAGTACCATAAAAAAGTTTGTTTCAGCAATGGTTAGGATAGAGACAAATCATGGAGGCAGAATTCTGAGACGGTACAAATCTGGTGTTCCCTATGATGCCTTGATTGATCTTAGGGATTATGATAGGGACATAAACCTGAAAACCATAATCAACAAAATAAAGGGGACAAGTGTATCCAGGGCAGACACGGATAGATATGTGAGGGGTTATACAATTGTTAATGGTGTGAAAGCCATACTTTCCTTCTCATACAGTGAATACAGTTTACTCTATGGATGGTCGAGCCAGAGAGTTATATTTTTTACGGATGTGAAAATGGGAAGAAGCCCCATGATCGCCATACGTGTACATCCTCTGAAACCGGCGGCAGTAGTCTATGTAAAGGCAGACAGGGTGGACGAACTTGCCATAAGACTTTCTGAGATTGAGAATATACCCCTAATAACAACTGAAATGAGTACCGATGAGATCTCCATGTTGATATCCAACATCAGATAGGCCTGAAAAATACGGCAAAACCATTTTCAAAAATTATGTCTTCTCAACCAAATACTTTCTTGAGTATAAACTCTGGATCATAGGGTATGAGGTCTTCCAGTTTCTGGCCCACACCCAGAAAGTATATGGGCTCCTTAAATTTGTGTGCAATGGAAAAAATGGAGCCTCCCCTTACATCTGTGTCAAGCTTATTTACAACGATGCCATCAAACTTGATATCCCTCAGAAAGGTGGTTGCCTGTTCTATGGCATCCGTTGCAGCCATTGCATCCACTGTAAGGAAAGTCATATCAGGTTTCGATACTCTCTTTATCTTTCTCATCTCATCCATCAGGTTTTTATTTGTCTGCATTCTTCCAGCAGTATCGATCAGAACATAATCCATATTACGCGCCCTAGCGTGCTCTATGGCATCATATGCTATTGCCGATGGATCAGCCCCCATTTCCTGATAAATTACCCTTATGCCCAGATCTTCCCCATGATACCTGATTTGTTCTATGGCACCTGCCCGGAAGGTATCCGATGCAGCAATTACAACAGTTTTTCCATTTTTCTTCATCAGGTAAGCCAGTCGTGCTATGGTGGTGGTCTTTCCGGTACCATTTATACCGAGAAACATAATTATTAAGGGTTTTTTCTCCGGATTGAAAATATCCCTCCCAGGTCTTGCCTTAACAAGTATTTCTCTCAATATTTCTTTCAGGCTTTCAACAGCCTCTTCTCTCTTCAGTCTTTTCTCCTTTGAATGCTTCTTTTCAAAAGTTTCTAATATATATTCCACGGTTTCAAAGGAAACGTCCGATTCAAGCAATATTTCAAAATACTCATCTTTGAATTTACCTATTTCTATTTCTCCTTTATTACCCCTGAACAGATTACTGATTCTATCTTTTAGGGTCATCTTCCTTCTTACTTGTGTTTATTGCTCGGACTAGAGCTTCATACCTTCTCAATGCTTCGGTCCTCTGACTGTTCATATTCTGCAGAGTTTTCCTCACTTCATCAATCTGTGCATTGAGCCTTTCAATTGTACTCTCTGGTTTTTCTTCTATGAAAATATCAGACCCAATGGCCACGAGAACTGCACTTTCCCTGTCAATCCTGCCTCTGGCAAAGACGCCCCCTCCAAGAGAAATAAGATTTTCAGAGGATTGGGTTATTTCCTTTGATTGTAAGATGCTAAGAGCTTTTCCATAATCTTCAATTCCCTGTGTAAGAAGAGTTATCTGTTTTTCTGAAGAATTGATGTAGGATTCAAGAAATTCCAGTTCCTCCCTAATATCAATGTTTCCCTGTTCATTTTCCATTTAAATCACCTTTTCAAAATATCTTTTGCTTTCCCTCAAAGACTCAAGTACAGGCATGGGTTCACCGGATAAATAACTTATGAGTGCACCTCCACCTGTGGACATATGATCAATTCTATTCTCCACTCCAAGAGCTTCTATGGCTGAAATTGTATGGCCTCCTCCGGCAATCTTCATGGCTCCAGATGCTGCCACCTCCTTGAGGATCTCAAAGGTTCCACTGCTGTATTCCTCTATTTCATACATTCCCATTGGTCCGTTTATGAAAAGACTTTCTGCCTTCCTGATCTCCTCAGAAAACCGTGCAATACTATTCAATCCTATATCCGCAACTATCTGGTCATCGGGTATGTTTTCATCCAAATCTATTCTTAGCCGTGATGGGTTCAGAACATAGTCCACTGGCATGATAATCTGCTCTGGGAATTTGTCAAGGAGTTCCCTGCATACCTTCAGATATTTCTCATAGTTCCTATTATTGTGCTTAATGAACTCCTCATTTTTCTTACCTATCTTCTTTCCAGATGCCCAGAGGAAAGCGTTGGCAACAACTCCTCCAACAACTATTTTCCCAACTATATCCTTTTTGAGGAATGAATCAGCCACTGTGATAGAATCTTCTATCTTGGCTCCAGCAAGGATTGCAAGGTTCCTGCTCCTGTCACCTTTTAGAAAACTGTTTAATGCACCTGTTTCCTTTTGGATCAACAGTCCAGCTACGTTTGGCAAGGAGTGAGTGAATCCGGTAAGTGATGTTTGTGCCCTATGAATTGCCGGAAAAGCGTCGTTTACAAAATAGTCGCACACGGAGGATAGATTTTTTACCAGGTTGGAATTTTCGATGGTCTCTCTTTCTCCGGGATCAAGAACCACATCTTCTGAATAGAATCTAGTATTTTCCAGCATCAGTATGTCACCGGACTCCATACGTTTTATGGCATCCAGAGCAGAATTCCCGTAAAGTGAATCAACGAATTTTACCCTTCTTCCAAGTAATCGCTCCAGTCTCCTTGAATGCTGAAATAAAGAGGTGAAGTCAGATTTTCCTGGTCTGCTCTGATGAGCCATAATAACCACTTTTGCATTTCGCAGTTTTTCAATTGTGGGTAGGTGGGATTTGAATCGAGTATCACTCATTATTTCACTAGTTAGAGGGTGAATGGGAGAATTCAGATCAACCCTTAACAACACGGTTTTGCCCATAAAATCAAAATCATCAAGTGTGAAAAATTCCTTCCTCGTTTGATCCATACAGACCCATAATTGCCTGAATACATAAATTAATTGTGAATCTATATAGTCCATTTTTTAGACAACGATATTAACTGATTTTACTGATACTATGAACTACCTGCAATGATTTCACAATTAGATGCCCTTTTTCCCCGAAATCATCAATATTTGTGACATTTTCTGCGTTAATGCATAGTCCTACTGACAAAGATGCGCGAAGGCATTTGAACAACGATGAAATCTCTTCCTCGGATAGTGTTCTAAAATACATGTGTTGATTGACGAGCTGCGGTAAAACACAGGAAAAACAGTTCATGCTCTTACGGAATCTGAAGAAAAGTGATCCTATAATTGGGAGCCTCAATCCCTGAATAGAAAGGGAGCTGGATAGAGGCTTTAGGGTTAAGGTCGTGCAGTATTAGCTCTGATCAGATGAGGATGATAACTTCCAAATCTGGATGTTGACATGATTAACGGGAAACATAACTTGAGACCAACTCCTTCTACCACTAAAATAAAACAATATTTTATAATAATATGTAATGCACAAGAATGGTTCACGAAAGTAGTGCCGGAATTATCCTCTTCAGGCGGATGGAAGAAATTCAATTTCTGTATCTGATGAAGAAAGATGGATATCTTGATTTCTCCAAGGGACATATAGAAAGAGGAGAAAATAAAAAAGAAGCAGCGCTCAGGGAGACAGAGGAAGAGACTGGGATAAAATGTAAAATAATTGCGGGGTTCGAAGAGAAGACCGATTATTATTTTTATTTTGACAAGAACAACATTCATAAAGATCTCACACTCTTTCTGGGAGAGGTAGACAGAGATGTAAAAGTGAAAACTTCAAACGAACATGAAGCCTATGTTTGGCTGAACTACGAAGATTCAATGAAATATTTGAAATTCGATAATCAGAAAAACATAATAAAAAAGGCATATGAATTCATCAATGAAAAAGTGCCAAAATAAAAATCTTAAAATTTCCTTATCTATTTGTTACCTATGATTTTTGATTTTTCCATCTTCTATATGAGCTAATTTCGATGTATATATCAGCGACAAACAACAATAAAATCAACAGATCGAAGACATAGAAATATCCCACAATAGGAGTGGAAAGTATCTTAACTTCCGGGATCAGGCTTGCGGCCTCCTGTTCGATATAGAAGTGTATCATATTGTTCATGGTATCCACCAGAGAAGAATTTGGACCTGTAAGTACAATCTGGGTTCCCATGGATATTTCACCAGTCCCGTTATTTTCATAGGTGATTCTTGGACTGCCCATAACATATTTGCCAGGATTTGCAGCTTTTACAGTAAAGTTAAGATATACAGAACTTCCAGGGTTTAAGGGGGATGAATATTTTTCAAAGGGTTGTCCTGATATAATGGACATTGAAAGAGGATAGTAAGTCCTGAATGCAGACTCATTAATGGATACATTTGTCAGCTGGTTCGTATCAATGTTCTTTACTCCCACAATTATTTTATAATATCCGTTGCCCTGAAGTTTAACAATTTCATTTATGGACAATTTTGCAGGAAATGTTGCGTTTGAAGTGTATGTGGTTGCAGCAGGATTCAATGTAGTTGTAACCATGTGCTTGTTCGTTGCAGTTCCAAAGTTTATACCACCCGCAAAGGAACCATTATTAAAGTATGAGTTGAAGATATACGTTGTTGTCTTCACACTTTTCTCAGGTATTCCTGATATTACCAGTGATTGTGTTGAACCGGAAAATGTAAGATTATGGCTGTACCCTATTAAATCTGAGAGGTTTATGGTGTGAACAGATCCTGAGGAGTAATACACATTGTTCTCCTCGAACATGGACAGGGTGAATGAAACGACAGAACTGGTATTGTTGATTGAACTTTTGAATTTTCCAAGATTGCCTGCGTATCTTAGCAGAGTGGATGAGTTGAGATAACCTCCAGCCATTATGAAGGAATTCATACTCCCGCCCTTTGATATGGGCCTAAAACTACCATTTGCAATGTTATCTTTCAATATGATGTTTGATTGACCTGTGTTATAGAGGTTTGGGAAATTATTTATCAGGTTGTTTTCCACCGAGGAGTAATCTGGCTGGAATGAATAAAGATAAAGAGTGAAGTCACCTACACCCATATTGCTTAGATTAAGGGATACCGAAAGAATATTTTTCAACGAACTTCCGTTGACCGATGAAACGAATTTATTTGCGGCAGATAATGTCTGGCCCTTATTGGCCGTGGAATTTCCATGGAAAGCATATAATATTATGCCCTCTGGAATCAGATTTGAAAGACCCTGAAATTGAGGTTTCTGGAGATTGACTGGAATATAAATGTTATCCAGTCCCAATTGCTGGAGAAGGTTTGAAGTGTTGTAGGAAATAAAATAGGCAGATATGATGGATGAATTAACATACAGTTTTCCGCTTGGAATGGAGTTATTTTCCTGATAACCCGCGTAAATATGATATAAGGAACCACTTTTGCCTAAGAATCCGCCGGTGAATGAGAAGGATTTTGATCCCCCTGACGATACAAAATTACTTCCATTTTTTATGGCTTCTGAAACAAAATTTTGAGCAAAAGGTTTAGCATGGTCACCCTCGTTGTAAGGTATTATTTGTGGAACTGAAGCGTTATGGTAACCTACGGCAGAAATTGGAACTGAGAATGAAATAATCATGAACAGACACAGTATTATAACTGCCACCATCTTTACTCCTTCCGTATGGATAGAATTCTTCTTTTTCTTAACTGGGCCATTTTTTGCCACACGATTTAAACCAAACCCGACCAGTGCTGCAATTATGGCAACTATTAGGAAATCAACTATTCCGTAAATAATAAATGATTGAAAGATCGTTGACCCAAGAGAGGATAATATGGATGTTGGTGGTGATAATTTTCCGGATGAGGATGTCCCTTTTCCAGCAAGGGATGATAAAGCACTCAAAACTCTTCCAACTAGGGGTTCGGATAGGATAGCACTTATGGATGACCCCGGAGGAACGGGCGGAAGAGTACCTGTTGATCCAAGATTGCTTAGGGATCCCCCTGAAGAGGAAGCAGATGAAAGACCCTTGATAATTGCCATCTTATCTAACAACATATAGAGAAGACTTATTCCCATAAGAGAGAGAATTGAGCCATATATTGTAATGGTGGAAAAGAACGCTTTTGTCCCTTTCCTGGAACCAATACCTATGACCAGTCCAGTCATAATAAAGATCGGGATGAGATAAAAGTCCTTGACTGGATCTCCAACAAGGAAAAGCAACAACCCGGCCATAATTATCAACGGAGAACCGATGACCGGTCCAAGCCACTGAATAAGAGGATTATAAAAGGAAGATAGATAATAGAACGAAAAGGAAAGCACCACAATAAGCCCCAGAATGTATGAGGTTAATTTTCCCATGTATGTGTATGGAAATGGTGGTATAAACGTTTAGGTTATGATTTCTGTTAACTAATACGGTGTCAGAATAGTCTTAGAATTCCCACTACATTTCTGTTAGTCAGATTACAATCTATTCCGTAATTCGTATATTTTTTCATTGATTGAATAGCCGATCAATATTTTCATGCCGTAGTGAACCACTTTTTTCTTTTTCCACTACAAGAAAAAGGGTATATACGATGAAAAAGAACCATATACGCCTCCTAGGAGTAATTTGTATCTTTGAAAAAACCTAAGTGTATTTTGATACCATATTTATGTCTGCCATAGTCCAATAGAAATCCTAAATATCAGAAACGGGATTGACATAGTGAACGAACCGGAAAAAGAAAAGGAAAAAACCAGTTCGATATCGTATTAACGCAAAGAAGTTAGATAAATTCACATTTCCGGCCAGCACTACTGCAGCTGAGATGATTCTGGTCAAGCACCCAGAACTACTTTATGATGAAGAAAAGATAAAGGAAATTGAAGAGATAAACCCCAAGGTAGCAAAAAAGATTAAAGCACTTTTCATCGAAGATGATAATACTACAAAACCCAGTCATTGAATCTTCAACTATTCTACTGACATTCTTTCCTGTGATTTTATATTACCTTCAAGTTGAAGATCCCTTAAAAGGCACGATCCTTAAGCATGTCACTATCATCATTTTTTCGCTTTCTTTAGCTATTATTCTAACCTTGTGGAATTGTTCATGCGTAATCTATCATTACACGATTCCACTTGGATATCTTTCTTACACTTTTTCCTTAATTTATCTAATTCCTCTTTTTATTTACAGTGTGTTTCTTTACACAACGCAAGAGCGCATAGCAGAAAGTGTATTTTCTAAACCCAATAATTCATTCTATTACATGGGTGAAAACGGCACCATTTATGCATTTGATCCAGTAACAGCTACAAGTTCAACAAAAGCATCTCCTCCTTTGAAAAAAGGACATCCTCAGATCTGTTTTTACGATCCTTCCATGAACGTGTGGAGTTGTTATCGTTCAATGGACTTAAAGAATCATTTCGTGGTCGATGGGAAAGAAATACCAGTATCCCCAATCTGAGCTGACGCTCTCGACAGCACTATGCGCAATTCAAACACATTCAAAACTCGATTATTTTAATTCAAACATTAATATATCTCAAAATCGGAGGTGGATTGTATAAACAAAAGATGGAAAAGAGGTTTTGTGTTCCAGATGCTATTCTGGGAAAATCGCTAATTTTCTATGTCATGAATTGATGATCCTAAAATGATTAAAAAGTTTAAGCGCCGGGAGAGAGATTCGAACTCCCGATCCACAAGGGAACCAGATCTCAAGTCTGGCGCCGTACCACTGGGCCACCCCGGCAAATGTGTTCCTTTATTTAAACAAAGGATTTAAGGACTACTGCACTAATTTAGATACGGTGATCATTGTCTTTAATCGTCTTGAAGAACTATCATCTAAAGGAAATTCTAAGGTTGAATAGATTAAAGAGGTTTTTATCTTCTCAACCTGTCGTTAGCCCTGATGGATGGTCTGCTCTTGGCTGAACCCTGCCTTCCTGTTCTTAGCCCCCTACCCTTATATCCAGCGGATGTAAGACCTCTGTAAACTCTTCCCTTGTTCTGTGGTTCAGCAATCCAGGAGATTCTGTTATCTTTGAATATGGTTGGCTGACTCTTATCTACAAGTATAACTTCGTAATATTTATAAAATCCATCCTCACCCACATAATAGGAGTTCAAAACCTCTGTGTTTGGATATTTATCTGCAGCCCTTTCCTCTGCGATCCACTGAATGCTTTTCTTCCTAGTGAGTTTACTGTAAGCCATTCTCCTTGGTCTTCTTCCTCCCATTATCTTTGGTCTGTTTGATCCTCCTCTCCTTACCCTCGATCTGACAATTACGTATCCTACTTTAGCCTTATAACCCAGGGAACGTGCCCTGTCAAGCCTTGTTGGGTGTTCTACCCTTTCTATGGAATTACCCTTTCTCCAATCTATCATCCTTTCTCTCTGAAATAGAAGTATCTCAGACTTTTTAGGATTTTTCCACGTTTCTGCAATTCTACCGTACAGATTTGAATGATTAACCATTTCTTTCTACCTTTGAATAATGTAATGGTGATATGAAGCTACAATAAATAATTTTATGGTATTTGTGAAACTAATTTTCTTTTTGTAGACAAAATCTGTGATTTGTGATTATGGAGTCAATTAAGATCTGACAAGGTCTGAAATACGACATTGTCACATTTGCGTTGATAATTTGAAAATTGAAAAGATTCTGGAACAGTTGCTTGGCGAAAACCGTACTATTCCCCAGTTCAAACGAATGCTCATAAAGTTGGTGAGATCTGCAAGGAGAAAAAATCAACTAAGATTTGACAATGTCTGAAATACAAAAGAATTTTAAATATAGGGGTATGTAGAATTGTGAAAGGTTCCCCCTACCGTAAAAGATATATCC
Organism: Thermoplasmata archaeon; assembly: GCA_021794355.1. Taxonomy (GTDB): domain Archaea; phylum Thermoplasmatota; class Thermoplasmata; order Thermoplasmatales; family Thermoplasmataceae; genus Cuniculiplasma. The sequence goes on along the minus strand of JAJYRA010000050.1, from coordinate 23,387 downwards.
TGATTCAGTTCGCAGATCCAAGATCCTGTGATTATTTATCAAGCGAAACAAGAAGAATTTTTAACACAAGGGAAAAATTCAGAAATGAAACGTTCATAATAGTTAAAACCGATCAATTTCTCAAGGAGCAAGTATGCAATTTTATAGAGCAGAAAATAAATGGGGTAAGGATTATAACCGTAAGTGGTACGATAAAAAAATGCAAGACCAATGTGAAAATTTTATCCAATGAACATTTCCAGATCGCTTAAATCTATGGGATCGGGATTCTTGCTTTCACTCCCGGAAACAAATAGAGATTGGTGATTTTTTAGTTCATGATTTATATACTCGGTTAACTCTTTGGAAAACCCAGGTTTAAGGTTGCTCATAACCCTCAGAATGCCCCTAATGTCGTAGGCCTCGGATTTGGATATATGAAGTATGACAGAAAGTGCCCTTGCTACCTTGCTTCTGGAACCCCTACTCTTCTTGCTTTTACTCATCTGGCTGAGATAGTTGGAGAACTTGAAAGGTATGAAAACGCCAGTTTTTGGCTTAAATTTGGTGGCAAAGAGAGCTTCCAGATCCTTTACATAAACGAGCATTCGATAATAGTTGTGTCTGTGAGCGAACCAGTCCATCTGGTCTATGAGCGACACATAATCTGAGGCTTCTATTACACTTTCAAGATTCTTTGATTGTGGGAATAGATTCTGAGATATCCACAGCAGAATCTGACCAGAATCGGAATCGGAACTATCAATAAGATTGATATTTTTTGATAGATCATTGCTCCTGAATATTCCTGAGAGGGTGTCCCATATAACTGATCGTTCGTCTCTTATACTAGTGTTCAACACATTTGCGGACTGGGAAAATATATAGGCCTCTGCATCGTTGATGGATGCCCTGATATCTGGTAAATCGGACATTATGATATCCTGTATAGATGCTTTCTGAGGCTTCAACCCCAGTCTCTCACTGTACTGATAGATCTCATCAGTTAGGATGTTTATAATATTCCTGTATTCAAGACCACCTTTCCTTTCGTATATCTTTTTGATTTCTACAACTTCGCAGGAATTAATTATGGCCAGCGCACTTGATCCCTTTCTATATCTAAAATTCGAGAAATCGTTCATGGTTATTATAATGGGTATGGACGTGTTTTTCAAAATTTCTGCTATGGCCCTGTAACCTCCACTTTCCCCGGTTCCTCCCTTGGTGCTTCTCTCATATATATTATCAGCCTCATCGATCAACCCCATTTTTGATTCGTTATTTTCCTTATCTTCCCAAGTGAGGTCCCTGTACATTGAGAACATTCCAATGGTTCTTTTGATAAATTCCTCTGTCCTTCCCTCTGATCCATTTATCTCTATGGTATCCCAACCCATGGTATTTGCCAGGGCGTAGGCAATGGAGGTTTTACCCATACCTGGAGGACCTGCTAATATCAACCCCTTTTTGGTGGGGCGGCCCCCCTTCCAAGAGTCAGCCCATTTCTGTATTTTATCTCTATCTTCCTTGATTAAAAAAACCCCGTCAAAGGATTTAGGCCTCAGCTCCTCATTGAGAATACTCATCTCTGTACATAACCCATAATGAATTTTATACTTTATCCTATTGATCACATCAATATATGAGGAAAGTATTTCCAGATGTGAAGAGACTGGAATCCTACAGTCCCCTGAGAGTGAGTTTTCTTGGGGGAGGGACAGATATTTCCCCATTTCTTGAAAAGCACGGAAGCAGAGTATTCAATACAACAATCGACCGCGGAGTTCATATTACCTATACTGAAGACGATTATCCTCTGGAAGTCTCTTCCAGGGATTTTTTGAAAACGGTCATAATGGGTAATGAACATGGAAAAAATTTTCAGAACAAGATACTTGAACTCTTGATGAAAAATGGCATAAAAAAGGGGAAGATATACATAAACGGTGAGGTCCCTCCTGGATCGGGACTGGCTTCCTCAAGTGCGATGATCACAGCATTGATGCGCCTGATTCTTGAGTTGAATGAAAATTACCATGATCCTATGCAACTTGCAAAAGTTTCCTATGAAGAAGAGAAAGAGTTTTTTGGAATTACCCTTGGTATTCAGGACCCCTATGCCATTTCGGTTGGAGGATTCAAGTACATGCAGGCAGATGGTAAAGAAGTTAAAATAGAAAAATTTCAAGAAAACAGATTCCTTGAAGATATAGGAAAGGGGATGCTGATATGTTATACCGGAGGGACCCGGGAGAGTTCAGAAGTTCTAAAAAATCAGGTAAGGAAATCGGCAGATGAAGACAGTGAGACAATTGTAAAATTAAACAAAATTAGGGAATTAACATTGAAACTGGTGGAAAGTGTCAGGGAAGAGGATTATTTAAAATTCACAGGATTGATCAATGAGGGGTGGGAAATAAAGAAAACACTGAGCTCAAAGGTTAGTAGTGCAAATGTTGATAATATTATCCGGACAGCCCTGAGCAATGGGGCAGATTCAGCAAGACTCCTGGGTGGTGGGAATCAGGGCTTTGTCCTTGCAATAGGGAAACAGGACAGGCTTTGGGATGTGCAAAAATCCCTTATGACCCTCTCAGACTTTGTTGTAAGAGTGAATCCCATGGAAAGTGGAACAACCCTATTTGACAGATCTTTTTAGCCATTGAAAAGAGGAAAATTAGCATCCCATATAAGATAGGGATTCAGGCCCGTATAAACAGGTAAAAACCCGTTCCTTGGGGAAGATTTCACTGAGATTTGGCCATATCTACGAACCTGTCCTTCAGGCTGTTATAGATTCTAAAGGTTAATCCCCATACAACATCATCGTTCCAGGAAATATATTCACCCCTACTTTCATCCCTTAACAGTATTTCCGTACCTATTTTATGCCATGATCCACTCTCAATTTCCCCATCAGGCTCTATATCGTAAAGGAGATTGGAAGTGAAAACAAAGGGATGTACATTTACGCTGGGGAATCTGACTGGATGAAAAATGTCATGCTCAAACCTGAATTTTACATTGCTCGGCTTAATTCCTGTTTCCTCCCTCAATTCCCTCAAAGCTGTCTGTAAAGGCGATTCTCCTTCTTTCACGAATCCACCGGGAAAACATATATCCCCTGACCATGGATCATTGCTTCTTGTAACACGTCTTAGGAGAAGAACATAATTTTCACAGACAACGACAGATACGGCAGATTCGGTCCTCATTCGCCCACTGACCACATAATGTTTGAGCATTAGATTAGGTTATTGTTTCCCTGAGTTTAGGAGAATCATTCTTTTATTCCTCCAAAAATTTTGGGCATGAAGTTTCTGAATGGATCGACTTCCTATGGACCAATGATCAATGACACTGGTAATTGACAGAAATTGTTACCTTCTTCCTTTTCACTGGATATCTGGAAAACTTTTATCAGTACGATTTTACTGTGAATGGTCAAAGCAAGAATACACCATATTTTCTCAAAATAACTTTCTGGAAGTGCGATCTAAAAAATGCCATAATTCTAAAAATGTTTATATAGAAGTTTATTTTTACTATGTGATTACAATGATGGGAGGACAACCTATATTCATATTAAAGGAGGGCTCCAAGAGAGAGACCGGAAGAGACGCAATGAAAGCTAACATAGATGCTGCTAAGGCAATTGCAGCAGCAGTCAGAACAAGCCTAGGTCCCAGAGGAATGGATAAGATGCTTGTTGATTCACTGGGTGATATAGTTATCACAAACGATGGTGTAACAATCCTGAAAGAAATGGATGTTGAACACCCAGCAGCCAAAATGATGGTTGAAGTATCAAAAACCCAGGACTCAATGGTTGGAGACGGCACAACAACGGCCGTTATAATTGCAGGTGCTCTTTTACAGGAAGCAGAGTCTCTGATCAACCAGAATGTACACCCTACAGTTATAGCAGATGGCTACAGGATGGCAGCTCAGAAGGCAAAGGAAATTCTTGAATCTGCCAGTACCAAGGTAAACATTGAAGACAAAGCCAAAATAGTGAAAATGGCGGAAACTTCTCTCAGTAGCAAATCAGCCACTGGAAGCAGGGTGAAACTGGCCGATATATCCTATGAAACCATTAAGGCTGTAGCTGAAAAAACCGAAACGGGATACAGCGTGGACATGGATAACGTGCAGATTGTTAAGAAACAGGGTGGAGATATAGATGACACAGAACTAATTTATGGTATCATTGTGGATAAGGAAAAGGTTCACCCGGGAATGCCTGACCAAGTCAAGCATGCAAAAATTGCCGTCCTCAATGCAGCACTGGAAATAAAGAAGCCAGAGTTTGACACAAATGTGCGAATAGAGGATCCAACAATGATTCAAAAGTTCCTGTCTCAGGAAGAGAATATGCTGAAGGAGATGGTCAAAAAAGTTAAGGAAACTGGAGCGACTGTCCTAATAACACAGAAGGGCATTGATGACCTTGCACAGCACTATCTTTCAAAGGAGGGTATCTACGCAGTGAGGAGAGTTAAAAAGAGCGATATTGAAAAACTCTCAAAGGCCACAGGTGCATCCATTGCATCCTCCATTGATGAGTTATCAGCTTCTGATCTGGGCAAAGCAGATTCTGTTGAACAGGTAAAAATTGGCGATGATTACATGACTTTCGTCACTGGATGCAAGAATCCAAAGGCAGTCAGTCTTCTAATAAGAGGTGGAACAGAACATGTTGTTGATGAGATTGAGAGATCAATGATCGACTCAATCCATGTCGTGGCTGCCGTTGTGGAAGACGGAAAGTATGTTGCAGGTGGAGGAGCTTCTGCCATTGAAATAGCCGTAAAAATGAGGGAGTACGCAAATCAGGTAGGCGGAAGACAGCAACTTGCCATTGAGAAATTTGCGAACGCCATGGAAGAGATACCAAGAGCACTTGCTGAAAACGCAGGTATAAATGCCATCGATATCCTGATTAATCTCAGGACAGCCCATGCAAAGGGAAAATCTTCCTATGGTCTGAATCTGTATACCGGCGAGATTGACGACATGACAAAAGCTGGCGTAATAGAACCCATTCGCGTTGGAAGACAGGCCATTGATGCGGCTACAGAAGCAGCCGTTATGATACTGAGAATTGATGATGTAATTGCCACAAAGGGATCAGGAAGCGGCTCTCCACCAGGTGGTTCTCCAGGTGGAATGGGTGGCGAGGATTAATCTTTAAACTTTTAAATACATCTTTTAATTTACCTGTAAGTTGTTTTCCAATAAATCTTCAGCAGTATTATTTCAAACCATTATTTCTTCATTATTAGGATATATCTCTCTATTTTTTATTAATCGATACGTTGGTACAGTTTACTGGGGATATTTGAGTTATGCCATCGCATTCGGTGGTCTTTTCTCCATAGTAACAGATTTTGGGTTTAACACGGCTCATTTGAAATTTATTTCCGGTGAGTCAGACAAGAGAGAGGATATGGGTACCTATCTTCTCATAAAGATTGTCCTGAACGTTATTTATATAGGACTTGTGGTTGGATCACTTCTCTTTTGGACATATGCCCTGAGAAGGGGATTCCAGAATCCAATAGAGTTCTGGGCCATAATTTCCATTATCCCATATTTCAGTTTTATAAACATGATTCCGTTTTTTAATTCATATTTCAGATCAACAATGCAGTCTTACAAGATAGCAGTTCCAAGACTGATTGAGTCCGTATTCAGAAATGGAATTTTCATAGTCATTGGAGTGATATATTTCTTGGGCAGAGAGGGCACAATAGGTGCATCGATTACTGTTCTTCTCGCTTTAATATATGGACTGGCCTATTTCATATACATGTTCATCCTCTATCTTTTTGGTCGTCCATGGGACATTGGAAAAGCATCCATGACTTCAATCAAAAAATACATTAAATTCGCCCTCCCCCTGGCATTTGCAACAAGCCTGGGTATAGTTAATGGAAACATTGACAAGATTATTGTGCAATTTTTTTGGGGAGCGGTGGCAACAGGAGCCCTGTACACAGATCAAAAGTTGGTATCCATAATAGGATCCCTCCTGGGTCCAATTTCAATGTTCATTCTCCCCATGCTGGTAAGGGACCTTGGGGATGATAAACTGGTAAGGGATAAGAAAATTATAGAATATGAGAGAATCATGTCCCTGATCAGTGCCCCCTTTGCCTTAATCTTTTTCTTCTTGTCTCCATTTATTCTGAATTTATATAATGGGAGATACCTGATGTATGCCACCTCACTCAGTATAATCTCAGTGGGAACCTATATAGGAGCCATAACTGGACCTTTTTCAACTGCCATTATAGCAAGAGGTAGGCAACAACTGGTCGCATGGATTTCCATGGTGGGTATTTTTGTTAATATCGCACTAAATATAATCCTGATTCCCACAGAACTTTTTGGTATCAGGCTCGGCTCACTGGGTGTGGAAGGGGCTACCATAAGCTTTACAGTATCGGCCCTTGTTGTCTATATTCTTTACAAGGAAATATACAGGAGGGTTAATGATACCAGAACCAGATCTGTCACGTTGAAACATATATTCATCAGTCTTCCCACGGGAATTATTCTTCTTCTTTCAGCAGTTTATATAAAGCCATACTCATTTGTTTTACTATTTCCCATAATATTGAGTGTTCTCCTTATTTATACGGGTATGAGCATAGCCTTCAATGAAATAAGCATAAAACAGATAAAAGAAATTATCTCTAATTTAATCCCGAGGAAGAATAATTGATATTCTTGATATTTTTCTTTCTTTGACAGATAATTAAAAAGTGTGTAATCAGATAAAATCCTTACCTATGGTTTCCCTGGCAATTATCTGTTTCATGATCTCCCTTGAGCCTTCTGCTAGCTGGAAAGATCTGATTCCTCTCAAGGCCCATTCTTCAGGACAGTCTTTTGAATATCCAAAGGCACCCTGCCACTGCAGGGCATCGTTCACAGCATCAAAGGCCCATGTGGTTGAGAGGAGTTTTGCCTTGGCGATCTCCTTACTCACCTGGAATCTTGTAAACTTATGATATTTCTGCTCCTGATCGTATACCCACAGGGCCTTATAACCCATATCAAGAGCAGTTTCCATTCTCGCTGTATTTTCGGCTACCTGAAATTGAAGGCCCTGAAATTTTGTAAGTGGTTTTCCAAAGGCGATCCTTTGTTTCATATATTCCACACCCCTACCTATGGATTCCAATGCTGCACCTGCACTGATTACAGATATGAGTCCTCTTGCAAACTCAAACCCTTCGTGAATTATCCTGAACCCCTGATCCTCTTTTCCAATGAGATATTCTGAAGGTATGTTGTATTCCTTAATTTTGAATGCCCCCCAGCTTGATCCTTCCCTTCCCATTTCCTCCAGATAGGTAATATCAAAATGTTCCTCTGAGAATGGAACAAAAAGTAAAGAAGTCCCAGATGTTCCTGGTTTTTCTGGAGACGTTTTGGTCACCGTTACGTATCCACCGCCTATCTCCTTTATGTCCCTCACGAGACTGATGTAACTCTTTTCTCCATTAACCCTGTATTTATTTCCATCTTTTGTTGCAATTGTGGTCATGGATGCAACATCTGATCCAAAATTAGGTTCGGTGGAAGCTATTCCAATTATTTTCTTTCCCTTTACAACATCAGGTAAATAATCCTGCTTCAGTTTTTCACTTCCATACTTTGAAATCAGGTATGACCACGCATTATCCACCAGAAAGAAAACAGGTATGGATACAGTTGGATCTGCCCTGCCTATTTCCTCTGCCACTATTCCCACTGATACTGCATCATATCCAGGACCACCATATTTTTCCGGGATTGTCATTCCCAAGATCCCGAGATCTGCCATCCCTTTAATTATTTCAGCAGGTATTTTCCTGTTCTTAATCATTTCCTTAATCCTGGGTTTGATCTCACGATTACAAAATTCCCTCACAGTTATGCGTAGGAGTTCCTGATCCTCTGAAAATGTATAATCTAACATGTTTTCCGTATTCATAACAGGGATTAAAAAGAAATGTTTTTTTATATGGTGCTAAAATTTATTTTTGCCTTTGATGGATCCTTTGACAGGAGTGAAACCCTGCTCTCCGATCTTTCAGCAGTTACCTCATACCCTATCTTTTCCCCCAACTTTATGGTGAAGTCCATGATTTCATCATGGGACGGCATGTTATCAATGGAAAGCCTTGCAATGGACTGCCCCACGTGAACATAGCCCTTTGACTCAATGAAATCCGGACTGGCAATCATGTCCATTCTGGCATATTCATCTATAAATGGCATATTGAAATCCTTAACAAGGGTGTGCCTGATAACCTTTCTTGTATCCAAGGATGGCAACAGTTCCAGTGTTTTTTGAAAGTTTTCCCATGCGTTTCCCATTGTGGGGTTTAGAAGTTCGTTGAATGTCTTTTTATCAGGACCCGCAGTTGTAACATAGAGCTGCGTGGGTAAAGGGTCAAGTTTTTCAAGTACCATTGGGAGTGTTCCATTGGTCACCAGAAAGGTTGACATGCCTCTTTTGTGTGCAAGAGCAATAAATTCCCCCAGACGTGTATAAAGCGTTGGTTCCCCGGTAAGTGAGATGGCTATATGCTTTGGATTTGAAGCTTCCTGCCATTTTTCCTCAGTAACCCTTTCATTCCCCTTGAAACCTGAAATTAGTTTTAGGTGTGCTTTTATGCTTTCATTCAATATGAATTCAGGATCGTCTTCATCCCCTATGTGCATACTGTCAAAGCCATTAAACCGCCAGCAAAATGAACAATTTTCAGTGCACGAGTTCAGGGCGGGTGTCATCTGTATACACTGATGTGAATTTATACCATAAAAAGTTCCTTTATAACATGACTTACCTCCAGTCATCTCGCTTTTTGTCCAGTGGCAAACTTTCACGGCAGAATGTTTTCCCACCAGACCGTAATGTTGCTTTTTATAAACTTGAGCATACTTATTTTCCGTCACGTCATCGATTAGTCAATCCGCATATATAAGTATTGACAGAATGTTTGATTATGGCCAACGGATACTGATAGAATTGGATTTATATATCGACATAATCAAGATATAATTATTAAGAATGAAGTTATTGAGTGATATGACAAACAACAGTTTGTGGATAACGACGTTACCTGGGGATAAAGCGCCTGAAGAATTCAACGCAGTTATTGAGACACCAAAGGGTAGCAGAAATAAATATGAGGTAAACAAGGAAGGTCAGGGAGTGTTGCTCGACAGAGTGCTCCATTCATCTGTTATGTACCCCGCAGATTATGGTTTTGTACCAAGAACCTACTATGATGATGGGGACCCCATAGATGTTCTTGTGCTTACCAGCTTTCCATTGTATCCAGGAATTATAGTTAAATGCAGACCCGTGGGTGTTATGCACATGATTGATGGGGGAGAAAGGGATGATAAAATTATAGCAGTGGCTTCAAAGGATCCCGCTTTCAATGATATAAAGGATATAAATGACGTGAATACTCACCTGTTGAAGGAAATAAAGAACTTCTTCGAAACATACAAGGTCCTTGAAGGAAAGAAGACAACGGTTTCTGATTATGGGAATGCAGAGGAAGCAAAGAAACAGGTTGAAGAATCCATAAAGAAATTCGACGAGAAATTTCAGGGTGAATTTGACTGAATTCAAAGTAAAAACCTATTTTATAATGAATCTATTTTAAATCCCATGTCCTTGAAACTGACTGAATATAACCTATGATCCATGTGTGTAAGGGATATTATCTCCATATTTCCTAATTTTTCAAAATGAAACGAACTGAATGCAGTGAAATTATACGGGTTACCCTTGATATTTCCCATTTCCATGGATAGAACTTTTGCCCAGTATGCAGAATAGGATGTACTTACGTTGTAATGATAGGATAAAAGGCTTAACCCCGTAATTTTCTGATCTGAATTATGTATGTAGAACTCATTCCCACAGGTAAGATTTAGACTTTTACTGAAATTTTCATTCATGGATACCATTGTACTCCCAGTACCTGAAACTGATGAGGGTATACTGGACAGAATACCCATATTATAAACATTGGAAATGAGGGATATTGCTCCGTGATTGTTTTCTATTCTGATAGGTAGGGGGTTTGTTGGAACATAACTTATCCCTTTTCCGCACTGTATAGAAATCCCATCCTGCAGGGCAAAAAGCTCATTGGATACGAAGCTTGTTTGCCCATAGGAATTGATCGATCCCATGACAACACAGGAATTGCTGAGGATTGAATATTCACTTTTTCCAGCTATACTTTTAACAGAATATCCTACGGAATAAATAAATGATTGATTGGATGCCGAGAAAATGGATGGGGACCCGACATCATATGGTGTTACAATACTGCTTCTTGAATTGTTTACATTTTTCATTAAATTATCATTACATACAGCCTGAAGATAGCTATCATAACCACCCATGGTCGTAAATCCCCAGCCAATGGAACCGGAGTACGATGGAAAACCCGTTCTATTAACATCTTTCATGCAGATATAATAAATGCCTGGAGAAATGTTGTAATAGTTTCCTTTTTTGCCTTTGTTTAAAGCCATCCTGAAATATCCAGTATTATTGATTCTCATTGTTTTGCTGTACCTGAATGCTTCCGAACCTGAATTTGTGTTGTATATGGAAACTCTAATGTGGTCCGTAGGATTTTTTTCACGGTTGGTGCTGGCCGGTGAACTGGAGTAATTATAAAGATAAAACGAGACATAATTGATTTTCGTCATTTTTGCCAGATGAAAGGATTGAACACCCATATAGGATATGGCCCAATAATTTGCCAATGAACCTGTATTATTAATGAAATTCACCACAAGGGTATTATTTCCGGATGATATAGATATAAAACCGTTACCAATTGTGGGAGTTTTTCCCCCATATTGAGGGACTGAAAACTCATATTCGAAGTTGGAAAGATTTCTTATGGTAAGTCCCTGTCCCCTGATATTATACAGTTGATCATCCACACATATATGCCATGCCTTTTTTGAGAGCATAGAACTGTTCAGGCCATCTTCCCGTAAATAGAGAGTATCTGATCCACAGTTGGGGATATATCCTATTCGATAAAAATATGGATTACTTGAGGTTTCTCCATCAGATGTAATTTTAAAGCAATTGTATGCATCATTGGTTTTATCTGATTTTGTATTTATGGGTGGATGTGTAGGGGAACAATGAATTTTAGCAGTGCACGAAATGGCCCCTTCGGTTCCAATATTCAGGGAGTTGTCGTTCGCAGTTCCAATGAATTCGTTGGGCCCATAGCCATAGCCTGTTCCCGTATTGTTGAATTTTATACTGAATGTGGAGCTGGAAGATGCTTTGGAATTTGAACTTTCGTTTATTGCCTCCCAAAAATTCAGATAGTAGTTTCTTTCATATGGATGCTGCCTCCCCAGTAAAATACAATTTTTCAGGTTCACCTTCTCCATAATCCCTCCCTGCCCATAGGAAGAGCCGGTAACATTTTTTGGAATTGTCAGATATGCACTTGACCCTGGTATTTTATGACTCCATGGGGATTGTCCTACATTTATATAGATATGTGAGTTCCCCTGAAAATATTGATTTGCATACTCCAGGTTGGGTTCAAGATAAAACTGGACAAAGTTTACTGAAGTGAAGGGATATTCAACCCTAAACTCCTGTGATGCCAGTTTATAATAAAATCTGTTTCCCAGGAACATACCTGTGCTTTTGTTTCCAAGCCAGTTGTTGATTTGTTGTTCATTGGAATTTGAAGAGTTCGCATTAGAGTTAGTGGTGTTTGTATAGGATGCTAAATGTACGGAGTTTACAAAATTGATCGATGATTGTGAGCCATAATCTTCCGAGACTATAGACTGATTTACATTACTTGAGAAAACAACGTTAACATCAAAATTTCCGCTATTCAAATCTATTGTTCCTTCTGCAGGATTGGATTCACAATAGGGTTTACTGCTACTGATCCTGTAGGAATAACTTCCCTCCGAAAGACAGAAACTGATCTGATCGGTAGAACTGGAAGATTTCTTGATATCATTTATATTTACTGTCCAGTAATATCCAGACTTTAAACCATTTTCCTGAAAGATTACATTGAATTTCGATTTGGATTCAACAATGTTGTTATTCATAATGTGAGAAATACTTGTGTTTGCACATGCTACCTTTGAATTGGTTTTTTTATGAAGTATGTGAGTGTAATTTACCTGCAATGAATAGGAAAGATTTGCCCTAAAGTTGTGGGAGTAATACAGATCAGTGCTCTTTACCGGGATAAAGGGTGGTGTACCTCCAATACCAAGGGGTATGGTTTGCGTGATCTGATCCCCAACTTTCACACTATTTCCAAGTATTTTTGAGTTAAGGGATGAAAATGCAGACTGTGTGTTTCCCTGATAGCTAATATCATTATTTGCGCCTGTATTTGGAACATACCATAATATGAAACTTGTCAGAAGAACGCTTGCTATGGCAAAAAGAAGTATGGCGCCTATGATTTCACTTATTGCTTTATCCTGTTTCTTGACCGGTTTCATTTAAGCCCTGAGTAAATTAAGCATAAAGCATTTGATCCCCGTTGCCCTTTTTGCACATTTAGTAGAAACGTGAAAGGAAAATAAAAAATTAAATGGAATCTACAAAAAGATTTACATCCTTAATATTTACTGAGTAAAGAGAGACTGGACTGTTTATGAATGCCTTCTCTCGATTTCCATTTAGAAGAAATTGAAAATGACTGAAAAGACTGAAATTACTGTAGTTACCACTGCTTGAAGATGTGGCAAGCTCCGAAAATAGTGTTTCGGCCCAGTATTTCGCATAGTTTGAATTGATGGTATAATTGAATTTCTTTAAATCTATACTGACTACCTGACCTAACTTACCGTTGAATACGTATGACAACCCTTTTGTATAATTAACTAACTTTGTACTGGAAAGACTCATGGATACAATCGTGCTTCCTGTTCCACTGACTGACGATGATATTCCTTTCTGCATTGACATATTATATCCAATGGAACTCAATGAAATTTCACCTGTTGCTGTTGAAAGGATCCTTATGGGGAGTGGATTCACCGTAACATATGTGACACCTTTACCTGCAGTCAGTATAATTCCATCCTGGAGAACGTATGTTTCTGAAATAGTAAATTGAGTGATGCCCTTGGAATTTATGGAACCCTGTATCACGAAGTTTTTTGTAATATGATAGGGTATAATAAAATGGGACACCAACAGGTCATAGTATCCTATTCCAAAAATAAAAGATTGATTTGTAACATCACATACGTTCATTGAATTGGAGTCATAGGGAGTTATGACTGAATTTTTTGAGATATTAAGTTCAGATGTCATTGTATCTGATTCAACTCTTTGAAGATAATTATTATAACCACCCGTAAGACTGAAACCCCATCCTATGCCACCGGCCTGAGAAGGTTCCCCTTTAGAATTTACATCACTTACTATGACGGTGTATCCCCCTTTCCCTAATGTTATGGGTGCATGATCAGTGGACGCACTGGTAATGAATATCTGTGTCCATCCAGTTTGTGAAACTTTTGTGATGCCTGTGTAAACCTGTGCGTTATTAGTTAAATTACAAAGTGTTACGCTTATATAATTTGTAGGAGTTTGCCCTGAAGCCGCCCCTGGAGGGATCGTGAAATTGTATAGATATAAGGTAATATAGTTCACCTTCGCGGGTGACTTAAGATAGAACGATTGCTCCCCCTTATCGGAAATCCCCCAATAATTTGGTAATGACCCGATTGGCTGGAAGAATGATATATTTAAATACGTTGCTTTATTGGAACTCAAGTTCAGAATAATAGAGATGAAACCACTCTCTGGATTTGAAATGTAGTTTCCATAGTCTGGAACAGTATAATTGAATTGAGAATATGGTAGACCCTTTATGGTTATTAAAGAACTGGAACCGTTACTGTAACATTTGTCCCCCAAATAGAAATGCCATGGCGTGTTCTTTAGTGATGTGGTGTTAAGACCGGTTTCATTAACCTTCAAGATGCCAGAACTGGTTGCTTTGGGGATGTTATATCCCAGCAGGAAATAATAGCTATTGAAACTTTGAATCAATGATTCTGAGGCTAAGTGGAACCCAGTAGTATATGCACCGATATAATAATTATAATGAGTTTCTGTAGCATAAACAGTTGCCTCATAATAGTATGAAACCCCGTTATCTGTGGCTATAGTTGGATCAGTGGTTGTTGCAACAAATTCATTTGGTCCGTATCCATAACCAGCAGTTTTATTTTCAAAACATAGAGAATCATACAGATTTTTATATTTATGAAATGTTTTACTTTCATTAACTGCCTCGTAAAAATTTAAGTAATAAGTGTTAGTGTTACCCTTTGTATTAAGTACTGGACCACTACCTGGAAATGATAAATTCTCCAGTAAATTTGTGCTTGTGAAAGAATTGCTCCCTGATGGTTGAATGAGAGTGGATGTGTTTCCATTCTGTACACTTTTTCCGAAAATGGAAGTGCTGATAGAAACGTATACCCCTGCGTTTCCCTGAAAGAGTTGCTCGTAGTACACTATATTTGGCTCCAAGTAGAATTTAACGTAGCTGACAGGAGTATTTTTTTGGTAAACAAAGAATTCTTGTGAGCCAAGTGGATAGAACCTGTGTGTTCCTCTTGGATGAATTGGGGTATTGTTAAGCCAATAATTTGGATATGTAATATCACAGATGTTACTTTGAGTTACAACTCCAACAAAGTTCGCTGAATTGATGCTATTAGTTACTTTTGTGCTTCCATATGCCGCAGCAACAACACTTAATCCCTGGCCACTCAATTCATTGTAAAATTCCACTGGAACAGTTTGCCCCTGATTTGAGACTTTAACAGTCCCAACGGCGGGACTGGGTCTATCGGTTTTATTGTCGGTGGATATGGTATAACTATATGTACCTCTGGAAAGGCTGAAAGAGATGATGCTTGCGTAGTGCGATCCTATTGGGCTTGCTGACTCCTGTGCCCCACCAAGAGTAACTGTCCAATAATATCCTGCCGGCAACCCAGTTTCCTGAAAATTGACAGAAAACTTAAACTGTGATGATACATAATTATTGTTTATGATATTGCTCGAACTTGCATTTGCACAGGCCGCAACATTAACTATTTTTTTTGTTACAACATTTGAGTAATTTACATCCATGCTGTAATTTAAATTCGCTTTAAAATTGTTGGAGTAATAAAGATTTGTGCTCTGAGATGGTGTAAATGGTGGTGTACCACTTACCCCTAAGGGAAAACTCTGTGAAACCGAACCTCCTGCAGTCAGACTGGGGTTTAAAATTTTAGAATCAAGAGAAGAAAAAGCCTTCTGTGTTGAACTTTGATAGGAAATATCGTTGTTTGTACCCGTGCTTGGAACGTACCAGAGAATAAAACTTGTCAGTAACACCGTTGCAATAGCAAATAATAAAATTGCTCCGATAATTTCGCTTACTGCTCGATCTTCCTTTACCACTGGCTTCATATAACTAAATCTTAATTCAAGTTATTATAAAACTATTTGCTTTTATAAGTTATTTTGGTGAAATATAAATATTACCATCCACATATATTTTGAGGAAGCATATAATGTCGGAAGCTACAGTATTATTCAGCCATTCAACATATGGAGAGGTCGTAAAAACTTAACATAAAATATGGAACTTACCCTCTAAAATGATTTTATAATAACATTAAAAATTGAAGTAAGATTTATACCTATGGATTAATGGGTGTTTTACGTTAAGTGAAGAAAAATTTAAGGAATTAACACCCTCATCAAGACTGATTTTAATAACTTTGAAGAGCATAAAGATAGCTGACGTTAAAACGTTGATGAAAGAAACAGGACTTTCAAAAAGAGCCCTGATGGGATCGTTAAGACATCTTAGGGAAGAATCCCTCATCAGTGTTAAAACCTGTTTAAGTGATACTAGAAGGAGATTTTACTGTTTTATTCAAGATGATTGATCACACTTCATTGTGAAATATAGATAGCCTTTCAAAAGGATTCAACTATGAACTGAACGTCTCAAATAATTCTTCCATAGGCGGTTGATTAAATTTCTAAAACTTTAGAGCGGCCAGAATACCTTTGCCAACTCCACAACAACAGCCATTGCTATTCCAATATATATGACAAGTTTAGGATCCAGAGCAGGCCCTGTAATTTCTTCTTCGTCGAAGTATCTTATTAATCCCGCACCCGATTGAAAACCATCCTTTTTCTCTGCCATCTAAATTCTAAATGCAATCATGGATTTTATTCTTTCCTATGTTTCATTCATTAAAAGTGGTATGAACAACTCTAGATTTCCCTGAAACTTCCAGTTCATACAGTTCCTTTGTGTGATTTAAAGCTAATTCCTTTGCCTTTTCAGTATCTGTTTTTGCGGTGATTAAGAACACACTGTTACCCCCCGTAACAATATAGGATATCCAGAATCTCTTTCTGATCTCCCTGATTTCATCCATCAGGCTTCTCATTGCCTCAGTAACTATGTGAACATTCACTAAACCATTCACATAGTGGTAATCATCCGTATCATTCATTGCCAGATCAAAAATACCACTAATATCCTTATTTGAAGACAGAATTTTTAAAGTTTCAACGTTTCTGTTGGCATTTTCAATTCTCTTTTTATAATAGGGTGATTTTGGTTGATTGAAATGGATGTCATCAGATGGTTTTCTTTCATGGGGAAAAACTGCGCTCAAGATACGGAAATTTTTAAAATACTCCTCATTTAAAATTTGCCTTGTGAATGGTTTATCTATTCCCTCAGTTATTGTAAGGCCACCATAATAACTTCTTCCTGCGCTTTCAGATACCATTCTCATATTCAATTCCAACTCGTTGGGATTTATATCAGGTAAAATTGAAAATACACATCTTCCCAGGGCAGCCGCGCCTGCATCTGAACTACCACTGATTATATTTTCATTGACTGAATTAAAATATATTCCCCTTTCCCCAAATTTCCTTGTTATCTGATCATGATACGTGTTTATAAGTTTGAAAGGCGATCTTGAATCTTCCTGATCTATGGGTTTTCCATTCAGGGTACTTTCCATTTTTTCATCTGATATGGTAAGTGTCGTTCTGGAAAATGAATCTTTACCCACAAGACTGTAACATATACCTGCCGAATTATGAAAGGGTAATCTTTTAACAGGATCTGAAAGCCCACCCAGAAGAACTATACCCATTGTTGGATGGGCAACTGATTGAATAGAACGATTGAACATCTTTCCAGATAACCGCCGGTTAAATTAAAATATTTCCCCTAAAGCAACTTTACTTTCCGGATAAAAGTTTAATTTATTTATACATATTATAAATGGGCATCAATGGTTGAAACAAAGATAATATTCATAATAAGCAGTGGGGAGAGCGAAAAGGAGAAAGCCCTGACGGGATTGAGAATGGCAATAAATATGAAACAGAAAAATCGAGTATCTGATGTGAGAATACTATTTTTCGGTCCTTCACAGGAAATGATTGCCAAGGGTGGTGAACCCATAGATGACATGCTCAAAGAAGCCACGGAGGCTGGTGTTTACAAAACTGCCTGTGTTTTCATAGCCAAAAGTAAAAATATCTCAGATTCACTCATCAGCAAAAACATAAATTTAGAACCTGCAGGGGAAGTATTGGCAAATGCCCTGAAGGAAGGGTATGTCCCCATAACTTTTTGAAATGAGAATCCTGAATGATTTTACGGGCAGGGAAATTGAACTGCCAGAAAATCTTGGGAGTATAATTTCACTCAATCCATCCATTACAGAAACACTGTGCTTGTTGGGTTTGGAGAAGAAGTTAAAGGGTGTCAGTGCTTTTTGCAGAAGACCTGCCTCCGTAACAAATATAAGGAAAATAGGAAGCTATAGCACCTATAACGAAAAAATAGTTGACGAAATAAATCCTGACATAATCTTCACAATTTCAGGATATCAGAATGAACTTACAAAACAATTAGTGAAAAAATATAATGTTTTTCAATTTGAACTCCCATCGACACCCTTTGGGATTCTGGATATGGTAAATAGAGTGGGAATTGTTTCAGGAAATATAAGGGAGGCTCAGAACCTCGTTAATAACCTGTGGAGGAATTACGATCCTCCAGTAAAAAAGACGAGATCTTACATTGAGATTGATCTCGGTGGTCCAGTTAGCTTTGGCTCACTGAGTTATATTACCTCAACGTTGAATTATTATGGAATGCAAACACCCTTTGATTCTGAATCCAGAGAATGGATTGAACCAGATTATAATAGGGTAAAGGAATTTGATCCTGAAATAATGATTTTTGAGGGAAAGATGTACAGAGGAGCAACTGTGGACGATGTTAAGAAAAGAATTGGTTCTACACCCCTTTCAGAAACGTCTGCATACAGAAATGACAGGATATATTGTACACCGGGAAAACTTGATTTCTTTGCGCACCATGGTCCATCTTTTTTCTCCGAAACACTGCCCTGGTTGAAAATGGTAATAGAAGCGGCCTGATTCTTTGATCCTTTTTTTTATTAAAAGCATTGTAATCACCAATCCTTCCCTGCATGCAGTAACCTGTTGATGTTGCTGATGAGGGAAAAATCGACCTGTTGACTTTGATTAAGAATCTCAGGGTACCCTTGATCATTTTACATTCATAAGCCTGAATCCAGTGGAGATCTTGTAATATTTATCCTCCTGCAATGTTATGAGATACCATCCCATCGATGGTGGATAGATTTCATGGGTAGATCCTAAAATTGCTGTATGAATTTCCGGAATGATTAACGAAATAATATAAATACGAGTAAGGGATACTAACCGGTCTTAAAAAGACGGGACGTAACCATATGGAAGGAATTACCAAAATAAAGGACCTTACGCCTGAGTCGAGAAGAGTAAATGTTCTTGCTAAGGTCATAGAGATAGGCGAGCCAAAAGAGATAAACACCAGATTCGGAGAATCAAAATCCGTGACGGAAGTTGTTGTAGGAGATGACACTGGAAAGATTAAACTATCCCTCTGGGGAGAGCAAGCATCATCAGTGAAGGATGGATCTACACTTCATGTTGACAACGGTTATATTTCACTTGTCAGAGGACAGATGAGATTGAACGTGGGAAAATATGGAAATCTTAACGAATCCGAAGAAACCGTGGAAGAAGTAAACAGTGAAAATGACATGAGCGAAAAGGTTTATGAAAACACAAACTTCAGAAGAGGCGATGCTGGCGGAGGTTTCAGAAGAAACAGCGGCGGGTATGGCGGAAATAGCGGCGGAAGAAGAGAATACGGATCCAGAGACCACTATAACAAAGACAAAGAGAGAGATTAATTACTATCCTCTTTGTAACTTGTTTTTTTCTGCATTTTAAATAATTCAAATATTTCTAAAGAGGATGTACAATCCTCTATTTTTTTATCATTTCTCCAATTTCCAGTAAATCGGGGGAATCTTATGGCCAAACCGTTGATTCCTGTCATATCCTTTGCACAGGTATGTATTGGACTGAGCGTTATTTCTGAACCCTTTATCTGAATGATTTTTTCCGGATATATCCATACATCGGGAATCATTTCTGAATTCACGTTATTTGGCTTCACGTCTGTGATCAACTTTGAAAAAATGACCTTCATTTCGGACAGGTTTTCATCGGTGAATCCCGAGCCTATTTTGCACACAGATTCGAAAATGTCTGCCTCTCTGTTATAAGAACCCAACAGAAGGGCTCCAAAATTGCCCTTTCTTCTACCGTGGCCATAAAATGCCCCTATCACTGCCAGATCCATAGAATCTGCTATCTCACTCTGATAATCCCTCTTAAATTTGATCCAGATCCATCCCCTGTTCCCAGCACGGTATATGGAATCCTCCTTCATGCTCTTGGCAACTATGCCTTCACATCCAGATTCAATGGCGGTTTCAAAAAATTTTTCTGCTTCTCCCTTATCTGAAGTTACAATCTGGGTCGCAAATTTAAGATTGGGATTGTCCCCTATGGTTTCAAGAAGTATTTTCCTCCTTTCCACATAGGGAACCCTATTCAACTGTTTCCCTTCCAGATAGATAATATCAAAAAGAAATACAACAATTGGAATTTCTTCCGACACTTCCGGAAGATCATAGATCCTACCTCTTCTTCTTGACACATCCTGAAAGGGATAAATTTCCCCGGTTTCAATATTATAGGGAACAGCTTCCCCATCAATTATCAGACTTTCCATGTTCAATTTTTTTACAGCATTAACTATCTCCGGAAACTGGCCTGTTGTCTCCTCGTTTCCCCTTGAAAATGTTCTTACAATGTTCCCCTGTTTGTGAATCTGCATTCTCAATCCGTCATACTTATATTCAAATGCCGCGGTCCCCCCCATCTTTTCCAGTATCTGCTCCAGGGAAGGCAACCTTTCTGCGAGCATCACCTTAATGGGTATGAATGGAACAGGTCCAGTGGTTAGATCTGGTGCCCCTCTAATCAATAGATCTGCAAGGTAAGCAGGATCAGGGTGAAAATTATAGATTTCTTCAACCATACTCTGATCCCCATCCGGATAAAAAGCCATCCTCAAAGCGGTTATTATGGTTGCATCTGAAACCCCCAATCTTAAGTTCCCAGTAATTATTTTCACCAAATATTTTGCCTCCCTTTTATCTGCTCTTATTAAAAGATCGGTAAGTATGGCTTCCTTTGTTCCAGTGCTTCCTGAACCCTTAATTCCTGTCATTTTTATTAATATGTCATACAATTCTTCCGTTGTGATCTTCTCGTTAAAGAACGAGCTTTGCTTTCCTCGGGAAATGAGTTCCTCTACCATCTCCCCAATATCTCCAGTTTTTGCAAATAGGGTAATTTCTTCCTTTTCACTGGCACCCGTAAGTTTTCTGACCACTTTCATTATGGTCTTCTCTGAAACTCCAACTTCAAGACCCATATAATCCGGGGCAACTTTTCCCTGTATAAGATAAACCAGTATTCGTATTTCCTCCTTATTATTTACAAAAAGTTCTTTCATTATCTGGTTGATCTCAAGTCTTTTTGGGGTTCCTGAAATTCGATCCAGATAGTTGACAAAATCTGAAAGTAACATTGCATAGGTTAATTTAAATAACTTAAATAAGTTAGCCTAGGTTCCAAATGATTATTAACAAAATCCATATGGATATGGCATGAGCGAACACCACCATGGACAGGGTTTTGATTATGATAGATTGGCAGAAATGAGGAAGAAACTTGTGGATACGAAGAAAATAATTGAGTTTATAGGAGTAAAAAAAGGAGATATAATTGCAGATGTGGGTTCTGGAGATGGATACTACTCCCTCCTTTTTTCCCCTCTGTGCGCAAAGGTCTATTCCATAGATCACAGTGAGGACGGTACGGAACGGGAAAGAAAGAAAATTCTGGAAAAAGATATTCCAAACATAGAAGTCATAAAAAAGGATGCATGCCAGATGAGCAGTTTGCCTGAAGTCAGCAGGGTTTTCTTTTCCACAAGCTTCCACGATTTTCCATGCCAGGACAGACTTATCAGAGGATTCTCAAGCAAACAAAAACCCATATTTACGCTGATCGAATTTAAAAAGGACGCTGAATTTGGTCCGCCCATGGAAATTAAACTTTCTCCAGAAGAGTTGGATAAGATTTTCAAAAAAAATGGCTATGTGAGAAAAAATATATTGTATTTTGAACATCACTACGTTGCGAATTACGTTACAGAATCGTGAGCATTAAATTTTAACCCCGTGCTCTTCCTGTTCAGCAAGGATTTTTTTCCCCTGATTTCTGAGAATTATGGAAAAGGTTATGGAAACCACTATGGTGGCAAAAATGGCTGCCGAATACTGGCTTTCCTTCAAAATACCAGAATCCAGTGCCAGGGTTGCTATAATAACGCCCACAGCACCCCTACCCCCAAGTATTCCACTTGTGACTCTTCCTGACCCTTTTGAAAAATATTTTCTTCCAACATAATAATCCAACCCTCCACCAACTATAACCGTGATCAAAATGAGGATGGTAATCTCTCCCAGTGAATTAATGGATGGCAGAACTGCGTCCATTCCAGCAATACTGAAGAATAGGGGTATGAAGAAACTATCGTTCAGTCTTGAGAGAGTTCGTGTAATTATTCCAAGAAGTTCCTTTCCGATAATGACATCACTTATGAGTATTCCGGCAAAGAAAGCCCCAAGAACATAGGTAATGCCTATTACGTCAAGTAGTGATGCGATTACGAGGCCTGTAAGGATTATGCTACCGAATACGAGCTTTTCACTCTTGGATTGATATCTCATTTTTTCAAAGAATTTCAATACATATTGGGAATGCTTCCTGAGAAAATAGTCTAGAACAAATATAAAGATAAGGAAACTAACAACCGCAATCAGTTCGTAATTTAATCCTTTAAGATCTATAATTGCTGACAGAATGATAAATGCCAGGATATCAGTAAAGATTACAGATGCAAGGATGGAGTTTCCCAGTTCAAATTTCATTAAATCGTACTTACCCAGGAGCACGGAAATTATGGATATAGATGGAACTCCAATGGAAATGGCCAGTATGATATCGGATGGACCAAAATGGCCATAAAAAATCTTCAGGAAAGATAGCATGACAACCAGTGGAATGATGAAGCTAGCTAAGGAAAGCAAAATTCCCTTTTTTACATTTTTTACCAGAGTGTAGGTGGTGGATTCAACCCCAATGAGAAGTACTATGAAAAAAAGGGAAATCTCTGAGATCCCACTTATTGTGCCACTATCTACTACCAGACCCAGTACGCCACTTCCTAGAATAAAACCTGCAAGTATCTCTCCAACCACTGAAGGCAACCCAAAATGTTCAAAGAGACTTCCCAGTATTATGGCGAAAAGAAGAAGAATGAAGATCGAAAGCAGGAATGTCATGGTTGTCGGTTGATTATGAAATTTAATATAAATAATTGTACGGAATTCTCAAACAAAAAAGAGACCTGAAAATACTTTGGGCCCAGCTGGGTGTTTCCTTCATAATTGATTATCAATGTCAAGACTTTTTTAATTTCTTAAAATGACAAATTTTTATAAATATCAAATATTACCAAATTCTTATTAAAATAGAGGGTACAAGCTGTATATAGTTAATAAAACTGTTAATCTTATAATATAGTATGTGATAGGTTACTAACAATGAAAGCCAAAGAGGTTTTGAATTTACTACAGATATCCAGAAAAACACTTCATGTTTACGCTAAGGACAGGAGAATACGCTATACAGTAATGCCAAACAAAATGTACAATTATAACGAAGAGGATGTTTATAAAATACTGAACAAAGATGTGAAGAGGAAAACTGTTCTCTATGCCAGAGTTTCCACATCAAAACA
>JAJYRA010000035.1 GCA_021794355.1 Thermoplasmata archaeon | reverse complement strand
CATCTGAGAGCCGTATGAGGGAAATCCTCAAGTACGGTTCTACGAGGGGTGAGTGGATGCAATCTTCGTCTTGACGGGATGTCAAGGCATAAATCAGGAGAGAGCTACCCACCATCTACTCTACAAACGAAGGTGCCAACGTATATTACAGAAAGAACCTCGAGGGGGTCGTACCCAAAGGAGGTTTCTATGTTGGTCCAACGATTCTTGACCGTGTTTATCCAGGTATGGAAATTGCCAGCGAGGAGGTGTTTGGTCCTGTGCTTTCGGTTATGGATTTTGAAAAAAGTGAGGAAGCTGTTGAAATGGCCAATAAGAGTAATTATGGTCTCGCCTGTGGTTTATGGTCAAGGAATGTAAGAAAAGCACTGTGGATCGCGAACAAGATCAATGCAGGAACAGTGTGGATAAATGATTACCACCTTATATCGGCTGCTGCACCCAGAGGAGGATTTGGAAACAGCGGAATAGGAAGGGAACTTGGAAGGGAAGGCATTTATGAATTTACCGAATCCAGGCATATCTTTGTAAGTGACGAGGATAATGACATCCTTGACCTTTCATTTGGACTGGTAGTTTCAGATTAGGTGATGTATGAGGTTGAAGATGAGTCAAAATCCCTGATGAACCTTAACTTTTCTCCGTTTCCGCTTGGAGAATATTTGAGGTCAGGGTATAAAGCCCAGATATCACCAGTGCTCATTTTTGATACAATATGATCCGTTCCAAAGGTTCTTGTAGCAACTATTGCAGTTAACCTTCTGGCCTCAAGTTCATCTATGACCCCGAGTGAATGCAGATATTCATGTGTCAGGATCATGTAAACGAAAGAATTGAACTCTTCCTGGGATTTGGCCAATTCCTTCATTGAACCAAAGAGCCCCTCATTCATGACAATGTAGTTTCCACCTACCTGCCAGAAGGCTCCAAGATTCCATGGCAGGTTTGAAAAAGCGAGCCCCAACCCAGATCTTTCCCTTCCTATAACATTTTTCACGGATTTCTTTACGACCATAAATATCGAGTCAATATTCATTGTTCCTTCAAGACTGAGTTGATCGGAAAATACGTAAGCCTTTCTGTATGGGAAAGTGATGATGGATTTAGAACTTATTTTTGTTGAATAATCCGGCATTTCACTCTTTCCTGCCGAAGCAAAATTAGTTATACCCATGGCTCCAAATTCCTCTGACAATATTAACCTTACTCTAAAATATCCAGTTATCACGGTTAAATCATCAGAATGGTAAATAAGCCGAATTCTGATATAATATCATATATTACCACCGTTGAAATTGAGTGACATGATATTTGATGAGCCTGTTTACAGGAAAAGAATTGAACTGCTGCGTAAGAACATGATTGAAAAAGATGTTGAATTGGTATTAATAGGCCCAGGAGCAAATTTTTTCTATTTTTCCGGCCTTGATGTTGAATCTATGGAGCGTCTCACCCTACTCATTCTGGAACAGGACAGAGTTACCATTTTTTGCCCCAAACTCATGGAGGAACAGGTGAGGGAAGAAAGTTGGGTGAATAATATTGTTACCTATGGGGATCACGAGAACCCATACAACAAAGTGAGTAAATTGATAAAAGGAAATAAAAAAATTCAGGTTGAAGGGACTCTTCCATATTTTCACTTATATCGTTTGGAACAAGAAATTGATGATAGATTTACCTTTGATGATGAGATTTTTTCGAGAATCAGAATCCAGAAGGATATACAGGAATTAAAGGCTATAGGAGATGCAGTTAAAAGGTCGGAAGATTCTCTGATTGCATCCATATCCAGTATAAGTGAGGGCATCACTGAAAGGGCTTTCTCAAGAATTTTAGAGAATGAATTCTTTAATCACGGTCTCGACGGAATTGCGTTCCCCACCATTGTTTCCTTTGGAAAGAATTCAGCAATGCCTCATCATTCACCGGATAGCACAAAATTGAAAAAAGGAGATTCTATTGTGATCGATTATGGGGGAAAATATAAGGGGTACTCATCAGACAGCACTCGTACATTTTTTCTTGGGAACCCACCTGAAAAAATGAGGAAAATTTTTGAAATAACTGTTTCAGCTAATGTGCAGACAAGAGATGCCGTAAATGATCAAACAACATATGCGGGCATGGATAGAATCGCAAGATCAATAATTTCAGATAAGGGATATGGGGAATTTTTCATACACAGGCTTGGTCACGGTTTGGGTATCATGGTTCACGAAGAGCCATATTTAATACCACAGAATACAGATCCGGTGATTAAAAATTCAGTTTTTACAATAGAGCCTGGAATTTATGTGGAAAACCTTGGTGGAGTCAGGATCGAAGATACGAACTATTTCGATGGAAAAAAGTGTAAATCTTTCAATACCATGAAGAGAGATTTTGAAATTCTATAACCAAGAATGAAAACCCTGAGGGAAGTTGGTCAGTTTGATATTATGGAATAGATGAATGATTATTATTTAAAAGATAGACTAAATAATTGAAACAGTTCAAATTGTGACTTCAGGATCATATCCATTTCTCTTGGTTATTCGTCTGCAGTAGAAATCAAAACCCCATTCATAATCAGAACAATCGTAACGTCTTTAAAAATGTCATTTTCGAATTTGAGGGGTGTAAAGGAGATTTTTTAGCGAGACGCCTAACACTCTGTCTATTCCTTCCTGATCATTTCCACAGTTAATTCTCCATCCTTTTCTTCGAATTTACTAATCTCCATTTTATTTTGTGAAGCAAGAGAGTTGAAAATATTTTTCTCGTATGGAAATTTTTCCTTGAGCAGGAGCATTCTTCCTTCCTGCCCAGGTTCGAGCTCTATTTTCATGGCTCTAAATGCACTCTTCAGATAGGTAAAGGGATCTCCACCGCAGCTTATATACCTGTAATCTTCTTCAATCAATATATTACCTCCGTCCTGTTTCTATGGTGATGTATTTCAATACTGTGGAATAATGTTTTGGTGGTACAGGATATTTTTCGCAATTTAAGATCTGGTTTGTATAATGGTCATAAATCCCTGCACTTTTTTGGTAGAGTAAGAGATTGACTCATAATCCAAAAAGAGGGTTATTCATAAAAACTTAGTCTTCATCAACGTTGTCTCTGTTTCCTTCAAAAATATAAATTTTCCAAAATTTCTTTTGAAATTTTTTGGCTAAGAGAGGAAATTCTGAAGTTATGTGGAGCAATTTCTTTTTATCCTTTAAACTATACGGGGATAATGGAAGACGCCATATTTGTTGACGACCTCGTCAAATCATATGATGGAAGGAAGATCGCTGTTGATCACCTAACATTCAACGTAAAAAAAGGGGAAATATACGGACTTTTAGGCAGGAATGGTGCAGGGAAAAGTACTACAATTAAAATATTGACGACTTTGATAAAATATGATTCTGGCATTGCCAACGTGCTTGGACTGGATGTTTCAAGAAATGGAAGTGAAATAAGAAGAAGAATAGGCGTAGTTCAACAGGAAGAAGCCTTTGATTTCACGACCGTAGATAATAATTTCAAACTCTATGGAATGATGTGGGAAGTTCCGAGAGAGGAGGCAAATTCCAGAAAAGAGATGCTGATGGAACTATTTGAACTCAATGAACTTAAAAAAAAGAGAATGTATGATCTAAGCGGGGGCCAAAAGAAGAGGGTTCAGGTTGCCAGGGAATTCATGCATGACATGGATATATTCTTCCTGGATGAACCCACCGTAGGGCTGGACCCAATAATGAGAAGGAACATACTGGATTATATTAAAACTCAGACGAAGAAGGGGATGACGGTCCTTTTCACAACTCAAAACTTGGAGGAGGCAGACTATATTTGTGACAGGATTGGGATTGTAAATAATGGAAAGAAGGTAGCAGAGGGGACATCTTCCAACCTAAAAACAAAATACGGTGCCCTCAGAACATTGAAAATAGGTTATTCTTCAGATAGGAAGATTGAACAGAAGGATATATTAAAAAATGTGGATGATGAAGACATTATTGAAATTGATATAGGTGAATCAGAGATATCTGTTGTTTCAGGCAAGATTGAAAATGTCGTCAGTCAGGTCTTGCAAAATCTATCAGCTATCGGAGTAAAATCTGACAAGATAATGATTGATAATCCTACTCTCGATGATGTCTTCATGAAGGTGATCGAAAAATGAGGATCCCGGCATTTATGAGATTGACAATAAGAAATATCATTGTAAACATAGACATAGGAACTTTAATTTTCATGTTGGGGCTTCCAACACTCTACCTGTTTGTCATGGGTTTCATGTTTCAGGGAATAGTCACAACCGGTGTTCCACTTTCTTCCGGATCCACAGTTTCCTATACAACCTTTCTGGCACCCGGAATAATAGCTCTTGAATCTTTTACAGCGGGAAATATCGGAGGAGGCATGTTGTGGTCAGATAGAAGATGGGGGATGTTTGAAAGAATAATGGTTGGCCCATTCAGAAGAATCGATTATTTACTTGGTATAATTACAGTATCAATCATCTTTGCCCTGGTGGGTTCTCTAATCATGCTTGGCTTTGCACTTCTAATACCCATAAGTGTTGTGGTAACTCCAGAAAGCATCCTCCTATCCATATTTGCCATAGTGGTGGGAACAATGCTTTTTTCCTCCCTATTCCTAATCATATCAGGATTGTCAAAATCTATGCAGGCATACAATACCATAACAATAGTTCTTTTTTTCATGCTAGATTTTGCAAGTACGGCCTTTTATCCCATAACTAAGAACACCCCATTATGGCTTAGGACACTTTCAGGTTCCAACCCGTTGAGCTTCATAGCCAACATATTGAGAGATTCATTGATTTCTTCCATATCTTCCAGCACATTTTTCTATGCCGGTATATTGCTGATTGTTATGCTGGTGCTTCTTGGTATATCTCTTAGAATTTATAAGAGTATAAGATCGGGTATTTGAAGGATAAAAACTTATTCTCTTTCATATTTTATTTTCTCCAAAATCTCCCTAACTTTATCTTTTTTCGCCCTTAGTATTATCCACGTGAAGCCTCCATCATATCCATTCCCAAACACCCTTTTCAAGTTTAGAATAATATTCAAGTAGCGGATGTGGACCGTAATCTACCGTAAGCGAATCTATCATTATTGCAATATATTCGTCCGCCTCTGCAGCCGGAACGAATGTGGTATCGTAAAGCCTGTCTCCTTCCAGCGTGAGGTAGAACGCAGTTCGTGGTATCCCGGCCTCGTTTTCCATTCTCCTGCCTCTGGCGAGAGATTTATCATAAACGTAGGATTCATAAACATTATCCTCCTTTGATATTACCTCAACTCCCTCGTGGACGATTGGCTTGGTGGTATAGAGGAGCACCTTAATTCCTTTCTCAGAGAGGGATCTGCCCTCTATCTCCGCAACTGTGCCAGGATCGTTGGCTACTATATATTTAAGGAGTGCATTATCTTCGAGGATTGGGATTGAGTATTTCACAACAGCAAGTGGAGTCTGATTGTGCATTGCCTCCATCCGATCCTTGAGGTTCCCGGGAACAGTGAGTTTGACGATCCTGAAATTGTGACTGTCACTTACTACCTCCGATAACAGATCATTAACTTCGTGCAGCTTATTCCTATGGAACCTGAAATCCACGTACAGCTCGTCCTTGAACAGGTAAGTGTTGTTAAGTGTAACCGATGGCGTTTCAAGAAGTTTGGCAATTATCCGCATCCCTTCTACATTGTTGATCCGCTCAATGATCGAGTAGTATGATCTCTTTTCTATCACGTCCTCTCTGGAGAGGAGTGATGACATTACCGGGTTCCTCTTTCCTGTCTTAGGAAAAAAGAGCCTTATATACGTCTTATCCTCTTCAGTAAAAGGGTATGCAGGAATCCTATCTTCCATTCTTGCCATTATGCTGAATATACCGGAGCGTTGCCTTATGGCGATTACACATCTTCGATCCAATTTTGTATAGATTTCACTTATTTTCATTTTATTCACTCCTTAAATAATTCCTCGACCTCATTCAACTTATCTGCTATCTTCTTCCCCTTTTCTGTGAGCGAAATGAAATTCGTGGGCGGGTATCCAGAGCTATTAATCTCCCGCATTATAACTTTCAGACCTTCAAGTTCTTTCAATAACTCTGATACGTTCCGGAATTCATTCGTGAGACTGGTCATTGTAGATGTTCCAGTTTTATCCAGGAACGAGATAATTGCAAACTTATCTGGAAAAAGAAATTTCCTGCCCTTGGATACGTCTTCGGCGCGTCTGAGCTGTTCAGCGACGGCTAGACCCCTATCTGTAAGGGAGATGTTAATTGTACGTCTGCCAATTCTTTCTTCGACCGTCTTGATGAGTTTTTCTTCCTCCATTTTATTTACAACATTTGTTAAAACGGGTGGAGATGTGACTATAGATATCAGTTTACTCTTGTTTACGCTCCCATACTCAAGCAGAAATAAGAGAATTGATGATTTATGCCGGTCAAATATGGAGGACACCATTATCAGTTATCACATGTGAACACCATAGTAACTTATAAATTCCTCCATTATATCATTTATCATTAGTGACAACAGAAAATGAATATATCCTAAACATATCCTTAACTGGAGAAATTAAGGTATCAATTGGAACAAGAATTCCATGAAAAACCAGATTCTTCCTGATAGGAAGAAAATCTCATATCAAGGATGAGCGATTTCCTCTCAGTCGAAATTGCGAAGAACATAAGGACTCGAAGCAAACACTCTGTAGGATATGAAAAATGAAGAGAGGACTATTCAGTGAGCTTGGGGCTCCTCTAAGGGAAATACCGTGGAAATTTTAGTGTTCCTTTGGGGGAACCTGCTCAGACGTAGCCCTGTCCTGCGGTGTGAAATTCCATCCCCACATGGCGAGGCACACTTACGCAACGGAGCTCTTGAAGAAGGGGATCGGTGTCTATTACGTTTCAAGGCTCCTTGGACATGAAGATCTCGGTTCCACACAGGTTTATCTGCATCCAAGCCAGCAGGATGCCATAGAAAGCGTTAAAGGGGTTAGTTTGTTTGAAAAAGATAGGGGTTCAAATTCAACAGGAACCACACGGTATGGACTGGAGGGGAATGACGCACTTCTGTTCGATTTTGGCATAGAATTGAACAGGGGGACATTCCCATGCAATCAATTCATGTTTTAAGTCCTAGGGAACAACTCCGGAAGAAGTACGGCCATGAGATTGCTGACAGGCTTATGGCATACTGGAATCATTTCCAGGTAGATGATCCAGTTTCCAAGGAGGAAGTAATTTTTTTCTATATCCTGGGCGAAAGAGTAGAGGTGGTATAATGTCAAAAAAAATTTTGCCGCCTCGGCTCCATAAGGGAAACACCATAGAGCATAAGGGAAACACCACAGAGAAGTATTGCATATTGCTGGCTCACCAATTAATTAAAAGTATTTTTTTACCTCATAAGGGAAACACCAAAAGGGAAACTCTTGTATGGGGGTGCTCCCAATGAAGCCATTCACTCCGTCAGTCCAGCATGCATGGATTGTGAGACATCTTCTCGCCCAAAAATCAATCAGAGAAATATCGAGGCTCTTGGGCAAATCCCCTAAAACCATACTCTTCGCAATACGAAGATTGGAGAAGCATGGATACCTGGTTAGACAAGTTCGATCAGATCATTCATTCTATTCTTTGACTCTTGAGGGGTATTCACTCCTGGAAATGCTAAAGGGAAACACCCAAGAGAAAACCATCACGGAGTCTGTCATAAGGGAAACACCTACAGAAAAACCCCAACAATTCTGGCGTCTGCATGCTCTTCAATTCAAAATTCCTCTGAAAGACCCTATTCCGTCTGAATCAATTCATCTGGTTCAATTCAAGGATCATCCAACCAGGTTAAGAAATCTTCAGAACCACTCAGATCTGATAGTTGACTTCCAGGATTTCACATGCACTCTATCAACAAGAGCTCTCAAAATCACAGGCATACAGATCAGACTCCCATACGAAGCAGTTGAGGATCCTGAGATCCTTCTCGAAAAGGCAACCCAAACATTCATGCCGGAGATAGAAAATTTAGAGTCCATATTCAGAAAGCACTTTCCAAAATTGAAGCTCAGGAGATTGGCAAACAATACAATAGACGTGAAGGTCATAAAGGGCGAACTAGCCCTGGAAGCAGACACTCTAGCAGTCAAGGTTGGTGACATACAGAAGAAAACAGGCGAGAAACTCAAAGTCTACGACCCTGAGGACAATAAGCTGTCAATGATAGTAGACTTTTCCAAGGGACCACCAGAACTCGAGGGAGTGCACCCAAAGAGATTCATAGAAAACATGCAGATTTACAAAGGATTTCTTGAAGACCTCACATCAGGCAAGTTTTACAAACGGTTTGAAGCAATCCAGGAAGTCCAGGAAGAACAACAACAAATTTTAAAGAAGACCCAGGAGCTGCACAAAGAATTGACAACAAGGACAGATGAATCCTTAGGCCAGGTAATCGACCTGATCCAAAAAATGTCAGTCCAGTTCTATTCCAGCCTGGAGGAAATGAGAAAAGTAGTAGTAGAATTGAAGAGGTGAAAAATTGGGAAAGCAATCACAAAAGAAGGATCTCGCAGAAAGAGTACTCGACTCCTGGATAGGAAAAGCCATATCGTTCTTGTTGTATCACATATTCATCCATCTCTTTGCTGCGAAGGTGAAGTAAATGGTGAAAACATGGAAGAACAACGAACTCAAAGTAGCAAAGCTCTTCAAAACCAAAAGAAATCCATTCAGTGGATCCAACTCACACCAGTCAATGAGCGATACTCTCCATGAGAGATTCTACATAGAGATGAAAGACGGAAAGAGATCCCTTCCAACGGTCCTATGGCAAGATACAGTCACGAAGGCAAAACAGGAGAACAAAATTCCAATGTTAATACAGCATGGCAAAAATGAGAAAATCAAAGACGCAAGGATCACCCTCAAACTCTCCGACTTCTTGGCACTGACTCAAACCAAAGAGAACAGTGAACCAATTATCCCTACCCATTCAAAAGACACCCCTAAAATCGTTTCTAAAGTAAGGGGGAATAAAAATAAGGAGGCAAAGAATTGAAAGATATAGATGTAGGCCAATTCCTCCATATCGAAGAAGACAAAAGAAAAGGATTCAACACCAAATGGCTTGTTGATAAACAGGGATGTCCAGCCTGTGGCAACCACACAAAATATGAACTCAAGAAACCCCATTTACCACAGGTAAGTGCGTGCGAACATGTCAGAAACCTGACTGAGCAACATGAAGGGATCTATGTAGTCCGGTATCATTATCAGATCGAAAAGAAGTCAAAGAGATCCCCGACAACAATGAAGGACCACAGTCAAAGGAGAATAGGCCAAACAACTCTAGAAGACTTCGGGAAAATAGAGGTGAATGCATGAGTAAGGAAAAACCATGTCTTATTCCTGAAGGAATAGGAAATTTAGAGGAGGCAAATGAAGATGAACATATATAGTGTGAAAGGAAAAAAGAAACCGAAAAATGACAAAAGTCTTAATTCAGACAATCTTAAGACAGACATAAAGGAGAGAAAACGTCACAACAACGATCCATTAACCAGGGAAGAGATCGAGCAACTCTTAAACGGAACAGACAATATAACAGACCACACACTCCTATTCATTGGCTTCTACACAGGGATGAGAGTATCCGAAATAGTCAGCATGGAAGAGATCTCCTTGAATGAGGCAGAGGGAAGGATCCACATCTGGGATGAAAAAAAGAACAAATACAGGGATATCTACGTGCCGCAAGATGTTTTCTCAATCACCAGGAGATACATCAACTCCCTGAAGGATAGAAAGGATCCAAGAATATTTCCATTCACTGAAAAAACAGCAGAAAGGAAGATCCAGTATTGGACCCAAAAGATCCTAGGAAAAACAAAATCATGGCACGCAGTCAGGCACACGTACATCTCTCTTTCAAGAGAGCTTGAGCTCCCAATGGAAATTGTGATTAGCAATACAGGAGACACTCCGGCAACCATCCTGAGGTACTACAGCAAACCGAGTCCTCAGTTCATCCGGCGAGTGATCGAAGAGAGAAAGCTGTTTGAGGTAAAATAAAAATATGAAAGTAATCCAGGTAACATTATCGGAATTGGAAGAAAAAATAGAAGAATCACTGAAAGCACGATCCCTCACCGCAAACCAAATATCATACCTCCTCGAAGGATACGGCTGGCCTCTTTCATCTAGGCAACTCAGCCCTATCCTTTCTCAAATGACCAGAATGGGAGTACTCTCCAGAGAAAGGTCAGGTAAAGTATTCAGGTATAAAAGAATTCTCCCCCAGGAGTTAGACCCCTGGAGTTAAACCCACGGGGTGGAACTCTTACATGGCAAGAGTTATAGCATGCCTTGATCGAAATGGTCAAGAAATCGATGAAAGAAGGGCAAATCAAGATTACAATGGAAGGCCCAGCGAGTGCCTTCCGCAGTCTTGAGAAGAAGCCCCACAGGAAAGGAAAGAAAAGAAAAACTGCAAGAGTGAAGGTGGTCCACGGATGAAGCCATCCAGATCTCTCATAGCAGGAGTAATACTCAGCATCGCCGTCGCAATGCTTTTTATGCTGTCCGCAGCTGCACCGGCAATGTCATCAGGAGGGCAGGCGAACCCTGCAGTAGCAACCGCAGGAGGAATTCAGCCCTACGCAACCCTTGACTCAAACGTGACATGGAGTGAATTCCATAGCGGTTGGAAAACCTTGGAGTACAGCAACGGCACGGCAAACCTGACTTTGAACGCGGAGCTGTCGCCATTCTACAAGAACCCGATATCGGTGAACCCAGCGGACATAATCGCGCCGGGGTACCTCCAAGGCGACCACCTCGGATCATTCGCCATCTGGCAGGACGCGTCTCTGTGGGGATGGGCAGGAGGAAATACCGCGACGAATCAGACTAGGAGCGTATCGAACGCAACAGTAAATGGAGAGACGGTAATACAGGAAAAAGATGCTGTTTCTGGAAATGTTCCAGTCTCCCCCTATGCATCGATATGCATTCCCAGAAATGACTATCTAAGCCAGAACATCGAATACGACTATTTGACAGTCATAGCCGGATTTAACGCGCCCTCGAATTCTGCTTCCGCAGCCATAGTAAACGTTGCGAATCAAACCGGGGCGTCCAACATGCAGATCAAGGTAGCACCGGGATCGGTCGGCTACATAAGCGTACCGCTTTCACAAACGAAGGTGAACCTGAATACAACAGCTGGAAAGGGCTATTCTAACGAACTACAGGTGCAAACCGTAGTAGCGCTCCCGTCAAAGGGGACGGTAACTGGGACGTACACGGTAACAATCTACGGCATGGCTTTCACGACCTATGCTTTCTCGTTAGGGGAGAACAGCACAGGAGCGACTGTATCCAAATCTTCCGGAAATGCACTTCTGTCATCGCTAAATCCAAGCTTCAAGTGGAAGGACATTACAGACGGAGGCTACACCGTAGCAATATCACAGCCCCTCCAGAACCTCACAACCCAGCAGAACGCCATAAGCAGCGGCAACTACATCGAGCAGGTCGAATACCAGGGATCCTTCAAATTGCCATCTGCTCCAGATCTAAGCTACGGCCCAGCCCAACTGACCGAACAATTCAACATCTCCACCAGTCAGGTTACAGTCCTGGACATAAACGGAGTGTCATACCTCACCACCATAAGCGGCAAAAACGGAACTATCACCCTATCAAGTGCAGTCAACCCAACAAGCACCACTACATACCTCGAGATAGTACACTATACAAGCACCCAGTGGGATGCAGTATCAGGTCCTCCAGGATTCTTCTCTGTCCAGGGAATCGAGTATTACTTTGACGAGATCGTCTTGGGAATAATGGCCTTGGTCGGCTTGGGAGGGGGCGCAGCAGCCATCCACATCAAGAATCTGAGGAAGGTGAGGTAAGATGGCAAAAGCACACAGAAACAGAATGCGGATGAGAGACCACCTGCGAAACAAAGCCATCAGAGCCAAAGAACGATTCAAGGCCCTCGCCTTGTTCGGATCCATGGCCATTGGCTTCCTTGTAGGAATAGACGAATATGCCCACGGAATGGGAAGCGCATTCTCCACATTCGCTGGAGGTGCGACCTTTGTCATCGTGGGAGGAGTCTTCGGCCTTGCAGCTGTGGCAATGAAGGTAGACGAAAAATACCACAGGTGAATGCAATGACATTCACTGTAACATTCCCTACCTTCCCAGTCTACGGCACAGGAAGCGGACAGTTCACAGGCACAACATACATCATACAACTCTTTCTTTTCATCCTCCAGGTTATCGCCTACCCATTCGAATACGTCTTTGAGGGAATTGGAAACGGAATAGGAGCAGGCTTCCAGACGATGTTTACGGGCTTGTTCAGCATGGCATCAACCGTGTACACCGACAGCGAAAGTGACTTTTCATGGGCTGGTCCATTTGCTCCTATCCTGGTATCGCTGGTCTGGGGAGCCAGCTTCGTGATCTTGATCTTCTTCGTCATATTCGCATTTCACATGGCATTCCAGGACGTCGAGGAGGACACGGGAACATGAGCTGGTGGTCATGGCTTTCAGGGGGAGCTGCCTCCCTCGGAAGCGACATCTACGGAGGATTCAGCACAGTATACAAGTCAGTCATCGGAGCAGGGACAACAGGAATAACAGAAGCAGAGAAGCTGGGAGGCCAGGCACAATCATACATGGGCAACTTCACCACATCTCTTTTTATGAATTGGTTTTTCAATTTAATTATCTATCCAGTAATTCACGTTGTAGAATGGGTTATGGGGGAAATAGTAGGAGTCCTCATGAAAGGCGTAGCCATCATAGTCGGGCTCATTTTCGCACTCCCAGACGGCATAGTGATCTGGATGGAGGACCACATCATCTCTATGGGCATAGCCTCTCCAATCGCCCTGAGTCTTGCAATCGGAATAATACTAGTAGTATCAATTGGAATAGGATTAGTTCTAATCAAAGGGATCCAGCTCATAGTACAGGAGGCCTAACGATGGAAAAGAAATACCTTGTCATAGCAGGAACATTCCTCGCAATCTATGGAATTATAGCAGTCCTAGAAAATGCCTATTTCTCAGCTCCCTTCTTTGGAGTTGCAACCCCATGGTGGGCTGAATGGGTTTCCTATCTCCCCCTATGGTCCTACGACCTTGTGGACTTCTTAGCACTCCTTGGCGTAATCGCATTAGTAATAGGGGCAACCAGGAAACCAAAAAGAAGAAGCAGGAAAAGAGGTGCAAGGCAATGACATTCACATTAGCGGGAATAGGCCAAACTATCCTATCATATCTTGCCTCAGCCCATTACCTTGTCATAGCCCTGGTAATCATTCTCATTTACCTTATTCTCCGCGAAGGACTCAAAAGAGCTGGAGAAAAACACGGATATATCGGAGTAGGAATAACAGCAGTGGTATTCGCTCTACTGCTTTACCTTCATCTATACTTGTACTCGCTCCTGGCATTCCTGCTCCTAATCATTATGGCATATTTCTCAATCCGTGCTGACTATATCCAAGCAGCCAGGGAAGAAAAGAAAAACATCAAGATGGAACAGACCAGATCCAGAGTCAGGGAGAAAGCAACCAAAAAGGCAGGAAAGAAAGCCCAGAGGTCGAGAAAATGAAGATCAAGAATATACTCCCTCTAATCCTAATTCTCATATCCGTATCAATCCTGGTATCCATTCCAGCCGGTCACCAGGAAAAACAACAAACAATGAGTCCAAATACGCTGGAATTCGTTGGCAAAGTGCTGCCTAACGGAGATGTGGGAGTCCTCTATTACTCAAGCCCCACAGGAACGACAATAATTCACTCTGGCACAACAGTACCCGTTAACCAGGTATGCCTGGAAATTTATAGCCCACATGCAGGAAATCTCTCGATTCAGGGAGAACAATTCTCAAAATACATAACAGAAAATCAAACCATCACAGTGGGGAAAAACCAGTCCTACACGTCAAAAATAGTAGTCCCATACAATCCTCAAAAATTCAATTCATCCATGGCTGTCCAAACGAGATCTTTCCAGGAAACTTTAATCACAATTCCAAGCAGTTCCCGGACTCAATACGTTACCCTGACAATCGACAACACTTCCTTTGTGTTCATGCACAAGACAAGCCCAGATCTTATTCCGGTCATATTCTCCAGTTTAGGCAACTTAGGAATTGCCCTGGGATACACCCTAATGGGAGTAGTTGTTTTCTTCCTTGGGAGCGCAACAGCATCCCTACTGCTTCGAAGAATGAAATACTGGCCTGCGTTCGGAAAACTCGGCTGGTTCGTGATCTTGTTTTTCCTGCTCATAGCAATGGGAGTCCTTATCTTCAGCGCCTATTACCAGCTCGCATATCTAGCGTGGTATGACTGGCTAATTCCTTTCTATGTCTTCGCCAGCTTGGCCATGCTAGAACTCTGGCCCCAGAACTGGTCAAAGCTATTCCTGATCATCACCGGATCCCCCCAAGAAGGAGAACAGGAATGGGATGTCGCGTTCCCGAGAGTCACAAGAAACAACTTCGACGGAACATGGGAATATCTCAGACCAGGAAGAATTGAGGCAATCAAAAGAATCTTCAGGCACATCCCAATGAGCTTCAGTGGATCACTAACTAAGCCGGAAGGGATCCCAATAAAGCCAAACGAAGAGAACCTTACAAACTTGTACTTCTGCAAGGACTTCCCAGAGCTGAAGCGACTGCCTCCGTTGGCACGAAAACACTTCCAAAAAAAGTCAGGCAAAATATCAGAATATTACATCCCGCTGAGTGCCCACGCACAGAAAGAAGCAGCACAATTCTATTCTGAGAGCAAGACAGTCCTCGAGTTCGCAGAAGAGAACAACGATCTGCGCAGGGAAAACAGAGACTACAAGATACGCCTTGAGAATGGAAGGGTCAAGTACGAAGGAAAGGAAATCAACGACATAACCGAGATGATATTCGGAAAGAAGTTCGAATACCACAAGGGAGGAGAGACAGAGAAGCCAGAAAAGAAGGAAAAGAAGAAGGAGGAAAAAGATGACAAAGGAAAGGAAGAGTGAAGTAGGGAACCTCCCAGGCTATTCCAGTCTTGGAGAGATCCAGAAAAATCTGATTGAGGAGCTGCTCAAAGGATTCCACACAACGCTGGAATTCATCGATTGGGAACAGAGGACTCTCCATGCCTGCTTCGGGCAGGAGGAACCAGTCAAATCAATCAAGCAGTTAACGCAGCCATTCCTCGAAGAAATGTACAAGGACGATGGGAAAGCATACAAGCAGTTCTTCAGGGAGAAGGTAGCGCAGTATCTCATCAGGTCAGTATTTCCAATGCCTCAGAGATTCTTCAGCGGGAGGGCAAAGGAAAACTCATCAGGCCAGACAGGAGGAGGAGTGAACCACGAAGAAGGAGATTTATTCGGAGGTGGAAAATGAGCCTGCTTCAGGAAATGTTTTCATCCAAGGAAGTGAACGGGGCAAATCAGATACTCATCCAGGGGAGAATGGGATCAGGCAAAACTACAGTAATGAGGGCATACGCACATCAGGCAATGGACAAGGGGCACTGTGTCATCTGGAGGGCTAGGCCTAACAGGGACCAGTGGCACCTCCTGGAAGGTAAAAGGAAGATACTCATACCCAAAGACAGCAACGTCAACTTCTCCTTGAAAGTCGAGGACGAACTACATGAATATTCAGGTCCCGCTGACATCATGAGGAAGCTGCAGAAAGGTCTGAATATCATCATTGAGCCAACAATGACTAAGCCATGGGATGCTCTCTTCTGGCTGGCATTCTGGCACTTCCTGAATGAGAGGAAGCAGTTCAACTGGGCAACAATGATCTACGACGAATTAAAGGACACATTCCCAAGCCAGAGCTACGGCCCCTACTACTTCATCATGCCGCAGGTCAGCTCAGTATTCAGAGACATGAGAAGATCCAACACGGAGTTGATGGCATCCATCCACGAGCCCAGAGATATCCATTGGGACTGGATCGGCAAGTGGCAAGGGATCATATACATGCACGGAGCACAGGCCATACACACAAAGAGGGTGAGGAAAGGACTGCTGTCCCACCTTGAGCCAGGGCATATCATAGTGGAGCAAGGGGACAGGTTCGCAGACGTACAGCTGCATATCCCCGACTCCCAGTATCCAAAGTCCCTGGTATCATACTCCCTGGGCACCCCAGGCGAATACCAGGAGAGAATGGACCAGAGGACATGGCAATATCTCAAATCCATCCTGCCTCAGGACATAATCTCTGAGATCTCCTCGAATAAGAGCAAGAAAAAGGGGAAAACCAAACCTCCCACGGTGGAAATCGAGGAAGTCCCATGACATCCCCCTCCCCTCCCTTAATTAATTCAAGACCCAAAGTACATGGAGAAAACCTGATTTTCAGAAAGCGGGGGAATTTCAGGATTTCAGGGAGTGAAAAATATAGATCTAAAAAGGTGATATAAATGAGTAAGAAAACAAAAATCGCAAAACTGAAACAGGAAAACAAGGATCTCAAGAAGCAGATCAAGATAAAGCATCCAGGATCCTTGAAGAAGCTCGGATTCACTGAAAAAGAATCCGAAGCAAAGGAAAAGCAGGCCATAGCGAAAGCTGACAGAGAATACGGAAGATCAGAAACAGATCTCAAACTCGCAGCTCTGGAGGCATTCAACAAACGCAGGGAAAAGATTCGGGAGAAGATCCACAGTATTCTAAAATGGAATGAAGAACACTAGGAGGGAGGAAGCATGGAACAGAACTTAATTCCCGTGTCTGGAATTGAGTTCCATCTACATTTATATAGAAGAATAAAAAATCTTTTTTAATTCTGACCAGTAATAGAAATAGGATCATAGCCATAACCTCCCATAGCGTATGATTCTCCAAAAATATTAGAAACGGTCAAAGATATGTAGAGTGTGTAGTTATAGCCAAAGGGATCAGAAACAGACTTATTGAGAAAGAAAGTGATATGGAGGTCCTGAGAGTATGGGTTATAGGAAATCTCCTGGACATTCCCCACATAAAAGGCTCCAGGACTCCAAGAATAGTTGTCCGGTGCATATCCGTTATAAGTCGAAGAATAAACCACACAAACTGGACCATTCGCATCGCTCACGGAAGTAGGACCACTAAAATTTGCTGAAAGAGGGGGATAAACAGTATAATTCACATAGAAAATTTTAGAAACAGAAAGAGATACTACCTCAAACTCTAATTTTCCCTTCCCAGCAGGGAGTGAGAAGCCGTTAAGGGGAACCACCAGCTCATGAGTTCCAGAAGCAATTGAACAACTCCCAATGTGCACCACAGACGAAGAAACATAACTGATGTTCATATCAGCAGCTCTCGATGTAGTCACGTTCACATAGGCTGGAAAGCTAACAGAGGAACCCGACTCAGTATAATTTTCTGGATCGTGAACGGAAAGAGATACGGAAGGCGACGGAGGAGACACAGCAACAAGAACACCACCGGAAAGAGCAGAAAACACAACAAGGAGGGCTATCCCAACTACAAGAGGCTTCCTTGAATCAAAGGAAAAATTTCTCAGACCTAATACAAGGAAAGAAATGCCAGTAATTAACCAACCGAGCCCCCACGAAATAAAGAGCAGTCCAAGGAAGAACGTGAACCTGACCTCACGCACAGAAGTATAAAACAAAGCGTCGATTCCAGTACTTCTGATAAAGAGAACCGCTCCTAACAAAAGAGAAAGGATCCCAAGAATAATAGCGACCATCCCAAAAACTAATTTTCTCCTAGAGTTCATTTTTCTTCACCACCCTGTCTGCGT
The DNA here is from genome assembly GCA_021794355.1 of Thermoplasmata archaeon. Classification (GTDB taxonomy): domain Archaea; phylum Thermoplasmatota; class Thermoplasmata; order Thermoplasmatales; family Thermoplasmataceae; genus Cuniculiplasma. Next base: position 31,066 of record JAJYRA010000035.1, on the reverse strand, counting down.
AGACTCTTTCCACCATTGCCTGGACATCTGGCAGCGTCCATGCGAACCTGGTATGAACACAGTCGAATGTCTGATCAACATCGCACCATAGCCTCATGACATTGTGCCCATTCGGTTTGGTGTAAACGTAAACAATCCTATACTTTCCAGATCCATCATAATTATGCTCTGAGATCGCTATATGATCGTCTTTAACATTGAAGTGGACCATCGCCGAGAGGCTCTTAAATTCCCCCTGGAAATCTGCCGGAATCTCGTAAGCTCGCTCCTCTGGATCAACCAGCTTCTGACATATTTCCCTTCCCTTCTCTGTAAGGCTGACAAATTTAGCCACCCTTCCTATTACCTTTGTTTCGACTTCCACAATGCCATCACTTTCCATGAGGCCAATTGCCCTGGTGTAAGTACTGGGACTAGAGACAACACTTCTAAGGTCTGTAATGTGGATTTTTCCATGCGAGTAAATATAGCCGAGTATCTTTCCTGCGTTCTTTCCATACTTCGAGATGTCTATCATCCAATATCACAATATAAATAGTGAAAGATGAAGCCAATATTAATCTACCAACCGTATCCGATTGTGAAAAGCGATACTATATATATGATATCACATTATATAACTTGATGTCAACAAGACTAAGTCTAACTGTTCCCGACGAGCAGGCTGAATTTTTGAGAAGGCACAGAGAAATCAGGGCCTCCGGACTGCTCCAGGGAAGAATACGTGAGCTAATGAAGAAAGAAAAGGAGGCAAAACAATGATAACCATAAGCCCAACAGAAAAACACCCTAGGTACTGGTATGGAGACCACATGCGGTCCATCCCAATGCCAGATGGCATGAGAAGGCTTCTCTGTCCGTTCTGTCCCTTCTATGTTGATTCCAAAGGATTCCACCTGGATCAAGAGCTCCTCAACCACATCGAGGAGGACCACCCAGACAACGTCGAGAGCGTATACGAGAAATTCCACACTCCCATAGGAGAAAAGGAACAGAAAACCTTGGAGGGATTTCAATGAGCGAACAAAGGGAAGACGGCACTTTTCGATGCCCAAAGTGCAAGCTGGAGGTTGAAGCATGATAGCCATCCTGGAGGAAACACTTGAAGAAATCAAGGCAGTGTGGGAGCACTGCGGGTTTACAATCTCCGAGAAAGAAATTTTTGAGATAATAGAGGAGGCGGACTGATGGGTAAAGACATCCGAATCTGTAAGAATTGTGGGCATTCAGTAGGAAAGACACCAAGGGGTCTTTATGTCCTGAGAGATGACGCAAAATCTAATATACGTTTATATTCCACCGGATTCAGCTGGCTACACGTGGTAGAGTATGACGGAGACAAGAAGAGACTTGGTAGCGCGAGAGTACTAGAGTACGTAAAGGAGCTGGACGACCTAAAGGCAGAATTCAAGAAGATAAAGGCCCAAGGGGAAATGTCTTCCGAGGAAGAGAGCGAGTTCGAGTACAAATTGCACTTTCTAACACTCGAATCGAACCATCTCGTTTCGTACTTGGAAGGTCCAGAGAGAGACTCGAGGATGTTCGTACTGAGGTGCTGGGGAAAAGGCACCACAGGAAGATGCGGATGTCAGAGGCCAGTCCCAACTGAGGTGAAGTAAGATGGGAACAATCAGGTCTAATCTTTTCCTGAGTCTGATGATTCTCACAGGCCTAGGAATAATCGTTATCGCCCTGGTAATCGGAGGAGTTTTATGACAAACAGGGACAAGCTCGATGAAAAGTTAGAAGAGCTGGGTATCGACAGATCCGAAGCTGACGAATGGGATCTACGAGATGTTTTGGAGGCAATTGAAGATGAGTAATATTGAAGATTTTGAAGAATGGGCATACGAAAGGTATGCCAGGAACACAGTGATCGACACTGTGAGAAAACTGAAAGCACTGGGAAGGAAGGCCAACCTTGAGGATCGGGAAAGCATCCTGGAATTCTTGAGGAGCCTTAGAAGGGAAGGGACTCCGCCAAAGCGGATTAATGAACATCTGAAGTACCTCAACAGGTGGCTTTCCTTTAGAGGCGAAGACAAGTTGATGTACGCCAAGGCGGAAAGAAGAAGCTATAAGGTCAGGTCATACGACCAGGAACAGATCACCAAGCTCCTTTCTTTTCCGATCATGACAGTCGAGGACAGGAGAGACAGAGCAATGATTCTCCTTGCACTCAATTCCGGCCTGAGAAGGTCGGAGCTCTGCAACCTGAAGGTAATTGACATCCATAGTAGCTATCTCTCCGTAATCAACGGAAAAGGAGGCAAGGATAGGGACGTCTACCTGGACGACAATACCAGGGAAGAGATCTACAAATACCTCCAGGTCAGAAACCGCCAGCAATCCCCATACGTCTTCACAACCAAAAAGGGGAAAATCACAGAGGCCTACATGTCGAACATCGCAGGAGACATAAGAAAGAGATCTGGCGTTGACTTCAGCTGGCACAAGTGCAGGCACACTTATGCCAAAACACTCTGGAGAAATGAAGTCGATCTGGAAACCATAAGGCAAATGCTGGGTCACGCAAACCTGTCAACGACCCAGGTATATTCCCAAATGGATTCCGGAGAGGCCATGGAGCACATCAGAATGAAAAAGCCAAAATTATTCAAAGGTGCAATCCTCACCAATCCCTACACTATTGTTAGTGGACTGGAGGGGAATTGAACCCCTGGCCTCTTCCATGCCAAGGAAGCGATCTACCTCTGATCTACCAGCCCGATAGCCCGATATTACTTCTCAGGTATAATATTTTAGCTTTGTTGCATATTGTCAAATCCTCGTTGATAACTTGAAAAGTGAAAATACCCAGGAACAATCCCTTTGAGCAAAAAAAAGTGCACTACTCCCTAGTTCAAACGAATGCTCATTAGGTCACCGGAATCCGCAAGGAGTAAAAATTAACTAAAAATAGACAATGTCCTTTGTTGACTCGAATATATTTATTTAAACCCTATGGCTGTAATATACAGTTAACACTATAATTATATTTTGTATCATTTCTCACGGGAAATACCGAATTCAGAAGCAATCAAAACGTATTTCGTAATTATCAGTTATGTTAACTCTGTGAGAAAATATAAGGGCAAAAGTGAGAAAGAATACTCTGAATCCAGTAGATAAAGGAATAGAAACAAAGCTCAGTAATTCATTGACTGAGAATACATACAAGAACGGAATGAGGGATAAAGCCTATCTATTGCTTAATTTGAGTAATGTGATTAGAAGGTTGTGGTAAATTCAACCATCTATTTCCGCCATAGTTTCAACCATAATGTTTAATTAAGTTATTAGATTAGATGCTTAAATGCCTTTGTTTTCACCCACTAATAAGAAGCAGAAGAAACCGGAAAAAAATGTTCCAAAAAGAAGAGAGGATAGGGTTGCGGAGGTCCCATCGGTTGGGAGATATGAAATACTGGACGAATACAACATTATTCCACAAACGGTGACTGTCGAAATATCATGGAATCCAAATAGCATGGAATCCATTTATATCGCAAATGAGCCTGTCCTGTCAGCTGATGAGGAGATCCTTCTAAAAAAAATATCCAAGAATATGGAGCAAATAGTGAAAAGTTCAAAAAATTTACCTGAGGATCTATCTGTTTTAACCATTGAAAAGATCATAGATTCCTATTTGAAGGGGAGAAAATATAAGTTAAACAGGAGAACAGTTGATAAAATAAAATATTATATAAAAAGGAATTATGAAGGTTATGGACCTCTGGAACCTGTGGTGAGAGATCCACTTGTGGAAGATGTATCGTGTAATGGAGTTGGTATACCTATTTTTGTAGAGCATAAAATACACGGTTCGTTGAAAACAAATATCGTATTTGACAATGAAAAAGAACTGGACTCCTATGTTGTAAGATTAGCCCAGATGTGTGGAAAAGAGGTTTCAATGAACGAACCCATTATTGATGGCACATTTCCTCAGGGTCATAGGATTCAATTGACCTTTGGAAAGGAGATATCAACCAAAGGATCAGCCTTTACGTTCAGACTTTTTAGAGAAACACCATTCACACCCATTGAACTGATAAAATATGCCACTGCTTCATCTGAACTTGTAACCTATCTGTGGTTTGCTGTCGAGAACCTGAAATCAGCCATTATTGCAGGAGTACCTGGAGTAGGTAAAACATCCACAATTAATGCCCTCCTCATGTTTATCCCTTCTAATACCAAGGTTTTCAGTATAGAGGAAACCAGAGAGATTAATATTATGCACCAAAACTGGGTTGCCACTTCCACAAGGGAGAGTATATATTCCACTGCAAATGGTGATTCCAAGAATCCACCCATAGGAATGTTTGAACTTGTGAAAATGGCCATGAGACAGAGGCCAACATACATCATTCTTGGAGAAATCAGGGGAAGAGAATCTTATTCATTATTTCAGGCCATATCCACGGGCCACACGGCATATTCCACCATACATGCTGACTCTATGGAAACCCTTGTTAACAGGCTTGAGTCCAATCCTTTGAACATTCCAAGGGTCCTCATTTCAGCACTGAACATAGTTATCTTTAATAAATTCGTGAGAGTAGGTAGCAGAAATATGAGGAAATTGATTGAAATAGATGAAATAGTTGGCACTGATCAGGAGACTGGAGAAATACTTTATAATAGGGTTTTCAGCTTTGATTTCAACCAAAACACCCAGGTTTTTTCTGGATTCAGCAAGATTTTAAATGAAATCAGGGATACCAAGCAGTGGACTCAGGAAGAACTGGATCAGGAATTTGAAAGGAGAAAATTGCTCCTTGAGGGTATGGTAAAAAATAATATAACTGATTATACTAATATCACAAGAATTATAAATATATATTACAAAGATCCGGAAACGGCCTTGAAAATGGCGAGTGGTATTTAATGCATAAAAGTCAGGATATTCAGATAAAGAAAGAAAATAAACCAAACGGTTTTCTGTCCAACTTAAATAAAAAACTGAACCCAAAAACCACCAAGCTTGTAATACCCGCCCCAACTATGTTTGACGTTTTCTCCGTTAGGATTTTCGGTCATGTGATTGAAAGATACGTTTCCACTGAAAAAATAGACGAAAGTCTGAGAAAGGCTAAAATGCCCATTGATGGAATTGAGTATTATTCCAGAGGTATGATGATTGCAATAATTTTCATGGTTGTGAGTTTTATAACCATTAATGTTTTTGCCTTAAAGTTTCCAAGTTATACCTATCTTTCCTTTGCATTCTGGTTTCTAGCGGTCATTGTTTATTTCGCAGTCATGGCAGGCTACCCAAATTCCATTGCAAACACACGAAAAAAGAAGATAGACGCAGTGTTGCCACTGGCCATGGGGTATATAGCGACCATGGCTTCTGCGGATATGCCAGTGGAGAATATCATATATGAATTATCCAACAGTACTGAGTATGGTGAACTGGCCAGAGAGGCCAAAAGTATATCGGTATCAACAAGATTGTTCGGTGAGGATATAATTAATGCTGTTAAGGATGGGGCCGCGAACTCTCCATCCCAGAGACTGTCGGAGTTTTTGCAGGGAATTATAACAACCCTAACATCTGGAGGAGATCTGAAGAGCTACTTTAAGGAGAAGGCTATCCAGTATCAGACCGAACTCAGCACTCTGATTAAAAGAAACACAGAATCCCTATCTGTTCTGGCTGAAAGCTATATTATTGTGGGGATAATGTTTCCCTTGATTCTGATGGTCATCATCGGTACCGTCACTTCAGTAATACCAGGAGAGGGCTCCCTCACGGATGTTGTGCTATACCTCATAGTGTTCCTGATCATACCCATTATAGCAATTATGTTTGCCCTAATACTCAGCAGCACCATAGGGGAGGTGGACGTATGAAAACCGAAATTGGTGGCATAGAGTTGAGATATGTTGCCCTTTCTGGCTCTCTATTGGTAATCTTTATCATGTTCTTTTTTGGATATTTTTTTAAGATAAACGATCTTAACCCGGTAGTTCACCCACTTACCCTTTCCTCCATAGCGATGGTAATACTGTTTTTTCCGTTCGGCCTGGCTGACTTTGCCCGGGTAAAGAGAATAGAGGAGGCCGAAAGAAGGCTACCAGATTTCCTCAGGGATCTGGCTGGACACACCAATTTTGGTACGCCAATGTCTGAAGCAATACTGAGGTCCGCCGAAAACAGGTACGGTCCCCTATCCATGGAGATTGAACACCTTGCCGGAATGGTTAAGCTTGGTATACCCGTTGAAACAGCACTCAATGATTTTGGAAAAAGGTTGAAATCACCATCCATAATAAGGGTTGGAAAAATTATCAAGAAAGCCAGCGAATCTGGAAGCAATACATCAGATGTGATTTCCCTTGTTTCAAGCTTTACCACGCAGACTTATCTTATGAGGGAAAGCAGGTTTGCAGATATGAGGAGCTATTCAACAACCCTTGCAACTTCATTCGGGGTGTTCCTTTTTGTCATAGTTATGCTTGATACCTTTTTCTTTCCACAGATTGCAGGAGGGGGGCTCAGTGGAGGTGGTGTGTTGAATCTGGCATCATCATCCTATGGTCTAATTGAGAAACTCTTCAGTGCTGGCGTTATAGTTCAGAGTGCAGCAAGTGGTCTCATATCTGGAGTTTTCAGGGACGGAAGACTCACATCAGGAGCAATGATGTCCGGTATTCTGGTAATGATCAGCATGGTGGTACTCTTGATTATAGGGGTGCTATAAAATGGCTGTTTTTAATAAGAAGAAGAAAAAGACCGGTAAAAGGAAATTTCTCAGCAGGCAGGTTATAACTCCCGTTAGAACGGTAAAAAGAACAAATGAAGATAAATTCTTCCAGGAACTTGTTCCGGGAACAGTTTTTTCAAGAGTCTATTTTGATCGTGGTTCTACTATTTTCAGGTATGAAGTCAATGAACCGGAGGTCAGGGAAAGAGTGTCTAAATTATACGCGAAGTACAGGGATGAATTCATTGCTTCCATAACAGATCCGGAAATTTACAATACACAAACATTAACGAAGGAAGATGCTGTTGAACAGTTCACCAGGGCACTACGATTGACCAATTCCTTCACACCGGACGAGATGGATAGCCTCAGCTATTACGTGGAAAGGGATATTAAAGGATTCGGGAAGATTGATCCAATCATGAGGGATGCAAACATAGAGGATATATCCTGTGATGCTCCCGGTATTCCTGTATTTGTCTATCATAAAGCCTTTGGATTTATTCCAACCAATATTATCTATGATGAGGTTGATGAGCTGGAGACATTCGTAAAAAAGATGCTTCAGGATGTGGGGAGACATATTTCCATATCCAATCCCATTGTTGACGCTACCCTTGAAGACGGATCCAGAATTTCTGCGTCCATAGGAAAGTATGTGACCAATAAGGGTTCATCATTTACCATAAGGAAATTCAAAGAAGAACCTATGACGCCCCTTGATTTGATACAGAGGTCTCTCTGTAATACTAAGGTCTTTGCCTATTTCTGGTTAATAACAGAATACGGTGGGAATGTAATGGTTGTGGGAGGAACCGCCACTGGAAAAACGACACTTATGAACGCCATTCTTCTTTTCATACCATCCCAAAAAAAGATCGTTTCCATAGAGGATACAAGGGAAATTAACCTTGTCCACGAAAATTGGGTTCCCATGGTAACAAGATCCGGGTATGGGAAGCTGGATCCTGAGACCGGTAAAAGGGCAGGGGAAATAGACATGTTCGACCTTTTGACTGTTACAATGAGACAGAGACCCAGTTATGTGATAGTGGGTGAGGTAAGGGGGGCCGAGGCTTTTACCCTATTCCAGGCCATGTCCATTGGAAGATATGTTTACGGTACTTTTCACGCTGAAGACGTTGGAACATTCATCCACAGAATGGAATCAAGACCCATAAATATTCCACGAAATCTCATGCTTACTCTGGATGTGATCGTGATTTTACAGAATATTACGGATGAAAGAGGTTCAAGAAGGAGGGTTAAGACCGTTTCCGAAATAGCCGGCCAGGATTCCATATCTAAGGATATCATGATAAATAATGCTTTTATTCTCAACGATCAGTCAGATACGCAGAACTATTCCGGATTCAGCTATGCAATCAAGAAAATAGCTGAAAAGGAAGGAAAATTTGAGGATGAACTGGAAAGAGAAGTTGAACTGAGGGCAAAAATACTGGACAGAATGATAGAGAAAGGTGTGTCAAACTACAAGGATTTCTATTATATGGTGAACCAGTTCTATAAGGATAGAAGGAGGGTCTTCCAGACTCTTGACATGGAGGAGGAAATTCAGGTTTGAGCTGTTTCCTGTGGTAGCAATCTACCTGCAATTATGGGTAAATAAACGGTCTGCATCAGAATTGACAGAAGCACGATGAATGTAACATCTATCTCAAGAACTGGCCCCCACCGCAGCAAAAGGGCATTTCCGGAGGCCAGGCCTACTGCATAGGGAACAGCCCCTTCCACGACTGATACAACACCCCTGGGTCCTGAAAGGGCAATAAATACCTTTGTACGCCAGCTTTTTGCAGGTCCTCCTTTTTTTGATCCGCCCGGTGGGAGAGATATGAAAACTGCCAATGGCCTAACTACAAATATAACGAGGAGTGTAAGTATTAATCCCTGAAGGAGGAAACCAGTTATTTCACTTACCGTTATGAGACTGCCCACAAGAATAAATATAACACCCTGCGCCAGAAATGAAAGGTTTTCCTGGAAGTTTGATTCCCTTGACCAGAATATGCTCTTATCACTGAAGGTCCCCACGATTGCCCCTGTTGCTATTATGGCCGGAAATGGAGTTATACCAATACCATAAAGGATGGTTAACTCGAAAAGAATCACACCGAGAAGGAGTCCAACAATGAGATTCTCGAAATTCAGATATTTGTTCAGGTATATAATTGCAAATCCCATGAATATCCCAAATATGGAAGGGACAGCAATCTGTATGATCAGAAAAAGCGGGATTCCCCCGATGAGGCCCACCGCACCCGTAACTGAGTTGAAAAGGGGAGAATAGGAAGAACCTTCATATATAAAAGAAATTGCCAGAGTTACAAGAATTATGGCCAGTGGATCATTGAAAAGGCTTTCCCCTATAAGCGTTCCAGAGTAGTCATCCTTTATCTTGATCTTTTTAAAAAGTGGTATGAGTGTGGAGGGATCAGTGGGAGAGATTATGGCCCCAAAGAGGAATCCTATAAGAAAGGGAGAACCGGTGAGAAGGGAGAAGAAAATACCCCCTACCACGGATGTTACCACCATACCAACAGTATTCAGGGACACGATATTTATGATAAATTTTCTGATTACCCTGAAGTTGATGTTGTGGCTTTCGTAATATAATATTATAACCAATCCCAGTATGCCCACTCCAAAGCCTGCAAAATCCTGGATCATGTATTGGGCGAAGCTGTGGCTGATTATTCCCAATCCGGGGCCAAACAGGAGTCCGAGGGCGATCAGGATTGGTATTTCCACCAGTGATGCTTTTCTCGCAATGGGAATGGAAAAGGAGGCTATGATGAGAAGCAGGCTCAACTGAATGAAATCCTTATTCTGAATTGTCAGCATGTCTAATCCATTTCCGGGCGATTTGGCATTATTCTCTTGTGCATGCTTTCATTATAAAGTTCCTTTACCCTCAAACCGACCTCATTGTGCTGGAAGTAACCGTGTTTTACAAAGAATTGTACCTCTTCATCTATTACATAATAGGAATAGCCCAGTTCCCTCTCATCTGTCTGGTCTTTCCATAATCCAGCAGAAGGTGGCTTCCTAATAATACTGCCTGGGACATTGAATTCCTTTGCCAGCTCCCTTACCTGAGCTTTAGTCAATTTAATTATGGGCTCCAGATCACAACCCCCGTCCCCAAATTTCGTAAAATAGCCTGTTATATATTCTGTGAGATTTGTTGTACCGACCACGAGGGCATTGTTAAGATTGGCGAAGTAGTAGAGAATGGTCATTCTAACTCTAGATTTTACATTTCCCAGAGCCTTCATATCCTTTATTTCCAGGAGGGATGTGTATGATTTTAATATATTATCGATATAAATTGTCTGTATTCTAATCCCTGAAACCTTTTCAAGTTCCAATATATCCTTAAGATCCGTTTCTCCCACAGAAACATCCGGCATGAAAATGGCTTTCAGCCTATCCTCAGGAACAACTTCCCTTAACATCATCAGTACAAGAGAACTATCTATGCCCCCACTAACTCCAATAACTGCAGATTTATCCTTCAGTGAATTACCAAGAAAATCCAGTATTTTTTTTGATTCGGGAAGTACCATGCAAAGATATTAACTTTCACGTTAATTAATTATCTGTAAAATTATGGTTCTGATATAAACAATGTTGGCATGTTTCCTGAGTTCAAAAGTTCAATCTCTCTTCAATGCGATCCATGGTTGCTTTCATCAGGTTGGACATAAGCACCGATGTTGTTACCGGTCCAACACCTCCTGGAACGGGGGTGAGGAATGATGCTTTTCCCTTCACGGAATCAAGATTCACATCTCCCATAATTTTCCCGTCCTTTTCCGTAATTCCCACATCGATTAGGATCGCACCTTCACCTATATACGTTGAGTCTATGAATCCAGGTTTTCCAGTGGCCGTCACGATTATGTCGCTTTCCCTTGTGATTGATTTAAGATCCCGGGTCTTACTGTGACATACAGTCACCGTAAAGTCCCTGTTGAGGAGTGATATGGCAAGAGGTCGTCCAATAATTGTTGTCCTATTTATTATGCAGACTTTCTTCCTGTGATCGTCTCCTAGGCTCAGGATTATTCTTAGTGCGGCTTCAGCAGTTGCCGGGATGATATAAGGGTATCCTATCATATTCCTTCCTTGGGATTTTATGGTAATCCCTTCTATATCCAGATAGGTTGGTAGAATATTCTCCAGATATAAGGAATCTAGCCAGTATGGATAGGGTCTTTCTATGATAACCCCATCTGGTTCAATTTCAGAAAGAATGGTTTCAATGGTTTCCATAGGATTCTTACCCTTTTCCTCGTTGGATAATTTAAACGGAAATACTTTAATTCCCAAAAGATTGGCCTTTCTTATCTTGCTTCTGCCATATATCTGAGCCTCCTCGCTATCGGTTGGATCAATTATGAGAAGTTTTGGCTCCCTCCCCTGAATACTCATGAATCGGTGAATATCAATTCTCGTCTGTTTATCGATTGATCTGGAAAAATCCCTCCCATCAAAAATTATTGTTTCTATCATGATCTAATTCCACTTAATTACGCTTTTAATCTCTCCCTCTGGCTTTGTGGTAAATAGCCCAACTTCTCCAGGCTGAAATACGTTTGTGATCATTTTTTTCATTAACCCTCCATGCAGCCTGTTCCATTTGGATAAATAGTCTAGTGCCTTGAGATAGTGAATTTCAGCTGCATCAACTGATCCTGCAATGGTAATATTTCTTTCCACCATGAAATCTATATCTTCACCAGAAACCGGGGTGGCTGGAGCCTTACCATTTGTGCCGAAAAGAATCAGAACACCATTGTGGCTCATTTTCCTCAGGTAGCGGAATATTGCCTCCGGGTCACCGCTTGTATCAACTATGAGATCAAGCTTAAAGTCTTCTGGAAAATCTGGTTCCTTTGATGAATCTATAAAGTCTACACCAAAGCTTTCACATAGATCTGTTGGAACCATTCCAATGGGGTGCCTGTTGATCATGTGGGTGTTGAAGCCATAATCCTTTGCCAAAAAAGAGTAAAGAAATGCCTCGTTTCCTGAACCAATTATGAGAGCATTCTTTCCATCAAATGTTGAATAAACGTTCTCGAAGATGAATCTTGACCTCACCCGGTCGAATACTTCAAAGGCCTTAACCACATTTTTCATTGGTTCAGTAAGAACTGCAACGTCTCCAAGATCTGTGTCATTTACCTTCACAAGGTTATAGTCGAACTCGTTGAACGATTCTCGCATGAATCCGTGTAAGCCTGTGATACCTGCTTCATGTTTCTTTCCATCGGAACAATTATCCGGTCTCCCTATTCTGCAATTGGGACAATCTCCCGGTCTTCTTACAATGGGAACCACATGATCCCCTTTCTTGAACCTTGGGGAGCTGGAATCGGTAACAACACATAAAGATTCATGACCAATAACAAGGAAATCATAACCTTCCGGATCATAGGCAAAGGACAGTGAACCTCTCACTATTCCCCTATCGGTTCCGCATATTCCAGTCATTAATGGTTTTAAGGATACATTACCAGGAGATTCTTTTATATCTACCTGTTGATATTTGATTCCCCCTGAAGGTGCAGTGGTCGTGTAAGCATTTATTTTTGCCATGCTTCAATAGTATTTCCTTTTAAAAAAAGATTTCTAAAATATCTCATTTTAAAGATTTCACTAATCATTGACTGCTACCTTGGAAGACGTTTTCCATGTAATATTCACAGGGAGATCTAATTTATCACATTTGATGTCCCATCTTTTCTTTCTTTGTCATAAGGTAGAATTTATTGTACTCTGTTGTCTGGCTCTTTATGGATATTCTTCCAGATACCTTCACACCATTAGTCTCCAGAAACTTTATTTTTTCGGGGTTGTTAGTCATGATCCTGACACTCTTAATACGGAAATAATTCAGGACATCCACCGCAAAGGTATAATCCCTCTGATCAGCAGGCAATCCCAGTTTTAGATTTGCCTCCACAGTGTCATATCCCTGTTCCTGAAGGCTGTATGCCTTTATCTTATTTACAAGACCAATGCCTCTACCTTCCTGCCTCAGGTAAATGAGAAGACCAAAGGGCTGTTCCCCCAGGTAAACGAGGGATTTTAAAAGCTGATCCCTGCAGTCACAACGCTTGGATCCAAAAACGTCTCCAGTGAGGCATTCACTGTGTATTCTAACCGGAACATTCTCCTTTCCGGAGACGTCACCCTTAACTATTACTGCATTTTCATTGGGTTCACCATCATTAAATGTATAAATATCAAAAAAACCGGCCAATGTTGGTAATTTGGCCTTTGCTGCTAATGTTATCATTCCTTTTCAGATAATGATTACTTCTGTGTATTAAAAAGTATATTTCTAAATATTTCATATAATTAAGGAAAAATTATTTATGTGAATTAGATCTGGCAGTTATTTTTGAATGAAAAATCGAAACCCTATGGAGCTAATCATAAATTCATGTTATCAATGGAAATCAACAATCCTGGAAAGAGTTCAAGATCAAAGTGGTGGCAAAAATTTTTTAACTATTATAGATAAGGATGAGAGATTAATTTGAATGCGCCAGAAGCATTCCAAAGTATAGGGCCACATAGTGAAAATCCATAACCATCTTCCTCCCAGAAGTATCCAATAGACCCTTCAATATAAGCATATTCCAGTAACTGTCAGGTTTTCCTCTAGATATGATATCTTGATTCATTTTATAGACAGGTTCAAGGTTGCCTTCATTTAAGGCTTTTATTAGAATGTCCTCATAAACTTCGGCCTGATCCGAATATCCGTAGGGTCCCTTGTCTGAGTGTGTGTGTGCCTGATCTGCACTGAGTATAATTGAAACATTCTTGTTATAGCCATTTGCTATCCCATAAAGTTTCTTCCCAAAATTAACAAGGGCATCCCTGTCATCCAATCTGGGTTGACCAACGTAAACTATGTTCCTCTTTTTGAAGAAATATAAGGGTATTGAACTGCCAAAGTCTAAGGGGAAAACGCTCAGATCTCCGGAATATGTTGAATAACGCAGTTCGTTGCATATTTCAGGGCATTCCTTGATTATTTTCTCTGTCAGTTCACGCTCATTTTTTGCCCTATAGTTAAGTTTCTTATCAATTAGGTCAGTGGTTGCAACAAAGAATTCAGTGTTTATCACTGCCATCCCTTTTCCCAGTGTTACACCGTGTGGGGATATTATTACCAATACTTCCGATTTGTCTTCACCGGCAATTCTGGTTATTTTTTCATTCATCTCCCGGCTATTAATATCAGGAAGGTCTATAATTTCATCTCCGTGTGGTATGATGTAGATTTTAGAAAGTACCATCTTTGATTATGCAAACCTACCCTATTTTAGTTTTTATGCTTTTTAAATTATTGTGGAAAAATCCCATTCTTACATCCGAAGAACCATGTGTTCATAAGCTTCAACGCACCCTTAACTTACTATAAAAGGGAATGTCCTGAAATAACAAAATATATTTTCCTTGGTCAGATACCGGTACAATGAAAGCGCTATTCATCGGTGGCAGTGGTTACATAGGAAGAAACTTGATGAAGGGAATGAACCATGAAGAAACCTCCTATTATTCAAGGCACAAAATTTCTGAAAAAGGGTACGATAACTTCAAGTGGATAGAAGGAGACGTAAGCGATAAGGATAGACTTGTACCCCTGATAAAGGATTTCGATATAATATATTATATGAGTAATTCATACTCTGAGGATAAAATCGAGGCTTTTAATGCCAATGTTCAGGGTATTAAGGATGTTGCATATGAAGTTAAGAGAATAGACAAGAATCAGAGGCTGATCTTTTTTTCATCGGTAAACGTTCATTACGGAACAAATGAATATTTTAGGACGAGAAGAACAGGGGAAGATAACACAACTCTGGCAAAAAACCATCTAAATGTGAGAATGTCATTTGTTTTCGGAGGTGAGGGCGATGGATTCCTGAAGATTATTGATGACATGTTCAAAAGGGGACTGGAAAGGTTTCCAAAGGCTGGAAGGATATGCCCAACTCACATGGATGATTTGATTGAAACGTTGAAAAAATGTGATAAAACAGTGGGAGCTGTATATACAAATTCCAGTTCAATGATAACATTTTTAGACGCAATGAATATTTATGGAAAGAAAATGGGCCTGCCTGAGGTTAAAGAGGCCAGTGGATTTTTATCAAGAAACTTTGAGGAAAAAATAATTGAAGAACAGAAAATGAATAAAATAATGTATGATAGACTTACGACTGACTATTACAGGGAGACCAGTTCAGTTATAAGATTTATCAAAGACCAGAAGAAGTTTGAAGATTATGTGAGGGACCTGCCTAAAGCATAACATGCCCAATAGCTTCCCTATATACAAATACACTTAATTTTGATAAATATTTCAAGTTATAATCGGTTACAAATTCTAAAAACCTTTCATCCTTTTTCATAAGCGTAAGATAAGCCAATGACTCTGACAGATGGGCATGGGCAGCCAGTAGGTGGGAAGCCCTGATATCTCCCGCAGACATTTTGGCTTTCATATCGAGCCATACGTCATCAGCATGATTCAGTTTTTTTCTATGTTCATCTGTAAGAACCACATCGCTGTCCGTAAGGTTCTGATAGAGCTTGTCAGTCATTTCAAGCAATTCCCTTGTGGCATCTATTCTTATTCCTGTGGAAATGGCTAGGCCAAGGCATGAAAATGCCAATTTAACATGGGAATCGTAATGAAAATAAGGGTCACTATTTTCTATATCCTCTCCCAGAAGGTCACAGTATCTTCTGGTAAGATCCACCTTTTCTTCATGATCTGAAACCATGGCAATGCATCAATTCACACTATTTACATTTGTTTAAGAAAAAAATTATACAAGTAGCTCTGGGCAGATTCGAACTGCCGTCGGCGGGTCCAGAGCCCACTATGCTTGGCCACTACACCACAGAGCTTTCCAGTCCATATTTAACAACTCTATTAAAATCTTTCAATAAGGACAGCTACATTTGCAACTTATTAAAATGCCAAATCATCTTATTAGGGCAAATTAATTATAAACAGAGAATATATGGATAGGTGAAGAACTGGTCAGTACATTTTTATTTTGATGATGAATTTTCATGGAAGACACTGGATAAGGTGTTTCCGGAGATTTTTGAGATTGTGAAAGGAGAGAAAAAACAGCTACCAGAGGAGGAGCAACAGATACAGGTTAAACTTGAATTGAATCTCCGTGAGATCCGTAATGATAAGAAACCAATCGGATTTTATTCAGATCAAACAGATCTGTCCATGGTTTTTCCCATTGATAGGAAAGAAATGATCATAGCCCGTTTTGCACCCAGCGAAAGCATACACGAGGCGGGAGACAAGATAGCAAAAATTTTAAAAACGAAAAAGATTAAGTTTAAAACCGATTATGATAAGATGATGCTCATAGACGTCATCAAGAGTAAAAGATAATATTATTATGAGTAATTTACCATAACAGAAATATTAAGGACAGCTCCAGAATTTTCCACCATGAGATCTTTCACTAAGAGAGTCTACTGTTCTTCAGCAAACATAGGTTCCGGATATGATACCTTTGGTATCTGCCATAATGCATTCTATAATGATATAACCATATCTCAACTGGATGAGAATGGAAAGTTTTCCATAGAGTGTGAGGTAAACAATAAGGTAGATCCAAGGAGGAATAGTGCTTTGCACGTTGTTGAGAAATTTGCAGAAAAATATGAAATAACAGGAAAGTTTTCCATGCTTATCAATTCCACAATTCCTACAGGAATGGGTCTGGGCAGTAGTGGCTCAGCATCCGTGGGCGCAATCTTATCCTTCAGTAAGGCCCTTGATATTGATCTGGACCAGGAGAGTATTATCCAATATGCATCCCTCGGAGAGGAATTCGCCTCTGGTTCAAGGCATCTGGATAACGTGGCGGCAAGCACTCTTGGAAATTTCACAGCAGTTTTATGCCATAAACCCATAATTGCCAAGAGCTTTCCCCTTTGCAGTGGAATAAATTTCCTGATTATAATTCCCCAATTGTTTTCCGAAAACAAAACCATGGAAAACAGGAGGCTCATACCGGAAACAGTTAAGGTCAATGAAACCGTTGGAAACGTGAGATATGCTTCTTCCCTTATGGCTGGACTTGTTTCAAATGATATGGAACTGATTAGGTTTGGATTAAACGATAAGATTTTTGAAAGGGCAAGATCAAGAAAATACCCTTTTTTTTACGATTTAAGAAAAATTTGCCTGAAAAATGAAGCGCTTGGACTTGTAATGAGCGGTTCCGGACCGACAATGCTATGTTTTATGGATGAAAAAACGGATGTGTTGAACCTGAGGAGGCAAATAGATGCCTATTTTCTGACCATAAAACTAAATTATATAACATCAATTTCATACCCATCAGAGGGAGTTCTATGAGCAAGAATGAAGAACATGTAATAAATGATAGGGTAGATCCTCCAGGATTTTCACTGACATTCCCCATATATCAGACTGGATCTTATGCATTCCCACAGGGTGAAAGATACAGATATTCTAGGGAAGCAAACCCAACCGTTGAGGAACTGGAGAGACAGATCAACATTATGGAGAAAACTGAAAGAACCGTATGTTTTTCATCGGGTATGGGGGCAATAACAACCAGTCTCCTGTCCCTCTTAAAACCTGGGGATAACGTACTTACCACATTGGACACCTTCGCTAGAAGTTCTAGGTTCATAAAGGATTTCCTTTCCACCTGGGGGGTGAATTCTAAAATATCCATGCCCGGAACCGATGCTTTACTGGAGAATATAGATAGAAAATATTTAGTATTCATAGAGACAATTTCCAACCCTTCCCTGAGAGTTTATGATATCAGGAGGATTGCGGAGAAGGTACACTCCTATGATGGGATTCTCATCTGTGATTCCACCTTTGCAACGCCTGAAAACATGAACCCTTCCGATCTTGGTGCAGATATAGTGATTCACAGTCTATCAAAATTCATTTCGGGGCACAATGACATAATAGCCGGGAGTGCCTCCGGTCACATGGAGAGTATGGAAAGGATAGATCTCACGAGAAGGACCATGGGAACTAATCTTGATCCAAACACAGCGTTTCTGGTCATAAGGGGTTTAAAAACGCTTCAATTAAGAATGAGGGAGATTAACAAGAATGGAATAAGTGTTGCCAGGAATCTTTCCTCCCTGGAGGGAATAAAAAAAGTAAATTACCCGGGGCTGGAAGGTCATCCAGATTTTGAATATTCCAGGGATAACCTCAAGGGGTATGGAGGTGTATTAACCTTTGATTTGATGAAACCTTCAGGAGACCCTTATGAAATTTTTAAACATCTGAAAAAGGTTAAAGCCGCCAATACCCTTGGTAGTGTTAATACAATTCTGGCTCATCCAAAAACCATGTCACACAGATCACTTTCTGATGGTGAATTCAGGGTTCTAGGAATCGGACCTGAAACATATCGTCTTTCAGTGGGTATTGAAGATGCGGAAATTATTGTGGACGATATCAGAGAAGCTCTGGAAAAAATGTAATAGTGAAGTGGAATCTCCCACTTCCATATTTTCTGATAACCATGAAAATTATCTTGTTCTGATCTTTCTCACATATGCCCGTTGAATCATAGAACCTGCCACAAGGCTCACTCCAAACACGGCAAAAATGGCTATATTGAAGTACTCTGTATTGGTAAGGATTCCTGTATAATTCAGAAGGTAAAGAATACCATAACCAACCATCAGGATAATGAGCCCCGCAAATCGAACATAGGCAGGAATTGAAGCCCTGACCTGAATGTTAGGATTCTGAGATGTCCCAAAAATAAAATTCAGTTGGGATTGAACTTTTCTCTTTTCCCTGGAGTCTGGGCACATGGAATCAGAGAGAATGTTTCTGGCATCCTCCAACAATTGATTTGCCCTGTCCTTTTCCCCCTTTCGATTGTAAAGACCTGCAAGCTCTATTTCCATTCTTGCAAGGGTTGCGCAGTTGGTTGGTGGCATCATCTTTTCATAATCCACCTGATTCTGCATGTTTTGTATTTTTTCATCAATAGCTTCCAAATCCATCTATCTCCTTTTGTTTCACTTAATTGGTTCCGTCAATTTATAATCTTTCCATTATTTCTTTCCTACCTCTATGATTAATGTTTGAAATTAAGTTTTTGGTATTTAATTCGAAAAAGTAACCTGCAATAGCTTTCTGAATGATGGATTATAACCCCTTATACTCAAGGGAACAATCCCTGATGTTTTAAGATTTTCCAAAATAGGTGGAGACCTGAACTGAAGTTTGGGATGCGAGAGTTCATTTCCTTCCTCAAACAAGTTATGGATAGATCTTCAGCTGTATCTTTCCATGTACCTGAATCCATGAAATAAATAACTAAAAACATGCAATTATTTTAACATCATTACAATGTAGAAATGTGAAGGATAAGGAAAGCTCCATTGATATATACGCATTCGTAAATAACAACAGAGATAATATAAAAGAGGGCTTTATAAAAAAAATATATGATCTTGGCGGTGGAAAATTTATCTTTCAGGTACACAGTCAAACCATGAAGAAAGGTTCCTTTTATATTGATGTGAAAAAGGGTATCTGCCTTATGGATGCTGAACGTGGACAGGATGCGGGAAATCTTGCAATGTTTTTAAGGAAAAAATT
The DNA here is from genome assembly GCA_021794355.1 of Thermoplasmata archaeon. Classification (GTDB taxonomy): domain Archaea; phylum Thermoplasmatota; class Thermoplasmata; order Thermoplasmatales; family Thermoplasmataceae; genus Cuniculiplasma. Next base: position 11,641 of record JAJYRA010000035.1, on the reverse strand, counting down.
CACTGATAAAAAGATCAGGGATATACAGCAGATCAATTTCGATCGTGTGGTTAGGGTGGATTTTTACAACGGATCGGCCTTTATCCTTGAACTGTTCCGTGATGGAAATCTCATAGTGTTACAGGATGAGGTAATAGAGTATGCACTGAATCCCAGAGAATGGAAAAATAGAAAGATAGTGAAGGGTGAGAAATATATTCCACCTTCCACTATTGATCCACTAAAAATGACTCTTGAGGAAAAGAAAGATGTTCTTCTGAAAAGCAAAGCGTCCCTTGTCCAGACAATGGCAACCCGTTTTAATCTTGGTGGGGAATTATCTGAAGAAATTTTGAGCAGAGAAAATTTGGATAAGAATATGAAGTCATCAGATGGCATTGATAGCTTACAACTCATTGAAGAAGGGTTGGAAGAATGCATGGAAGAGACAAAACAGAATGTGGGATATTACTATGAAGAGGATCAGCTTCTGACCCCCATTCGCCTTAAATTCCTCAATAGAAATCCGGATCGTGAATTTTCAGATTTCAATGAAGGCTTACAGATAATGATGGAGTCTACCGTTCAGGAAAGCCCGGAGAATACCAGAATTAAACGAATAGTGGAAAATCAGGAAAGAACCATAAGGGAATATGAAAAGGCAGCTGAATTGAACAAAAACTCTGGTATATTTATTTCCACAAATTTTCAAACCATAAAAAAAATACTGGATCAGCTGAAAAGATCAGATCAGGAAAAATTATCCTTTGATGGAAAGGAAATTCTCGTAACATCCAAGGACAAGGCCGAGAAGTCGGCGGTCATATCCATGGGTGATCAGAGTCTCAAATTATTTTATGAGAGAAGTGTGGGGGAGAATATGACCCATTACTTTGACACATCAAAGGATTATCTTGAAAGAATAGAAGGGGCAAAAGTGGCAATGGAAAATTCCATAAAGGGTATCAGGGCTGATCAGGTAAGGAAAAAAAAGGAAAGACCCAGATTCTGGTTTGAAACTTACCACTGGTTCTTCACAGCTTCAAATCACCTTGTCGTATCTGGGAAGAACACAGACACCAACGAAAAAGTGGTAAAAAAGCACATGGGTGAGAAGGATATATACATTCATGCAGATATGTATGGTGCTCCAAGCACGGTGATTAGAAATGAGGACAGCGCTGAAATCACTGAAGATGAAATAAGGGAAGCTGCCATATTTGCAGTATCATTTTCCAGGGCATGGCAGAATGGACTGAGTTCTGGTTCTGCCTATTGGGTAACCCCATTGCAGGTGAGTAAAACACCTGAATCTGGACAATATGTTAGAAAAGGATCATGGATAGTCAGGGGGAAGAGAAATTACCTTTTCAACCTACCCCTTAAATTGAGTTTGAAAATGATGGATTACAGGGATACCAAAATTGCCACCATCTATCCTTACAGGGAGGAAGATTCAGATTGTGTAACCATAATACCTGGAAGCAAAAAGAGGGATAAGGTTTCACAGGAAATAGCTAAAAAATTGGACACAGATACTGAAGAGATAATGAGGATACTCCCAACAGGAGGATTCGAGATTATTCAATCTTAGACAGATCTTCCTTAAGTTTTTCCAATACCTTAACATCCTCAGGGTTGTAGGATAACCTGAGCCCAACCTCCACAGTAAGAATATCGATATAATGAAGAAGATAAAACAATCTTTCCATATGGGTGGACCCCTTTGCTTTTAAATGAATAAAAGGGGAGTCAGCTTTCCTTTCCATGATCTCAAGTCTCCTGCTATTCCTGGAACTGGAATCCCCCTCAATAACTATAAAAATAAATTTATCAGCCATCCCCCTGTTCACTAGTTGGGGAACAAGTTCATTATGATTTTGCTCTGAAAGAGTGTGATTCAATGCAAACATCTTGGAATTTTCATTGAACTGCGTCTTAAACCTGTAGCTCAATGCCCGGAAAGGTTCCCATGATAATATGTATGGTATCTTTTTTGAATCCACTATTTTTTGAGCCAGTTGCCACAGGGGGCTCCTACCTTTTTCAAGTTCCTCGATGAGGTTTACCATCCTCTGTTTCTCTTCATAAGTTACGGGTATGAATGTATTAATCAGTGGCATTAATAGATATCCAATGGCTTCCCGGGGTTGCAAACCGGACGGTATTTTAATCAAATTATCTGCAATTTTTTCAAGCGCCCCCCCAGATGTGATGGCATTCACTGTAACACCCCTTCTCTTTGCCTCCCCCACTACACTCAGAGTTTCCTCTGTGTTTCCGGAATAACTTACTGCGATGAAAAAATATTCATTATTTACAAATTTTGGCAGGTTGTATGAATCCACGACTATAACAGGTAAATCCTCGTACATTTCTGAGAATATCCTTCCTGATACGCCTGATCCACCCATACCGGCTACCACAATGCCTTTAAAATTCTTAATATTAGCATGAAATGATTCACCAAATTTTATTTGATCCTTTATGGAATAGAGTTGTTCATAAAATTTATCTTCTGTCATCTAAAAACCTTTACAGCGGTGTCAGAACAAGCATGAATCCCCAGATGGCAGGAAGAAGTGCGGCCAGTGTGATCACAACATAGATCATAAATTTTGTTGACATATAATACAGTATTTTATTATTTTTTATTAACCTTTCTGACCGGCATACTCCCTTTCAAAATTATTATCAAATAACATTCAATATTAATTTCTATGCAATGTATAAGTCATGCAGTGAGCACCCCCATATCCACCGGTTATTTCCTCAAGATTTATCTTTATGAAATCTAAGCCGAATTCCTCCATTTTTCTTCTGTCGGGAAACATGATGGAACTTTCAAGATCTGAACTCCTTGCCCCTGCCTGCTCCTTGAGTTTTTCCGTGATAACTCCATTTTTTTCAAGTTTTTTCAGTACTGCGAATGACTCTATACATATGATTTTTCCATCTCTGATGGTAAGAAAATTTGATGAATAACATAATTGCTCTATGGGTGAGATGTCCATTATGTTGAATCCTTTCCCCTTTATGTAATCATAGAGAGTTGTTTCTTCAATGAAAATGTACTCACCGTTTTCCCTTGTGTACAATTTCGCTCTTGCCATTTTTAACAATATCGTTGAACCTATGGCCACCCCCTTTCCTGCTATGTTGAAATAGGTATCCAGATGCATATTGTTCAGGAGATCATTAACCATGAAGGGGTATTTCGGGTTTTCAACCAGGAGAACTTCATCGTGATCTATCATCCCTGAATTCATGGCAGAAAAAGCTCCCTTCAGATCAGTTCTTGGACCTGTTCCTATGAGACCAAAACTTCCACAAGGAATGTAGTCCCCTCCTTCAAAATATGAATTTTCATCCACTCTTTTCAGGTGATTTTGACCCAGTACGTTGCCCATGATGAAACTGGTAATTTCTGGCTCCAGCTTTCGTTGTGGCAACTTCATTCTTCCAACTATCACTCCCAAGGAGGAGACAGCCTGTTGATCCCTCATAAAATACAGATTTGTCAGGGGAACGTTAGAAAATATTTTAGGATATGACATGTGATTTGTCTTATCCACCGTTATATCAATGGATGGAGCAAGAATCAATATATTGAAAAGCGTATCCGAATCCACATAGGGTAAATTTTTCTTCAAATCATTTTTTAGCTTTTCAGCCTCGCCTATGTCACCAAAAAACTGAACTTCTTCCAGGACCTTTGACTCCAGAGCATTTCTGAATGAACTGCCTGTGTTGCTTCTCTTCACCACAATGTCCCTGAGAGTTTTTACTTCCACTCCATTTTCCTTCATTATATTCTCCAGAGTTTCATGTTCCTTGAGAGCCTTTGTTTTGTTAAAGGGCCTCTCGAATAAAAATGCCCTTGGAGAAATCATGGCATAATCAATTTCAGTTCCTGGTCTGTGTATAATTACCTCCTGTAACCTGTCCCATTCCGACCTAACAAACATTTCATTCACCCATTATTCTGTAGTAGTTTTCTTCATAGTTGAACAGATCAACCTGTGAGCCCTCAATATCCATTGTCAGAATTATCTGTTCATATGTTCTCTCATTCATCAGGCTCGCCTCGCCGTTGTGGGAATCAAGCACAATGAATCTTTCCCTGATTGCTTTTTCCCCTGATTCCTTTAATTTATCGAAGTCTATGAGCCTTTTGTTTATCTGTATGATCTTACCATCCTTCAGATCAGTTACAAATATTCCACCGGGCCTCTTTCCCTGATATATGTATTTTACTCCATCAAAAAATATAATTGAACCGGGTTCTATATCCAGTATCCTTATCATATAGGTGAAACGGAAAAACTGCTTTCCGTCCTTTATTCCTGCCAATGAGCTGGAAACCACAACGTTGCATATGGTCTTAGACTGGATCTCTCTTGAAAAAGTGTCACCATCCTTTTTCTTTCCAAGATAAATATCAATACCTTCCCTGAGTTGCACTGATTTGGAAACGAAGGATTCAGGATCCTTTTTTTGATTGTTTTCCACCATCAGTAATAACTCTTCATGAATCCTAACTAACTCCTCACTCATTTTTTCTGAGAAACCTCTTATCTGAACTTTCGATTCATAGTATGAACCCGTAACCTTGTTACATGTTGGGCAGCTTATATGTTCCTTTCTATAGGGCACCTCAAGAGGTATGGTTTTTTCTTCAGCCTCCTCTCTTCTCACGGTTATGCGAATATAGGCTGTGTCCTCGATCTTATTTAACTCTACGGGAGTTAAACTGGTTATCGCAAAGGGCTCGTTTACCTTAAACAGCTCATTTATCTTTTTCTGCCACCTTTCCTGAGGTTCATGATGAGCCCAATAATTGCCAACCTTTACTGCACCACACTTGGGACAGTTTGTGAACGTTATTGAACCAGGTTTATCTATGGATAGTGTGTCCCACAGGCAATTTTCGCATAACCCCTTATGAATGGCTTCTCTTATTCCGCATTTTATACATAACATAAATTAATCAATATTCCTGCCTTCCCTGTATTCCTTTATTAAGGCTCCAGAGATCAACTTTTTTCTTATCTCGGTGGTACCTGCGCCAATCTGTCCAAGTATCGCATCCCTCATGAGCCTATCTATTCCCGTATCATGCATATAACCAGCACCACCAAATATCTGGATGGCTTCCCTTGCAATATACTCTGAAACCTGGGCTGAATACAATACTGAGGCTGCTGCATTTTTCACATCCATCCCATTCTTTCGTAGGTGTTTCAGCGAGTCATAGGCCAGCAATCTGGATGCTCTGTATCTGGTATACATAGTTGCAAGTTTATCCTGAATCATTTCAAACTTATATAATGATTCCCCAAATTGTTTGCGTTCCACTGAATATTTTATGGCTTCATCCAAGGCTCTTCTGGCCAGTCCTACGAATATAAAAGAAAGGATTGCCCTCTCGGAGTTAAGACCGTTGAGAATAATTTTCTTTCCCTCGTTTTCTTTTCCAACTAGACGGTTTTCTGGCACCTTAAGATCTTGAAAAAATATCTCTCCCGTTGGAGAACCCCGCATTCCCATCTTATCAAATTTCTTTCCCCTTGAAAAACCATCATCTGTTGCAAGAATTATGAATGCAGAGTGATCCTTACCCATCCTTGTATAGGTTAGAAATAGATCAGCATAGGGTGCGTTTGTAATATACGTCTTCGATCCGTTTATTATGAATTTATTCCCATTTCGCACAGCTGTAGTTTTCATATTCAGAGCGTCTGAACCTGACATGGGTTCCGTGAGTCCTAAGGAACCTATGTATTTCCCAGAAGAAAGCTTTGGTACATATTCTTCCCTTTGATCCTTACTACCATTTCTGTATAGATTGTCAAGCGTGAGGTTGCTGTGAGCTCCATAACTCAGCGCAAGGGATGGAGATGAATATCCCAACTCCTCCTCGATTATGGCCTGTCCCAGATATCCAAGATCTGATCCTCCATAATCCTCCCCAACTGTTATGCCAAGATATCCCATCTCCCCCATTTTTTTGAAAACATCCACCGGAAAATAGTCCTCCAGGTCCATCTTTTTGGCTATGGGTTCCACTTCCCTTCTCACGAATTCCTTAACGTTATTTCTTAACTGGTCATATATCTCGTCATCATGGATCATAGTAAGGGTTAATGAAACTTCAAAATAACCTTATTTCTTATTTATAAATATCAGAATGTAGAATAATTCATAAAGGTTTCAATTAACGGTTGACACAAGTTATTATGCAAGCTGAGAAAGCCCTATTCAGTCATAATTTCTAGACCCCAAAAAAAAGAACGAAATATGCCATAATTCAAGGGGGTTTCAATAAGGAAATCATTCCAAGAGGTCCATGGTTTTACATTTTTTTTCCAAATTCATTTTCGTCTTAATGCATTACAATCATCTGAGCAAGAAAGATCTTACCTTCAGGGAGGAGGTGAATTGCGTAACGATTATATTGTTTCGAGAGGTGGAAAAACAGAGGTAAATCCATTGGATAAGTCCTGAAAGATGACATAATGGTGATTGCTCCTATGAAATCCTCTGTAAGAGGTTGGGAGCGTCCCTGTGTTCCAGCCAGACATGATACAGATAAAGGCGTATCCCAATTGCACGTAGAGAGGGGTGCGTGCAGAGGGGGCACTTATACCCCTAAAGAGGCAACATTGTAATGGGCAGCGACCTTGAGACTGAGTAATGGGCTCTCGCAAAACCGTCCAGACCGTGAGGAATGAAGGCGAAAGGGAGGTAAAGTGAGAATCTACAATCCTTTAGCTGATGAGTGTGTGTCAAACACTCAAGCGCTCATATTTAAATGTTTAGGGTAAATCTTAATTATTATCGGTTGATATTACATTATGAAGATCAGTGACATAGACAGGAAGCTTGACAAGAGAATTATTCTTAAAGTTAGGCAAAGTACTGAACTGTTTCACGCTACTTCAGCCATAGATATAAAACTTCCCACCTACGTATATCAGGTTGAGGGAACAACTAGAATCTGTACCTATTTCCCAAAGAATCTCAGGATGACCAACATTTTGCTTTTATTTGATAAATTCAAGGCGGTTGAAAGGGAGCAATCCTATGTCATAGATTCAAGGATTAACAATAAAAAGAATTTAGCCATGATTGATAAACTCTGTAACTTGCCATCATTTGTGGTAAGTAGGGCTGACATAAGCAAGGGTTTTCTTAATGTTTATGGAAGATTTCATCACAGCTACATGAAAGAAGTTTCAACGCTTCTTTCCCAATACACAGAGGACAAAGAAAATGCAAGGGTAGAATGGATTGGCCCCAGTCCAGGATTGATGAAAATCATGGACGACATAAATTATGAATATCCAGTATCTCTTTTAACGTACAATATTAAACTAACACAAGAAGGGCAAGATTTAAGAGATGTCCTATACGAACCTGGAACTATTGGTGAATTGAGGAATAGTGAAGAAAAAAATGGTTTGATGAAGGCTATCGTATATACTAACCACAGAATAACCAGAGAAATTGAAGGCCTTATACCCGTGTCCGAGGATGATTTCATTTACGAGTTTAGTTATACCAATGAACTTTTGAAGGAAATAAGAGTTATAGCCAATAATAATCACATAATGAGAATTCGTTATTTCATTAGAGAAAGTGAGGAAAAATTAAAAGCTTCGGTGTTTGTACCAACGGCAAGTGTTTATGAATTCTCATCCATTATTTTTGATCTTGCCAGAGCATACGAAGGGAAAATTGAGATCGAAAACCTTATGCCCTATTCCTCTGATGTGTGGGACCTGATTTAATCAACCCTATTTACGATTAGGAAATCATTTTTTTGGTTTTTGTATAATTTACGAACCTATAAGCAAGGAATCTTCGACCTTCAGTGTGGAGGTTAACTGCAATAAAATTAGTCTATTTAATGAAGTAAGGCAATGAAAATAACTACATTGGGTGAGTTCTTGAGGCACTGAGATCGGCGTGGAGTTCGAAGTTGCTGCAGAGACAGTGAAATATTGATCCTTTCCTGTTGTTCCTGTCCCTGTATCCGCATTTCGAGCATTTTTGGGAGGTGTATGTCGGGTTCACAAAGACCGTTAACTTTCCATTCTCCCTTGCCTTATGTTCTATGAACTGTTCCAACTGAAAGGAAGATCATGATCCAAGCATCCTGTTGCACCCTTTTCCGTTTTTCTTCTTCCTCATCTGTGACGATTCCAGCCTTTCAAGGGCTATCACGTTGTAGGGAATATTCAGGTTCTGTTTTGATGTTACCTGATTTGTGTCCAGCACGAACCTTCTCTCTCTTCTGCTCAATTCTTTCAATTTCCTATGTGCTGAACTGAAGTTTAAACCATAAGCTAATGGTTTCTCATAACGGATAAGTTGCCTAACAATATGCGTTTATGTAATGAATACCCAATGATTTACCCCGTTTCCCAAGAATGAATGGAGTTTAATCAACTCCTATCATTCTATTTCCTTTTTACATAAGCAATGGCACCAACTATCACCACTATTGCGATAATGGCACCGACTATTGCATATATCTCTGCCGTTGGTATGGTAGATGGCTTTGAATTCGATTTCAGTGTTATTGAAAGATTTTTCATTTTTCCAGCTGTCAATGTAAAGTTGCTGTAGTATGAATGGTAGCCGGTGAGAGATGCAACCGCATGATATGTTCCGTTTTCAACTGATACATTGAACGTACCAGATGATGATATGGAAACAGCTTTTCCGTTTATTGTGAGTGTTGCATTGTTGGGAGAGATGGTTCCAGTTATGTAGGCCCAGTGAGAATAGTCAACAGTCTCAGTGATCTTCTTTCCTGAAACATTCACTGTGAAACTGTATATTGTCGTATAGTATCTGCCAAGATTTGTTTCGGTGAATACATATGTTCCGTTCTTGAGAGAGAAGGATATATTTGAGGGTGCTGATGCGTGGCCATGCAAGCCTGTACTGTTCACGTACCATGTTATTCCTGCAGGAAGACCTGTTTCTGTGAATGTTACCGTGTATTTAACCAATGTGAATGTCACGGATACAGACTTTGGACCACTGTTAACCGGGACTGATCCGGAGAATGAAGAGGGTTCATAGATCATGTTGTTTGTCTGTATTGTGTATGCATATGTACCATTTGTTAGCATTACAGAATAAGTTGATCCTGTTATTGCTCCGGAATCATGACCTGTTATGTTCACGTACCATGTTATTCCTGCAGGAAGACCTGTTTCTGTGAATGTTACCGTGTATTTAACCAATGTGAATGTCACGGATACAGACTTTGTAACACCGTTAACCGAGACTGATCCTGAAGATGGAGAAGGTTCATAGATCTTGTTGGGTGTTACCACTTTGTAAGTATACGTACCATTAATCTCTGTGAAACTGATCGTAGATGTGGTCGAACTGAGGGATTGCCCATTGCTCAGGTTAACGAACCATTCCGTGCCAGAAGGCAATCCTGTTTCTGTGAATGTTACTGCGTATTTAACCAAGGAGAATGTGATCGACTGGGGTGCTGATGGTCCATTGACTGTGAAACTGCTTCCGTTTGAATGCCATGACTTGTTGACTGTAGCAATGCTGTAGGAATATGTTCCGTTTGGATCAGAGAAAGAGATTGATGTTCCTGTACCGGAGAAGGATTGCCCATTGCTCAGGTTAACGAACCGTTCCGTGCCAGAAGGCAATCCTGTTTCTGTGAATGTTACTGCGTATTTAACCAGTGAAAATGTCACGGATACAGACTTTGGACCACCGTTAACCGAGACTGATCCTGAAGATGGAGAAGGTTCATAGATCTTGTTGTTTGCCTGTATTGTGTATGCATATGTACCATTTGTTAGCATTACAAAATAAGTTGATCCTGTTATTGCTCCAGAATCATGACCTATTATGTTCACGTACCATGTTATTCCTGATGGGAGACCTGTTTCGGTGAATGTTACTGCGTATTTAACCAATGAGAATGTGATCGACTGGGGTGCTGATGGTCCATTGACTGTGAAACTGCTTCCGTTTGAATGCCATGACTTGTTGACTGTAGCAATGCTGTAGGAATATGTTCCGTTTATCAGCGAGAAGGAATGGGATGTTCCTGTGATTGCTCCTGAGGAGATCCCATTACTGATATTGACATACCATGTTGTTCCTGCAGGAAGACCTGTTTCTGTGAATATCACGTGATAGAGCAGAGCCCACACAGTAACCTGCAACCCGTTTCCATTGATGACCGTCACGCTGTCCGAACAGTAGTTTGTCACGTACAGATAACCATTAGAGGCGTCATAGGCGATGCCATAAGGACTGGCCCCCACCGTGATGCTCGACACCACCACCGTGTTCGTAGCACCGTTGATCACCGTTACGTTATTTGAACCACTGTTCGTCACGTACAGATACCCGTTAGAAGAGTCATAGGCGATCCCCCAGGGGTAGGCACCCACCGTGATGCTCGATACCACCACCGTGTTCGTAGCACCGTTGATCACCGTCACGCTGTCCGAACCGTAGTTTGTCACGTACAGATAACCATTAGAGGCGTCATAGGCGATGCCAACGGGATAAGAACCCACTGTGATGCTCGACACAGCCACTGTGTCCGTCGCACCGTTGATCACCGTTACGTTGCACGAAACATCGTTCACCACGTAAAGATACCCGTTAGAAGGGTCATAGGTGATTTCACGAGGGCCGGAGCCCACCGTAATGCTCGACACCACTTTGTTCGTCACACCATTGATAACCGACACGTTGCACGAATAGGAGTTCGCCACATACAGATACCCGTTAGAAGGGTCATAGACGATACCCCAGGGGTTGTTACCCGCCCCGATACTAGACGCCATCACTTTGTTCGTCACACCATTGATAACCGACACGTTGTTTGAATTGTAGTTCGTCACGTATAGATAACCGTTAGAAGCGTCATAGGCAACGCCATAAGGGGTGGTACCTACCTTAATGCTCGACACCACTTTGTTCGTCACACCATTGATAACCGACACGTTGTTTGAATAGGGGTTCGCCACGTACAAATACTTGTTCGAGGCGTCATAAGCAACGCCATAAGGACCAAACCCAACCACAATGCTCGACACCACCACTGTGTTCGGGTTACCGTTTACGGTTACCGTACCCGTCGCCTCTGGTGATAGCAGCTGATACCCGTGTGGGCCTGTTAGTGTGTATGAATATGTCCCATTCGGCTCGCTGAAGGTAATCGCTTTTCCCGCCAATCCACTCTCTGTCACTCCATGTAACGTCACGTTCCATGTCGACCCCGAAAGCAGTCCTCTCTCCTTGAAAGTCACTGGAAAGTTGGCTACCAGAGACAGGTGGATACTCGCCGTCCTTTGGGAACCTACACCAAGCTGGTCACCGGCTTTGACACCTCCGACAACCCCTGCCTTATCTAATGTCCAGCTCTGGCCAAGCTGGTTTCCCAATAACAGGGGTGACCCGCTCCCTTTATTACTTGGACAGTTATAAGAGAGATAATATACTGTTAGGTAGATATAAGGGGGGGTGCAGGGGGGGTTTCACACATCTCCTGCGCACTCTGATGGAAAATGGTGATAGATATGTCTGAGAAATTCAGTGTTGAGCAAAAGGAACAGATTGTCATTGAGTCATTCACTGCAACAAACATTGCAGAGCT
>JAJYRA010000083.1 GCA_021794355.1 Thermoplasmata archaeon | reverse complement strand
CATCTCTCTTTTCGACAGAGGAATAGAGAGATCTCTGAATATATCTGAAGCCTTTTCCATGCCTGAAAGCAATTCTTCATGATCGTTTGAAGCTATAAGAATAGATGGCCCGGCACCACTGAGACACCATCCGATGTTAATATCACTCTCAAAAGCTTTTCGCAGCTCATCAAGATATGGAAACATCCTGATTCTGTAATTATCAACAACTGCTCTTTTCATTACCTGACCGAGTAATTTCATATCACCATTCCTTAGAGATTCCATTAACGCTGTAATGTTCCTGGACATTGCAATCGCTGTTTTCAGGGGAATATTATCCGGCAGCATTGACCTGGCAGTAAATGTCTTCCTGTATATGATAATCTCAGGCATTATTATGCCGAAAAAAAGGTTTTCCGAAACTTTAAAACTGGAGACCTTAAATGGATCAGTGGATATATTGAATGTGCAATTTCCGTAAATAGAAGCGCATGCATTATCCCAGTGGGGAGAGCCGGATGAAACCTTTTCGGCGTTCCCTGACAGAAATGCCAGCTCTGCCTTACTCAATCCAATACCAAATATCTCATTCATGGCTATTGCAGCTGCTGCAGCTGAGGCTGCACTGCTGCCAAGTCCACGGCCAATGGGTATTCCCCTGGTAAGTGATACCTTGATTTTCTCGGTGATTTTATAAAGCTTTCTAATCTCTTCAATAACTGACCCTGCAGTGTTCCTGCTAACATCTATTTCTCTGTCGTCGTGCACTATTTTAACTGGAATATCCTGATCATCCTCCACAGAAAGAGTCATCTCATCATAGAAATTGTTAAAGCAGATCCCGGCAACATCGAATCCAGATCCAATATTTGCCGATGAGCAGTTTGCCCTCGATGTTACCTTCTCTCTTTTGATTAAAGTCATGAAATGTATCCTTCCTCTTTCAGTATTTCCGCATGCAATATTGAATTTCCTGCAGCACCCCTTATCAGGTTGGATGAGGTACAAACACATGAGAATATTCCATCTTTCAGGTATAACTGACCCATAAGGACTTTCATGTCATCTTTAATGTGAATCAGATCCCTGGGTTGAGGAAATAAAGGTTTTTCACTTAATCTGAATATTGGATTACCATGCCTTATTCGGGTATAACCGGGCGAACCTTTGTATTTCTCCAGCGCTTCCCTGATCTGTTCAGGAGAAATTTCACCGGAAACTTTCATAGATAGAGATTCAACGTGATTTCTGAGAACAGGAATACGGTTACATTGAGCCCAGATCTCCATTTTATCCTGTTCTATTTCTGTTGAAAGTTCATTTACTCTTCCCAGTATCTTTGGTATTTCTGATTTTATTTTATCTGCTTCCCCCGTAATATTAGGGATCAAATTTCCCATTATATCCATAGGTGAAACGCCATTGATACCTGCACCGCTAATTGACTGCATTGTTACAACGCGGATATCAGATACGGAGAAATCCCGGAGAGCGTCAAGAACGAGAGCTATTGGCACACTGCTGCAGTTAGGTTCTGATGCAATAAAACCATGGTAGTTTCTTTTCTTTCTCTGATATTCTATTATTTTATGGTGATCAATATTCAATTCAGGTATTACCAGAGGAACATCTTTCGCATGCCTGTGGTATGATGACTTTGTAATAACCGGAAGATACTCCGCAATTTTCTCCTCTGCAGCATGCGCCTCAGAGGGAAGGGCCGAAAAAACAAGATCGTATTTGCTTCTGAATGTCATGAATTCTTCCAGCGACTTAATTTTCATTGACTCAATTTCAGCTGGAACCAATTCATCCATATTCCAGTTAACAATATCTCCGTAAGCTTTCCCTGCCTTTTCACCACTGGAGTAAACATCCTCTATGTGAAACTTAGGATTTCTTTGAAGAAGTTGAATAAAGGTCTGACCAACAATACCGGTTGAACCAAGTATGGCAACATTCATTTTGTCCATGACTCCTGAACCTCCTGTGCAGTCTCCTTTATACAGTTTAAAATTCCATCTTTAAGTTCAATGGATCCGGGAATGAAGATAATATTCAGTTCCTGACTGTAATATATGTCAGATTCAGGAAAATTTTTCCCAATGGATAATTTTAACCTCTTAAAAAAGGAATATGAGTATCTTCCCAGATAATCTCCTATGAATATTGATATGAGCGAGATATGAAATTTTGTTGACAGAACAGTTGATGTGGTTTGATTCATTCTCTTAAAGCTTCCCCTGCTGATCTCCATAAACAGGTTATGACCTACTGAAATGTGATTTGAACTGGATATATTTTGAAGTTTCAATGGGTTTATGCTGTCGAACTTTTTCAGGTAGATGCGAATACTGGCGTTATCAAGAATGCTTATGAGGAAATCGAAAGCGTTCTTATTCCCCAGAATGGTTCCTCTATCATTTGAAGCAGTTGCTTTTACCTCTATACCAGGAAGATCATTATGATTCAGCAGCGAGGTTATGGATCGCTCCTGGAGGATCCGTGAACCGAGAAGATCAAGAAGTGCTGCGTTTTGCATGGATATCTCAGGTATTCTCACACTTCCTGAATAATGTCTGGGGTCCATTGAATATATACCATTTACATCTTTCCAGAATTCCAGTTTATCCGCGTGCGTTAAGATTGACATTATGGAGGCTGTAAGATCTGAACCGCCACGGCCTATTGTAATTATCCTGCCTTTTCCATTTTTACCATAAAATCCGGGCACGATTAATATTCTATAACTGTCCATTAATTTCAAAAGAGATTTAAATGAAGATTCAGTCTTTATGTGATCCAATTCCAGCTCATTTTTCGAATTTCTTCTAAATGAAAGGAATCTTGAGGGGTCCATGATTCCAGCACTATTTGATCCATTTTGTCTTAAAACGGATTCCAGTTTCATTGAACTGAACAATTCGCCCTGTATAAGTGCAAGATCCAGATAAGCAGGTTTACCAGTTCTATTGAAGAGGGAGGAATAGGTAATAATATTTTCAAGCGTTGAATCTG
>JAJYRA010000077.1 GCA_021794355.1 Thermoplasmata archaeon | reverse complement strand
GATCCGGATATCCTGTCATATCTTTCCTTGACATCCTTTATGAGTTCCTCTTTCCTCTTTGACTCTATGCGACCCATATTGATTCAATACATGAGAGTATAAATAATTATGTAATTAAATCACAATGTCTAAGCAATTAAGATAGAAAGTCATATTCGCTGCCATAACTGATCCGGTTATACCAAGAATCATAGTTTTGCAAGGTAGCTTTTCGTGATTATTCCCCATTTTGAACACCAGCGTTATTTTCTTCAGAAATAGTGACATTACGTAAATTCCTAAAACCAATCAGAAGTATGAATGTAGAGAGAAATATTGCTCCCTGTAAAAAGAACGCTGCTTCCATGGATATAAATTGCATAACCCCACCCATCAAAATGCCTGCAAAAAAAGATGGAAATTGTGACAACGTTTGAAAAGTTCCATGCACCTGAATTACATAAGTCTGAGGGATTATCTTCAACATAATTGTACTTGCTATTACTTCAATAATTACCATCACAATTCCACTTGCTAAAAACAGCGGAATAAGATAAAAATAAGAGGGAACAAGTGGAATTAAAACTATAAGTGGAACCATTATTATGGTACCCATTAGTAGCCATGGACCTGCCTTTCCCTTTACTTTTGAGCTGAGAATCGATCCTACTATAACACCTATAGAAGATGTAATTAAAAGGACCGTCAATATGAACGGAGATCCGTTGTATCTCACTTTCACAAGAAACTCGTTTACCACTATAGACCCACCCATTGCAAAATTTAACAGCAATAATAAGATGGTTTGTTCTAAAAGTGTCTTATTTTCCTTAAAAAAATGTAAGCCCTCACTAAATGAATGCTTTTCCTCCTCCTCGCTGTGATCTAACTTAGGATCTATGAATAAAAGTGGAAATATTGAAAAAATGTATGCGCCTACTATTATTTCTATCCCGAATTTGAACCCTATTGCAATAGAGATACCGGCAACTAAGTAACCTGCCAGAGAGAAAATCGTATTCAAAAAGTGGTAGAATGAATTTCCACTCTGATATTGTTCTTCTGCGAGAAATTCCTTATTCCAATAAACGTGAATCTGAGAGACCGCAATACGAGTTAAGGAGATTAAAAATACTGCAACGAATATGGAGAGAATCTCAAGAAATTTATCCCCAGACAGAAAGGCAATCAACGTTGAAGAAAGTAAAATAGTGTCTATTATTGCAATTATTACAGAAAGGGGTTTTCTCTTTCTCATTCTACTCACAGGATAAGATATTAAAACACCAAAAAGCAAGGGTAGAACTTCTACGGATTGAAGAGCACCACCTAGAAGGGGAGAGCCAGTTATAGTAAGTATGATCCAAACAAATAATATTGACACTATACTAAGACTGAACCCTAAGAACAGCCTGTTTGTGATCATTAACAGAAAATTTTTCGAAAAGTTTGATTTATTAATAATTTTTCTCATTACACCAACCTCAAAGCAAGGCAACCGTCTATTCTTGTAATGGGCATTCTAATTCGCTGCTATTGTGTGAGAATTGACCTCTAACCCAAAACTTCAATCTTTCTTTATCCAGAACAATTTTTCCGTTCCGACTCAATTTGCCAACGATATTTTTTTCATCATATAATGCTACTGTACATTTCCCGATTGTACCCGTTGACCTTACTATATATGAATTAAATGAAGCCGCATAACATACATATTTTTGAGATTCGTTACTTCCGTATACCATAAGGCCAAGATTTGTAGCTTTGTTCCTAAGTTGAGTAACCATTGAATTAAGTTTGCTCATATCATCAACAACGGGTATTATCATATTATTCTTACCTCCCATTCTTGAGAGACCTCTAATAAAAAATCTCATTCTCTGATCGTTCTCAAAATCTGATGCCATTCTTTCCAGTAACCTTTCTATGCTAAAATAATTTTTATCGTTTACATGAATTCTTATTATTATGGTAGCATCGAGTTCGGTTTTATGAAAGTTGATCAGATTGTTATATATTATGTCAAAGGAACCCTTGTCCCCTCTCGTTACTCTATATTTATCATGCATTTCCCTATCTCCGTCAAAACTGATCTGATATTCAGTTATACCTAAACCAATCAGTTTTGGTTGGAGTTTTGGTGAAAATAATGAGGCGTTGGTTGTCATTCTTGATTCCAGAGTAAAGTTATACTTTTTAGATAAATTACGAGCATAGATCAACAAATCTTCAATTATATCATATGCCAGAAGAGGTTCACCGCCAAACCACTCTATATCTAAACGATTTAAATCTTTACTCCTCTCAAGCAAAAGACTTTTTATTCCTTCTACAACCTCAGGGTTCATCTCCCCTATACTAAAATTTTCATAGCAATACTTACACCTAAAATTACACTCTTCAGTGGGGAAAATGATCAGTTTTAATTTTTGGCTGATGTTTCCCATTAGAGAAATCCTAGCAAAACACTTTAAAGTTTAAAACTGAGCACCCAACATTAATATCCATTTCCATATCATCATAAAGGTCCTCATATCCATATATTCTCCCAAATTCATCAAATTCCATATTCCTAACCTTAATAATAATATCTAAACACCCCTAATAAATTTTTGGCTCTTCGCTATGGCGGTTATATACAGTTAGCACTATAATTTTATTTTGTATCATTTCTCACGGATAATACTGGATTAAAAAGCAATCAAAACGTGTTACGTAACTATCAATTATGCTAACAACTGCAAGAAAATATAAGAGCAAAAGTGAGAAAAAATACTCTGAATCCGGTAGATAAAGCAATAGAAACAAAGATCATTAATTCATTGGCTAAGAATACATACAAAAGTGAAATGAGGGATAAAACCTATCTATTGCATGATTTGAGTAATGTGATTAGAAGGTTGTAGTAAATCAACCATCTATTTCCGCCATAGGCTTCAGTAAAACGTGTATTATCCGATGTCTTCAAATGGTTTCTGGGGAACTATGTACCTAAAAGTGGGGAGTTCAGGTTGTATCAAAACGCATTGCAGACCCATACATCCTGAAACTCATAAGGGAATGGCTGAGAGCTGGTATTGTATACAAGGGTGAAACAACATATCCCACCCTTGGCACACCACAGGGTGGTGTCATATCACCCTTATTGGCTAACATATACCTGAATGAACTGGACACATTGTGGGTGAAGAGGAAGATGGACGACCGATATGGACAGAATGCACACCTAATCAGATATTCTGATGATGCAGTGATCCTAACAGACAGAGACCCGGAATATGCAATGAATATTTTGAAGAGGATAATCTCCATTCTCGATCTGGAACTGAACACTGAAAAGACAAGAATTACAACGGCACACGAAGGCTTCGATTTTCTGGGTTTCCATTTCATGAGAAAATGGAGTGATTACAGGAAGAAAGAGGTTACATATGTATATCCGAGTGATAAGGCAGTGAGAAAGTTCAGGGAAAAGATCAAGGACACAATTCCGAAACAGTTATCTCATCAAAAACCAATGACAATTGCAGTGAAACAGGTTAATGCAATCATTCGAGGTTGGTACAACTATTATAAGCACACCAACGCAGCACACATCTTCAATAAACTGCAGAGATTCGTTCAATGGAAAGTCGCAAAATACCACTGTTTCATTCATAAAATACCCAGAGTCTCATCAAGAGAAGGTATATACGATAAGATACGTGATTACGGTCTCATATCCCTCTCCGGGAAAATAGAATATTTCCGTGTTGCCTGAGGTGAAGCATGCAGGATAGCTGTACTCGGGAAAACCGACTGTCCAGTTAGATGTGGAAGGGTCAGGAGAAACCCTGATCTTTACCCTACCTGTTATATACAGAAAGGGGTGCTGATATATACGCAAGATTATCATCCATATATTACACATCAAAGCTCAGGAAAAAAAGTTTCATAAAGGATACTCCAGATGTGATAAAGAGAAAGGACAGGAATCCAAAACCTGGATGATAAGTGTCATGCACTCAAGACTGACCAGTTACGGAAAAAAGAAGAAGAATAAAACGAATAAAGGGTTGATTCAGGTATTTTGGTCCATTTTATTAAAGAAAATTGACATGGTTCTCGATTTCTCAACTATTGAGGAAATTTTAGCGGGATATTAGGAAGCGTCTATAATTCACTTATTTTAAGAAATGGAACTTTGCTCTTATTAAGTCTGGCAAAGATTATGTACACTCTTTTGCATAATCCGTTATGACCAAGGATGGTTTCAATACAAGGGCAGTAGGTTCAGGGGAGATAAAGGATAAAAGGTACGGGAATGTGGTTACCCCGATTTTCCAGAATGCAACTTTTCTATATCCAAATTATAGTGAAGAAAAAATAGAAGATCCAAACACCAAGGATTCTTACATATATTCCAGATGGGGAAATCCAACTGTAACTGCACTGGAAGAAAAGTATGCATCCCTTGAAGAAGCGGGAAACGCACTATCATTCTCCACAGGCATGGCGGGAATAACGTCACTGATGATGTCACTGATTGGAAAGAAAAAGAGGGTTCTTTCCATAATAGATCTATACGGCCAGACACTGAGTTTCTTCAAGAACAAACTCCCCCGTTATGGATTGGATGTGGATTTGGTATCGGTGGATACTCTCAACTCCATGGATTTCGATATGGGAAAATACGATGTTATCTACGCAGAAAGCATGACAAACCCATCCATGAAAGTCCTTGATCTGAAGAAGGTAGCTGAGAAGTGTAAAGAAAATCACACTGATCTGATTGTGGATGCCACATTCTGTTCCCCATACAATCAAAATTCCATAAAAATGGGTGCGGACTACGTAGTGCACAGTGGAACAAAATATCTTAATGGTCATTCAGACACCATGTCAGGTTTCGTGGCATCAGAACGCGACCTTTCTGCAGTTTTTGATATGAGGAAAAATCTTGGCGCATCCATGGACGCTTTCCAGGCATACCTGGTGCAGAGGGGGATGAAAACACTTGGATTGAGGATGAAGCAACACAACGCCAACGGGCAGGCTGTTGCAGAATTTTTAAAGGAAAACAGTCATGTGTTATCAGTTAACTACCCGGGGCTGAAAACAGATCCCTATCATGAAATTGCAGAAAGAAATATGAGCGGTTTTGGGGGAATGCTGTCGTTCAGGGTAAAGGGTGGCCTTGATGGGGCAAGAAAATTCATGAAGGGCCTAAAAAGTATATCGGCTGCTCCCAGTCTGGGTGGAGTGGAGTCCCTTGCAACCCTTCCCATTGATACTTCCCATGGTTCAGTGAGTATGGAAGACAGGAAAATAATAGTGGTAACAGATGATCTGGTGAGGCTATCCGTGGGAATAGAGGATCATGAAGATATTGAGGAAGATCTCTCCAGTGCACTCAGTCAGATGGCGTAATCCCACCCTTTGGTTCTTCCCTTTCCTTTCCAGTCTTTCTTGTCTTTCCAAAAATATCTTCCTTTTCCACGAAGTATAGCATAAATCCCACCAGTATGGTGACGGTTCCAATATAAAATGCTCTTTCTCCAAGGGCAAACATGATGAGGGCGGAAAGGGCTATGGAAAGAATCTGCACGAATGGGTAAAGGGGTGATTTGAATTTTCCATTCACTCTTCTCTTTCTCAGGATTACGACGGCAAGCCCGGTTAATGAATAGGAAAATATAACACCAAAATTTGATGCAAGCGCAATCACCTGTAAATTCCCTATAAACAGTGAAGCAATTGCAAGAGCAGCTATGAGAAGGGTCGCTCTTCGTGGGGAATCCTTCTTCCTTCCCTGTATCCATGCTGGAAGAAGCCTGTCCTCACTCATCTGGAGAAGAGTTCTGGAGCCAGCAACTATTAGTGAAATAGTCACGGTGAATGTTGCAATTATGGCAACAATATTGATCGTATATTCCACGGCAACCGGAGCATGTGCGAAAACCAGAGCGTTAAAAAGCGGGTTTCCAGTTATTCCGTAGTATTTGAAGGGCATCAGGGCTAACATTCCAAATATTATCACTATGTACAACACCGTGCTCACAGCAAGAGCAACCAGTATGGCAAAGGGAATGCTCCTTTCAGGGTCCTTTGTTTCAGGGCCTAGCGTTGCTATGGTGTTGAATCCGGAATATGCAAAGAATGCAAGTGAAGCGGACTCTATTATATTCATTGGCCTGGAAGGGATAAATGGTGTGAATCTGGGCATGGTCCAGTGTCCGTAGAAAATGGATATTATTATGAAAAGAACCAATCCTCCAATGGTTATGAATACAAGAACGTGTTCAACCCTTGCGACCGTTCCGATCCCCTTGTAGTCTATGGCAGCTGCTATGACAATAAGAATTGTTGCCAGTAACAGGATGTATATATAGGGTAGATTAACAAAGGATAAAATATAGGAGCCAAAGCCTATGGCCACGGCTGAAGCGGCGATGGCATAGGAAATTGCCCTCAACCACCCAACCACAAAGCCCGCAGACTCTCCCATGGTTACCTTTGTAAATGAATACAATCCTCCATGGGAAACTATTTTGGAAGAAAGTTCGGCACTGTTAAGGGCTATGGTCAGGGCAAGAACTGCCGTAATAATGAATGCTATAATGGCCCCTGGTCCTGCATCACTTATGGCGGTACCGGCCAGCACAAATATGCCTGCTCCAATAATATTTCCCAACCCTATGAAGGTTGCCTGCCATTTGTTTATCATTCCCATGCATTGAAACAACTTTAATAATATATAGGGACTTCAACCTTTTCCACCAGTTTTGACAAAGGAATTATAACGAAGTATTGACTACGGATAAAATGGAACAGACCGGATTGGGTTGGGATCTTAAATCAACCTTCATAATAATGAAATACCAGATGCTTTTCTATCTGAAGACCAAGCGTTTCCTCACAATGATTATTCTGGTAATATTGATGGTGGCAATCACGGTAGGAATTGATCTTTACGTTGGGGTAGACACAGTAAGGACAGAATATGGCACATCTGGGGCCTTTCTTGCCTCAGGATTGGGTTTTGTTACTATTACCATTGCAGTTCTTGCAGGCTTTTATGGTGGAGATGCAACAAGCATAGAAACAGGAACAAATTCTGGCTATTTCATTATGGTGCAACCTGTCAGGAAGTCATCCATACTTCTTGGGAGATTCATTGGAGCCTATATTCTTGCAGCAGCAACCATGATGATCGAATTTGTTGTTGTTGGCTCCATGAGTCAGTATATATTTGCAGGAGTTGACACAAAGTTCTGGCTTGCACTGGCCGAGTCCCTCTTTATCTTAATGGCCTTTCTTGCACTGGCATTTTTCTTCAGTTCAGTTTTCAAAAATCCACTCATCGGTATACTGTTTTCAATCCTTGCATTCGTTCTGATCATGCCCATTATAGACGTGGTGATATCCATTGAGAATATAGAGCCGTGGTTTAATCTGTATTATTCTACAAACATAATAACGGCTGTTTTTGCACCCATAGTTCATGTATCTTCCAAAACTCGTGGGCCTATAACGATAAAAACCTATGTGCCCTACGTTTGGGAGGCAAATTACATCGCACTTATTTATCTCGTTCTATCATTAAGCTTAAGTTATATCATATTTAGGAGAAAGGAGGTGAAACCTCAATGAATAATTCTTCTGTAACAGTAACAAATCTCACAAAAAAATACGGAAACTTCAAGGCGGTCGATAATGTATCATTTGATCTTGAGGGCACAGGTGCATTTGCATACCTGGGGCAGAATGGAGCTGGAAAAACAACCACGTTCAAGATGATGACGGGTCTAATCACCCAAACGGCCGGAAAGGTTTTAATCGACGGTATTGACATAGCAAGGGAAAGAACAAAGGCCTTAAACCGTATAGGAGCGCTTATCGAAACACCAGAGCCCTATTCATCACTCAGTGTAAAAGAAGCCATCCAGCTTGTGGGTGCTTTAAAAAACATGAAAAGGTCCGATATCCTGGATCACATGGAAAATTTTGGAAAAAGGGTTCAGATGCCTGATCAAAACAGGAAAGTGGGCACCCTTTCAAGAGGACAGAGAGCAAGGGTAGTTTTCGTGGCTGCTTTCCTAGGAAACCCTGAAATAATATTTCTGGACGAACCCACAAATGGAATGGATCCTGCAGAAAGAAAGATCATAAGGGATGTCATATTGGACTGGAAAAAAGATCATATGATCCTCATGAGCTCTCATTTGCTCCAGGAGGTCTCAGATACCTGTGAAGAGGTATTATTGATAAACAAAGGCAAGCTGGTGTTGCGCGAAAAAACGAGGGAGCTGGAATCAAGATACAACTCCAAGAGCCTTAAGGTGGAATATATGGCACCGGTGGATATGATAAAACTTTCAGATATTCTGTCTTCAGAGACAAATAGCGTTGAACCTCAAACCAATAAATCTGCAATTATTTATTTTGATGGTGTTCTTCAAACCAGGGCCAGGATACTCAGGGATTTGCAAGCTCTTGGCGATGTAATCACATTTTCTGAATACGGATCATCACTGGAAGAAGCCTTTGTCGACCTCATAGGAGATAAACAAACTGTCGACCCAAATTAAACCAATATACTTTTTTTAAAAGCAGGAATACAAAATATTTTTAAAAGTGTAAAATAAACAAAAATGGTGGAAATTTCTAAAGCCCTTGAAAACCGATTTGTGATGTCCATTCACTCGATCGAAAATCAGCCATAATGCCAATTTCCTAGAGCTTAACGAATTCCCATATTTGCACGAATCTGGGTCTATAAAAACCATCAATCTTTAATGAGAAAGCAACAATCTCCACTCTCCACCATAAGGAGTGCACAATCACTTAATCTGTCTGGTCGAATACCTTACCTCATGACTCCGCGGAAACTCTCGCTCAAACGCAGTCTTGATGATTCTATCAATTTCGTTTTCATTGATCTTAGTCATAGAGTTTAAAAAACCAAACTCCTTAATCGCTAATTCTCCATCCCCTGACTTAGAGATTGTGAACCCTCTATCTTTCTTGAAGGTCTTAAATTCCATCTCGTATCCATTTTTCATCTTTCGGATCATGGAAAGGGCAACTTTTACTGATCCGCTGGAAGATATGATTGGCATGATTTTTTATGCTATATTCATAAATAAATGTTTGCGGGCTTACGTGCAGGAAGGTTGAAGTTGCCGAATAAACATTAAGGAGTCAGATAAGCAGTGCAGGATTTCAATTTCTTATCAAGCTCTTTCCTCAGTCTCCTCGACAAAATTTTTCTAGAAAGCGGCTTTACTTTGGAAACATCCGGAGGAGAGATTACTCTTAATAGGCACGCAACGATTTATTCGCAAAATATCGCTTAGGTCAGTTACAGAGGAGAGATTACTCTTAATAGGCACGCAACTGTATAGTTATTGCAACCGACCGTGCAATTCTCTGGAAACACCAATGAGACATTTTTCCATTCAAACTTGACTTTTGAGAAGAGGTCAAGTGATTAGTGAAAATTTAATAGTTGCTAGAAATTGTTCGGAGTGAATTACTGGAATTTATATTCTGGTTTCCTCTTCTGAACAAACGCAGAAATTCCCTCCATGAAATCCTTCGAATTATATATGTTTCCCATAGCGATGGACTCCATTTCAAGTCCAATATCCATTGGAACTTCGGAGCCCTTGTAAATCAGTTTCTTGCTAAGGGATGCAGCGATTGGAGAGACCTTTTCGCTCAATTCCTGCGCAAATTCCATGGTTTTTGTTTCCAATTCCTCCTTTCCATAAAGTCTCGAAACAAGCCCATATTCCTTTGCTATCTCCCCTGTAAATCTTTCTCCGGTAAGTATTAGATAGGCTGCTCTTGACATTCCGATCAACTTCGCAAGCTTCTGGCTTCCGCTCCATCCCGGGAGTAATCCTATGGTTGTTTCAGGAAAACCAATAACACAATCACCGTGAGATACCCTTATATCACAGTTCAGGGACAATTCAAAACCGCCACCCAGGACGTATCCCTTCATCTCGGCAATGACAATCTTCGGTATCTCAGAAAGCTTCCTGAATATCCTCTCCCCCTTTCTCGAATGTTCCATAAACTCGAGGGAATCAGGAATAAATTGGGTGAGTTCAGCACCAGCAGAGAATACATTTCCATTTCCCGCAATGACAATTACGAACACTTCCCTGTCACTCCAGAGTTTGTCTATGGTATGATCAAGTTCATCCAGTACCTTTGTGTTCAGGAGGTTGTTCCTTCCATTGTTCAGTTGAATCCTCACAACCTTTCCCTTCCTGACAACCTTTAAAAGGTCCCCATCAGTCTCCACCGGAGACTCCTTTCTTTCCTGAGGTACCTTGAGATTTCCGTCTATGGCCTCTTTCATCTTTCCCTCTTCAATTGACCTCGCTGGCTTAAAAACATCCACTCCATATTTTTCGTGGAGCTGATCAAGTTTTCCCTTGACCTCCCTGTTTGACAGGCCCTTAGCAACAGAAATGGGTCCAAATGGCCTGTTCATTCCCAGGCAGAAGCCTTTCTCTATGTCGACTGGTGTTGCCACACCATCCTCTATGAGTTTCACTGCCTCATTTATCTCAAGGGCAAACACATCCATCAGTTCAACCTTTGTGGATGGATTTGCCTTTGGAATCTGCGCCTTTCCATCCTGCCATTTGTAGAATCCTTCCCCAGTTTTTATTCCGAGCCTATTCTCTTTCACCATTTTTCCCGGTATCTCAGCCTTCCCATAATCTTCAGAAAGGGTTGATCTGTAATATTCAAGGGAGTGAAGAACAGTGTCAATGCCCACATAATCCATGAGCTCATAGGGTCCCATGGGTAATGCCTGACTTCTGGCAAATGCATCTATGGCTTCCGGTGTATCCACCTTATTCTCAAGGAGAAGAATGAAGTACAGGGACTCTGGAGCACTGATCCTGTTCACCACAAAACCAGCAGTATCCTTGAAAACTTTAATTGGATCCTTGCCAATTTTTTTGGAAAAATCAAAAACCGCCTGAAAGTTGGTTTCCGATGTTTTTTCTCCCTTAATAACCTCCACAAGTTTCATCATTACAGGTGGGTTGAAAAAGTGCATTCCTACAAGCCTCTCTGGTCTTGAGAGTTTTGAAGCAATCTCAGTTATTCTGATGTTTGATGTATTCGTTGCAAGAATTGCCTCAGGACCTGAAAGTTTTTCCAGAGACTGAAAAACCTTTTCCTTAAGTTCAGGTACCTCAGGTACTGCCTCAATGATGAGTTCAGATCCTTTTACCGCTTCTTCCATACCGCTGTGGAAGGAAATCCTGCTCATTATCTCTTTAACATTCTCCTCCTTTATCCTTCCGGCCTTTAGCATTCGTGAAAGACTCTTTTCTATGCCCCTCCTCCCTTTTTCAAGGGCCTCAGGGAAACTGTCAAAGATCCTTACGGGAAAACCTGAA
This sequence comes from Thermoplasmata archaeon, assembly GCA_021794355.1. Lineage (GTDB taxonomy): Archaea > Thermoplasmatota > Thermoplasmata > Thermoplasmatales > Thermoplasmataceae > Cuniculiplasma. The sequence continues at coordinate 2,092 of JAJYRA010000077.1, read as the reverse complement.
GTTGCGATGACCTGAGCAATTCCGCTTCCCATGAGTCCAGAACCTACTACTGTTACCTGTTTTATCTCCATTTATATCACTTCCTCAGTTTCTTTACGATACCCGTAATTTTTGTTGCACTCATGAGGTCTCCGGATATCTTTATTTTTCCGGTCATGTAGGACATTACCGGATCAATCGTTCCATTAAACAAACTCAAAAGTGTCTCTTCCTTTCCACTTATGGTTGCAGTGGGTTTTTCATCCAAACCGCTGTGGAAGGAAACCTCACCCTGGGAGACCTTAACGAAATAGGGTTCACCATCCGTTGGGGTGAACTGAAATGTCTTTTCCATGGCTGCAATATCCTTCCTTATTTCCTCATTGTTCCCATATTTATCCAGCATCTGTTTTAAAACTTCGCCTGACGACATGAGTAATGATGATTACACGTTTTATATGTTTATTGGTATTATTAATATTGTTTTGGTATATAAAAAAAGGAAATTATTGGTTTTGGGCTGCTGAGAATAGGACCTGGTCTAAAAAGACTTCCTCAGGTTGGGCTCCTATTATGGGTTCATCAATGTTGCTTATGGTTGTGTGTGGAACGCTTGATACTGCTGCCTGTTCAGCCTCCTCCTCAAACTCATAGGATTCAACCATATCACCGGTAATATTCTTGTTAACCAGTGCAAACTTATGTGCAATCCTAACGGCTGCAGGGCAATAGGGGCAGGTTGGTGTGATAAACACCCTTATATTTACAGGTTTTTCAATGGTCTTCAGCTTTTCAACTGTACTCTCCTTCAGATCAATCTTTCCATTGGAGAACGTTTCAATATCCTCAACTATGGATCTGAATTCATAACCCGATGGTATGCCGAAGTACCTGGCGTTTCCATTCTGGAACCTCTTTGAGAACAGCAACACAACCGGTGCCTTTTCTATATGATATTGTTTAGATTCCTCATCCCCGATCCTGTGTACCTCCACCTTTATCTTATCACTGATCTCTGCGAGTTCCTTCATCAGTTGTTCCGTATCATTACAGTACTGGCACTTTTCATCATCGTCTTTGAAGACTTTTAGGATAACATCATCTTCCATGGAAGTTGAAAATTGTTCTCTAAGCTTTACCCTGTATTCATCATTTATTAACTGCATGATAAATGCATCACTCTAACTTATTAAAACGTATTTGAAAATTTTTCAATGTAAACCTAAGTGTGAGAAAAACCTATAATATTGGAAAAGATAGGATGGCATTGAATCTACTTAAAATAAGGAAGATAACTGTAGGGCCTCTCATGACCGATTGTTATATACTTTCAAACTCAGGTGAATGCGTAATTATGGATGCAGGCGGTAATGGGGAAAAAATTATGGAAGAGATTGAGAAGTTCGATCTGAAACCAAAGTTCATAATAGCTACTCATGGTCACTTTGATCATTTTCTCTCAGCAGCCTATTTACAAAAGAACTACGATATACCCTTTTACATTAACGCAAAGGACAGAAAGTTGATGACTGCACCGGAATTTTCTCCAGATCGTTTTATCCCTGGACTTAAAGCAGAAATTCCAGAAAACATTCTTACCTTTGAAGATGGATTCAAATTCAGCGTTGGTGAACACCAATTGCAGATCATGGAAACGTCTGGGCATACACCGGGCAGTTCATGCATAATTGGAGATGGCTTTATTTTGTCCGGTGATACACTGTTCAGGCTATCAATCGGGCGAACCGATATTGGTGGTAATGATGATGATATGTTAAGAAGTTTGAAAATGATCACGCAGATGAAGGAATCTACAAGAATTTATCCCGGTCATGGAGAGCCAAGCGATATTCGATATGAATTGCTGAATAATGTCTACTTCCAGAATGTGGCCAACAGGAACTCAAGGTTATGATTTCCGTTAACCATGTTAACATAAACCTTTGGAAGTTATCATCTGTTTGATGCTTAAACTTCGTGGATACAATCCAATACCCTCTATCCCGTTCACAAACGCTTCAGGGATTGCTTTTTTTATTATGTTGTATACTGCATTGAGATCTCCATGTATCAGTATTCCCTTTGCAGATCTGAACACACCTCTTTTAATTCT
>JAJYRA010000044.1 GCA_021794355.1 Thermoplasmata archaeon | reverse complement strand
AGGTTCATCGGACTTTCATGCCGGTAAGAACTTGACGTTCGTATTATTCCACTATAAAATGGGCTTTCCCATAAGGGTTATCAGTCTGAATTGATTAGGACTCGACCGGAGTTGGCATAAATTCAGCAAAATCTATATAATCCCAGTTATACTTTCAAATAAGAACTCACACAAAAGTGCGAAGAGCCTTTTCTCATAAACTCCAGGCATTCAATAACAATGTGTTGGAAATTCAGAAACGCATAGTATCAGTTTTGAAGTACAGTTTCAATTCAATCGTTTGAAGTATTTCCACTCCAATAATGGCTGGAAAATCTATATTTTCAAGAATTATGAATTCCGGTTCAGAAACGATAACCCCATTCAATTTTAGATTTATGAATGTCAGGGAACCATGCATTTCTTTTATGGAGTAGAGGCAAGTCATTTGATTGGTATCAACAGAAAAAGCTCTTTCTCACTCCTATAAAATTCGATAATGTACCTTTCAGGATCAACTAAATTATCAGCAGATATTTTATCGATAATAAACGGTATTTGACTCAGGTTTTTCTCCCAGTCTGTAATTCTTTCTCTGACATAATTTCCTTTTGGCAGATGTACTTCCTGGAGTCCGGGCGCGTTTATATTATCGTCGTCTTCAATTTTAACACACACTAAAAACGTTAGTTTGTTATTTTCCAGGTCAGCTTTATTGACATGATAATATTAGAGTCACCCACTTGTATTAATGATACTTTCCAATTTTTATACTTACTTTTATTTTAAAATTATAATGGTAATTGAAAATTGAGTTTTGAAACAACTATCTTTATTGCTGTTATTTCTGCTCAACGACACTTCTATTTTCCTTCCATGAATTCATCCATCCAAGCATTTCACCGAAGGACGAGAACTCTAAATCTGATGGAAAAGCTGACTCAAAGTGCCTATAACAGTAAATTCTGGAGGCCAGTTCCATTTCCCGGCTCCCGGTTTTCTCTGATATGGAAAGCATGAATGCAGTGGCCGATAGATATCCAAGCATGTTGAGCATATCTTTAGCAAAGTATTCATTATTTCCAGACTTTTTCATGCCATTTATGCGTTCATAGGCAGTATCAAAGGCTTTTCTTAATATATCTGCGTTTTCCCGCTTCAGCTTCATTATAATGGATGATATTAAAGAGAACAGCTTTTCATCGATATTCTTTTTTCTCACAAGTTCAAGAAAATCAAGTGCCTGAATGTTGCTGGTTCCTTCCCATAAAGAAGTTACGATTGAATCCCTGTGAAACTTTTCCACCGGAAACTCTTCCAGAAAGCCTTTGCCTCCGAAAACCTCCATTGAGTACCTGGTGACGTAATCGCTTGACCAGGAAGCTATGTTCTTTGCCATGTGCGTGAAGGCTCTGGCGAGATGATATTCATCATCGTATGGCGGTCTGAGATCTGAAGCTTTTGAAAACATGTCAGCTGCAATAAGAGAAAGTACCTCAGACGCTTCAACCTCGGCTTCCATCTCTATCAGATCCCTCAGCATCAGAGGATGTTCTATTAATGGCTTACCAAAAGCAGTTCTCCTGTTTGCATATAAGTAAGCTTCCCACAGTGCCTTTCGAGCTATTCCGACTGCGGCAAGAGCATCATCTATCCTGGAAATCTCAAGAATCTCCATTGCCACGTATATGCCAATCTTTTCATCGCCTAGGATATAGCCTTCTGAATTTTTCAATACGACTTCGCCCGTGGGAACCATTATGGTGCCCAACTTTTCCTTTATTCTCCTTATTTCATAATTGCGGCTCCCATCCGATTTCAACGTCGGGACAAAAAAGACGGATATACCCTTGGCTCCGGGCATAGAACCCTCGATCCTTGCAGTGACAATTGCACCGTCCGCTAGCCCTGCATTGCTTGCGAAATATTTATTTTCTCCGTTCAGGATAAATTTGTCACCGGATTTAACGGATACCGTCTCATTAGAACCAAGGTCACTGCCACCCTGAATCTCAGTATAATATGTTGCTCCCAGCCAGTGATCCTTGTTAATATAATGTCGCAAAAAATGATCCAGGCGATTTTGACCGTACTTCTTTATTCCATAGGCTGTCTGTCCCGTAAGCGTCAGGGTGCAGAATAATCCAGAATCTGAGATGAGATAGCCTGATATGAAATGAAACATAAGATCATTCCTTTCTACAATACTGGAAACAACACCAAGATCCAGAAGCCTGTCGATCATATTCCCATGTGTCCTCGATATCCATACACCATCGATTCTTTTGTCGAGGACACTCCACATCTGCATGACCGGATTTCCGTAATGGTCAATGAACATAGAATCTTCTATCATTTCATTTGAAACGTATCTGCCAATTTCCTCGAGATTCTTATTTTCATGGTACCCCAGATATCTCAGCGTGTTCTTTAATATCTTATCATCGCTGAAGTAATTAACTCCTTTGCTTAAAAATACATTCGAAAAATCGAATTTCATAATGTTTCACCCTATTATACCTTATAAATATTTAGTATTGCTATGGATCTGGTTTGAGATCATATTCTTGAGAGCCTTTTTATCAATCTTCCCTGTCCCCGTCATTGGCATGTTATCAATCCGGATGTAGCGATCAGGAATCCACCATTTTTTTATAGCCCCCTCATTTACAATCGAGGTAAGGTATTCCCTGATTCTTGATTCTTCTATATTTGAACCCTGTTTTGTGCGGTACAATGCGATTGGGCGTTCACCCCACTTTTCATCCGGGTAACCTATAACTACCACATCAAGTATTTCGGGTAGATTTGTAATATAATACTCAATTTCTGCGCTTGGTATGAATTCACCCCCGCTCTTGATCAGATCCTTTATTCTATCAGTTATCTTTATCCCCTCACGGGATACAGTGCCTACGTCACCCGGATAGAACCACCCCTCCCTATAGGCAGTCCCATTTTCGTCTTTAAGGTTGAAATATCCAGAAGGGAGCCAGGAAGATCTGAATTTTATCTCTGAATTTTCTCCTTCCGTTTCAAACTCCGTCATTACAAGGGGTGTAATTTTATCCACCGCCCTATGCAGGCATTGTTCCTTATGGGGTACATCACAATTTTCCGCAGTTCCTATTGCAGCTCCAAGTCCGTCTGTAAATCCATATATGCCGGTTAACTCAATATTGTGGTTCGTCGCGTAATGGATTATGCTTGATGGAATTGCAGATCCGCCAATCAGAATCTTGACATTTTTAAATGGATTATCTGATTTTTCCACGGAGAGAGAATTGAACATCGTTGGTACCATGCTCATCCATGTGATCTTGTCTTTTTGCATGATTTCTAAGGTTTTTGAAACATCGAATTTACCGCTCATAATGTAATCTGATCCTATCATAGTTGACATGAAAAGAGTTCCCCATGACCAGAGATGGAAGAATGGTATGAGGGACATAATACGGTCGTCAGAGTTCAATCTAGCCGGTCCAGAAAATGCAGAAAGGTTCGTCAGCATAGCCCATATAGTCAACACGATATCTCTATGGCGATATCTGACGCCTTTAGGTTTACCAGTCGTTCCCGATGTGAAAAGAACTGAGGCTATCGTATTTTCATCTATTGATGGAATGGAAGAATTCACAGTTTTATTGATTTTCTCATAGAAAGAACTGTATTTCTCGTCGATTGGATTTCGATCTATCATCATTACATTTCCATCTTTTACGACTTGCTTAGAAACACTCATTTCTACGAATGGTAAAAAATCATGAGATGCAAAGATATATTTTGTTCCTGCCTGCCTCATAGTTTCCAGTATCTGATCAGGAGACTGCCGGACATCCACAGGGTGAATCACGTTGCCGGACAATGGAATCGAATACATCATCTTCGCGAAATCTATGTTGTTCCAGCACATCACTGAAACGACATTGTCTTTCCCAATAAACCGGTTAATGGCAGAGGAATACAAAACAATATCATTATAAAAGTCCTCGAAGCTTGCCGATAACGATAGATCTTTTACGATGCCTTCCGGACGCCTGACCAGTGTTTGATCAAACAGTTTATCGAGCGTCAATCCGCTGTTATTAAATTTATACCTTGCCATGCTATAACATGTCATAATACGTATTTATTTTTTATCTCAGATATATAGTTATGGTACCATATATAACTAAATTGGATCTGATAATCATAGCTTGATATTCGTGCCCTTCCGATGGTCTCATGGTATCTTTATTGTAGCGTATAACATGGTCGCCTGAATCGACTTTGTCACATATTCATAGAATCGCCCGGGAGAATCTTCATCCTAATAAACAGGCATAATTGATTGCCATATTTTCATTAATCCTTTTGATTATTCTGTTCTCTTTCAGTACGAAAATGTCTTATATAGAATGGGCTCGACAGGACTTCATTATAGGTATAATCAAGTCCAAAATGGAACGTGTAAACCTGATTGCATTAGTTGCAGCAGAACACACATTATGTCTATGGTTACGGGGGGCTGTCTTTAAATTCACGAGACACATGTGGAAGGCGACCATAGATGAAGAATGCCGAAATTATAGTGAATGAAGACAGAATGAACAGAACGAGGAAAGATTCCTGTATGGCAGAAGACATTGCTATGGCATTAATACCATATTTACCCAGATTCGTAGAAGTCATATGGCTCATCAAGTCTAATTCATTATACCTGAGATAGATGAACGCTGTTAGGAAAGAGAGGATAATACTTCCTCCCAAATTGCCCATAAATTGTACAATAGAACTTGACGCGCCAATATCTCTCGGTTCTGCTGAGTATTGCGCAGAAAGAGTTGTTGCAGCCAATGTAAAGCCAACGCCAAAGCCTATTGGGATTAGACCCTCCACCAAGCCTAAGACAGGAAGCGGTCCCACGAATATATAAGGTTGTGTACTCGGTGATATTTTCAGAAGGGGGAGAAACCCAAGTGTCATGCAAATTGTCCCTACAATGCAAAAAAACCTGTAAGATAGCTTTGGTAATAAAATTCCTCCGAGTATAGATCCCAATACCATTGGAACGACGAAACCATAGAGAACATTTCTGAGTGTATTTGCCGTTCCGAAGAGAACCTCTGTTACAAATATGGCGATGAATGTACTAAGGGAAAAAAGAACTCCTCCACGAAAGAAACTAAGAAAACTGTCTGAAATTATTGTTTTATGCCTGAACATTCTGAGAGGTATAACTGGCTCTTTTGCAATCCGCATTTCTACTAGCAAGAAAAAGGCCAATAACACCAGTCCTGATGCAAGAAAGGTAATAGCTAGGGGGTCACTCAGAGACCATCCTGAATATGCCATTTCTATTAAAGGGAGTGTCAGAAGTGAGATCCATGAAGCAAGAAGAATGGAGCCCAGATAATCAAACTTTCCACGCAAAATAGGTTTTAGTGGACTCAGTAACATCCATACAAGAATGAAAGAGACCATGCCGAACGGAATATTCACGTAAAAAACCCATCTCCAGCTTGTCGTATCAACGATGAACGCTCCAATTTCGGGACCAACCACAATGGCAATTCCAATGAAGCTGGTTACTGCACCCGTCAATTTAGCACGCGCAGCAGGGGGTAGAATTACTGCTATCACAGCAAGCCCCACTGGGAGAAACCCACCACTCCCAAGCCCCTGAACTGCTCTGAACGCAATCAATTCAGGTAGATTCTGGCTTAATCCTGCCAAGATTGAACCAATGATGAAGATGAATAATGTTACTAAAAGAATTATTTTCTTACTGAAGTGGTCAGAAAGCTTCCCAAATATAACCATCCCGACCGCGGATGAAGTGATATAAGCATCGATAAGGAATGCAAGACCATTTGGCTGGTGTAACGCGCCAACTATGGCCGGCATTGCAGTTGTTACAATAAGATTGTCGAGAGCGCCCATGAGCACGCCGATTACAATTCCAACCATTATCAGATATGGGTGAATTGTTGGTTTTATTCTCTTATTAATTTCGTTACCTCTAGTCCCACCAAAAGACACTTATTCACCATCTGTTTTCTCCATACTACCCAGAACCTTTACCATAGTTCCCATAATTCTTGAGAACGCACTTATATCTTCTTTATTGAGTGCCTTTTCAAGTTTCTCCGTTGTTGACTGTTGCAGCTTCTGAAACTTAAGCAGTCTCTCTGTTCCTTTCTCTAATATAGAAATTTCTACTCTCCTTCTATCTTCGCTGCTTCTTAATCGATATATATAATTTAATTTGCTCAATCCGTCAAGCAGATCAGTGATGCTTGGAAGGCTCGTTCCTGAATAGGATGATATCTCCTTGGGAGAAATTCCTTTTCGCACTGATATTACCTGCAACGCCCATGCCTGCTGCAATGTAAGACCTGCTTTTTTCGAATTTATCCTAGAAATTTTCGTGAATTTTGATATAAGTGTTCCAAAATCTGTCCAGACTTCCCCAATATTCTCAACTCTGTTGTTTAATATTTTATCTGATCCGTTTCTTGACATATTAGGTAACTTAATAGTTAGGAATCCTAAATATATTTCTATTCACGACAAACCTTACTTTTATAAAGAATTGAAAAAGCGAATCTGAACCTCGCTTTCTTCTTGTTTTATAGGAATAACCGGGTATTCAAAACTGCATAGTATCAGTTCTGAAGTCCAGTTTCAACCCAATCATTTGAAGTATTTCGACTCCAATTATGGCTGGAAAATCTATATTTTCAAGAATTATGAATTCCGGGTCAGAAACCACAACTCCGTTCAGTGTTAGATTTTTAAATGTCAGAGAACCATGCATATCTCGGAATGATGACCCTGGAATTGAAACAGGAATTTCACTGTAAGATATAAATCCAAGTTGTTCCGGTCTGATTCCATTGGGTAATTCAGTACTGATATAATTCCCTTCAGCTCCCGAATCTATCAAAGCAGAGACTTTGACACTCTTGATTGTCCCCTTTATTTCAACCTGTTCGATGATCAATCCCATTTGAAAAAGAGTCCTCAGGTTGGGTTCTCTAAAAATGCCTCAACTTTTCTGGTTGTATCATTGATTATCAATGCGGCAATTATACCTGTCTTTTGCTTTTTATCTCCTATTTCTATGTCTCTTGAATAGACAACAACAATATTCCAATAACCCTGATAGAATTTTGCGGACGCAATCCTAACAGGTCCTTCTATACCTAGATCTTTTAGGTGCTTTTCTACTGTGAGTCTCACATCTTTAATGTCCATCTGGACCTCTTGATCCATAGCATATATATGATAATAAGTTTAATAAGCATTGTTTTGGATTTCAGTCTATAAATTTTCTCCTGAAAATACAATGCGCGAGTAAAGTTTTAGGCTTTGAGAAATATAATTATATTAATACTATTATATTTAGCGGCTCTACCACATTTATTCAACATATTGAGAGACTTTCGCCTCAGCCTGAGTTTCAACTGACGCGCAAAGGTTTATACTGATTATTCTATTATAAAATTAATGAGATTTACAGTGGTCATGGAGAAGGATGAGGATGGAATATATGTGGTTACAGTTCCAGCTTTGCCTGGGTGCATATCTGATGGGCGCACTGTAGAAGAGGCCATGTCAAACATAAGGGAAGCTATCCGGGGGTTTATAGACGACATGAATGCAGATGGAGAGACCATTCCCCATGACATAGACATCATTGGAAACATTGAACTCAATGCCTAAGCATCCGTCTGTTTCTGGAAAAGATACCGTGAAAGCTCTTTCTAAAGTTGGATTTAGACTCAGGAGACAGGTTGGAAGTCATATGATACTGAAAGAGAATCAGATGGAAAGAGGGTGGCAATTCCAAACCACGATGAATTGCCAAAAGGCACACTAAGAGCAATAATTAGGCAATGCGACCTTACTGTAGAGGAATTCATTGGGTTATTGTGAATTGCCGTAAAATCTTATGAATTTCAAAATACACAATTCAAAACAATTGGAGCGAGATTAGTAGATCGACTAATCTTCGTTACTGTCATTCTTTTTCCTTTTTGATACATAATCTCCAGGTATCATCTGAAATGCAATGTTGGCTCTGTTCCATGAGTTTATGCTTATTACCGCTCCTGTTAGTTCGACAAGTTCAACCTCGTTAAATTCTTTACTTACTTCCTCAAACAGTTCATCGGTTATGTGATTTTCAGAAATTAGAGTAACCGCCTCCGTCCACTTAAGTGCCATTTTTTCCCGATTCGTAAACTGTGGAGATTCTTGCCATGCATTTAGAAGAAATATTCTCTGAGGAGATTCACCGGATTCCATCGCATCCTTGGTATGCATATCTATGCACCATGCGCATCCATTTATTTGGGATGACCTTATTTCTACCAAGTCTAGAAGGCTTTTTTCTAGGTTACTATTAGCCAGATATTTTGAAAAGCCAAGCATTGCCCCATACAGTCCGGGAGATACTGATTTATAATTAGTCCGCTTAAACATGAAATTCAAAGAGTTATTCCTGATAATGATATAACAATACCGTAGTCCCATTTTCGTGGACTTCCAACAACTGGTGGTAAATGGGCCCGACCGGACTTCATTATAAGTGTAAGTAAGTCCTTTTCATACTGTAATGAAATTTATGATTGTCATCTTCTCTAATAACGTTTATCGTTAAACTGATAAGTAAACGTCTTGCTCTACCAGATCTTGTGACGCATTCAGGAAAAATTCAATTAAAACCTTTGAAAAATCTAAAACATCTATTCCTTCACTTAATTTAGTAGCAAACTAAAAAAAGAACAATAGTATTTAGTATTAATGAAGGAAATGAGTGTGGAAGTTCTTAATTTGGCTCGAAACTTTGATGTTGAGAGTGGTAAGCCATCTGTCGTTGTATCATTTGGAAATTGCATAGATAGCACTCCAGATGTAAGAGAGAGAGGGTTGAAGCAAGTGGACACACAGCTCAACCGGATAAAACAATTGCCAATCGAGTAATATTATTCGTGCCAGATGTATCTGAAACGCCATACATTCTTGGTTCTAAATGGAATTTAAAAATAGAAGATAACGGTTCCATATCAATAACAAGGGATATGTAAATATGACGTTTATAAGTCAAATAACAAATTATTCTTCAAATGCGGGAGAGAGTCCAAAAATTTTATTTTATCCTACTCAACTTGCAATTAAAGAAGATAGACATAAAAGAAAACCTTACGAAGGAAAAAATGTCATTGGTGAAAAATTTTCAATCCCCACATCAATTCCAATAGGGCCTTTTGAAAGTTTCACAAATTCACACCCTATTAAGACCTCAAGAAAGAGTCCAAGCAATATCTTAGATAATACCTTGGAAAAAATAGTAAAGACAAAATTCGCTTTCATCAGTCCTGACAATCTTTCATTGATAAAAAATTATATTTCTAAAATGCAAGCAATGAACAACTACAATCCAATAAATCTATTACTTATGGTTGAGAAAACAAACAAATATTTACACGAAGTTACACAATATGGAAAAGAAATTTTCACAGAGATAGAATATTTTTTAGACGAAGAGGATGAAAAGTTAGATGGAATATCGATAAATATTTATTTGCCAGTTAAAGATGCAAAAGAGATTTCTGATATTTGGGAATATCTTAACGAAAATATTGGTTCTGAAGAAAATGGTTCAGATAGGATTTTTTTTAACGTTAGAAAAAAGAGGTAAAATATGAAACCAAACACCTTGCGTAGGCTTTCATCTGAATTCGTCTCAATGGTGCCTAAAACGGCTAATGCCTGTGGCAGGAAACTTCGAAGCTTGAGAGATCAAAGAAACAAAGCAACATATATTCTTTCTGCAAAGATAGACAAAATTGAGGCAGAATCTTCAATACTAGAAATTACAGAGCTTCTGGATGAATTAAGTAGAGATAAGAGTATGGGCGCAGAAATATTAAATTACCAATAACGCTCGCACAATCACGTGTCCTAACCACCTCAAGATCATATAAAGGAAATAGAGAAAGCAATCAATTGTTTAAATGCTCAATTACTAATCTCTATTGCAATATATATTTCCAAAAGTAGTTTCAAAGTTATATGTAATTTGTTCTAAGTGACTATTTTTTGTTGAGTTACAAAGTAAATGTGAATAATTAAACATTATTGAATTTGTATGGTCTAAACATAATTTACTTAGCTGGTGGATTGCTTCTCTTGTTTCATTATACATTTGTGTAGTAGATCATATGTATAGAAAAGTGAGATATCATGGATTACAAACATATTAGATGAATTGAAATTTATTTGATGCTACCAGCGAAACTGATAATCCGGAACTATCTTGATGTGTAGAGATACGGGTCTCCTCTTTTTCCATTTCCTGTTCTTGATATTTTTCCTTCTCTTTCTAGAATTGTCAGTGCAAACCCTACATGTATTGTTAAAGTTTTAGATTTGTCTAAACTTATTTTCTTATTCTGCAAAATTAAGGAGCACGCTTCGCTTCTGCTGAGCTTCTTACCTGAATCTTCCACTAATCTGAGAACATTATCAATTAAATCCGAGGGTGGGGTTAGTGGAGGAAAATCTGATTTACTCTTTTCTAACTTCTCATTTGTATTGTTAACTTTTTTGTTAACTCTTTTCTTTTTGAACTCAGGTGTTGAAATGTTTAATTTAGTTTTGCGATATTTATCAGGATTTAGTGGTTTAACAGGACCCAAGTGTCGTAGGACTTTTGTTTTGCCCCTTTTATCAATTGGGTCCCATCTATATTCTACTTCCTGATAGTATTCTTTTCCATTTACTTTTATTATTCTTATCGCCATGGATGGTCTCTTCCCTTTACATAGTACTAATTATTTAGTATTATTTGAATGTTGTTCTATCTTAAATTTTTTCAAAAAATACGTAATTTAAACAAATTTTTATATTTTAAAATTCATCTTGTTTCCAATAGTATATATATGTACATATATATACTATTGGAATTTAATGGAATTTCGTCAAAATAAAATCATAGCATTTAAATAAGTTCTATGAATTTACCAGATGGTAAAATAATGGAATCTACTAAATTACGTTCAATTAATGAAAGAGAAACAATTAATGAATTCATTAAGAAACTACCATCTCTCCTACCGAATATGGATATAGAGGACATATTATACGAGATACCAATAGGCAAAAAGAGTCATTCTGATATAATGGTCAAGATTCTAACTGGAAACAAAAAGAAAAATCTACTTGTTGAGGTTAAATCCAATGGAGAGCCAAGGTTTGTTGAAAGGTCCATTTATCAACTTAAAAATTTAGCTAGAATTAAAAAAGGAACGTATCCCGTTTTTGTTGCCCCTTACATTAGTGAAAGGGCAAGGAAAATTCTAATATCAGAAAACATAGGTTATATTGATTTAATAGGAGACGTATACCTAAAATTTGACTCAGTTCTGGTAGACCGTATAAGCAGCGCTGAGAGGAAAACAGAGAGACGTCTCAATCGCGGTATATTTGCTAGCAAGGCAACTCGCATTTTAAGAGCGATCCTCAATGATCCTAATAAAAAATGGAAGATCACAGAACTTGCCAATATATGCAGAATGAGCCCTGCCGGTGTTTACTTTGTTGTGAATCAGCTTGAAGATAAAGGCTATGTATCACGCGATGAGGACAAGAGCATTAAATTAATAGATTCAAAGGGGCTTCTAAAAAATTGGGCAGCAAACTGGACAGTAGAAAAGAGCAGATCAAATGCTTTCTTCTCATTTGCAAGAAGTCCAGAAGAGATAATAGTAAAACTCGCAAAGGCAGCAGATGAGTTGAATCTGAAATACGCATTCACAGGAATGGCAGGAGCTTCAATGGTAGCACCATTTGTACGATATAACGATGTATGGGTATATATCTCAGGAGACCTAAATGAGATAGTGAAGAAACTTGACCTCAGACCAACAAGCTCTGGAGCCAATATTAAGATTTTTGAGCCCTTTGATGATGGAATATTTATGGATTTTAGGGAGATCAGAGGAATAAATGTGGTGAGTAACATCCAACTTTTTGTAGATCTATTCACATACCCAGGCCGGGGACAAGAGCAGGCTGAAAAAATTCTTGAGATAAATAGCAAAGAGGAGGATATATCTTGAAGACACGTTTTTCATCGGACTTTGAAGATCAATTGATTAACACATCTAAAAGTGCTCTAGTAGAGTTGATGCGAACACTCAGACCATACAAAGCGGCAATAGTTTTAATTGGAGGTTGGGTACCGTACCTGCTATTGGAGTCTCATAAAACCCCAGAAGATACCTTTAGACACGTGGGTTCAATAGACATTGACCTAATCGTTGACCCCGATATTGTTGATAATAATGAATACCAGACAATTGTAGAATTAATAGGACAAAGTGGTTGGAATCAAGCTCCTGGTAAGCAGTTTACTTTTGAAAGGGCGGTTAGAGGTAAGGATTCAGTCGTACGGAATATAACCGTGGATTTTCTCACTCTTCAAAAAAAGGACAAAGGTCAAAAGCACCGACATAGGGATGTTCAATCAGATTTGAGGGCAAGAATTATGTTAGGAGCAGAATTAGGTTTATCACATAATAATTGGTACCTTATGAAGGGAGAGATGCCAAATGGGGCTAAGACTGAGGTTGAGTTTAAAATGCTTGATGTAGTTGGGTGTATTGGAACAAAGGGCATTGCGTTAGGAGATAGGTATAAGCACAAAGATGCATACGACATTGTTTCTGTACTTGATCATTATGGTAATGGAGTTAAGGAAATATCCAATAATTTTAAACCTTTCTTAGGAGAATTACAGATTCAAGACTCCTTAAAAAGAATTAGCAGCATGTTCTCAAATGAGACATCAGAAGGGGCACGATTATATGCAGATTTTTTGGAACCACTTAACATAGAAGAAAGGGATATTTACGCTCAGAGAGCTTACATGCTCGTTTCTGAATTCTTATCAAACTTGTGATCTAACATTAATCTCATTATTATTCTGGGTTGATCTCAGAAAGTGATTTATCAAATCCCTTTTAGAAATCCACTTTTGATTAATAGTGCCACTGTAACGGTATATATTCTAAAAAGGAAATTACCATTTAATATGAAATGGATATTAAAAAAATGGAAAATAGATTTTAGATTTTTATCTCTCATAAAAAGTCTTCTGCCTAAAGTAAAAGGTGAGAATTGATATTGGTATAACAATTATTATTATGAGAAAAGCTGCAGATGAACCAGAATGTAGCTTTCCAGTTGTAATCAGTCCATAGGATGAAAGCGCAAGAGTATACCAGTTTTGGGTGCCAGAAAGAGAGTAGATGCATAATCTATTGAAGATCTTACTGTTACAAAAAGGAAACCCTCCAGTATTCCGGGAAGAACCAGAGGAAGTAGAATTTTTCTGAACAGATCTGATGCCCTGTTTCCCATCAACCTAGCTACCTCAAGGAGGCTATTAGATAAGGAATCAAAGGAGATTGAAACAGAGTAATTTGCGTATCCAAGACGACCTGTAATATAACCTAAAATAAGTATTACTGGTATTTTTTGGATCAGAAATCACGTGTATTGGTTGTTGTATAGAGACAAAAAGCTGATTCTTATGATTCTAATAGACATTGCAAAAGCGAAACAGAAAATCGGTTTATTCTTTTTTCATAGGAATAACTGGATATTCAGTTCCGCAAAGTATCAGTTCTGAAGTCCAGGTTCAATCCAATCACTTGAAGTTTTTCCACTCCAATAATGGCTCGAAATTCTCTGTTATCAAGAATTATGAATTCCGGTTCAGAAACGATAACCCCGTTCAATTTTAGATTTCTGAATGTCA